>NZ_SCTW01000101.1 GCF_004322395.1 Methylobacter sp.
TTGAAGATGTGTTAGAGCAAATCGTTGGCGAGATTGAAGACGAGCACGACGAGCATGAAGACGAAGGTTATATATTTCAGCGCAGTTCAAGTGAGTATATGATTAAAGCGCTGACGCCGATGGATGAGTTTGACGAATACTTTTCCACGCATCTGGCAACGGATGAATATGACACCGTTGGCGGTTTTATTGTCAGTCAGCTTGAACATATGCCGAAAAAAGGTGAGAGCCTTGTTGTAGATTCAATGAGATTTGAAGTCGTTAGAGCGGATAGCCGACGCGTACATTTAATAAAACTAAAAATAATTGAGTAGTTAAAAAGCCGGCAAGGGACAGGCGTAGGTTTTTGGTAGGTCGTTTATGATAGAAATTACGCATTGATAGATAATGTAAAATCTGAAGATTAAACAGCCGTAGTCAACGAAAACCTCCGCACTGATAAAAAATAAACCGTCCTACAGCCCGTTGCACTTTACAATGTACATAGGGCTTCTAAACATGATTTGCCGGATCGGATAAAGGCTTAAAATGCCTGATGCAAGGGCGACCGGATCGATCACCCTTTATAGAAGAGACGTTGCGCTAACGCTTCTACGCGCAAAACTTCTCAATCCGGGCAAGAATGCCTTGGGTATCCAGACCGCACAGCGACAGCAATTCCTCTCGGGTACCTTGCTCGACAAAGCTGTCCGGCAGGCCGATATTCAACACCGGCATCAGGATTTGTTGCGCTTGCAGGAAATCGTTGACGGCACTGCCCGCACCACCGGCGAGTACGTTTTCTTCGACGGTAATCAGTACGTCGTGGCTCTTGGCTAATTCAAGTACCAGTTCGGTATCGATAGGTTTGACGAAACGCATGTTGACAACGGTTGCGCCGAGTTGTTTGCCCGCTTCCATAGACGGGGTTACCATGCTGCCCCAAGCCAGAATGGCAATACGGCTACCTTGGTGACGAATTTCTGCCTTACCCAGCGGCAATGCGGTCATTGTTTTGTTGATCGCAGCGCCGGGGCCTTTGCCACGCGGATAACGCACCGAGGCTGGGCCTTGATGCATAAAGCCGGTATAGAGCATTTGCCGGCATTCGTTTTCATCGGCTGGGGCCATGACCAGCATATTCGGAATGCAGCGCATGTAACTGTAATCGAAACTACCGGCATGGGTCGGACCGTCGGGGCCGACTAAACCTGCGCGGTCCAATGCGAATAACACATCCAGGTTTTGGATTGCGACATCATGAATCATCTGGTCGTAAGCCCGTTGCAGGAATGTCGAATAAATCGCTACGACGGGTTTGGCGCCTTGGCAAGCCTGTCCTGCGGCAAGCGTTACCGCGTGTTGTTCGGCAATCGCGACATCGAAATAACGCTTTGGATAACACTCCGAAAATTTGACCAGCCCCGAACCTTCACGCATAGCCGGAGTAATGCCTAATAAACGCTCGTCTTGTGCCGCCATGTCGCAGAGCCATTCGCCGAATACTTCAGTGTAAGTCGGATGCGGGGAGGGCGCTGATTTGGGCAGGCAATCCTTGCTGGGATCGAAAGCCGGTACGCCATGATAGGCCAACGGATCTTTTTCTGCAGGCGGGTAACCCTTGCCTTTTTGGGTGACGATATGCAAAAAGCGCGGCCCGGTAATATCTTTTAGGTTTTCCAGCGTGGATACCAGCATGTCCATGTCATGCCCGTCAATCGGGCCGATATAGTTAAAGCCCAGTTCCTCAAACAAGGTGCCCGGTACAATCATGCCTTTCATGTGTTCCTCGGTGCGTCGCGCCAGTTCCCAGACGCTGGGTATGCTGCTTAAAGCTTTTTTGCTGCCTTCGCGCATTGAGGAATAAAATTTGCTGGACAAAATCTTGCTCAGGTAATTATTCATCGCGCCGACCGGCGGCGAGATCGACATGTCGTTATCGTTCAGGATCACCAACAAATTAGCATCCAGCGCGCCTGCATGATTCATTGCTTCAAACGCCATGCCGCCGGTGATGCTGCCGTCGCCGATGATCGCGACCATTTTCTTGTCTTCGCCTTTTAACTCGGACGCAATCGCCATGCCTAAGGCTGCGCTGATCGACGTGCTGGAGTGGCCGACGCCAAACGCATCGTATTCGCTCTCAGCCCGGCTCGGAAATGCCGATACCCCGTCTCGGGTTCGAATGGTGGTCATCCGCTCTTTGCGTCCGGTCAGAATTTTGTGCGGGTAAGCCTGATGGCCGACATCCCAAACCAGCTGATCGGAAGGCGTATCGAATACGTAATGCAAGGCTATAGTCAACTCAACCGTACCTAAACCTGCGGAAAAATGGCCGCCGGAAATGCTCACGGTATGGGTTAAATAGTCGCGCAGTTCTTTTGCCAAAGGCTTAAGCTGGTTTTTCGACAGCTTGCGCACATCGGCAGGGGTATTGATGTCTTTGAGCAGAGGGTAGTTATGTAATGTATTCATATTAGTAAAGAGGTTCGCGATAGAACATCAGGATGATGCCAATCTGAAACAGGGCGGCAACAGAAATAAAACCGGCAATATCCTTGCCTGGTCTGTCCAGTTTTAATTCCAGCCAACGACCGCTGGCCAGAATGAGGGAAAAAATCCCCATCATGGTATGGCCGACCTGGATAAGGAAGGCACTTTTGGGTTGAAAGCCTACATGGGAATGGGTAAGCAGCATTAAACCGCCAAAAGCCGCCAGCAACGGGAAAACAAAAGGCAGTTTGCTGTCCGGGTTTTTGGTTATCCGGGCGCTCAGTTCAATAATGCCGAGCACAAACACCAGTAAGGTCGCAATCCGGTGCTGCAATACTTCGCCGTTATTAAAAGTACTCTCCCAGAAGCCTATCGGACCCAAAGGCCAAGTTTCCGCATCGCTACGAAAAAACAGGAAAATGCCAAGCAGGACAAAACCCAGTGGCCAGTATTTGAATTTCTCAAAGCCGGATTTTTGCACGTAAGACAGCATTGCAAAGAAACTCATCACAGTCAGGAAAATGCCGGAGATGTTATGGTTATAATTCGACCATTCGGTGGCTGCTAGAGAAGGCACTTGGCCGACAATTGCCACACGGCCCGCTTCACCCGCGATTAAATCGGTATGCGTGGGCGAGCTGGTTCTTGGAATCTGCGGGCTAAAAGTGTTTAAAACTTCCTGCCAGCTTGCGGTCAGGTTTGGAATATCAATAGCCGGGGGCTGGGAAGCCAAGCTGGCAGCGGTAAATAACAAGGTGACCAAAACAAAGGTTTCCGCTTCAACGTAATAAGGAACGCGGTTATTTAATGCGTGACTGTTGCCGGTAATCCCGAATTTTAATACGGCGGATTTATTTAAGAAGGCAAATCCCAGCGCAATGCCCATTAAGATTATTTTTACCGTCAATAAATTGCCGTAGCCGGTGCCGATCAGGCCGTTCCAGGTATCGATATATTGCAATGCAATAGGCAAACCCGAGATCAGGATCATCGCAACCGAGGCTATGCCGAACTTGGTGAAGCGCTTAAGCATTAAAGGCCATAATCCCTCGGCAACTTGATTGCTGCTGCGTAAAAGCCAAAGGTTGACCAGTTGGAAAATGCCGCCGATCCAGGCCGCCGCGGCTACTTGATGGATGACTGTCAGCGACATCAAGGTAATCTGGTTTTCAAAGCGTCCCGCGCCATGCACCAGCCAAGCGCCGGAAATAATCATCGGCAAAGCCAGGATGCCGGCTGTTATCCAGTGCTGCTTGGAAAAAGGATTCTTGCTGAGGTATTGATAGCAGTAACCTGCCGAAAATACAGCCAATATGGTGCGTATTATGCCGCCGATGAACTGCGTTGTATCGGCAAATTCGGGAAACGGCCAGCGTTCAAGTACGCAGGTCATTAACCAAACTTTAAGGATTATTTTAAAAAACTGGGCGGCAGCGAGCCAAAAACCACCCTTATAGAGAAGAGCGATGGTTTTTTGAAGTAATACCTCTGAATACCCGTCTTGGTAATTCCACGGACGCAATACAAAAAGTCCCCAGAACAGGCTGCCGATTGCTAGCGAATAGCAAATCAGGTCAAACCCGCCGATAAGGGAATCAAGAAAATCAGCTATGCCGGCCATTGCAAGCTCCTATTTAGAAACGGAAAAATGAATAACGTCTTCTGTTAAATGACCATCGGCAGCGAAGACTTTAAATCTGAGGGCATAATCGCCTGACTCCAGTGGCGGAACCTGGATAATGATCTGGCCTTGTTTGCTGCCGGTGGAGGTTGATAGCAATTGATGTTTATCGCCTTTGCTAACCAGGAAAATCTGCGACAAACCCAGTTCAATCTGGGAATTAAACGACAGTTCGACTTTTGCCGGGGTGTTGGCATGAATGGGAGCGATTTTCAGGGAATAGTCGGTTATCACCGCATGAGCTTCAGCCCATTGAACCTGACACAATGCTAAGAACAATAAACATATTGAAATGATTTTTTTCATTACCTTTCTCCGTTTAATCACTTTTTGCCTTTTAAAGCATGACCAGCCAAATTTTTGCCTAAATCCCAGATGGAGCCGGGGATTTGGTGGGTATCGGCTATGGCTTTATCAAATGAGTTGACTATGGTGTCTCGGTCTTTTTGGGTTAAGTTCAACGGCGGCAACAGTTTGACCACGTTCATGCCGTGTCCTGCAACCTGCGTTAAAATGTGATGTTCTTTAAATAAAGGGATAGTGATCATTTGGCAGAACAAGCCTTTATTAGCCGCCTCCAGCATTGCCCAAGCCGCTTTCAGTTTCAAGCTCTTAGGCGACTGGAATTCAATCGCAATCATCATGCCCTTGCCGCGCGCTTCTTTAAGGAATTCGTATTTCCCGGCCATCGCATTCAGGCTGTCGATAATGTCGGTGCCCACTTTCATGCTGTTTTCCACCAGTTTTTCATCTTCCATAACATGCAGCGTGGCAAGTCCGGCAGCCATTGCCATATTGTTTTTGGAGAAAGTGGAACCATGCACGACAGCTCTATCCATGCGGTTGTAAACAGTATCCATGATTTTCTGTGTCATCGCGACCCCGCCGACCGGAACAAAACCGCCGGACAGGGCTTTGGCCATGCAGATCATATCAGGCTTGACGTTCCAGTGATCGATGGCCCAGAATTTTCCGGTGCGCCCTAAGCCGGTTTGGACTTCATCGGCGACAAACAAAGTGCCGTATTTTTTGCATAAGCGTTCGACTTCCGGCAAATAATTGTCATCCGGTACATTAACGCCTTTGCCCTGAATAGGTTCGACGATAAAAGCGGCCACGTCTTTGTCGCTTAAAGCTTGTTCCAGTGCGGTAAGATCATTGAAAGGAACAGCGCTGCAACCGGGTAGTAGCGGTCCGAAACCCTCGCGGAAAATATTTTCGCCGTTCAATGACAGCGACCCCATGGTCAGACCATGATAGCCGTGTTCGCAGAAGACGATTTTTTCGCGTTTGGTGGTATAGCGGGCAAATTTGATTGCCGCTTCTACCGATTCGGTGCCGGAATTGCAAAAGAACATTTTGTTCAGGTTTTCCGGTGTGGTTTTCAGGATTTCCTGGGCCAGTAATCCGCTGAGTACCGATACATCCATTTGCACCAAGTTAGGTAATTCCAGCGTTAAGGTTTCTGTTAATGCGCTGATAACGGCCGGATGATTGCGGCCGATCGCAAATACGCCGAAACCGCTCAATAAGTCCAGATATTCCGTGCCTTCCTGGTCGTAGAGATATTGTCCGACAGCTTTTTGATAGTGGCGGTCATAGCCTATGGTCTTTAACACCCTGACCATTTGATTGTTCAAATGTTGTTCGTGCAGATCGAATTTGTCAGTGCTGTGTTGAGAAAAAAGTTCGGCGATGCTGAATGACATTAGGTACCTCAAAAAATTAAATGCTTTTGCCGCTGAAAGCAGGCAGGACTATTAAAGAACACATCACTGTGAAAGTAAGGCCTATGGCCAATACTAAACCCATGCTTGCCATACCCTGATGAGCGGTGAAAGCAAGGCTTGAAAAACTGCACAAGGTTGTTATGGAGCTGAAAATAATGCCTCGGGTGGTGCTGCTTTGCAGTAAATTTTCATCTTCACATGAACAGGAATGGTGCCTGTGCATGATAAGGATGCTGCTGTCGATGCCCATGCCGAGCAGTAAGGGCAGGGCAATGATATTAGCGAAATTGAAAGGGTTATCCAGTAACACGTTGGTTGCGCCGGTCAGCATAGCGGCAAGCAATAAGGGCATGATGATCAATAGGGTCTTTCTGATGCTTCTGTACATTAGCAATAATAACACCACAATGGCAACAAAAGCACCGCTAAAGGCTTTAATAAATGCCTTGACTATCGCATCGCCTCCGGCCTGGTTGATAATCGGAAGCCCCGACACATTACTGTCAACGGTTTGCACTTCGGTGACGAATTCTTTCAAATTGTCCGGCTTGTTTTGATCTTTTTCTGGCATGATCAGGACTCTATACAAGCCGGTAGCGCTGATCCAGTGCGATCTTATCTCCAACGGTAAATCGTCCAGCCCAAACGGTATGGCTGTCAAGCTGGTTCTAAGGCGTTCTATGGTAAATGGCAGCAAGCCTAAGATGTTTTTTTCCAATTGTATGTAACCGGCTGCCGGAGTCTGAGCGCCGTCCGCACGTTGGATAAACGTTTCGATGCGCTGTTGTAACTGCTGTAAAGTTTGCTCCGATACATTAGGGGATTTTTCAATGATGGCTTTTTTAAGTTCTTCATTGAATTTGACCAATGCGTCCCGTTGGTTTGCAGTATCGAGCGTGTTATCGAAGTTTTTAAGTTGCCCGCCCAGCATAAGATTTAAATCTTCAATTGTTGCCAGTTTTTCGTCTTGATCTTTAGCGACAAAACTCGCCAAAGTGATGGACTCGTGTACCGATGGCTGTTGCGCCAGTTGGCTGGTAATTTTTCCGGCCGCTTCAAGACTGCTTGCCAAAGCGGTTAGGGCAAAAGGAGAATCGGTTTTGGATGTTAGCAGTTCTTTGATAGTTACGACCGATTCGCTGTTTGGGTCTCTAAGGTTGATAGGATTGTAATCAAAGGTAAGATCGGTCAATACAAAGCAGGCGCCGATGCCTAGCAATATGGAGACGATTTTAATGCCCGTTGAAAAGCGAAAAGGGAAAGTGATTATAAATGCCGGAGTTAACGGCGAGCGTATCGGCTTTGCGTTATCGACAGGAAAAACGCAGAATAAGGCCGGCAATACGGTTAGTGAAATAATCAGGCCGATAAAGATGCCGCCGCCTGAAATAACGCCCAATTCGGATACCCCTGCATAATCGGTCGGTATAAACGCAAAAAAGCCGATTGCTGTGGCAAGGGCGCATAAAAACAATGATGATCCGACATCTCTGATACTGATCAGAATGGCTTCACTATTCGATAGGCCGTCCGCCTTGCCTTCTCGATAATGCAGGCAAATATGAACCGCGTAATCAACGCCAAGACCAATATATAAACTGGCAAAGGCAATCGAAATAACATTTAAATGCCCTACAGTAATGGCCGCGAACCCGGCTGTGAATATTAAGCCCATAACCAGAACGATATAGGTTGTAATCAGTAATCTTACTGATCGCAGGCCTATCCATTGGACTCCGAATACTAAAATCAACGACAACAAACCTGAGAAAGTGGCGCCTTTGGTGACGCTCTCAAGTTCTTCATGTTCCAACGCGGTTTCGCCGGTCATCCGAATTTTCAGCGACGGATTTTCTGCCATCATGGCATGACTGATTTCTCGAGCTGCCGATAGTGCGACATCAGCGGGCAGCATCTCATTAAAATGCATTTTAGGCTTGGCGATGACGATAGTCCGGTTAAGTTGGGGTTGTGCGTCTGCGCTTTTATCGTTGTTCGGCTTATTTTCGGAAAGTATGTTCTGCCAGGACAAATAGTGCGATTGACCGTATAACTGATTTTTCAGAACATCGTCGATAGCAATAAGTATCGGATTTAAGTCCATAGGCAGGGCGTTGTCATGCCGGTTAAGTGCTTGGCCGATAATGCCGAATAGGCCTTCGAGGTGATAATTCTGTGCCAGATGCCCTATAAAAGGCTGGGCATCAGTGAGTTTTTTGGCGTAATGGT
The DNA here is from genome assembly GCF_004322395.1 of Methylobacter sp. Classification (GTDB taxonomy): domain Bacteria; phylum Pseudomonadota; class Gammaproteobacteria; order Methylococcales; family Methylomonadaceae; genus Methylobacter_A. Next base: position 8,113 of record NZ_SCTW01000101.1, read on the forward strand.
CCAGATCGTTTTGATCGAGATAAAGCAGGGCCTGTTGCCTGAAAAAAGCATTGTCAGTGGGTATGTAGGCGGAGTCAAAGCGATCATTTGCTTTGCTTAACTGTTCGGCAAGTTTGCCGGCAGCCAAGGACGTTTCTTCCGGCGTTTCGGCTTCAACTGCAAAAATAATGGTAGTGGCATCCTCGGGAAATGCCTGGTTAAAGTGTGCCTGATTTTGCTGGAAAGGCAGGTTAGGCGACAGCATTTCAGCAGTGTTGGTGTTAATCTCCAAATTTTTAAGGGTGTAGTGCAAAGTCGCACCACAGAGCAACAGAGATAACAATAACAGCGTCCACGGACAGCGCATGATTTGGCGTTCGCACCAGCCGATAAGGGTGTTGAAAAAAGATGACATGCTGTTTATTGGTCTTGGCTGGGTAAAACGGTCAAATGGCCGAGCTGTTTAGCGACCAATTTTAACGTGTTTTTTGCGTTATTGAAATGCAGGCCCAGTTTTATAAGTCCCGGTAATTCGGCAGGATGTAGCGCGATAAATAATAACAATTTACCGAGTATGATGTCACCCTCATTGTTAAGCGAGTGATTGATGGCTTTGGGTAAATCCATGCTAACCGGATCGGCAATGGCCCGGATAGCTAGAAAAGGCGCATTGTGTTGCCGGGCAACTTTGGCTACGGCGATACTTTCCATATCCAATGCGACAGCGCCGGTTTGTGTATGCAGATGCTTTTTATCGTTGCCGGTAGCTACGATGTTTTTGCTTTCAGCTAAACTGCCGAGGTGGATTTTTAGAGAGGTTGAAAGTAAGTTTGCGGCATGGCTGTGCCAGTCGGAGCGAATGCCGATTTGATTACTCTCAACATCTATCAGGGTATCTGCCAAGACCAGATCGCCCGGTTTTAATGTTTCGATGAGGGCGGCGGCGCAACCCCAGCTAATCAATCGGGTAGCGCCTTGTGCGATCAATAACTCGGATGCTGTGCGTGCATTGTCGGCACCTGCGCCGGAATAGGCGAGAACGGTATTATCGGTAATAAAAACACAGCGCCCTTTATCAATTTTTTTTGAGGTCAGGGTGCTGATTTCTTCCGGTAAAGCGACGACAATGCCAGTGATCACTTGTTGTTGAGCTCGTTACGATAGCGAGCCAAGGCCCAAAGCGGGAAAAACTTGTCGTAACCGTGATATTTAAGATAGAAAACTTTCGGAAAGCCGGGCGCGGTAAAACATTCGTCATTCCATACGCCGTCGGTTTTCTGGTTGCGTAAGATGAAGTCAATGCCCGCTTTTACTTCATGGCTGTGAGCCTCGCCGGCCGCCATTAGCGCCAAAACAGCCCAGGCTGTTTGGAACGCAGTGCTGAAATGATATTTGCCGCTATGGCTAACATCGTGATAGCTGTAGTTGTCTTCACCCCAGCCGCCATCGCCGCGTTGTACGCTTTTTAGCCATTTTGCGGCTTTGGTATACAACGGGTCGGTTTTGGGTAGGCTGGTTTGCTCCAGGCCAAGCAATACCGACCAAGTGCCGTAAATGTAGTTGGTACCCCAACGACCGAACCACGAGCCGTCCTGTTCTTGTTCACTACGAATGTATTCGACAGTGCGCTCTAGCGCAGGTAAATATTCTGCGTGATCCTGCGCCACTCTAGCCATCAGCATCGCACACCGCGCGCTGACATCGGATGTCGGCGGATCCAATAACGCTCCGTGATCGGCAAACGGAATTTCATTCAGGTAATAATAAGTGTTATCGACATCGAATGCACCGTAGCCGCCGTTTTTAGATTGCATACCGACTATCCAACGGGTGGCGCGATGTATCGATTCGTCCAAATGGGGCAAGCTTGACTCCGCCATCGCAAAAGCCACAACAGCCGTATCGTCGACATCGGGATAATACGGGTTTTCAAATTGAAATGCCCAGCCGCCGCCTGCTAAGTCAGGCTTGGAAATTCGCCAGTCACCGGGTTCGTCTGATAATTGTTTGCTTTTCAGCCAGTCGTAAGCGCGAGTCAGGCTTTGGCTGTTGCTGATTTTGTCGGCTTCTTGTAAAGCCAGCGCGGCAAGTGCTGTGTCCCAAACCGGAGATAAACAGGGTTGACAGTAGGCATCATGCTCATTGATGACCAGTAGTTTGTCTATAGCTTTACGCGCAGTAACAACATGATGATGATCGGCAGGCATGCCCAGTAGCAGCATGGCTTCATAAGCGCCAACCATTGCGGGAAAAATCCCGCCCAAGCCGTCCTCGCCGTTCAGGCGTTCAATAAACCAGTCTTTGGCTTTTTTGATAGCCAATTCATGAGCCTTTTTCGGAATTAACGGGCGAGTGGCCAAGCCCAATTTATCCAAGCCCAGAAAGATTTTATTTAACAGCGTTCTTTCTGGAAAGTAATGCTTTTCTTCATCGGGATGGGTGATGAAAAGCTCCAGTATATTGATGTTATTAGGGTTTTTCGCTGTCGCTTTTAAGGTGCAAAGAATAAACAGCGGCACCATAACGGTTCTTGACCAGTATGATACTTTATCCAAATGAAAAGGAAACCAGTTGGGAAACAGCATGATTTCAACAGGAATATACGGTACACCGCGCCAAGGCAATTGCTCAAACGTTGCTAGCGCAATACGTGTAAACACGTTGGCTTTTGCCGCGCCGCCCTGACCGAGGATATAGTTTCTTAGCCGGGTCATGTGTGGGGCGTCGACAGCATCCCCGGCCATTTTTAAAGCGAAATAGACTTTAACGCTGCAACTAAGATCGCCCGCACCGCCGGTAAATAGCGGGTAACTGCCGTCTTCAGATTGGCGGGGTCTTAAATAATTGGCAATTTTAGCTTGCAGCGATTCATCGATTTCACCCAAGTAGTGCATCATCATGATGTACTCTGATGGTATCGTGCAGTCTGCTTCCAGTTCGAATACCCAATAGCCATCTTTATCTTGCAGACTTAATAATTTCTCTTGAGCTTTGTTAATGGCTTGATTGAGATTGTGGGCAAAATTGTTAGCAGTATTCGATGAGTTCGAAATAGTGCCGATATTTATCTCTGAGTTTGCTTCGTTAAACATAAGTTACGTCCTTAAAGTTTTACCGGGGCTTCTGAGGATGGTGCTGAATATGTCCAGTCGGGCGTTTTGAGCTCACGACTTGTTAAGTTGAAAAGGAAACTAAGCATAGCGTTGCTGCGTCCAGTTAACCGGGTCACAAGAATAGTAGCTTTCACACTGTTGCGAGTGATTTTGACTTGGTCGGAATTGTTGAAATTCAGATTTTGCTTGATTTTTTTTAAAGTCAAAATGGCCATGCCTAATGCCCATAGGCAGAAGTTGCGTATGCCGACCTCATGAGAGGGGAGCAATAATGTATATTTTAGTGCATTGTGCAAATGGCTATGTGCGATGCCGATCAAATGCTCTAAGCCTTTTCTAAAATTTTCGGAATGGGCTTCTCTTGTCAGGTTTTTAAGGTCGAACCCTGTTTCCGTAAAAATATCCTGTGGTAACCAACAAACGCCTCGCCCGGCATCATCCCAAATATCTTTCAATATATTGGTCATCTGCAATCCCTGACCAAAAGATACTGAGAGTGTAAGCAGTTCGTCTTTGTGCTGTGCGATTTCCGCCGAATAATGGCAAAAAAGCTTGGCTAGCATTTCTCCTACGCAACCGGCAACGTAATAGCAGTATTTATCCATGTCGGCGAGTGTCGCAAGACCACCATGCAGGTCCATGGCTTGGAAAATCGGCATACCTTCAGCCATAGTTTCTACGCAGGTAGCCAGCGCCTCAACTTGATCGACTTCAAACTTATGGGTGATTTGAATTACCCGCGGCAACACATGAATTAAAGTGTGTTCGGCGGGAATAGTTTGCTCGGAAAGCAGCGGTGCAAGTTCTACAGCAAACGGCTCAGAATTTGCTCCTGTTTTTACGATATGAATAAACTCCGAACAAAAATATTTTTTTTGTTCGGAAGATAAGGAAACTTCATCTTCTATAGTGTCGACAATGCGGCACAGCAAATAAGCGTTGGCTACTACGCTGTATAACTTTTCCGGTAACTGAGGAATGGTCAGCGCAAATGTTCTGGAGACGCCCTCAAGTAACAGTGCCTGAAATTCATCATCAGACAATTTGCTGAGTGATTTTGGGTTGTCCAAAGATATTTGAGTTTCACTCATAATATTATTTTTTAATGTTGACCTGAAAGGTAAGTTTTAAGTTAATAAATAGCAATAATAGACTGTTTGTTGGTATTTTGCAAAGCAATGTTGTTTTGTTGCAAATATGCACAGCGGATAGTCTTATAAAACGAAACATTTTTAATAAAAATAAATGGTTATCTATTTTACTTCATAGTTTACGCTAGATGCATGAAGTAGTGGTTAGAGTGGAAAATTATATATATTTAACTGTAAAACTGGAGTCATAAGTTAAAAGATAGTATTCTAGTCAACAATAGATAAGCGATTGTATTATATAATAGCCTTATTGATATTTATTGGTTTCCATTATTAAAAAATAGTAAATAGTTGTATTTTTGTGAACATAGTTTGTTTGTTGCTTTATTGATACAGGTTTGTCATTCCGTAGCGTATGCGGATTCAGGACGGTCATTTTTTATATGGGCGTCATTAGATTTTATTGGGTTTTTTGGAGGGTTTGCTTGTGGGTGTTCCTTTACGTCAGCAGTTGACTGTAGGTAGTTATTTAATTAAGCAGAAGTTGAAAGGGGTTAAGAAATATCCTTTGGTGCTGATGCTTGAGCCTTTGTTTCGTTGCAATTTAGCCTGTGCGGGCTGCGGTAAAATTGATTATCCAGATGATATTCTCGACAAGCGGCTTTCATTTGAAGAATGTATGCAGGCTGTAGACGAATGCGATGCGCCCATGGTATCGATTCCAGGGGGCGAGCCGCTTATCCACAAAGAAATGCCGCAAATTGTTGAAGGTATTATTGCGCGGAAGAAATTCGTTTACCTGTGCACTAATGCACTTTTATTGAAAAAGAGAATTGACGATTATAAGCCATCACCTTACCTGACATTTTCAATTCATTTAGATGGCATGCGCGAAAGGCATGATACGTCTGTTTGCCAGGAAGGTGTTTTTGAACGAGCTGTTGAAGCCATAAAATTGGCGCTGGAAAAGGGATTTAGAGTTACCGTGAATTGCACTCTGTTTCAGGGCGAGCAAGCCCAGGAAGTTGCCGATTTCCTGGATTATGCGATGGAGTTAGGTGTTGAAGGCGTGACCATCGCCCCGGGTTTCAGCTATGAGCATGCGCCTAAGCAGGATGTATTCATTAAAGGGAGCGATGTTAAAGACTTATTCCGGGGTATTTTCAAAATAGGTAAAAACCGTAACTGGAAATTAAATCATTCATCGTTATATCTTGATTTCTTGGCCGGTAACCAAAATTACGATTGTACGCCATGGGGCAATCCTACCCGTAACGTGTTTGGTTGGCAAAAACCTTGTTATTTACTGGCTGATGAAGGTTATGTTTCAACTTTTCAGGAGCTTTTGGATACCACACCCTGGGATAAATACGGGACTGTTAATAATCCTAAATGTGCAAGCTGCATGGCGCATTGCGGTTATGAAGCGACAGCTGTTGAAGATATGCTAAGTCATCCGTTGAAAGGATTGTTAATATCAATTAAAGGCCCAAGAACCGAGGGAGAAATGGTTCCTGAGGCCAATCCCGAGTATGCAAGAGAAGAGCTTTCATCAACGATTGCAGGAATTCCTGTGAGAGTAGAAGTTGTCGATTAAAATATATTCATGCTGGCTGCTTAGGGTGTAGACGAGAGGGGCGCTGGAGACGAGCCCAAATTTTTTCGTCTTCGCCTTGCGCCTTTTGCCTGATTTAATTAGGTATTGGTTTTATGAGGTTTTGATTATGGTTTTAAAAAAATTGAAGTTAGCTGTTGTTTTTATGATCCTTTTATTAGGGACGATAAATGCTTTTGCTATAGATGAAGGCGGGGCAACAGCAAGACAAGTTGTAGAGAAATTTCAGGCCGATCTTATTGCCGTGATGAAAGAAGGCAAAAAACTGGGATATGCCGGAAGATATGAAAAATTAAAAGATCCTGTTTCAAACAGCCACGAGCTGACAAAAATTGCTCGTATTGTTGTCGGTAAGGAATGGGAGAAATTGTCCGAAGAACAGCAACAAAAGCTGGTCGATGTATTCAGCAAGTTAAGTATTGCTTCTTATGCGCACAACTTTAAAGATTATTCGGGAGAATCGTTTGTATTTGATTCAGAAGAAGAAACAACAAGAGGCGGTGTTGTTGTGCATTCTCATTTTGTCATTCCTGACGACAAGCCAGTGAAATTCGATTACATGCTAAAGGAAAAGGGTAACAGCTGGCGCATCATCAATATTATCGCCAATGGGGTGAGTGACTTGGCCTTGAAAAGATCGGAATACACGGCTATTCTACAGCGAGAAGGCTTTGACGCTTTAATAAATAAGATTAACGAAAAAATTGACAATTATTCAAAACAATAGGTTTTATGCTAATGAACAAACCATATAACGGCAATCGAAGCGTTAAAATGCAACATACATTCTCAGGTTTGCTAATCGGAATTGCCATCGGATTGAGCGGTTGTGCAACAACAGGCGATGTTGAGTCGCAAACTGTAGCAAATAAAGCTGATCCTTATGAGAACTTCAATAGAAAGATGTTCGGTTTTAACGATAAAGTCGATAATTATGTAGCCGAACCTATTTCAAATGCCTATAAATGGATAACTCCACAGTTCATGCAGACAGGTGTTTTCAATTTCTTTAATAACCTGAAAAATGTAAACGTGGTGATCAATGATGTTTTACAGGCTAAATTTGCTCAAAGCGCGGAAGATACCGGACGGCTTGCAATTAATTCAACAGTAGGTTTGGGTGGTTTGTTTGATGTTGCCAAGCATGTAGGGCTGGAACAAAATGAGGAAGATTTCGATCAGACTTTGGCGGTATGGGGTGTGCCTCAGGGTTCTTACTTGGTGCTTCCTCTTCTAGGACCCTCAACTGCCCGCGGTATTCCTGGCGCAGTATTTGATACGGCGGCAAATCCCGCCAGTTACGTAGGTATGCCTGTACAACTGGTGTCTATGCTGAATTCGCGCGCCAGCGCTGAAGGTGCACTGAAATTTATCGATGAAGCCGCACTAGACCCTTATGTATTCACGCGCGAATCTTTTTTGCAATGGCGTAATAATTTAGCTACGGATGGAAAAGCGGAAGCTTCTACGGATGTTGATGGTTTTGAAGACGAGTCTCTTGGTGGCGATAAAAACGCAGTTTCCGGACAAGCTTTAGCTGGCGAAGCCAACACAAGCACTAAGTCAGGGTTTGCTTTGCGCCTGGATGCAGATACTAAAGAGTTTGGACAAGCTTCGCATTCATTTAGTAGTGTTGCTCAATCTTTTAATGATACTTCCAAATCGTTTGAAGATGCCAGTAGCAAGTTGGATAAATTGAAAAAATCCAAAAAATATAGATAAAGAATCTAAAGGAAAGGCGAAAGAGCGGTCTAATTTGAAGTTTATTTTTTCGCCTTTCCCTTTTCGCCCTCTAGTAATGCAATAAAGAATGGATTTCGTAATTCCTTAGTTTTTCTTTTCCTTCCAGGAAATCCAGCTCCACCACAAAGGCACACGCCTCTACTTTTGCTCCCAGTTGTTCAACTAATTCACAGCTCGCTTTGGCTGTTCCCCCGGTAGCTAACAGATCATCAATTAATAAAACACGATCATTTGCATTAAAGGCATCGATATGCGCTTCCAATGTGGCTGAGCCATATTCAAGGTCGTACGATACACTCTGCACATCATAAGGCAATTTTCCTGGCTTTCTTAACGGTATAAATGGAAGTCCCAGCTCCCAGGCGACCAAAGAGCCGAAAATAAAACCGCGCGCCTCCATACCTGCAACGGCGGTAATGTTTCTGCCTAAAAAAGGCTGTAGCAATTGATGGACAGTGAGTCTTAATGTGGCGGGATCTTTTACTAGTGGTGTAATATCCTTGAAGATAATACCAGGTTTTGGAAAGTCAGGTATGTCACGGATTTTATCTCTCAGTCTTTTCATCGTTTTGTATTGTTTTAATATAACGGAATTTAAAGTTAGGCAAAAATAACATGCCATTCATGAAATTCATAGCATCTGTATTGCGCAAGCTAGACTAAGCCGGAGTCTCTTTTCCGTATATGAAGCTTCTTCCAATAGCAATTCTCATTATGGTAATAACAATATCGTCGACTTAAAATATTTTCCCATAACGAGATTGCTGGTCCCCTTATACACTTCTGTTGTTAAAAGCGCACTTATGCTATTATAAGCGATTTTAACTTACCAGGATTATTATAGATGGCTAAAGAAGATCAAATTGAAATGGAAGGGAAGGTAATTGACACGCTTCCTAATACTATGTTTCGCGTCGAGCTGGAAAACGGCCATATCGTCACAGCACATATTTCAGGAAAAATGCGCAAACATTATATTCGTATTCTTACCGGGGATAGTGTTAAAGTTGAAATGACGCCCTACGATTTAACCAAAGGCCGCATTACATTCCGTATGCGTTAATCCTGTTAATAACAGGATTAACGCAAGTTTCTTGATTAGCCGCAGCGGGTCCGTATTAAAAATTGGCTTCAGGAACAATCAACTCAGCGCTTTCTATAGCGAAGTTCAGTTCATTATCCTTCACGTAAATTCGCACATGTCCACCGTGCGCCAAATCGCCAAACAGCAAGTCGTTAGCTAGCGGTTTTTTGATTTTCTCTTGAATGAGTCGCGCCATCGGCCTCGCTCCCATTTTTGGGTCGCAGCCGTTTTCAGCGAGCCATAACCGGGCCTCAGGATCCAATGCAAGCGTTACATGTTTGTCTGCCAGCAAGGCTTCCAATTCAAAGATGAATTTATCAACCACGTGCCCGACAATCGAGATATCCAATGGTTTGAATTGAATAATGGCATCAAGACGGTTGCGAAATTCAGGTGAAAAGCCTTTTTCGATAACTTTCATGCTGTCGGTGGCATGGTCCTGATGTGTAAAGCCAATAGAGGCGCGACTGCCTTCTTCCGCTCCAGCATTGGTGGTCATTACCAGAATAATGTTACGGAAGTCCGCCTTGCGACCGTTATTATCGGTCAATGAGCCATGATCCATCACCTGCAATAACAGGTTAAATACATCTGGGTGGGCTTTTTCCAATTCATCCAGCAGCAGGACTGCATGAGGATGCTTGGTTACCTGTTCGGTTAATAAACCGCCTTGATCAAAGCCCACGTACCCTGGAGGCGCACCGATCAGTCTGGAAACGGTGTGCCGCTCCATGTATTCTGACATATCGAAGCGAATTAACTCTACTCCCAACACCTTGGCTAGTTGTCGCGTCACTTCGGTTTTACCTACACCTGTAGGGCCCGCAAAAAGAAATGAACCGATAGTCTTCTGCGAATCTCTTAGACCTGCACGTGATAATTTTATGGCTGATGCCAGCGCCGAAATTGCCTCGTCTTGTCCAAAGACCAGCATTTTCAGATTCTTTTCCAGATTACTCAGCTTGTCGATGTCATTGGACGATACCGATTTTGCAGGCACTCTGGCTATTTTTGAGACTATTTCTTCTATTTCGGCAACATCAATAAGCTGTTTGCGATCAGCCTCAGCCGTCATACGCTGTTTTGCACCGGCTTCGTCAATCACATCAATGGCTTTATCGGGCAAATGCCGATCGGTGATATAGCGATCCGACAACTCTGCCGCTACACGTAATGCATCGGAAGAATATTTAACATCATGATGTTCTTCGAAACGCGATTTAAGACCTTTTAGAATCAGGATAGTGTCTTCAACGGAAGGTTCAAGTACATCAACTTTTTGGAACCTTCGGGCTAAGGCATGATCTTTTTCAAAAACGCCGCGATATTCCTGGTAAGTGGTGGAACCTATGCAGCGTAATTGGCCGGAAGCCAGTGCCGGTTTAATCAAATTGGACGCATCCATCACGCCGCCGGAAGCTGAGCCGGCTCCGATAATGGTATGAATTTCATCAATAAACAGGATAGAATCGGGTTCCTTATTAAGTTGACTTAATAGCGCCTTAAGGCGCTTTTCAAAGTCTCCCCGGTATTTAGTGCCGGCAACCAGCGCACCTAAATCCAGTGAATAAATCACATTGTTCATCAATACATCCGGCACTTGCTCTTCGACAATCCGTTTCGCCAGGCCCTCTGCGATTGCCGTTTTACCAACGCCCGCTTCACCGACCAGCAAAGGATTGTTTTTGCGGCGGCGGCAAAGTGTCTGAATAGTGCGCTCAACTTCGGAGTCTCTGCCAATTAATGGGTCGATTCGACCTTTTAAGGCTTCTTCATTCAGATTGGTGGCGTATTTATCCAGTGGACTGCCGGCAGCTTCAGAGTCCCCATTGCTGGATTCCGGCGAACGGTTACTTGAAGAGTCATTTTCAGGGTCGATTTTTGAAATGCCATGAGCTAAGTAATTAACCACATCCAATCTTGAAATATCCTGTTTATTTAACAGATAAACAGCATGGGAATCCTGTTCGCTGAATAAGGCTACAAATAAATTGGCGCCGGAAACTTCTTTTTTGTCGGATGCCTGCACATGGAAAACCGCGCGTTGAAGCACTCGCTGAAATCCCAAAGTAGGCTGGGTTTCCCGCTGGATACCTATCGGAATTAGCGAAGTGGTTTCATCGATAAATTGCGTTAACTGGCCGCGTAACGCCTTAATATCGCAACCGCATGCTATCAAAATCGGCTGTGCCGAAGCATTTTCGAGCAAGGCCAGTAACAAATGCTCAACCGTAATAAATTCATGGCGTTTATCATGAGCATTTTTAAAGGCGTTATTTAACGTAATTTCAAGTTCTTTACTTAACATAAACTCTCCAACCTAAACTTCTTCCATCGAACACATCAGCGGGTGTTGATGCTCTCGGGAATAGTCGTTAACTATATATACTTTGGTTTCAGCAACGTCTTTAGAATACATCCCGCACACCCCAATCCCCTGTATATGTATTTGCAGCATCACCTGAGTTGCTTTTTCTTCAGACATGTCAAAAAAATCCATTAAAATTTCAATCACAAAATCCATAGGCGTGAAGTCGTCGTTTAACAAGATAACCTTGTATAAAGGCGGTCTCTTTAATTTTGGCTTAGCTTCTTGAATAGCCAAACCACCATCTTTGTCTTTAAAGGGATCGGAATCGGACATAGTTTTAAAGTAGTGAAATATTTAGCCTTAACATAGTGCCAATTCTGGCGAATTTCAACTCTTATGTTTGCAACAAAATAAACAAAGTGTGTGCGAAAGATTCACGAGGCTCTTTCTTATAGTGTCTTTTTACCAACATAACATTGTCAAATCTAGTAAAATATCAGCTTTCATAGTTGGAACTCAGTAATGGTTTGGAAACCGCATGTTACAGTTGCCGCAGTTATTGAACAAGGCAAACGTTTTTTAGTTGTAGAAGAAGAAACTTCCTACGGGCTTCAATTCAATCAGCCAGCAGGGCATCTTGAAGAGGGCGAAGATCTAATTACCGCGATTAAGCGTGAAGTGCAGGAAGAAACCGGTTGGCAGTTTGAACCTGAGTACATCGTTTCCATCCAGCTTTGGCGAAAAAGTCCTGATTCCCCCAGTTTTGTCAGAGTGTGTTTTTCCGGTCACTGTCATTCTCATAACCCGATGCAGCAGCTGGATGAAGGCATAGTTGCAACTCACTGGTTAACGCGCGATGAAATCGAAACTGAGCGGCATCGCTTGCGTAGTCCGCTGGTGCTTATTAGTATAGACGACTATCTCAGCGGGCAACGCCACCCCTTATCTTTGCTTAAATCATTTATCGATCTTGACCATGAGTAAAAAAGTAATCGTCGGTATGTCCGGCGGTGTCGATTCTTCGGTAACTGCTTTGCTGCTTTTGGAGCAAGGTCATCAAGTTACCGGTTTGTTTATGAAGAACTGGGAAGAAGACGATGGTACCGAGTATTGCACCGCAATGGAAGATCTCGCTGATGCCCAGCAAGTCTGCGATAAATTAGGCATAGAATTAAAAACCGTGAATTTTGCCGCCGAATATTGGGATGAGGTCTTTGAAGTTTTCTTGTCTGAATTCAAAGCAGGGCGCACGCCTAATCCGGACATTTTGTGCAACAAACATGTTAAGTTCAAAGCCTTTCTGAATTATGCGATTGAAGACTTGGGGGCGGAATATATAGCTACGGGGCATTATGCGCGTGTGGACGAAAGAGATGGAGAGTTCTTTTTGTTAAAAGGCCTGGACCCGAATAAAGAGCAAAGTTATTTTCTTTATACGCTTGGACAAAAACAATTGTCGCGCACGCTGTTTCCGATAGGTCATTTACATAAACCGGAAATCCGGGCCATGGCCGATAAAGCCGGTTTTGCCAATAGCCGTAAAAAAGACAGCACCGGCATCTGCTTTATCGGCGAGCGCAAATTCACCGAATTTTTGCAACGCTATCTGCCTACTCAGCCGGGTGAAATGCGAACCCCAGAAGGGCAGTATATCGGCAAACATCACGGCTTGATGTACTACACGTTGGGTCAACGCCAAGGCTTGGGCATAGGCGGCGTTAAAAATGCGCCGGATGAGCCGTGGTATGTACTGGAAAAAGATTTGGAAAATAATGTTTTGATTGTCGGCCAAGGCCACGATCACCCGCTGATGTTGCATAACATGCTCGAAGCCAGTCAACTGGATTGGTGCAACAATAGGCCGTTGACTAAACCAATACGCTGTAGCGCTAAAACCCGTTATCGTCAGGCGGACCAGCCCTGCTATTTAGAACCGGTAGGCGAAGATAGATGCAAAGCTGTTTTCGACGAACCGCAAAGAGCCATTACACCTGGTCAATCCGTCGTTTTTTACGAGGGTGAAATATGCTTGGGCGGCGGGATTATTGAATCCAAAGCTTTTGTCTTGTAGGCAAAGCTAACGAATAACAACAAACACTAAAATACTCGGATAACTCCATGACTAATTTTGCTCTTACCGCTATTTCTCCTATCGACGGCCGCTATGCTGATAAAGTGGCTGCATTGCGTCCTATCTTCAGTGAATACGGCCTGATTCGTTTTCGTGTGCTTGTTGAAGTCCGCTGGCTGCAAGCCTTGGCTAATCATCCGTTAATTACCGAAGTCAGCCTGTTTAGCGACGCGGCGACGCAACTGTTAAATAATATCGTCGGCGATTTTTCAGAGGCCGATGCGCAGCGCGTTAAAGACATTGAAAAAACCACGAATCACGACGTTAAAGCTGTTGAATATTTACTGAAAGAAAAAATTGCCGGTTGCGTTGAACTGGAAAAAGTCAGTGAGTTCATTCATTTTGCCTGTACTTCAGAAGACATTAACAATCTGTCTTATGCGTTAATGCTCAAAGAAGGCCGTGAAGTGATATTGGCTCAAATCAATGACATCATTGCGGCGATCAAAACCATTGCCGTAGAAACTGCGGATCAACCGATGTTATCGCGCACCCACGGGCAATCCGCTACGCCTACCACAACCGGCAAGGAGTTCGCTAACGTCGCCGCTCGAATGCAGCGCCAGAAAGATCAACTGCAAGCTGTCGCATTATTGGGCAAAATAAACGGAGCAGTGGGTAATTACAATGCGCACTGCGTAGCTTATCCCGATGTGGATTGGGCGGAATTTGCGCAAAGCTTTGTCGAATCCCTGGGGCTGCAATTTAACCCCTACACCATCCAGATTGAACCGCACGATTATATTGCCGAGTATTTCCATGCTCTATCCCGCTTCAATACCATTTTGCTGGATTTTGACCGTGATATTTGGGGCTATATTTCCTTAGGCTACTTCAAGCAGAAAACCATCGCCGGTGAAGTCGGTTCATCTACCATGCCGCACAAAGTCAATCCGATTGATTTTGAAAACTCGGAAGGTAATTTAGGATTAGCCAATGCGATATTCGGCTTTTTAGCGGAAAAATTGCCAGTATCGCGCTGGCAGAGGGATTTAACCGATTCAACGGTGTTGAGAAATATCGGTGTCGGTATTGCTCACACTTCTATCGCTATCCAGGCCAGTTTGAAAGGTATATCCAAATTACAGATCAATATTGAAGCGATTGAGGCCGATCTTAACGCCAATTGGGAAGTGTTGGCTGAACCGATTCAAACCGTGATGCGTCGTTACGGGATTGAAAAACCTTACGAGAAATTGAAAGAGCTCACCCGCGGTCAGCGCATTACTACCGAACAAATGCAGGCGTTTATTGAAAAACTGGAAATCCCCGCTGATGCCAAAGCAGTTTTGCTGGAGCTGACTCCGCGTAGTTATATCGGTTACGCTAAAAAGTTAGCTAAGGAAATTTAGAGTCCATTGAAAGCCAGATCTACTCTTTGATTAGATGATCTGGCTAAAACGTTCATGGTTCGGCACGCTCTTCACGAAAAACATAACGAGTTCATCTACAAAGTATCTGAGGCGTAATCAGCCAAGCGTGAGCGCTCGCCGCGCCGCAAGGTGATATGCGCTCCATGGGGCCAAGTTTTAAAACGGTCTACAACATAAGTCAATCCGGACGTAGTCGCGGTTAAATAAGGCGTGTCTATTTGCGAAAGATTGCCGATACAGATGATTTTGGTTCCAGGCCCTGCACGGGTTATCAGGGTTTTCATTTGTTTTGAAGTCAGGTTTTGAGCTTCGTCAATGATCAGGTAGCGGTTGAGGAACGTCCGTCCGCGCATAAAGTTAAGCGACCTGATTTTGACCCGGTTCATAATAATATTGCTGGTAGCGCTTTGTTCCCATTCGCCGTGTTCCGCATTTTGGCCCAGCAGTTCAAGGTTATCAATTAATGCGCCCATCCACGGCGCCATTTTTTCTTCTTCCGTTCCGGGCAGAAAGCCTATATCTTCACCGACCGGCACGGTTTCGCGGGTCATGATAATTTCCTGGTAGGCTTTGTTTTCCAGGGTTAATGTAAGTCCTGCAGCCAGCGCCAGTAGGGTTTTGCCGGTACCTGCCGTGCCTAATAAAGTAACAAAATCAATGTTGGGATCTAGCAAGACATTGAGCGCAAAGTTCTGCTCCCGATTTTTTGCCGTTATGCCCCAGACATTGTTATGTTTTGCACGGTAATCCTTTGCCAGTTCCAATACCGCAATCTGTCCGTCGCAAGATCTGACGATGGCTTCAAAATTGGTTTCGTCTTCTATGTACAAATACTGGTTGGGATACCATTCGGCGACTAGCGGATCGTCCAGTTTGTAAAAAGTGCGGTTTTTTTCCTGCCAAGACTCCATTTTGGTGCCGTGTACTTCCCAGAAATCCTTTTCCAGCGCCATTGCGCCGCTGTATAGCAAGTCGATGTCATCAAGGGTTTGGTCATTATGATAGTCTTCCGCAAGCAACTCCAAGGTTGCAGCCTTGATGCGCATGTTGATATCTTTCGATACCAGAATAACAGTGGTATCGGGCAGTTCTTTGGTCAACGCCAACACGATGCGGAGTATTGAATTATCGGCAATATTGCCGGGCATGCTTTCCGGTAGCAGCGCAGTCATAGCGCTGGTCTGGAAATATAAACGTCCGGCGTCAGTTGTATCGGTATTCGGCCTGTGTTTTATGCTCGACAGCGGTAGGCCGTCATTAATGGTTTGCTGGTTAGCGTCGCAAATTAATTCATCAAGAAATCGGCTGACCTGCCTTACATTGCGCGCCAGTTCGGTTAGGCCTTTTTTTGCATGATCAAGTTCTTCCAGAACAATCATCGGGATAAAGATGTCATGTTCCTTGAAGCGGAAGATCGAGGTTGGATCGTGCATCAGCACATTGGTGTCCAAGACAAACAGCTTTTTATCCGACGACGTTTGAATATTCATAGTTAAGCGCCTGCGAGCTCATGTAAGAATTGCAGGACCTCGTCACAATGGCTTTTGACTTTTACTTTACGCCATTCGCGAACCAGCACACCTTGAGGATTGACCAAAAAGGTGCTACGTTCGATTCCTCGAACCTGCTTGCCGTACATGTTTTTCATTTTGATGACGTCGAACAGCTGACACAGTTTTTCATCGGGGTCTGACAATAAATCAAAGGGAAATTCCTGTTTACATTTAAAGCCTTCATGAACGCGAATAGTGTCACGGGATATGCCTACTATAACGGTATTGAACGCAGTAAATTTTTCAATGTTATCGCGAAAACTTTGACCTTCCTGAATACAGCCTGGCGTGTTATCTTTAGGGTAAAAATAAATAACAAGATATTTACCTTGATAGTCACTTAATCTTATTGTTTTATCGCCAGTAGATAGGGCTTCAAAATCGGGTATGGGGCTGCCAAGAGTTATCATTATCAAGGTTACCGTTTTATAGGTTCAAGAATGGCATCTATATTTAATCGGTCGCAAAAATCCAAAAACTCCTCACGTAGCGACAGAAGATGAAGTTGCGGCGGGATCAAAATTACAAATTTGGTCGAGAAGACTGAGGTTTGAATATAGGGCGCCTGATAACAGCTGCCGGTTATTTCCTCAATGTCTATTTCCCTGTCAAACAGAAAAGAAGTAATTGATTCTGTGACATTATCGCGATCCAGAGAAATGGTTTCCAATGAATAAGGGACGCACTCCTTGGGCTTGTCTTTTTGTTCGGGGCGTAAGGTGTGAACTTTGATATCCAGTCTTCTTTGTATAATGTCCAGAGTACTTTCAAATTTGGCAATTTGATTCCAGTTGCCGGAAATAAGTAGGTATGCGGCAGTAGACTGAGCGAGACGGGACAGCCTTATTTCCAAAATAGTACATTTACAGTCGCGTATGGCGGGTAATATTTCGGCAATAAAATTAATCTGATGATTGCCTAAGGCAGTGATAGCTAGTTGCATTTTGTCTCTTAAAAGTTTTTTTGAGAGTTTAGCATCAAACAGGCGAAACTTTATGAACATTAAGTTTATTTGGTACTAAAATGATAAAAAATTCGCTTTTTTCCAATAAATACCAAACACTACATTTAAACTTTGTGGTTATTTTAATTCTCATTACTGAGCCTGAATATGACTGACTCAACAGATAAAAAATCAAAAGAAAAGAGCGATAATCTCGCTGTCGATCTGGATGCTATGCTGGACGAGGCGGAGTCTTCTTTTATTCCGATCAATGAGCTTCAGGATGAAGAAGATGCTATTGATAGGTTGCTGATGAATGCCGATTTTGATGCAGATGATGCGTTAATGAAAAAAGATGTTGGACTGCATGATGAGCTGGATGATTTTTTAAATTTTGACGGCTTTGAGAAGAATTTTAACAAGCCGGAAAAGGCACAGTCGGCCGTTGCAGGGTTAGAGCAAACTGCTGGAAATTCAACTTTTACTTCGTTAAATGAAGCGCAGTATGATGAAGATGACCTTGACAGATTAGTGATGAACGCTGCTCTTGATGCAGACTATGAGCCGGAGCAAGCGGCTGGTGATGTTGAGATGCCTGAAGAGTTGGACAGCCTATCTGACTTTAGTGATTTCGATGAGTCGGAAATAGTTTCGAGAGTCAAAGCCGATGAACATGAGCAGGGTGATACGGCGCCACGGGAAGAACTGGATGACTATTTCAGCTTGATCAATAATTTTGATGAATTGGATATGATTCAAGATGATAAGGTCGATGCTTCGATTTCAGCTGAGGCGAAATTAATTACGCCAGTAATAGTTGAAGAATCAGATAAGGAAGAAGATGTAGATGGGGTTGAAGAGTTGGACAAATTCTCGGATTTTAGCGATTTCTATGAACCGGACATCATTCCGGCAGTCGAAGAAGTCGTGAAACCTGAACAGCCCAAAGAGAACCTATCCTCAACAATTAACAATACCGGCCTGTCGGACGAGATCGATGACTTTTCCGGCTTTAACGGATTCGATGATGATCTAGGTGAATCGGATCTAATTCAAGACGATAAAGATGAAGCATCAGTTCCGGCTGCACTAGATTTAAACGTGTCCGCAGAAGACGCCTTAGGTGAAGAAAAGGATGTTGATGCAGTTGAAGAGCTGGATGGTTTTTCTGATTTTAGTGATTTCGATGAGCCGGACATAATTTCTGAAGTCGAAATCGAGGAACCAGAGCTGGTTATGGATAATTCATCCTCACTTGCAAATGATGGCAATCTGCCGGAAGAGTTTGATGATGTTTCAGATGTTGGCGGCTTTGGCGTGGATTTTAACGAATCGGATATAATTCAGGATGATGACGTTGAGGCTTCGGCGAATTTGGTCGAAGCCGATAAAGACCAGAAAGCAGTAATTGAGCAATCATTCGACGATAACAACACTGTCGACATCGACAGCTTGTCTCCGAATGACGGTTTGGATGCACAGGATGCTTTAGAACAAACAGTCGAAATTGTTGACGAAGCCGATGAATTTGATAAGTCAGACCTGATCCAAGACGATGAGATTGGGTCTACGGCAGATTTAGTTGTAGCTGATGAAGAGCTGCCGATAGCAGTTGAAGAATCAGTTAATAATGTTCAGGATGACGAAAGCAGCTTTAACGCTCTATTTGCATACGCCGATTCTGATGTAGAGGATATATTGGAACAGGCAGACGAGAAGGACGATGCACTCATTGATGATGCAGGTCTGCCGGATGAGGTTGATGATTTTTCCGGCTTTAGCGACAATTTTAATGAATCAGATCTGATTCAGGATAATGAAGTTGAAACTTCGGCGGATTCAGCTGCAGCTAATGAAGAGTTGGGGGCGGTAATTGAAGAATCAGTCAATGATGTGCAGGATGACGAAAGTAGCTTTAATGCTTTATTTGCGGATGCCGATTTCGGTGAAGAGAATGCGTTAGAACAAGTGGAAGGGAAAGAACAAGAGTTTGGTGACGATACAGATTTAAACGAAATTAATGATTTTTTTAAATCGAATGATGATAACGACATTTTTTCCAGACAGACTGAAGATGCGCAGTTAACAAAGAGCGGAAAAACATCAACTCAGGATGAACAAGAAGATGATTTTCTTTTACCTGATTTTGATATTACTGCCGATACAGAAATTTCCGATACGCTTGCTGATGCGAAAATTGAAGAACGTGAGTTCTCCGACGCTTTTGATAGCAGTAACTTCTTGAACGAAAATGAAGCTGTGCAAACTTTCGAGCCGGAAACTCCGGCGCTGAAACCGGAAGCTAAAGACACAGTTGCCGAGCCCACTCCGGCACAAGCGGCCGATACAGCGACAGAAGATATTGAAAATGTAAAGTTAAGCCCATTTAATTTTGAGTATGAAGATTTAAAAAAACAACTGGAAGATGCTGAAAATAAAGTTAAAAAGGCTAAGCGTTACAGCTATTTGGCGATGGGCTTTGGAGCTGTTGCCTTAAGTACGGCCGCCGGATTAGGTGTGATGACTTATGGGGCGAAAACGGAGGTTTCAAGATTAACCGAAGCAGTTACAACTCTTGAGGCTAACTTGGCAAAAAGCGCTGCAAACAGCCCTAGCGAAGAAGTTAATGCTATGAGAAATTCGGTTGTATTGTTGAATAAGCAGGTCGATGGTTTTATAACCGAGCTGAAAGGAAATTCTCAGTTTCCCGTCGATTTGTTAAATAACAAAGTCCCTAATATTGTGGCAAAGCAGGATATGGTGAGCAAGGCGCTTGATATGTTGCAGGTCAAAGTAGGTAATTTGGAAGAGAAAGTATCTTCAACGCCCTCCGCGCCATCCGTTGTTGAACCACCTAAGGTCGAAGTAGCCCCTGGACCTGCGCCTATAAAAGAAGAAAATGTACATGAGATTGCGTCAGCTAAAATTACGCCAGAGCATGAGCATGGTAAAAGCATAGATAAGCACGATCTTCACGATCCTAAAGAGGCATCTGCACATAATTATGCAAAAGAAGTAGCAGAAGTAGCGGTGCATGAGCCTGCATCAACCAAAGAAGAAGCTGTACATGAGCAAACTCCAACCAAAGAGAAAACTAAGCATGAGACGGCTCCTGTCAAATCGAAACCTCAACCTGAAGTGGCAGCGGCTAAACCGGTAGTTCCCGAACAAGTTATTGTCGAAGAGAAACCAGTAAAGGCAATCAAACAAGCCGTTATCGGAAAATGGGGGATAAATTTGGTTGCGTTTAAACAGGAATGGTTTGCCAAAAGCAAAGCCGCTGAATTTGCGCGCCTTGGTGTTTTTGCCGAAGTAATACCCGTCCATGAAAAGAATATGACAATGTACCGGTTGCGAGTCGGAGGGTTCAAGAGCAAAGCAGAAGCGAATGCAAATACGGCTAAAATCAAACAAGCGCTTAATCTGGATTCGGTTTGGGTGAGCGATAACTAGAACTTTGTCGATGAGAGAGAAAAAACTGGTTGTAGCGGTATCATCCAGAGCGTTATTCAATCTGGATGAATCGCATACGATATTTGAAACACAGGGCAGGGAAGCTTTCTGCCGCTATCAAATAGAGCATGAAGATGAAGTTTTGGAGCCGGGGTACGGTTTTGCCCTGGTTGAGAAGTTTCTGAGCTTGAATGACAGTTGCCCCGATGATCCGCTGGTTGAAATTATTCTGTTATCACAAAATAGTGCAGATACGGGTTTAAGAATCTTTAATTCTATTGCCCATCATCAGTTGAAGATTATCCGAGCGGCGTTTACCAGCGGCGCATCTCCATACGGTTATATTCCTGCATTCGGTGCGCATCTGTTTTTATCGGCCAATGCCGATGATGTCGCTAAGGCTTTGGATGCGGGGTTTGCGGCGGCAACTATTCTTTGCGGTCCTTCCATAACCTATCATTCCAAACAGCTGCGTATTGCTTTTGATGGTGATTCGGTGCTGTTTTCGGATGAGTCTGAACGGATTTACCAACAGCGCGGCCTGGATGTGTTCAGCGAAAATGAGCGTAACGAAGCCAAAAAGCCCTTATCCGGCGGGCCGTTTAAGGATTTTTTGAGTGCTCTGCATTACATTCAAACGCAGTTTGACCCGCAAGCGTCACCGATAAGAACCGCATTGGTGACCGCTCGCTCGGCTCCGGCTCATGAGCGGGTAGTCCGCACGCTAAGAGCCTGGGGGATCCGCATTGATGAAGCGCTATTTCTGGGAGGCATAGACAAGGGCGCTTTTTTGAGAGCATTCGGCGCAGATATTTTCTTTGACGATCAAAAAGGCCATTGTGAATCTGCTGCCCGGCATGTCGCTGCTGCGCATGTGCCACACGGTATAATTAACCGGAAAGATTAAGCTATAAAATAGTCTGTTTTGATGAAGCTCCCGCCTGTTCTTTGACTAACTTTGGCACCAAATAGCCGGGTAGGATGGCTTGAACTTGTCGGATAAGCGCCAGAGCTTCTGCCTCAGGAACTTCAAAATGTCCCGTTCCCGTCGCTTTATCCAGTAAATGCAGGTAATAAGGAATAATGCCGTGTCTGAATAGTTGTTCGCTCAGTTCGTATAGGACTTCCACATTATCATTTACACCCTTTAAAAGTACTGCTTGATTAAACAAGGTAATTCCACTGTTTTTCAGCGAGTTGCAGGCTGCAATAACACGGTTGTTGATTTCATTAGCATGGTTGCAATGCGTGATGATGATAATTTGTTTGGGACTTTGTTTAAGGATGTTAATAAAGGCATCAGTTATTCGGGAGGGCAGGACGATAGGCAGTCGACTGTGAATTCGAATGCGTTGCACGTGCTCGATATTGTTCAATTGCTGAATGAGCGACGATAATCTTGAGTCGCTTAATAGCAATGGATCCCCTCCGCTTAAAATAACTTCCGAAATATCAGTGTCGTTCTGTATGGTTTGGATGGCCGCATTTTCTTTTTGTCTATTAATTTGTAAATCAGCATATGGAAAATTACGGCGGAAACAGTATCGGCAGTTGATAGCGCAACTGCCGGTGTTGATAAGCAAAACCCGGCCATGGTACTTGTGCAAAATACCACTTTGGGTAGCTGATGCAAGATCGCCTACCGGATCATTGCTAAAACCCGGATAGGCCGACAATTCATCATTAATAGGCAATACTTGGCGCAATAAAGGATCATGCGGATTGCCTTTTTCGATGCAGGCCGCAAAACTTAAAGGAACGCGTAAAGAGAAGTTTTCAGCTGCCGCGGCTGAGATCGGCAAATCGTCTTGTGATAAATTCAGGTAACGGCAAAGGACTTCAATGTTATTAAAAGCTTCAGCAAGTTGTTGTTGCCAGTTTTTAGTAAAGTGCTGTATTTCGGATTGTGGCTCGAGCATCAGGAATTATTAAAGTTTCTATCAGTTGTTGCCTCTATTATAATGGCTGAGTTTACATTGTTTGTCATATTTGAGGATAAAATGGCTGTCTATAGCACTAATGAGTTTAAAGCCGGGTTAAAAGTTATGTTAGATAACGATCCCTGTGCAATTATTGAAAATGAATTTGTAAAACCCGGAAAAGGTCAGGCTTTTAACCGGGTAAAAATCAGGAATTTAAAAACCGGCCGGGTGATTGAAAGAACCTTTAAATCGGGCGAGTCTCTGGAAGGCGCCGATGTTGTCGATGTCGAGATGCAATATCTCTATAACGACGGTCAATTCAGGCATTTTATGGTGCCGGACACTTTCGAGCAGTATCAAACTGATGAAAAAATTGTCGGCGATGCGGGTAAATGGCTTAAAGACCAAGACTCTTGCACTGTAACCTTATGGAATGATGTGCCTCTTGCGATTTCACCGTCCAATTTTGTCGATTTGGCTATTACTGAAACCGATCCCGGTGTTCGTGGCGATACCTCGGGCGGCGGCGGCAAACCGGCGGTTTTGGAGACTGGTGCGGTAGTCAGAGTGCCTTTGTTTGTGCAAATTGGTGAATTGATCAGGGTCGATACCCGTACCGGCGAATACGTTTCGCGCGTAAAAGAATAGTGCTGCAAGACTGGCGACCAACATGCTCTTTAGAGCTGATGCGCTTAAGAGCGCAGATGCTTGCCGAGATACGTAAGTTTTTTGCTGATAGATCGGTATTGGAAGTGGAGACGCCTTTACTTGGACACTGTATCGGAACAGATCCGCAGTTGGATTTTTTTACTGCTGACTATTGGTTGCCGCCACGGCGGCAAACGCTGTTTTTGCAAACATCGCCTGAGTTTGCAATGAAACGGCTGCTTGCAGCCGGCAGCGGTTCCATCTATCAGATAGGCAAGGCATTCAGGAACGGCGAGTCGGGGCGTTTCCACAATCCTGAATTTACCATGCTTGAATGGTATCGGGTCGGCTTTACCTTGCCCCAGTTAATGGATGAAATCGCTGAGCTGATCGAAGGACTATTCAGTGGTAAGCCGTTAAAAGAAACACGACGAGTCAGTTACCAGGACGTATTTGTTTCGTTTACCGGTTTAGATCCCCTGATATTTTCGTATCAGGATTACTGCGCTTTTGCCAGGGAATGCGAATTATCTGAGGCAGTAGGTATTTGCGGACAAGACCATGCCTTGTGGCTGGATTTTATATTCAGCCATAAAGTCCAGCCGCATTTGGGCGAAAATGCTTTGTGCATGGTTTATGGTTACCCCGCTTGTCAGTCGTCGTTAGCAAAAATCAATGAAGATAATCCGCAGATCGTTGAGCGGGTTGAACTATTTATTAATGGCATTGAGCTTGGCAATGGCTATTACGAGCTGACCGATGCAGAAGAGCAGAGTAGGCGCTTTGATAAAGAATTGGCTATCAGGCACTTACATAAACAGCCGTCTGCCGTTAAAGACCAACGTCTTATTGCAGCTCTGCAATCGGGATTGCCGGAATGTTCGGGCGTGGCTGTAGGTTTGGATCGTTTGTTGATGCTATTGTCTGATAGCGCTTCCATTGATAATGTGCTTAGTTTTTCTATTCGTAGCGCTTAAGCTCGTTTAAATATTTACTGTGATATAATCCGGCAGTTTTTAAACATTAGGCAATGCTGTTTTATTTTTAGACTCCTACATGAAATTAAATAATTTTTCTCGCTTGCTATTGCTGTTTCTGCTTGTTTCCCAGGTGGCTAAAGGCGATGAAGAGTTTATTGTTGAGGACATTCAAGTCAAAGGCTTGCAACGTATCTCCGTAGGTACCGTTTATAACTATCTTCCTATTAATGTGGGAGAAAGGTTTTCATTGGATAATGTTGGCCCGGCAATCAAGGCGCTATTTAAAACCGGTTTTTTTAAAGATATTTCTCTGGAAAGAGAAGGATCAACACTGATTGTTAATGTGGTAGAGCGTCCCTCTATTGCGAAAATCATTTTTGAAGGCAATAAAGATTTAAGTAAGGACGATTTGACTAAAGCCTTAAAGAAAATCGGATTGGCTGAAGGCAAGGTATTCGACCAGCAGGTGCTGGATAAAGTCGAGCAAGAATTAAGTCGTCAATATTTCAGTCACGGCAAATACGGCTTGAAGATCACTACGGATGTGTCCAATCTGACACGCAACCGGGTCGGTATTCATATCAAGATTTCAGAGGGCAGGGTAGCCAAGATCAAGCAGATCAATATTGTCGGTAATAATGTTTTCGATGATAAAACGCTGTTGCGTAATCTTGAACTGAACACCTCTAATCTGTTGTCGTTTTATACCAAGGACGACCAGTATTCCAAACAAAAATTGCAAGCGGACTTGGAGACCTTGCGTTCCTATTACCTGGATCGCGGTTATATCAACTTTAATATCGAGTCCACGCAGGTAGCTATCACCCCGGATAAAAAAGATATTTATGTCACTATTAACGTTAAAGAGGGTGATGTTTATACGCTGGAAAAAGTCAAACTAGCCGGTAATCTGGTGGTCGCCCCTCCAGAACTTATTAAGCTGGTGAAGGTCGGCCCGGGAGAGATTTTTTCCAGAAAAAATGCTACTGAAACATCTAAAGCAATTTCTGACCGTTTGGGCGATGACGGTTATGCTTTTGCTAACGTCAACATGGTACCGGAGATCAACGAAGCTAAAAAAACCGTTGATATGACTTTTTTTGTCGATCCTGGCAAACGCGTTTATGTCAGACGCATTAACATGAAAGGCAACAACAAAACCCGTGATGAAGTGCTGCGTCGGGAAATGCGGCAAATGGAGTCCAGTTGGGCTTCGAGTTCAAAGATAGAACGGTCGAAAACGCGTCTTGAACGCTTGGGCTATTTCGAAGAGGTGAATGTTGAGACACCTCCGGTTGCAGGTACTGCCGACCAGATTGACGTCAATTATACGGTAGTAGAAAAACCCTCCGGCAACTTGTCGGCAGGTATCGGTTTTTCTCAAACCCAAGGGATAGTGTTGAATGCCAATATTGCTCAGGATAACGTTTTCGGTTCTGGCAAACGAGTGAATATTGCCTTCAATAATAGCGATTATGCGACCAGTTACCAGTTCGGTTTTTTTAATCCTTATTTCACAGTGGACGGAGTAAGCCAGGGTTACAATTTGGGCTATACCAAACGAAATGCCGGACGAGTGAATATCGCCAATTATTCAACCAATGTGATGAATGCGGGGATGAATTTCGGCATACCGTTGAATGAGTTCGACAGTTTGCGTTTTGATGTTGATGTGAAACATACTGAGTTGACCAAAACTGACTTTACATCCAATGAAATTCAGGCTTTTATTAATAAGGAAGGCAATAGTTATTTAACCCTGTCTCCGGCAGTGGGCTGGACTCACGATACGCTTAACAGGGCAATCTTTCCTAACAAGGGACAACAACAGCGCTTTTCTGCATTGGCGACAGTTCCTGGTAGCGACCTGGAATATTATAAAATCAGCTATAAACATCAACTTTATTTTCCGTTGGCTAAAGACTTTACGTTCAGACTGCAGGGTGAAGTAGGTTACGGGGACGGTTATGGAAAAACGGATGGCTTACCGTTCTTTGAAAACTATTTCGGCGGAGGGACAGGGTCTATTCGCGGTTATAAAAATAATACCGTTGGACCGAGAGATACCCCCTTTGGCAATCCGCTTGGCGGTTCCAGCAAAATTATCGGTAATGCCGAGGTGTTTTTCCCGGTGCCTTTTATGCCGGAGACAAAATCAGTCAGGTTAGGCACTTTTTTTGATGCTGGAGCAATCAACAATGGCTTTAAAGTGGATAATATGAAATATTCTGCCGGGATTTCAGGCGAATGGTTGTCGCCGTTCGGCGCTTTATCCGTTAGTGCCGCATTGCCATTAAATGCTAAATCTACAACCACGGCAGCAGACGGCACTATTACAGGGGATCAAAAACAGATGTTTCAATTCAACTTCGGTCAGAATTTCTAGAAGAAGTTGTTTTTATTGTAGGGGCTACCGGGCAGGTAGTCCCTACGTTTATAATTCAACAAAATAGCCGTATTTTAATTATTATTTATTTTAACTCCACCAGAGATCTGTTTAACAATGAAAACAAAAATTGCTTTATTCTTAGGAT
Organism: Methylobacter sp.; assembly: GCF_004322395.1. Lineage (GTDB taxonomy): Bacteria > Pseudomonadota > Gammaproteobacteria > Methylococcales > Methylomonadaceae > Methylobacter_A. The sequence continues at coordinate 34,586 of NZ_SCTW01000101.1, forward strand.
TGTTGCTTGCTGCTAATGTGAGCTATGCTGATTTAAAGATTGGCTTTGTCAATATACCAGCCGTTCTTGAGAAAGCGCCCCAGGCAGAAAAAGCCAAAAAACGCCTGGAGCAGGAGTTTTCACCGCGTGATAAGCAATTAGTCGCTCAGCAAAAAGAAATTCAAAACATGGATGAAAAAATGACTAAAGATGCCGCCGTAATGGGTGAGTCGGCAAGAGCAAATTTGGAAAAAGACATTTTAAATAAGAAAAGAGATGCAAAAAGAGCGCAACAGGAGTTTAGCGAGGATTTTAATGCGCGTCGTAATGAAGAATTAGGAAAATTACAACGGCGTATTGTTGAAGCTATACGGGAAATTGCTAAAGACCAAAATTTTGACTTATTACTGACTGACGGTGTTATTTATGCCAGTGAAAAAATCGACGTAACCAGTCAAGTTCAACAAAAGTTGTCAGCCATGCCGGAATAATTACATACGGGTTTTTATTTAATCGCATAGTCATCAACTTTTAAGAAAAGCATCTCAAATATGTCCATTAAATTAGATATTTTACAAATACAAGAATTCTTGCCGCATCGTTACCCTTTTTTATTGGTTGATAAGGTTATTGAGTGCGAACCTGGCGTTAGATTATTAGGGGTGAAAAACGTAACTTATAACGAACCGTTTTTCCAAGGACATTTCCCACAAAAACCCATTATGCCAGGCGTGCTGATTTTAGAGGCCTTGGCTCAATCCACAGGATTATTGGCATCGGAAACAGCAGGCGATGAGCTGGCCGGAATGATTTATTATTTGGTCGGTATCGACAAAGTCAAGTTTAAAAGACCCGTTGTGCCCGGGGATCAGTTGATGCTGGAAGCAAAATTTCTTAAAAGCAAGCGCAATATCTGGGCATTTGAATGTCAAGCGGAAGTTGACGGTGAGTTCGTCGCGAGTGCTGAAATCAGATGTGCGGCCGTGGTAAATTAATTTGATCGATCCAACAGCGATAATCGATAGTAAGGCTGAGCTGGCCGATGACGTATCTATCGGCCCTTATTCCGTTATCGGTGCGGGTGTAAAAATCGGCGCCGGTACGGTAGTAGGATCCCATGTTGTTATTAAGGGGCCTACTACCATAGGCAAAGATAATCGCATCTATCAATTCACTTCGATCGGCGAAGATCCCCAAGACAAAAAATACGCCGCAGAGATAACCCAGCTGGAAATCGGCGATAGAAATACGATACGCGAATATACTTCCATGCACCGGGGAACCAAACAGGATCGCAGCCTTACCAAGATTGGCAATGACAACCTGTTTATGGCGTACACCCATGTGGCGCATGACTGCATTATCGGCAATCATGTGATTATGGCAAACGGGGCTTCATTGGCCGGGCATGTGCATTTGCATAGTCACGCTATTTTGGGCGGATTTACCCTGGTGCATCAGTTCACGCAAATAGGGCAGTACAGCTTTGCTGCTATGGGTAGCGCAATTACCCAGGACATCCCTCCGTTTGTTATGGTCGGCGGTAAGCCTACCAGACCGCACGGCATCAATTCAGTCGGCATGGAGCGCAACGGCATTTCTCCTGAAGACATCAGGTTAATCAGGAAAGCTTACAAGATAATTTACAAGACTAATCTGCGTCTGGAAGATGCCATTGATCAAATGGAAGATTTAGCAGGTGAAAGTAAAGAATTGTCTGATATGGTCAGCTTTTTGCGCAATGTAAGCCGGGGTATATTGCGTTAATTACGGCTTAAATCGTTAGGAGCGATGCAGTTATGGATGACGAATTTTCAATAAAAATCTCACAAGGATTAATGCTTGCAGGCGTTGACGAAGCCGGTCGCGGACCACTCGCAGGCCCGGTTTTCGCTGCCGCAGTTATCCTGGATCCAATACGGCCGATAGCCGGATTGGCCGACTCAAAAACCCTTAGCGAAAGCAAGCGGGATAGTCTTTACAGTCTCATCAAAGAAACCGCTTTAAGCTGGTCGATTGCTCAAGCCAGTGTTGAAGAGATTGATGAACTTAATATCCTTAAAGCAACGCTACTGGCAATGCAACGGGCTGTAAAAGGCTTGCCTATCCAGCCGGACGAGGTTTTAGTGGATGGCAACCGCCTTCCCGATCTGTCCATGCCTGCCCAGGCTATCGTTAAAGGCGACAGTAAAGTGCAGGCGATCAGTGCTGCGTCTATATTGGCAAAAGTCGAGCGGGATAAACTGATGGTCGACTATCATCAACTCTATCCTGAGTTTTCGTTTCATGTGCATAAAGGCTACGGTACCAAACAGCATTTGGCCGAAATCGAGCGGTTCGGTTTTTTGGACATACACCGAAGAACATTCAACCCGGTAAAGTCCATGCTGATGCGGCTGGGAAGATATTAATCTTGTCCACGAAAAGCACGAAAGACACGAAATTTAGCTATTCACTCTTTGGGTAACGGTCTACGGTTTGCTACCCTTTTGAAAATTTTCGTGCTTTTCGTGTTTTTCGTGGACGAAATAATTAACCCAACTCAAGCGGCCCTTCATTCATTAATGCGATCTGCTCTCGAAGTTCAATAATCCTATCTTGCCAATAACGCGGCGTATTAAACCATGGGAACGCCATTGGAAACGCAGGATCATCCCAGCGACGCGCTATCCAGGCAGAATAATGAATTAAACGCAGAGTTCGCAGGGCTTCAATAAGATATAGTTCTCTGCTGTCGAAATCGTAAAAAGTCCGATAGCCGTTCAGTAGATGATTTAACTGGACGGTCATTTCGGCGCGATCTCCGGAAAGCAGCATCCATAAGTCCTGTATTGCAGGCCCCATTCGGCTGTCATCGAAATCGACAAAATGCGGACCGTCATCCGTCCATAAAATATTGCCGGGATAACAATCGCCGTGCAGGCGCAGGCTTTTTATCTTTCCGGCAAATTCAAAACAGCGCCTTACGCCATCCAGCGCATGTTCAGTTACACTACTGTAAGCCTCTATAAGGTCAGCGGGTATGAAATGATTGGCCAGCAGATAAGCTCTCGGTTCATCGCCAAATGCCTCAATATCAAGCGTTGGGCGCTCTTTGAAAGGCTTTAGTGCGCCGATCGCATGAATGCGTGCGATAAATCGGCCCATCCATTCCAGCTTTTCTCGCCCTACAAGCTCAGGTACTCGGCCGCCTTGCCTTGGAAATACAGAAAAACGGAAGCCATTGAAATGGATTAAGGTCTGGTTATCGCCAAACGGTATTGGAGGTACAACGGGAATTTCAGACTTTGATAATTCTTGAGTAAATGCGTGCTCTTCAAGAATGGCGGCTGTAGTCCAGCGATTGGGCCTGTAGAATTTTGTAACTACAAAAGACGCATCCGCCATGCCAACTTGATAAACGCGGTTTTCATAACTATTGAGCGCTAGTAGCCGACCATCACCGTGCAGGCCCATATGGTCGAGCGCATTCAAGATAATGTCGGGAGTCAGCGCTGAAAAAGGAGTGAGATTAGTATTCATAAATACTATTGTAACGCCGAATCCAGGCGGGCCTTAAAATAATCTCGCCAAAGCACCCCCTTCAGGTCCAGTCTGAAGAGATTGGGGAAATATTCAAAGTACAGATTATTTTTTTAACGCTGCATCGCTGACTTTTTGAAAGTCAGCGATGCAGGTTACTCGCTTCCGGTCGCTGGGGACGCTGAAGTAGCGCCCGTTTTCGCAAACGTTTAGTCAAGCCTATTGATGCACCCAATCCGCCCCTAAAGTGCCTTGCAGCAGGTGCAGATAGGCCGGATCATTGATTTCGACCAGTTTACGCCCAACCGCTTCAAGTTTCTGGCTTAATTCGGCGCGGTTAGCGGAATCATTCTGTTCCGTTTTACTCAATTGCTGTTGAATATAAGCTTTGTGTTGTTGCCAAAGCTCACTGTCGCGTTGCTGTTTGATTTCAAGACGCTGTTGATACCAGTCGCTTTGGAGTAAGTAGTCGCGGGTGAACATGGCGCGAATATCAGGAGCGCTGGCGGTTTTGCCTTCATACTGGCCGTGGGCCATAATGTGTAGCAGCGCTTTTAAAGGCGGGCAGGCATCATCAATGGAACCGTCCTGAAAATACAGCAGCGCTACTCGTTGCTGTGCTTCATAAACATTGTCGATACCGTCAACATAGCTGGGCAGATCTTGCGTTTCCGGTCTCAACATAGCTTCGTCAAATACCGCCGTTGGGTAATCGAACATCTTGCCGAAATTGGTATGTACAAACCGCTCGGTAATGCGATAACCCAAGCGGCTTTGAAATACGGTACGGCCTTCGTATTCGAAATCTTCCAGTTTTTCCAGTTGTCCTTTTTCAATCAAATATTGCGGGTCGCGCTGGGCTACCGGCAAGCGCGACCATATCTCAGGGATTAGCAGGCTGATGTCATGATCGATTCGACGTTTAGAGCCGATGAAACCCGCGGCCGTGGAAAAACCGTCGTAGCCGCACAGGATAAAGGAAACCAGCGCGGTATTCAGGTCGGCGGTGGCGGATACTGCATTGAACGGGCCTTTGGTCAGTGCGCCTTCGGAACCGGCACCGGTTGTGGAGGGCGATTTTCCGGTTAGGCTGCAAATAAAATCCATAAACAGTTCAGGCAACTCCTGATAGTGGATCGGATTATAGATAGCCAGCGGCCGGATATTTGCTTCAAGATCGGCCGGATTGTTGCGCCGTCCTGTTAATACTTCGTTAACCGGAAAATAAACGGTTTGATCGGCATTAAGTCCACGGGCTAAACGGGTGGACTGTTCAGCAATATAGCGCATTTTGGGGTTGGCTATATCAGGGCGAAGTTGCAGGTAGCGGACATTGAGGCTGGGTTTTCCGTCAACCAGACGGGGATGAGCCGATGAGACGAAGTACTCGCCATCCTTGCCGTTGACTGCTTGATGGATGACGTTTTGCATCGGCTCGCTGAATTCGTCGAAGTGAATGACATCTTCAATGAATTCGCGAGCGTCTTGTGCGTTAAGCGGCTGGAAATTGGAGATAAAGTTGTCCGTGCGCGAAAAATCCAGCTCGGTCTGTAAATCGGTGCCTCGGTGAACCGCATCGTCAGGACGTTGAAAAAAGCTTTGCTCGCAGTTATCGACCAATTTAACGCTGGGATTTTTATAATCGGGATTAAGCCCGGTCAGGTAATGCACCGGCACGACGGTGGATGCGGAAATATCGTCTTCCAACTGAATTTTTGCTGAGGCGATAAAATCCTGGCGTAGTTTAAAAACCCGCCACGCGCCTTTTTCATCAAAGCCTACGCGCAGATAACTGGCTATCAGTTTGCGGCCTTGAAACTTCAATTCGTTACCAGGATAACTGTTGACCATATCGACGGAAAAATGTTTCCTCCAATCCTGCCCCCATTCTTCCTTGTAAAAACGTTTAATCATCAGCGCCACAGCCAATATATGCTGGGGTATTGTTGCCAGCCACTGGTTGTGGGTATCCGAAAATTCGGTTTCAGATGGAGTCAGTAGTTTGATAACCGAGCCCAAGGTGCGTTCATTGCTGAGTAGGCGGCGTTGGTCGAGTCCATGCAGGGCCGGATTGCGAAACCGAGTGGAATAATCGCGTTCGAATATATCGGTGACTATATCCATATCTTTGTCGAAATCATCGACAAAGATAGCGCCGGAAATAATAGCTCCGGCAATCGATTTGGAAATTTCCGATTTGCCGCCTCCTGATACTGTGCTCGGCTTGTGGCAGAAAGTGCCTTCCTGATGAGTGCCGATTAAGCGCCAGCTGGGCGCATGAGGGTGGCGTTCCATATGGATTTTAAAGCCGTTAGGATAAATATAAGTGTGGCCGAACAGCAATTTAAGTGTATGCGTCTGCCTGTTATGCGTCCAGCTGATTTGCTGCTGTTGAATGTTGAACTTCGCCGAGTTGGGGATATAAATAATGTCGGGATAGTGCTTATCAACAGCATAGCCTTCGTCTTTAGGCTCTATTACAGGAGCCAACTGACGGCAGACTTTGTCGAAAGAATAATGCTCGCTGATATAAGAAGTATGCGGCAAAAAGATTTCTCCGAGGATGACTCTCGGGAAAGCCAGCGCGCCTCCTGAATGTTCTTCTTCAGCACCGCCATATAAATTGGCTGAATAGCTGATATGGGATTTTATTTCCTTTTTGCTGTAGCCGAAATAGTTATCGGCAATGATCGTAACAATCACTCCTTGCATATTGCGGCATACCAGTTTAAAGGGTTGGCCGTTATTGTAGAGTTCGTCTTCCTGTTGCCAGCACATGCCGTCCTTGCGTTGGCGCTCGGTCGCATCGTCAAAATGCGGCAGGCCGAGATCCTTTTTCCGGCAATGAACCAGGTGCGAGGCAAGAATAATGCAGCCGGTATGACCGGTCCAATGGTCAATATCCAATGCGGCGTCGTTTTCCGGCAGGAACGGGTCGCCCGCGTTGCCGAAAATAGATTCGACAAAATCCAGGTTGGCGACCAGTCCGCCTGGGGCGAAAAACCGGACTTCCATGGTTTTGACCGGCATAGTGTCGGAAACTTCCGGACATACGATAGGTCTCATCAGCGATGATACCCAAAGTTTTGCGCTGTTCGGTTGGGCGCTGGTAAAAGGTAGGGACAACAGGTCGTCGGGAGGCGTCAGGGCTGTACGCAGCAACGCCGCATAAGCCTCTACCGGTACTTCGTTTTTATCAGCCGGAACCGGAAGACCGCCCGCGGCAATGTGAAACACGCCTTTGGTAGTACGCCGGTCATTTTTCGGATTATGCAACACACCTTGCTGTATCCGGTAAGAATCGACATAAGCCGAATGAAATTCATTATGCTGGAAAGGCAAGGATAACTCCCTTGCTAGTCCTTTTTGTTCTAGCACGAAGGTTTCGCCCGGTAAGCTGACAGCCACGTCTATACCGTTTTCATTCAAGTAACTGTTAAGAAAATCCTGTATGCGTTGATCGGCCGGACAACGGTATTTAGTTAATGCCAGCAAACGACGCTGTTGGGAATAGTTTTTTAATAAACCTCCTGCAATCTTAAGGTATTGCGGGTCGTCTTCCACTTCACAAGTTGGTTGGCTGAGCGCCGCCAGTTGCAGGTTGATGTGTTGCAATTCTTCCAGTCGTTTCGAATTGGTTGGATTAAGGGGGGATTGGTTGGTAAATGAGCTCATGCGTGTGGGTTCCGGCAGTCTTGGTTGGCGGCTAGGGCAAAGGTTTATGTAATAGTGTATAAGTTTTGTTAATCCCTCTTTGAAAAAGAGGAGTTATATAAGCTTTTATTGTATCAGCTACTCACGAATAAAAATCCTCAAACTTTTTGATGAAAATATTCAGTTGGTCGCCGGGCAAATGATTGATGCCTGCCGCAGCTTTACGTCCGCCGCCGGTTGGAAAGGCGGAGCATAGCTCGTCAGCGCCGGTTTTGTTGGATAGCGGCGCTCTGACGCCAACCTGGTAATCGTTATCCTTGTTATGGGTAATGACAGCATGAGCCCTGTTTGGATTAAGGTTGGCCAGAAAATTTCCGAAGACACCGTTAACGCGTCTTGCCCAAGCGGTATCAGGCAGGATGAACACGGCGACGGCGTTGCTTTGATATTCCGGCTCAATACGTTGGGCATTCGCCATATCTTCTTCATAGCCCTGTTTCAGTTGCTCAAAAATTTCATGGTTGTATTTGATAAAGTCAAAAGGGGATTGGAACTCCGCCATTTCCTTATAGAGTTTATCAGGGGCAAAATGCAGGTCATCAATGCAACTGCCGTAGCCGTTATAATTGATGTAGATGCCCAGATCTTTCAACGTTTCAATATCTGTTTGGCTTAGATTTAGGAAAGCGGCCAGCTGTTCGGCGCTGTGGTTTATATTGTCGCCAAAAGCAGCGGTAATCGCCCATAACGGGTATTTGCCGTTCAGGTACTGATTAACGAGTAGGCTGGTGCAGATCGCGCTGTCGGTGTTAATCAGCGCTTTTAGGTGAGGATGATTTGGGATGTCGCCGGGCTGGTGGTGGTCTACATAAAAAATATGAGCTCCTTGGCTTAGAAACTCATTAACCTTAGCACTGTTTTTTTGCAAAGAAATATCCAGCACCGTAATGTGATCGCCGGAGCTTACGGTAAATTTATCCAATAATTGTATATCGCGTTTAATACCGGTAATCAGCTTCGCTGTCAGCGGTTGATCCAGACGCAGTTGAATCAATGCGCAGATTCCGTCGGCATCGCCATTGAAGACATCAAAATACATGATTTTTATTCCTAGACAGACAGAATGTTTCTGGCGCGCAATATTGAGATAACCAACTGTACGCTTTCTTCGAGCGAAAGTCGGCTGGTGTCGATTCTTAACTCGGGGTTGTCCGGCTCTTCGTAAGGCGAGGATATTCCGGTAAAATCTTTTATTTCGCCCAGCCGCGCTCTTTTATACAGTCCTTTGACATCCCGTTGCTCACAAACTGTTAACGGGCAAAAACAGTGAATTTCAATAAAATCACCGTGCGGCATCAAGCTTCTTGCTGCTGCGCGCTCCGCTTTAAACGGCGAGATAAACGCGGTAAGCGTAATTATACCGGCTTCAAGCAGCAGTTTGGCGGTTTCGCTGATGCGGCGGATGTTTTCTTTCCGGTCTTTATCGCTAAATCCCAAATCGCTGCACAAACCGTGGCGCACATTGTCGCCGTCCAAAACAAACGTATTTAAACCATTCTGATGTAGTTGTTCTTCTACAGCATGGGCCAGTGTGGATTTTCCGGAACCGGACAGGCCCGTAAACCAGAGAACTACCGACTTATGCGTATTTTTTTGTTCGCGTCGTTGCCGTGTGACAGTGGCGCGGTGCCATACAGTATCGGGGCTTTTGTCCGGTTGTTTATTCATATGATTGCGCTAGTTTTGAATGGCAATGTTTTATTCCGCCAGTGTAAAGCCAATTTTTACAGTAACCTGCCAGTGTGCAATTTTGTTGTTTTCTATATGTCCGCGTGTCTCGATAACTTCAAACCAACGCATGTTGTCGATACTTTTCGCGGCTTTATTGACAGCATTTTCAATAGCCTGTTGCATGCCAACGGTTGATGATCCGGTTATCTCTACTTTTTTATAAACATGGTCAGTCATGATCTTTACCTCTGGTGTGAGTAATAAGAATCCAGTTCTTGCAGCCGTTCCGGTGTGCCTATATCCATCCAAAAGCTGTTCATTTTCTGCCCTGTGACCCGACGCTCTGCGATGGCTTTGCGCAATAAAGGGGCCAATTTGCTGGGTCCGGCCGGTACATCGCGGAATAGTTCAGGACGATACAGTCCGATGCCGCTGAAGGTAAGTTGTTCGTTGCTGTTTGAAACCACCAAGCCGGTACTATCCAGGCCGAAGTCACCCTGTGTATTATGCGCCGGATTATCGACCAAAACCAAATGAGCTAAATCGACAGTCCGGTTTTTGAGCTCGGCAAAAGGAAAGTCTGTGGCGATGTCGCCATTGACTACCAAAAACACTTCGTTACCTAATAGATGCATGGCGTTAATAATGCCGCCTGCCGTTTCCAGCGCCTGTTCGCCTTCCGGCGAATAGCTTATGTTTGCACCAAACTGATTGCCGTTCCCTAGCCGAGTTTCTATTTGCAAACCCAGGTGGGCATGATTAATAACTATATCGTTAAAACCGGCTGAAACCAGTTGCGTAATTGTATATTCGATCAGCGGTTTGCCGAAGGCTAAAAGCAAAGGTTTGGGGGTGTAGTCGGTTAAAGGGCGCATTCTTTCGCCGCGCCCTGCTGCTAAGATCATCGCTTTCATACTTCGACTTTGTTCGGTACTTGCCCTGAGCGTAGCCGAAGGGCAGGTAGCACTTGCTGGTGCAGGAAATCATTGAACTTGGTAAGCTCAGGGTAAGCCGAGCAAACAGTGGTGACGTAGTTTAAGGTGCGCGGTATGTCATTTAAATAATTGGGCTTTCCGTCTCTCAAGTACAGGCGGGAAAAAATGCCGATAGCTTTAAGGTGACGCTGTAATCCCATCAGGTCAAACCAACGGTTAAATTGGGCCGAGCTGCAATTAATCAGGCCTGCTTGCTGGAGTCGTTCAAAATAGTTAAGCCGCCATTGCCGAACCTGTTGTTCGGGCCATGCTATATAACAGTCGCGCAATAGTGACACTAGATCGTAAGTAATTGGGCCAATGACGGCATCCTGAAAATCGATGACTCCGGGGGAGTCGTTATCTAAAACCATCAGGTTGCGGGAATGATAGTCCCGGTGCACGAAAGTACGGGGTTGCTCCAGCGCCGATGCCATGAGAATGGCGCTAACTGTCTCCCAAACAGAGGTGGAGATTTCAATGTCCAAAAACTGGCCTAAAAACCATTCCTCGAAAATAGTTAATTCTCTTTGCAGGAGCGGCTCATCGTAATTGGGCAATCCGGAGTTTTGCTCAGGTGTTTGGGTTTGCAGCTTAAATAAGCTGTCGAAAGCGGTTTGATATAAATCGTCAGCAGTCGATGCATTGAGCCGATCCAGAAAACACTGGCTGCCAAAATCCTCCAGTAATAAAAAACCGTCAGCCAGGTTTTGCTGAAAAATAGTCGGGACGTTGATATCGGACTGTGCCAGCAGTTTGGCAATTCTAATGAAAGGTTCAATATTTTCTTTAGTAGGCGGCGCATCCATGACTATAAATTGTTGTTCGGCAACTGCTCCCTGCGTTGCTATGATACCTCCTGCTCTTATACAGTCGTCCGATGCATGGACTCTAAAGTAACGTCGAAAACTGGCATCACTGGAAGCGGGCTCGCAATGGGTGATAGTGAGTAATAAATCATTTTCAAGCCAATCGAACATGGATATTGTTCTTAAGTCTTCAGGTATCATGATGATCAGGATAGATTAGTATAATACTGTAGTAGTGGGGTAAAATAAGCGTCCGGCATTCTATTCGATTTATGATCTATTACGCTACTAAACTTATACCCTCTATGCGCCGCCGTTTATTTCTGCTTTTTTTACCTTGTGTTTATGTACCTGTCAGTATTGCCAATGAGGCGCTTTGGAATTGTTCACAAAATAAGGATAGCAAAGAGTGGGTTTGCGTAGGCGAAAAAAAACCTGTAGATAAAACCGGTGAGATAAAGGCTTCTGCTACTGCTGAGCCTGTTAAAGAAGTGCTGCCGGCGCCCGTCGAGGCTGTTGAAAGCACTCAACCCAATGTAGCAGAGCCTGAGACTGCCAAACCTTCCCCGGCTCCTGTTGAAAATGCCGAGGTGGAGCCAATTGCGCCTAAGCTCCCTGTCAGCACTAAGACTGATAAAGACATCCAGCAAGCGAATGTTGAGCCTAAGCAACCCGCTCCTTCAGTGCCGGTTGATTCCACCCAAACAAAACTACTTCAAACTGAAGCCAATCATCCAGGCTGGACCTGCGATTCCAAGGCGGCAGATAAAAATTGGAATTGTAAACTGGTGGGAAACGATCCTAAAGGGCAGGCGCGGGTTATTGAAACATATGAATCCGGCATTAGCTTACTCACTCCGGCATTTGACCAAAATGAAGAGCAAACCTTTAGCAATCTTAAATCGCAGCTAAAATACGATCCCTGGCAAAACTGCGCAGCGCCCAGCGGCACAAAGCCTGGCTTTGTGCCTGAGAAGGATTTGAGAGAAGTGTCGCCTCTGGATATTAATTCCGATTATGCAGAAATATTCGATAATGAAATATATAGTTATACCGGTAATGTTGAAATGGTCCGCGCAGATCAGCATTCAGTCTCTAATAAAGCGAGTTATGACACTGTTTCGGAGACACTGGATTTACAGGGTAGTGTTTATTATAACGAAGATGAATTAGCGTTACACAGTGAATCAGCGTCTCTTAACTTGGCCACAGATAGAGCCAGGTTGAGGGATGCGTTGTTTATTTCTCCGGCTGCGCCGCTTAGAGGCCGTGCGCAAACGATTTATCGGGAGAGTAACACTTTGTCCCGGTATAAAGATGTTGCTTATACCAGTTGCCGTCCCGGTAATCAGGACTGGGTTGTGCATGCAACAGAGCTGAAGATGAATAAAACTACCGGTCAAGGCGCCGCTAAAAATGCCTGGCTTGAGTTTAAAGGTACGCCGGTGTTTTATTCGCCTTACCTTTCTTTTCCGATAGACGATAGACGGCTTTCCGGTTTTCTTGCGCCGTCATTTGGTAGTACCCAGCGAGGGGGGATTAGCCTGTCGACGCCTTATTACTGGAATATAGCCCCCAATTATGATGCCACCCTTCGTCCACGGTATCTTTCAGATAGGGGCATTATATTAGGAGGAAGTTTCCGTTATTTGACTGAGAGGTCATCTGGATCTACAAATCTGGAATTTGTGCCCCATGACAGTCTTTTTAACAAGACCCGGTATTTGGCAGGAGTTAAAAATATCACCCAATTTTCGCCTCATATCAGTTCAAATCTGGATTTAAATTATGTATCGGATAAATATTATTTTTCTGATTTAGGCAATGCGCTCAGTACATCTACCTACAGTAGTTATCTTTTAAGTCAGGCTAATCTTATTTATGCAAACACTTATAAAAACACTGGGGTTTCTTTAAGAGGCCATGTTGACAATTATCAATCGATCGATCCGGCGATAACCTCGGCAGGATTACCGTATCGAAGGTTGCCTCAAGTTAATCTGAATTTGAACCACTCATTCAATTTTATGCCGTTAAACACATTAATGGATGCAGAATATGTGTTTTTTCAGCATAATACATTAGTGAATGGGCAACGCACCAATGTTAAGCCGTCGGTTAGTTTACCGCTGCAAACAGCGAGCGCTTTTTTAACGCCCAAAATTTCTTTGCAGCATACTCAATATTCGTTAAGCGATCCAAAAGGCACAGCACCACTAACCTCCGATAGCTTGTCAAGAACCTTGCCGATTTTTTCTACGGATACCGGTTTGTTTTTGGAAAAAGACCTGATCCTTTCCAATAGATCTTATCTGCATACTCTTGAGCCCAGATTGTTTTATGTGTATATACCCACGGTAAATCAGAACAATTTTCCGATATTCGATACCTCGTTCTACGATCCTTCATTCAATAGTTTGTTTTTGGAAAACCGCTTTAGTGGTTCGGATCGAGTAGGGGATGCTAATCAACTTACGGCAGCTATAACAACGCGTTTGGTTGAAACTAAATCCGGCAAAGAAAAGCTAAAACTTAGTGTAGGACAAACTGTTTATTTTCAGGATAGAGAAGTTATTTTGCCGGGCTATCAGGAACCTTTGCCGGGCTATTTCCCAAATACCGATAGGTTTTCAAATTTGGTGGCTGAACTCAATGCCGGCTTGACGGATCATATATCGCTTAGCTCAGGGATGCAATGGAACCCTCATCTGAACGATATTGTCAGGTACGCCGGCGGGCTGCATTATCTTAATAAGCCTGATATTAATAGGCCGGGTGAGATTGTTAATCTTGGCTATCGCTATAGAAAGAACACAATAATTCCAGATACATCGGGACAGAGACTTTATGACATTATTCAAAGCGACGCTTCTTTTCACTGGCCGGTTTATAATGATTGGTCTGCGGTTGGGCGCTGGACATACTCATTGCTGAATAATTCGACTCAGGAAAGCTTTTTGGGCGTGGAAAAAGAAAATTGTTGCTGGACTTTTCGTTTTATTGGACGGCGTTGGATTAACAGTGTAAACCTTAATACAAACCCAAATATTCAAAATTCCCTTGCTATCGATACTACAGCCACAGGTATACCCCAGACAGGTGTATTTGTTGAGGTGGAACTTAAAGGATTAACCGGTGTCGGGGAAAAACTGGATCAGTTTTTTGAAAAGCAAATTTATGGTTATCGGGCATCTCAAAAATGATTAAACAAGAAAATACTAAAAGATTCATTTTAGTTTTGTTGCTATGTAATTTGTTATTCGGCAGCTTTTTAGTGCATGCTGAAATTCTTGATTCCATTGTTGCTGTGGTTGAAGATGACGTTATCCTTGAGCGGGAATTACAAAGAGAAGTAGCCGTTATTGAGCAAAGAATACAACAAGGTAACGCCACGCTTCCGCCTACTTATGTGCTGCGTAAACAAGTGCTGGAAAAAATGATAGTTGATAAGCTCCAGAGGCAGTTAGCGGAAAAAGCCGGGATTACTGTCAGTGAAGAAATGCTCAACAGTTCGGCCGCAGATATAGCCCGGAGAAACAATATGGATGTCGAACAATTCAGAATAGAGTTGGAAGGACAGGGCATTAGCTACCAAAGCTTTTTAGATAATATGCGTAATGAAATTATTATTAATCAATTACGCGGTAGAGAGATAGGCGGCCGCATTAAAGTGACTGACAGGGAGGTTGATCACTACCTGGAAACTCAGGATAAAATCGGCGAAGAGGCTACGCAGTATCATCTGGGTCATATTTTGATTGCGGTTAAAGAAGGCGCGTCATCGGCAGAGATACAAAAAGCGATGAGCAAAGCCGATGATCTGGTCATGAAATTGCGGGGGGGGCAGGATTTTAACCAAACAGCGATTAGCGATTCAGATGATGCAAATGCTCTAAAAGGTGGTGATTTGGGTTGGCGTACTCCAAGTGAAATACCTACACTATTTGTTAATGAAGTCCATCAAATGAAGCAGGGCGATATATCAGAGCCTATACGCAGTCCGAGCGGTTTTCACATCATTAAAATGTTAGAGCTGAAAGGCATGGATAATCATACGATTACCAAAACCAAAGTTAGGCATATTTTAGTCAAAACCAATGAGTTGGTTGATGATGCCGAAGCAAAAAAACGGCTGGTGGCACTAAAAGGCCGCATTGCCGATGGTGATGATTTTGCCTCATTGGCACGGGCGCATTCCGATGATAAAGGTTCGGCATTGAAAGGAGGTTCGCTTGATTGGGTAGGTCCTGGTGATTTGGTTAAACCGTTTGAAGAGGCCATGGCAAACCTCGGCATTAATGAAGTGAGTGAGCCTGTACAGACCCAGTTTGGTTGGCACATCATTCAGGTTTTGGGCCGGGAAAATAAGGATGATAGTAGGGAGTTTAAAAAGAACTTGGTGCGGGATGCTATTCGTAAGCGGAAAATTGAAGAAGAGACAGAGCTTTGGGTGCGCAGATTGCGCGATGAGGCGTTTGTGGAAATATATCAGGACAGACTTTAAAGCGGCGCTGTTAGCCTTTCAAGATGGAGGGTTGGGATGAGCAAAAATAAACACGGCGGCATGGATGTAAAATCAGCAGGAACAGTGATAGCTCAACCGGGCATTAAAATGGTTCGTTATCGCCTGGACGTGGGCTGTAAACATCAAATTACTCCAGAAGAACTTAAAAAAGTGCTGATTGAAGAGTCCGGAGTCGATAAAAACAATGTTAATAATATAAATATCCAAGGGGACTACACTCTGGTTGAGTTACCCGATGAAATGCCGCAAGATATATTTCTGCATTTAAAATCGGTAGAAATTAAGCAACATAAACTGGATATAAAGCGGGTAAAGGTACGTAATAAAAAACGTGGCAACAGCCATAATCGACGCGGAAGGCAGCGCACTCCGCGGCCTGATAATGGCGGGCCTAATCAAGTCAGCGGCGGCTAGTCTAATCGAACAGATACAAGGATTAAGCACTAACGAAGGGATTGCTACGCATTTCCTCTCCAAAAGTGGACATCGGGCCATGACCGGGAATAAAACTAAATTTTTCACCCAAAGGCCATAGATTATTTTTGATTGAATTAATTAAGGTATTGAAATCTCCTTTTGGCAAATCGGTTCGACCGATTGAACCCTTAAATAACACATCGCCGACTATGGCTAGTTTTGTGTTTCGATGAACAAAAACCACATGTCCCGGTGTATGGCCCGGGCAGTGAAAAACATCCAGCACCTCTTCGCCAACCTTAACAATATCGCCCTGACTTAACCAACGTGATGGTGTAAATGAATCGCTGGCCGGAAAACGAAAAGTTCGGCACTGTTCGGGAATGGCGTCAATCCAAAATTGATCGTCTTGATGAGGACCTATAACAGGAAGGGAAAGCCGGGCCGCTAATTCAGCAGTAGCGCCGATATGATCAAGATGTCCATGGGTGATCAATATCGATTCAGGCGACACATTTTCCTTGTCGATAGTTTTTAGGATTATGTCAACATCGCCGCCAGGATCAACGATAGCCGCTTTGTTGGACTGCTCGCAAATCAGCAAGGAACAATTCTGTTGATAGGCTGTAACTGGTAATAATACAAAATCGCATGTGCAAGTAAAGACAAAAGATCAATTTTATCACTAAAATGAAAAACCACCATTAACCGCAAAGCGCATAAGTTTTAAGGTTAATTTTAATGACTGTTCGTTTAACTTAATATGACAAAAATCCAGTACATAAACACCCCCGATCAGCTGGCTGATCTGTGTGAACAAATAAAAAAAGAACCGTGGCTGGCTCTTGATACGGAGTTTTTGCGGGAGAAAACCTATTATCCGAAGTTTTGCCTGTTGCAGATAGCGACACCGGAATGGGTGGCTTGTATTGATCCTATAGCATTACCTTCTTTGGATTGCCTTTTTGAGGTCATCTACAATCCATCAATCGTTAAAGTATTTCATTCCTGCAGGCAGGATTTAGAAATTTTTTATCAATTAACCGGAAAAATTCCCGAGCCGCTGTTTGATACTCAAATCGCCGCACCGTTATTGGGTTTTCAGGAGAATCCGGGCTATGCAATGCTTGTTTCCAGCATGTTAAATGTGAGCTTAAACAAAGCGCACACCCGTGCGGATTGGAGCAAACGTCCGTTGATAGATGCGGAAATTCAATATGCGGCAGATGATGTAATTTATTTATGCAAGATTTATCAAATGATGTTGCGGAAATTAGCCGAATTGGGCCGGGCTGATTGGTTGGAGCGCGACTTCACTGAACTGGCAAGCCCTGATTTATATGAGGTAAAGCCCGAAAAAGCCTGGCTGAAAATTAAGGGTAAAAATAAGCTGACCGGTAGGCAATTATCAATAGTTCAAGCCTTGGCCGAATGGCGGGAAAAAACTGCGCAGTCTGAGGATCGTCCCAAGAGCTGGCTGTTGCGTGATGAGCTGCTGTTCGATATAGCCAAGCTGCAGCCGGAAACAGTGATTGAATTAGCGAATGTTCGCGGTATTAATGAACGTGTGGTTAATCGTTATGGCGCAGAGCTATGTCAATTAATTACTGCTGCCAAAAATCGCACTCCGATACCCTTGAACGAAAAAGGCCGGCCCGCTAAAAAAACACAGCAACAGGAAGCAATACTGGACATTCTAACGGCACTGGTCAGAATACGCGCCGAAGAGAACTCATTAAATCCAGTTATTCTTGCAACGCGTAAGGATTTGGAAGTGTTGTTGTTTAATGACGATGACGAGTGTCCTCTATTGCACGGATGGCGTTTTAAAATGGCTGGCAGGGAATTGGTAGGATTATTAAAAGGAGAATTATTACTCGGGATTGAATCTGACAAACTGGCTATTATTGAAAATAAATCTTTGGCACAAGCTTGCTAATTAAACCGGTCTAAATCGGGTATTACCTGCAATGGATTAATAATTAAAAATTGTGATTGAATACCAATTATTATGCGGTGTATTTCAAATATGTAAATTGAAAACGGTAGATGTTTGACAATATATATTTGTTAAGTTAATGTTAATTCGTTAAGGGAATTTTAAGATTTGCGGTCTCTTAGCTAGTGCTTTGGGTCGGATTTATAATCAAATTGATTTGAATTATAAGCAGCTCAGCAGATTAAACATTTAATGAGGAATCAATAATGAATAAGAAGAACCTCTTTACTGCCTGTGTACTTTGCAGCGCATTGTTGTCAACTGGATCGGTTTATGCGGGTGAGCGCAGCTATCTATCCGGTGTAGGCTCTAAATTAAGCCAGGGATTTGCTAATGCAGCGACTGGTGTTGTTGAAATACCGAAAAATATTATTAACATCACTCATGAGCAAAATATTTTTGTTGGAATGTCGTGGGGGTTACTACGTGGAGTTTTGGAAACTGTCAGCCGAACAACTGTAGGCGCGGCAGAGCTTATTACTGCTCCTATCCCGACCAGTGATTTTATTACGCCGGCTTATGTATGGGATCGTTTTAGTGAGGATAGCCGTTATTTTGGTCGTCATCTGCCAGGATATTGGACTACTTACGGACCGTTAGATGACGGCGAATAAGCCCTTTCGACCCATTAAATAATCGTTGCATTCATTCGCCAGAAATTGGCGTGTGATTAGGATTGAAAAAGGATAAATTTATGAACAAACAATATACTTACGTGCCCTTTGCCGTATTAGTTGCGACTCTTGCAGCCTGTAGTGCGACACCAGAGAAAGATATTTCTGGGTTAAGTTCGGGAATAGACGCAGCAAATGCCGGTCACTACCGCCAATCTATCATGCATGAGCAGGAAGCCGAGAAAAAATTAGCCGAAGCCGATAAAGCTTTAGCGCATTGGAAAAACAATCATTATTGGAATATTAACGATCAGCAAAAAGCCAAAGATGCCGCTCAATCAGCAGCCGATCATCGGCTTGCATCGGAAAAAGAACTATGTCAGTGGCTAACACAGGTTCATAGTCAAAACCATCTTCAGGATGGGCCTGTTTCGGCTCAACATACCGCCGTATTTTTCGCGGATGGTAGTGCGATACCTTACAAGTCCGAGCAACATGAAATTGCTATTTTAGGCACATATCTGGAAACCCATCCCGAAGTTACTGCCGAAGTTACCGCTTATACCGATACCGTTGGCGGCGCATCAAGCAATCAAAATCTATCTGAAAGAAGAGCATCCTTTGTCAGCAACATGCTGGTCAAGCATGGCGCCAGAAAGGATCAACTGCATATAAAAACTCTGGGTGAAGCGCAAGGACCAGATAATACTCGTAATCAGAATCATCGGGTAGTATCTATGGTTACCGTTCATCCTACTTATGCCGATTGTCCTGATTTGAAATAACTATCATCTAAAGTTCTCTTGCAGCCATGATATAAGGCTGCGAGAGAATCTAAAATTCAGCTCTCCTTCCTAATTTTTTTGAATAACCTCCACTAGCCGTAGTTCATAGTAAGAACAAAAATAACGGCGCGAAATAAAAGCCGACGCAGAGATTTATCGGACTTGTTTTCTAATATTGTGTTTTAAAACGCTAAGCAGATGCTTGCGGCGGCTGGTTATCATATAATACATGTTTTAGTTTTTTATGTTCCCAGAAGGAAAGTTAATATGAAGAAAATCATTTTGTTCGTTTCAGTTTTGCTGTTCTTTTTTACTTCAATAGTCAGCGCTCACGGCCCAGTGCGTCAAAAAGCCGAAGAGAAAATCACTATCGACGCACCTGCAGAAAAAGTTTGGGCTCTTGTTAAGAACTACGGCGATATGTCTTGGCATCCGGATATTTTTAATACAACAGTTAAAGGCGATAACACAAAAGGCGCAATCCGTGTTCTGACCTTAAAAGACGGCGGTACGATTACCGAAGAATTAAAAAAGTATGACGACAAGAAAATGTCTTATGCTTACAAAATCACTGAAATGAGTTCTTCTAAAACGATCACTCATGCCGGTGCCGAAGAAAAAGTCCCTGTGTTACCGGTAAATGATTACGCAGCAAGCATCGAATTGGCCGACAAAGGCGGTAAAACTGAAGTTTCCTGGAAAGCCGGTTATTACCGCGCTTACATGAACAATAATCCGCCTGAAGAAATGAACGAAGAAGCGGCTAATACAGCAGTGAAGGCCGTTTTGGAAACAGGATTGATTAACCTGAAAAAATTGGCTGAAAAGTAAGGCTTAGCAAGTGTTCCCAGTGAACTACCGCCGCACCAGCTCCCGGCTGGTTTGCGGCATACACACCATCCTTGGCGATAAGGCTGTAGCGATTTGCATCGCTACAGCCTTTTTATCTGCACCGCTTGCGGCCGAGCCTTTTGCCTATATTAGCAATCAATTGGGCGATAGCGTGTCTGTTATCGATACAGCAACGGGCGGCGTAATCGATACGATTGCTGTTGCCGGTAAACCGGCCGGGATTGCAGTTGCACCTGACGGCAATAGAGTTTATGTCAGTACGCCGGAGGCCAAAGGCTTCGCTGTTGTCGATACAAAAAAACGCGAAGTTATTGCCAGCGTTGCTGTAAATGACGGCACACTAGGTATTGCCGTGGGGCCGGATGGCAAGCGGATTTATGTGGCGGATTGGTATAAAAATACCGTTTCGGCTATTGATGCAGACAGTCTGCAGATAATTAAAACGATTGGCGTCGGTGAATCGCCTTCAGGTTTAGTGGTCAGTCCTGATAATCGTTGGTTATATGTCGCCAACCGGATCAGTAATTCAGTTTCCCAGATCGACTTGAAGACACTGACCGTCAAGAAAACTGCGCAGGTTGGAACACATCCCTTTGGACTTACCATCGATGCCAGAGGTGAACGCATTTATGTCGCCAACGTAAAAAGTGACGATGTAACGGTTGTGGAAACAGCAAGGATGAAGCCAATTGCTACAGTAAAGGTCAATATGTTGCCTTATGCAACAGCGCTGGCGCTTAACGATAGCCGCCTGCTAGTGACTAATCAGGATGATGGTTCGGTTTCTGTTGTCGATACCGAAACCTTAAAGGAAATTGCCCTGATTACCGTGGGTACCAAGCCAGAAGGTATCAGTACCCATCCGGATGATCGGCATGTCTACGTAGCTAACTGGTTCGATGGCAATGTTTCAGTGATCGATGCCCGAACCCTGAAAGTGATCGATACCATTCAAACCGGCGAAGGCAGCCGTGCATTTGGGCAGTTTATGGGCAAATGATTATGAGTCATTAATATAATTTTGTAGAAGGGCTGCCTGATACGAAAGGATAGCCCCCTCTACAGCCTAGTTATTTGGACAATCCTGATTTACTTTGGATTGTTAATACAAAACGCTTCAAGCCCCTTCACAAAAATGCCGTCACCGACTCAACTTATCGCTCCTCTACCTTATTTTCCCGATAGTGCAGAATTGTTTTCGGTGTGTGCAGATAAGCCTTGGGCCGTTTTTCTGGATAGCGGTTTTCCCGAAAGCAATCAGGGCCGATACGATATTATTGCGGCTGAGCCTTTGTGTACCCTTGTCACGCATGGCGAGATTACCGAGATTACCAGTAACGGCATGACAATCACATCAACTGAAAATCCGTTTGATTTGGTCAAGCAACAGCTTTGTTCGATCCCAAGCTTTAAATTGGAAGATTTTGATGAATTGCCCTTTAACGGAGGAGCTATCGGCTATTTTGCCTATGATTTAGCCCGTCGACTGGAAGTTCTACCGGCTATGGCCGAAGATGCAGAGCATATCGCCGAGATGGCGGTAGGGATTTACGAGTGGGCAGTCATCGTAGACCATCGTCGGCAAAAAAGTTACCTGATAGGGCATTGTACTCAGCAAAAATGGCAAGACTTAATCAAACAGTTCAGCCAATTGCCGGCAAGGTCTGATTATCAATCGTTTAGAGTCGTCAGCGAGATTAACTCCAACATGGACAAGGATACTTATGTTCATGCCTTTAACCGGATCAAACAGTACCTCAAGGAAGGCGATTGTTATCAGGTGAATTTAGCTCAGAGGTTTGTAGCCGATTGCGAGGGCGATCCGTGGACGGCCTATCAAACCTTGCGCAAATTAAATGCCGCTCCGTTCGGTTGTTATCTTAACTTGCCCGAAGTGCAAATTTTAAGCTCATCTCCAGAGCGTTTTTTAAAATTGACTGATCACATTGTCGAGACCAAGCCAATTAAAGGAACGCGGCCAAGAAAACAGGATTATGCGGAAGATCAGCAACAAATAAAAAACCTGCAAGCCAGCAATAAAGACCGGGCGGAAAACCTGATGATTGTCGATTTGCTCCGTAACGACATCAGTAAAACCTGCAAAAGCGGTTCAGTCAAGGTGCCGGTGCTATTCGACGTGGAAAGCTACGCCACGGTACATCACCTGGTTAGCACGGTAACCGGCATACTGGCGGATAATCGGCATGCTCTGGATTTATTAAAAAGTTGCTTTCCGGGCGGGTCGATTACCGGTGCACCGAAGATTAGATCCATGGAAATCATAGAAGAACTCGAACCCAACCGGCGCGGCGTTTATTGCGGGGCTATCGGTTACATCGGTTTTAACGGCAATATGGACACTAATATTGCTATCAGAACGCTGGTACATTCTGAAGGTACCATCCGTTTCTGGGCGGGCGGCGGCATCGTTAATGATTCCGTAGCAGAAGACGAATACCAGGAAAGTTTTGACAAGGCGGCAGCCATGCTCGACTTATTGCGGCAATTTACGGTCAGGTAACAAATTTTTCGAAACGAACGAATCTCATTGTTCTGAGAGTTTTATTAAAATATTAACGCGCCGATTTTTCTCTCTTCCTTCCGGTGTTGAATTGTCGGCAATAGGCATCGTATCTGCATAAGTGATGGCTCGTAAACGGTTGCTGTCCAACTGCTGCAAGACCAGGAAGTGTAAAACGCTTGTGGCTCTGGATGCTCCCAGTTCCCAGTTAGAAGTAAACCGGGCAGTTTTAATAGGGATGTTGTCAGTATGCCCTTCAATCAGAATTAGGCCGACCGCTTGCTTTAGCAAAGGAATAAGGCGTTTGAGTAAGACACCTCCAGAAGCCGTTAGATCTGCCTCCGAAGATTTAAATAATACGCTATCCTGAATCTCAAGCTGAGCATAGCCTTGAGTGACTTTTATATTGACAGCCTTATTAAGGCCGAACTCATCGATTGTTTTTGCCAGCTGTTGTTGCAACATATTTTCATCCGCTGGCTTGTCTTCTGCCTGCTGGGCGTTAATTAGGTTGGGCGCAGCATTGGGTGCGGTTTCAGTTGCGCTTTTAATTTCCGGAGGATTGGAAAGAATATTATTTTCTGTTGAGTTATTCTCGATGTTAAAGATGTCGGGGCTGATCTCGAATTTATGTTCAGTGGATGCAATATCTTGTATGGGTTTATTTTCAGTAACAGCCGAAGAAGGGCAGGTTACGACTGGGGCGACTGGAGGGCATATGGCTTTAGGTTTGATTACTTGCGGCTTTATGGCGGCTTGCTGTTCGGTTTTTATATCACTCAAGGTAATCAGTGTGATTACCAGCATGACGATAAGCACAAATACATCCAGATAGGTTAATAGCCAATTTTGAGAATTATGAGTACTCGGCTGGGCAAGTAAATCCTCTAAAGAAAGAGAAGACTGTAATTTTGAAAAGGGATCTTTACTCATTTTGTAGTATTGGGTCGGATTGATAAGAGTAAGCTGATAAGCCAGCGAATTCCTTAGTCTTTTAATTCATCGTCGTAATGTTTAATAAATGATTTGAGTGTTTCTCGTATAAAAGACGGGCTACGGCGATCTGCTATCAATGTAATTCCTTCCATGATCATGCTCATGATCATAATGCGCTGTTCAGTGCGTCTTTCGAGTTTTATAGCGATAGGGTTAAAGATAAGATTGGCCATGATAAGGCCGTAAAAGGTTGTAATCAGGGCAGTACCCATGTTGTAGCTTATGCCCGCTATATCTTTAAGTTCAATGATTTGCAGCATATTTATCATGGCTATCAGGGTGCCGAGCATGCCGAATGCAGGAGAATAAGCGGCTAGAGTATAAAAGATATTAGCTTCGGCTCTTTCTTTAGCTCTTAGACGGGCAATGCGCCATTTTAGTAATGACAGAATGTCTTCTAGCGGGGTATTGTCTACGATAAGCTGAAAACCTGTTTTTAAATAGGGGTTATTAATGCCGTCGATAATGTTTTCTATCGCAAGTTTGTCTCTGTTGAACCACATTTGGGCAACTGTGACAATTTCGTTGGCTTCTTTTTGAGGGTCCAGGTTTTCATAAAAGAAAATGAGCTTAAGCGATTTAAAACCGTGTTTAATATCCCTTAAAGGGTAACTTAAAAAGATAGCAGAAATCGTACCGCCAACGACAATCACAAGCCCGGTCAAGTTCAGAAAAGAAAGCGGATCATTTGCAGCAAATATAATAATGAATATGAATAGAATGATACTTAATAAAATACCTACAGCAGTTGAGTGATTAACCTTTTTAGGAAACGTTTTTATAGATGACTTGTTGAGTTTCATTTTGCAAGAATATCAAAACATATTGATTATGTGAAAATTGATGGCCGAGTGTGTAATAAAATCGCATTATATCAATACAAGTAAATCTACTTATGTATAAATACGGATATATAATGTATATTTAGAATTTGTAAAAGCATGTAACTAGCTGTTTTATAATTAACCGATTAAAGGGATGAAAAAAAAGTTATGATTAATGTTCTGCTTGTTGATGATCATGAGCTTGTACGAACCGGGATTGAAGTATTATTAAACGATGTGGAAGATATTACGGTTATCGGAATGGCTAAATCAGGCGAAGAAGCTATTGACGCAGTTGTCGCCCTGTCGCCGGATGTTGTATTGATGGATGTTAACATGCCAGGGATAGGTGGTGTAGAAGCTTGTCGTAGAATTCTTCAGCTGGATCCTGAGGTAAAGATCATTGCGGTGTCGGTTCATAACGACGGCCCCATTCCACATCAATTACTCAAGCTTGGTGTTTTGAGTTTTATTTCCAAAGGTTCACCGGTAGACGAGATGGTGCATGCAATTAGGAAAGTGATGGAGGGCAAGCGTTACCTATGTTCTGAAGTGGCTAACAACTTGGCTTTTCAGGGCTTGCCTGGAAGTAATGAATCGCCATTCTCAATACTCTCCCCGAGAGAAGCCGAAGTTGTTACTTTAATTCTTCAAGGAAAGACTATAAAGGAAATGTCGGAAATGCTGCTCTTGAGTGACAAAACGGTAAATACTTACCGCTATCGTCTTTACGGTAAGCTGCGGGTAAAAAATGATGTGGAATTAATCCGTTTGGCGATTAAATTCGGTTATATTGATAATGCTTTGATTTAGCAGGGGGAAAAGTTACGCGATACAATCGCGTAACTTTTCAATATTTTGGTTCTTAATAAAGATGTTCTTTGACTTTTTGATCGTTAGTCCATGTCAGAATCAAATTGCATTTCCCGGGCTTTGTCAAATGCATGCCTAAAATCAATAAACAAAGGCTCTTCAGATTCGAGCATTGCTTTTAATAATTCATGTTGCAATTGAAACTTAACATCTCCAATAGCTAAAGCACCAATACCTACTGCGCCTTGTGCATTGATTGCATGGATCAGCGGTGTACCAAAATCATCATTTTTAACGCCCTCTATACCAAAAGGCGGAACTGCATTAACATCCCCGGCAACTTTAAGTTGCGTTGCTTCTTTTAATACATTTGCACTTAAAACCTGGATGCCTGCTTTGGCGGTACAAAAGGCAATATCAATATTGGCTATTACTCGAACTTTATCGGCTTCAGAGTTGGCTAAAGCCCCTTTAAGAGAGCAATTAAATCGACGGTTGTAAGCTTTACAAATATCCAGAGCCGTATCAATTGATAAATGATCGGTTAATGTCACATCGGCGCCGGCTAATGAGGCAATGATACCCGTGGCAATACCTACAGGGCCTGTTCCACCGAAAATCGCAATTGAGCACTCTTTCAGCTCTTTGCTGTGTTTTGCTTTGAGTTCTTTCTCCGCACAGGTAACTAATGCTGCAGCCGTGGTGAAAGCGCCGCTGGGGTCGGCAAAAACCGAGACTTCAAAAGGCGAAACCATAGCTTGTTTGCTTGTGTTCAGCATGTCCATGGCCAAACCTAAATCGCGGCCGCCGATAAAAATTCCAGTGCGCTTAACGCCAGATGCGCTACGGGAGAATGTAGCGTCTTGAGTTAATCCATAAACACTATCCAGCTTGACATTGCTATACGGAATAAGCACATCAAACCCTGCATCCAGCGCCATATTAATATCGAACGGACTGTTGTTCGGCATGGGGTCAAGCATATGAAGAATGCTGCGTTTTGCCATTAGAGTTCCTTGTTATTATGCAGGTTAATTTGAAAGTTCAGACTCAAGAATTTGCTTTAATATATTCTCTTGCGGTT
The DNA here is from genome assembly GCF_004322395.1 of Methylobacter sp. GTDB lineage: Bacteria > Pseudomonadota > Gammaproteobacteria > Methylococcales > Methylomonadaceae > Methylobacter_A. The sequence continues at coordinate 60,685 of NZ_SCTW01000101.1, forward strand.
TCAAAGGCATGCTCAAAATGCAGGTAAACAGGTTTATCGGTAATGATCATTTTTTTCAACAGGAGGGTCTGAGTTTGAAATTTAATGTTACCGATTGCCATGGCGCCTAGACCGACTGCGCCACTTTTTGAACCCTCAATAGGGGTGCCATTATGGAAAGCGTCGACGCCTGCGATGCCTGCTGGAGGTACAGCGTTTGCATCGACAGCTACTTTGAGTTGCGGAGCCGATGCGACAAGTTCGGCGCTTAATAACTCAATGCCGGCTGCACCGGTTGCAAACACAACATCAGTGGTTTGGATGTATTCACTTTTGTTTGCATCAGCGCCGGCTTCGATGGAAATTTTACCGTCGCCAAATTCGTTGTTGCACATGTCGGCAATGGCTTGAGCTTTATCCAATTGGCGGCCGATGAGTTTTACATGTGCTCCGCTTTTAGCAGCAATCACAGCAACCACTTGGCCAACCGGTCCTGTTCCGCCTAATACCAAAATATTTTTTCCTTCCAGAGTTGTGTTGAATTTGGCCATTAATTCACGTTCAACTGCTGCAACCATGCCCGCCGCGGTGGTAAATGCACCGCTGGGATCAGCAAATACAGAAACTTCAAAAGGAGAGAACATCGAACGTTTAGCGGTATTCAGCATATCCATCGCCTGCTTGGTATCGCGTCCGCCGATGAAAATACCGGTACGTTTTAAATTTTTTGGGCTACGGGAAAAAATAGCATCCTGCACCAAGCCTTGAACTTCGCTAGGTTCAACATTGATATAGGGCAACGCAGAAACCCAGCCAGCGTCCAATGCCATGTTGACATCAAATGGACTGAGATTTTTTGCAGTGGTTAACATGTGTAAAATGAATGGCTTTTCCATGATGTTTCCTTTAGGTATTTAACCGCACAATTATAAAAGAAAAAGCTGCAGAATAAAAATGTCCTTGTCTATTTGAGTTTTAAACCGCTAGTGAATCTGTGTATTATTTGGAATACTTTTATGGTTTCCTGGTTGCATCATGGCTTCAATATGAATGATCTGAAAAATCAACAGCGTCGCCAAGCTTACGACGCTAGAGAAAAGCAAAACAATAAGGACGAAATGAGCCGGATCATTTGTGATAAATTTATAGCACATCCTGCCTACCGTCAGGCCAAAACCGTAATGTGGTATAACCACTGTCGTTCAGAAGTAAGGACTCAATCGGCATTATTACATGAACTGGCAAACGATAAGCGCATAGTCATCCCTTACTGCACTAAAGACGAGCAAGGGCATAACAAGTTGGGCTTATGGTTGCTGGAAGATTTTGCCGAACTGGCGCCGGGTATGTGGGGAATTTTAGAGCCGCCCGAACAACGCTGGGGCGAGTTGGGCAAAGAGATCGCCCCTGAACAGCTTGATTACGTTATGGTGCCGGGCGTGGCTTTCGATAAAAATGGCGGACGCTTGGGTAATGGTGCTGGCTATTATGACCGTTTATTAAAGAGCGTCAGGGCCGATGCGGTATTGATCGGTGTTTGCTTTGAGTCTCAGCTGATTGAGCAGGTCGCTATGGAGGGCCATGATGTGTCTATGGATATTGTAATCACAGAAAAAACGCTTTATGCCGGTAAAGGACGGCGGTTTGTTAACTGATGGATTTTCACGTATTGAAAGACAGTGTTTATTCCACACCGGCTTTTGTTTTGGATGAAATAGAAGTTACCAGGGTGTTGGAAATTTTAGCTGATCTTAGAACTCAGTGCGGCTGCAAGATTTTATATTCAATTAAAGCCTTGCCTTTTTCCGGGGTTATGGACATGGCGAAAGCCTTTGTTGACGGCTTTTCGGTTAGCTCTTTATTTGAAGCGCGGCTGGCCAATGAGATGATTCAACAGGGTTTGGCAGGGCAGGGCAATATTCATTTGACCACGCCCGGCATCAGACGCGATGAACTGGATGAATTAAGTTTGCTGTGTTCACACATCAGCTTTAATTCCTTTACACAATACCAGCGGTATTCGGAAGCGGCCCAAGCAAAGTCCTCAATCGGTTTGAGGGTTAACCCCAAACTGTCTTTTCTTCATGATGATCGGTTTGATCCCTGCCGGGAACATTCAAAGCTGGGCGTGGACATTAAGCAATTGTGCCGAACGATTCGTCTGGATCAAATTCAGGGTCTGCATATTCATAACGTATTTTCGGCAACCGATTTTAGCCCGCTGATTAAAACTGTCGAGAAACTTCAACAACATTTAGGAATAGGATTGGCCGAACTTGAATGGTTGAATCTCGGCGGCGGCTATCTGTTCGGACAAATTGAAGATTATCGCCCGTTTGTCGAGCTGGTAAATAAGCTGACGCATGATTTTGGTCTCGAGGTTTATATCGAGCCGGGCAAAGCGGTCGTAGGCCGAGCCGGGTATCTAGTGGCGACGGTGCTCGATAGTTTTGTTAGCGACGGTGAGACCATTGTCATACTGGACACCTCGGTCAACCATAATCCCGAAGTGTTTGAATATCAGCGTCAGCCTGAATTGCACGAACATGAGCCCGAAGGACAATATGCCGCTATTTTGGCGGGTTGCACTTGCCTGGCCGGTGATGTGTTCGGCAAATATCGATTTAAGGAGCCTCTGCAAGTGGGAGATAAAGTGGTTTTTAAAAATGTCGGTGCTTACTCACTGATAAAAGCGAACCGGTTTAATGGTTACAATCTGCCGGATATTTATCTAAGCAATTCTTTGCGAGTGAAAAAAGTGAAACATTACGATTATCAAGATTATCGGCGGCAATGGCTGGCTGATTAAGTTGCCAGCAGAGATTCGCTACGCATCTCGGGTTAATGGTTATCAAGAACAGGATATATTTAATCTTGCATCCTTGGTTAACTGCATTGGGTATATTAGAGTTAGGACAACAGTCACTCATTTCTATATTTTTTACTTACATAAGGATTAAAGCATGAAAGCAATAATGATGACAGCTATCGGCAATCCCGACGTCCTGGAATTACAGGATATTGCCGAACCGGAAATTTCCACAGCAACCCAAATCAAAGTCCGGCTTAAAGCCGCAGGAGTCAACCCTGTCGATACTAAAATCAGACGTAACGGCTTGCTTTACGATAACTCCTTGCCTGCGGTATTAGGTTGCGACGGCGCAGGTGAAATTGTCGAAACAGGCAGTGCAGTCAACCGATTTAAACCAGGCGATAAAGTCTGGTTTTGTAATGGCGGATTAGGTCGTGAACAAGGCAATTACGCCGAATATACCGTGCTGGATCAACGTTGGGCAAGCCTGATGCCGGAAACCAGCTCATTTACCGAGGCCGCCGTATTGCCGCTGGTGTTGATTACTGCGTGGGGCGCACTGTTTGATCGCGGCGGATTGCAATCAGGACGAACCGTGCTGATCCATGCTGGAGCTGGAGGTGTAGGGCATGTAGCGATCCAGCTGGCAAAACTAAAAGGGGCTCAAGTAATCACCACAGTGAGCTCCGAGCAAAAAGCCGAATTCGTCAAAACGATGGGGGCTGATGAAGCAATCCTATATACGCAGAACGGTTTTAACGATCAGGTTAATAAACTGACCAGCGGCAAAGGCGCAGACCTGGTTTTCGATACCGTGGGCGCTGAAGTTTTTAAACAAAGCATTATGGCGACAGCGCATTTTGGCCGGTTGGTGACATTATTAGATCCAGGCGAATTGAATTTGGCAGAAGCCCGAATGCGCAATTTATTGATAGGTTTTGAGCTGATGTTAACGCCGATGCTTAGAGATTTAGCGGATGCAAGAGACAAACACGTTGAAATTTTAAAACAATGCGCGCAATGGGTTGATAAAGGGCTTTTAAAAACCCACATCAGTAAACAGTTACCGCTGGAAGAGACTGTAAAGGCCCATCAATTGATAGAAACCGGTCATAGCCTTGGAAAGGTTGTGCTGACTATATAGTATTTGATCTGTGCAAATAATATACGGTTGCTGATTCCGGCAATCCTACTATGTATAATAGCAATCGTAATTAAAATAATGTTGTAAGAGGTTATGGCAGAAAAAACGAAAAAGCGCGGATCAGGTCGATACGACACTAAAAAAACGGCATCCAAAAAATCGGCTTCGCATTGGTTTAGGAATTCAGTGTTACTTTCCATAGCTGGATTCGCGTTTATATTGGTGAGTTATCTAGGCTATCTGGATTACAATGTGCGCACTCAATTTGAAGGCAAACGCTGGTCTATTCCGGCACGGGTTTATGCCAGCCCTGTCGAGCTATATGCGGGCTACAATCTAAGTTCCGCCAAGTTTGAAGAATTATTGCAAACGCTGCATTATCGGTTGGATACTCACTTGTCTTCGGAAGGTACGTATTTTAGAAACGGTTCCCAAGTCAGCTTAAAAACCAGGGAATTTACTTTCTGGGATCAACTGCAACCCAGCAGCGTCATCCGGGTGAATTTCAATGCCGCGGGCATCGCCAATATTGTCGATGCGACGCAAACCAAAGACCTTGCCATTGTGCGGCTCGATCCTGTGCAGATCGGCAGCCTATATCCTCAAATAAAAGAAGACCGGATTTTAATTAAGCTTGAAGAAGCGCCGGATGCGTTGATTAAAGGATTGCTGGCTTCAGAGGATCGTGATTTTTATCGGCATATCGGCATTTCATTTAAGGGCATTGCCAGGGCGGTGTGGATGAATGTACTTGCCGGCCATATGGTGCAAGGCGGGAGCACTATTACCCAACAGTTGGTGAAAAACTTTTATTTAACATCCGAACGCAGCCTGAAACGCAAAATAAAAGAAGCCTTGATGGCGCTGATTTTGGAATATCGCTACACCAAGGATGAGATACTCGAAGCGTATTTGAATGAAATCTATTTGGGACAAGATGGCGCCAGCGCCGTGCATGGCTTTGGTTTGGCCAGCGAATTCTATTTTGGCGGTTCGTTAAAGGATCTGCCGTTGGAGCATATCGCTTCGTTAATTGCGCTGGTACGCGGACCATCCGAGTATGATCCTAGGCGTTATCCCGATAGCTCTTTGCAACGGCGCAATCTGGTGCTGGAAGAAATGGAAGCGGAAGGTTATATCACTAAACAGCAGGCGACTGTGGCATCAGCAAAGCCTTTAAATGTGATCGCCAATACCCACCGCTCGACTAACCGCTATCCTGGCTTTCTTGACTTGGTTAAACGACAATTAAGACAAGAATACAAGGAGGAAGATTTAACATCCGAAGGTTTGAAGATTTTTACCACGCTGGATACGCGGGTTCAGGATGCGTTGGAGGATACGCTGTCTAAAAAACTGGATCAGTTGGAGAAGCTGCCTAAAGCCAACGACCTTGAAGCGGCCGCTGTAGTAACGCGTAGGGACAGCGGTGAAATAGCCGCGTTGATGAGCGGTCGTGAAGTAGCCAGTACCGGATTTAACCGTGCCCTGGACGCGGTCCGTCCGATAGGCTCATTGATAAAACCGGTCGTGTATTTAACAGCGTTGGAATATCCCGATAAATACACCATTGCCACGCCGGTCAGTGATACGGAGATTTTTATAAAAGGGGCTGGAGGCAACGACTGGAGCCCTAAAAACTACGACCATGAAGAGCATGGCGTGGTAGGTTTTCATACGGCGCTGGCGCATTCCTATAATCTGGCTACGGTTCGGATAGGGATGGATATCGGGGTTGCCAGGGTCGCTAAAACATTGAGAAGCATGGGCATCACTCGATCGATTGACCTGTTTCCGTCGTTCCTGCTGGGATCTGCACAACTCACGCCGATGGAAGTCACCCAGATATACCAAACGCTGGCCGGCGACGGCTTTGCAACGCCGCTAAAGGGCATCAGGGCCGTGGTTGCTGCCGACGGCACCCGTTTACAAAGTTATCCGTTTACAGTGCGGCAGGTGCTTGATCCATCGGTAACCTATATTGTTAATACCATATTGCAGGAAGTGATGCATGAAGGCACCGGACGTTCGGCGTACTCATCTTTTCCGGCAGACTATGGTTTGGTCGGCAAAACTGGAACAACCAACGATTCCAAAGACAGCTGGTTTGCCGGTTACACGGGCGATTATTTATCGGTGGTCTGGATCGGTCGTGACGACAACAAGCCGGCCGGATTGACGGGTGCCAGCGGTGCTTTGCAAGTCTGGACTTCGCTAATGAGGCAGATTTCAACTCAGCCAGTGACGCTGATTTCGCCGGAAAATATCAGGACAGTCTGGGTAGATCCGGCTAATGGCCTGCTGGCGAATGAAAATTGCTCCGGAGCCAAACAGTATCCTTTTATTGCCGGCTCAGAGCCGGAAGAATCATCGCCATGTGTAGACTCGCCTGTTAATCAAGTTGAAACATTGATTAACAATTTACTACCGCATAATTGAATAGGCTATATATGAATATGAAAAAAATTACTATTTTCGCCGGTTTGATAGCAATGTTGCTTTTTAATGCTTCGGGCTATGCAGAAGATAAACCTGTTCGGCAGTTGAAAGCATTTTTAAAGAACACAAAATCACTCAGCGCCGATTTTAAGCAAGTATTGATTAATGAAGCGGGCAATCCGACTCAAACCAGTTACGGCGTTTTTTACCTGCAACGGCCGGGGAAATTCCGCTGGGATTACTTGAAGCCCTTCCAGCAACAGATAATATCTACGTCTGGAAAAGTCTGGTTTTACGATACCGATCTGGAGCAGGTTACCGTAAAAAAACTGGATGAGTCGGTAGGTTCAACGCCGGCATTGTTGTTAAGCGGCGAAATATCGCTGGAAGACAATTTCACTATGGAGCAACAAGGTGTCGATGGCGATTTAATGTGGGTAAAACTATTGCCTAAGAACCAGGAAAGCAGCTTTAAATATGTGTTGATCGGTTTGAATAACGATTCATTGGGCGGCATGGAGTTGAGCGATAATTTCGGGCAGCTGACGCGGATTTATTTTTCCAATGTTATTTTGAATCCGCCGTTAAAATCGACGTTATTCGAGTTTAAAGCGCCTAAAGGTGTCGATGTTTTCTCGGATTGAATTTAGGCAAAGGGCGAAGGGCAAAAGGCGCAAGCTATATGTACCGTTAGCCTTTCGTCTTTTGCCTTTAGCCTGCTCTTATGCTTTTCGATGACTTAACCACGCCCTTGGCCGACAGGATGCGGCCGAGAGAGTTAGCCGACTATGTCGGACAGCAACATATCTTAAAACCCGGCAAGCCGCTCTATGAAGCCATAGCTTCGGGGCGTTTGCATTCGATGATTTTCTGGGGGCCGCCCGGCACCGGCAAAACCACGCTGGCAAGACTCATTGCCCAACATTCCGATGCCGAGTTTATGCCGATTTCGGCCGTGTTATCAGGCGTTAAGGAAATCAGGGCGGCAGTCGCCGAGGCCAAAAAAATTCAGCTGGAAAAACATCGGCGCACCATTTTGTTCGTTGATGAGGTGCATCGCTTTAACAAGTCTCAACAGGATGCTTTCCTGCCGCATGTGGAAGACGGCACGGTTTATTTTGTCGGCGCAACTACCGAAAATCCGTCTTTCGCGCTCAATAATGCGTTATTGTCCAGGGCGCGAGTCTATGTGCTTAACGCCTTAACGCCCGATGATTTATTGGCGGTGATCGATAAAGCCCTGGTCGACAAAGTGCGCGGATTGGGCGGATTGGCTATCGAAATGGCCGATGAAATAAAACAGCAGTTCGCCCAAGCAGCCGATGGCGATGCCCGAAGATTGCTCAACTTGTTGGAAATTGCCGTAGAACTTGCATCCGCCAAAGGCGGAAAAGCGGTTAATGAAGCCATTGCCAAAGAAGTGCTGTCGGGTGGCGTACGGCGTTTCGATAATCAAGGCGAAGAATTTTACAACCAGATTTCGGCGTTGCATAAATCCGTGCGCGGCAGTTCGCCCGATGCCTCGCTGTACTGGTTGTGCCGGATGATGGACGGCGGCTGCGACTTGTCCTATCTGGCCCGGCGCGTCGTTAGGATGGCCTCCGAAGATATAGGCAATGCCGATCCAAGAGCCTTACAGATTTGCATCAACGCCTGGGAAGCCCAAGAGCGCTTAGGTAGCCCGGAAGGCGAGCTGGCCTTGGCGCAAGCTGTCGTTTATCTGGCCTGTGCGCCGAAAAGCAACGCCGTTTATATGGCATACAACGCGGCAATGGCCGATGCCAGACAGAGCGGCAGTCTGGGTGTGCCGGTACATTTAAGAAATGCGCCGACCAAGCTGATGAAATCGCTGGATTATGGCAAAGAATACCGCTATGCCCATAACGAACCGGAAGCCTATGCGGCCGGGGAGAATTATTTTCCTGATGAGTTGGCAGGCAGGCAATACTATCAGCCGGTAGACAGGGGCCTGGAAATCAAGATCAAGGAAAAACTGAAGCACTTGAAAGCGTTAGACAAGAATGCGACTTAACCTTAGGTTCTGTTGACATTTCAATAATAGACATTAAAAAGCAATTACTTACAAATATTTGTTGAAACTGTAAGTTATTGGTACGTATTGAATAAATGCACGACACAAGCCCTTTTAATGCGTTCGCCCTGGAATATACTTTAGCACCGCACGTTTCTTAGAAAGTAAACTAAAATAAACGCGACCTCAAATTCATTCCAAGGTTTCCCTCATGATACAATTAGCCTGTACTCAAAGCGCAGATGATTTTCTGAAATATCAGGAATTTATTCAAAAACAAAGCAAAATCAACCGTTCTGCGCGTGTTTTATTATGGCTATTGATAGGTTTTTATTTTACTGGCTTATCCCGGTGGTTTTACTTTTCAAGTAATTTTGAGAGCCTGGATGCAGCCCATTTTGGATTGCTGATTCTATCGGGTGCACTTTTTTTATTATCGCCACTGATGGCGGGCGTATTCCTAAAGCGCGGCGGCGCTAAAAAATGGTATGAAAAAGCAAGCGGCGAATACCGATGGGAACTTAACGCCGCAGGCATTTCAGTTTCTGTGGGTAAAAAATATGGATTTTACCCATGGTCTTCAGTGCTTGCGCTCACTCAAACTGAAGACACTTGGTATTTGTTTATAAAACGTAGCGTTGCTATTTGTATTCCTAAACGTGCCATCCGCACTGAAGATGAGCAGGAATTCGCTTTATTTACTAAAAAATGTTTTGTCCATCCCAGCCCAAGCATTAGACAAAAAATTACCCGGCGACTAATGACTCGTCGCAATGTCGGAAAGCCAGCATCTTTACTGTACAAACAGCGCACTGCTAAAACACCGGCCATTTCACTTCCGGGAGCTAAAAATCTTCGCTCCGTGTTGCTACGCTTCAAAGATTTTCAGCTGGAGCATTTTGTTGAAGAAGTGAACCGTTATTGGGCCTGCCATCCCGATAATCATGGTTTGGCCTTGCAAAGCGATGTCTTGCAAGGGATTAAGCAAAAATCGTTTTGTCGAGATTTGTACGCGAACTTGTTATCGGGCATTAAACTGGCCTTCTTTTACAAGGTACAAGCTCTTGATTTTAAAGTGCGGATTAGCCAAATCATAGGCTTGGTCCTTGTTGATGTTATTGTCATTGCCAGTTACGACTTGAGTTATTATTTTCCAAATGAAATGCTGGATGTGTACGGCATATCAGACTATGCGGCTGGTTTTGTATTATTTTTGCTGACCATAGTCACCATCGGCCACTTGACAGCAAGCTCTGGATGGCAGCGTTTAATGGTCATGCTGCTCTCTTCGGTTGTGGTGGTAACGGCGCTCTATTTTATAGTCTTAGCTTTTCTCTATCAGCAGCCTTGGTACACGGACGATTCTAAGTTCGCTTGGATTTTATGGAGTATTAAAGTTGCCTGGGGATTGTTGGTGGTGGGACGCTGTCTGTGGCTTTTGTATGGTTTACCCAGTCATAGCCTAATTTATTTAATGGCTGTTTATGTTTTTTTGGTGCTCGTTACCCCAGGTTGGCTGAGTCAACAGACTTTCTTTACTGAAGATTACCGAAAGCAATCTCAAAGCGGGGAAGAGCAAAAAATTGACCAGGAAGCTATTTATTACCAACAGCCCGAGTTAGTCAGCAAGATGCTGTCACAGCTTAAACCCGGGCGTAAAGACATCGTAGACTTATACTTCATCGGTTTTGCAGGCAGCGCCAAACAAAAGGTCTTTGCAAACGAAGTTCTTTATGCTCAACATTTTTTTGATAAAACATATGACACGCTGGGCCGTTCAGCCGTGCTTATAAATTATAAAGACACCGTCAACACCACGCCTTTGGCAAACGCGCATAACCTTGCTAGCGCAGCGGGTGGCGTTTCCAAATTAATGGATGTTGATGAAGACGTGTTGTTTTTATACTTAAGCTCACACGGTTCAGATACTTTTGAAATATCAACAGCATTTTATCCGTTCAAAATGAATAACGTCGCCGCAAGCAAAGTTAAAGAGATTTTAGACACAGCCGGCATAAAAAACCGCATCATTGTTGTTTCAGCCTGTTACTCTGGCGGATTTATTGATGTGTTAAAAGACGACAACACTCTTATTCTGACCGCCGCACGTAAAGATCGGCGCTCTTTTGGTTGTAGCAATGAAGAACAGTACACTTACTTTGGCGATGCCTACTTTGTACAAGCCCTCAAAAATGAACGTTCATTTGTCAAAGCCTTTAGCACAGCACAAAAAATAATCGCAGACCGGGAGAAAACAGAACAAGCCGATAGCCCTGCCTCTTTGCCGCAACTTTTTGTAGGTAAGGCGATTCAAGCAAAATTGACTATGCTAGAGCGATAGACACAAGCCTATCAAAGGTGCATAGACAACCCCTGGACGGGACTTTAACCCGCTAGGCAAACTACTTTGCTGCGAACGGTCAGCGCTTCCCTAGCGAGAGTTGACCGCTGCTGCCGACCATTTTAAGCATGTTCGTTCGCCCCCGACATATTGTCTTAATTATTTCGCGCCGCATCATAGTGTGTAGGGTAAGAGCAATCTACTATGAAGCAATGGATCTATAATTTCCGTATTTCATTAATTCAGAGCCAGTAATTTATTTAGAATTAATTGCCAATTTTCTATAAAATTACCGGCTACTGTAACAACTCTTCTGATTAAGACTACATGGATCTAAAATTTCTCGATTTCGAACAACCCATCGCTGAATTAGAAGCGAAAATTGAAGAACTCCGCAATGTGCAGTTCGACAACGACATTAATATCTCCGATGCGCTTAAGCAGTTGGAAGATCGAAGCCAGGCGCTGACAGAGTCGATTTTTACCAATCTTTCCGATTGGCAGATTTCCCAGTTATCCCGCCATCCGGGCCGTCCGTATACACTGGATTATGTGGAACACATTTTTACCGATTTTTATGAGCTGCACGGTGACCGTGCGTATGCCGACGATCCTGCGATCATTTGCGGTTTGGCGCGCCTTGATGGGCAGCCGGTTATGGTGATCGGTCATCAAAAAGGCCGCGACACTAAAGAAAAGATTTACCGCAACTTCGGTATGCCGCGCCCGGAAGGTTATCGCAAGGCATTGCGCATGATGAAAATGGCCGAGCGTTTTAAAATGCCGGTCATTTGCCTGATCGACACACCGGGGGCTTATCCGGGCATCGGCGCGGAAGAACGCGGCCAGAGCGAAGCCATCGCCAGAAACCTGTTTGAAATGGCCAAGCTGAAAACACCGATTATTTGCACCATTATCGGCGAAGGCGGTTCCGGCGGCGCGCTGGCTATCGGTGTCGGCGATCGTTTAATCATGCTGGAGTACAGCACTTATTCGGTTATTTCTCCGGAAGGTTGCGCATCTATCCTGTGGAAAAGCCCGGATAAAACGCAAATGGCGGCCGAGGCGATGGGGATTACTTCGGATCGTATTCGTGAGCAGGGTTTTCTGGATGAAGTTGTCAGGGAGCCTTTAGGTGGCGGTCATAGGAATTTTAAAGCTATTACCATGAATCTAAAAGAAGCGCTGGTTCGTCATATGAATGACTTGACGCAACAACCAATCGATAAGATGCTGGAAAAACGCTATCAGCGGATTATGGATTTTGGGGTTTTTGAGGAATCCGGAAAGTAAATCGTAGACGAAAGGTGCAAGGCGAAAGACGAAAGGTTGAAGGATCGAGTCTCTACAAGGATTTTTGCAGCAGTATTTTTAAGCAACTTGATATTGGAAACGAGCGGCAAAGGTTTTATGTCGCTTATAGCGGCGGTGTGGATTCCCATGTTTTGCTGCATTTATGTGCATCGACATCCCAACTCAAAGATAAGCTCACCGCAGTTTATGTGCATCACGGCTTGCAGGCAGAGGCTGATTCTTGGGCCAGGCACTGCGAAAAAACGGCTAGAGATCTGAGTGTTGAGTTTTTAACATTTCGGGTTAATGCTAAGCCAACGCTAGGCGAAAGCCCTGAAGAAGCCGCCAGAAACGCTCGTTACACGGTTTTTAAATCGTTAATTAATGTCGATGATGTGTTGTTGCTCGCCCAACATAGGGAAGATCAGCTTGAAACGGTGCTGCTGCAACTGTTTCGCGGCAGCGGTTTGCGCGGACTTTCCGGAATGCCTGAGAGCGCGGCTTTCGGGGCAGGAGTTATGCTCAGGCCTTTGTTGAATACGCCCAAACAGGCGATAAACGATTATGCCGATGCGCATCAATTAAGTTGGGTTGAAGACCCCAGTAATCAGAGCAACGATTATGACCGTAATTTTCTGCGCAATGCGGTTGTTCCGTTACTGAAACAACGTTGGCCGGCAATCGATAAAACTGTAGCGCGTTCGGCTAAGCATTGTGCAGATGCCCAGGTGTTAGTCGATGAAGTGTCGGATGAGTTGTTTGCTGAGGTTTTTAATCCGGCAGATAAGACGCTGTGCCTCAGTCGGTTAACCGAACATCACAATCACCAACAGCAACTTATTATCAGGCATTGGTTTCGGCAGTTGGGGCTGAAAATGCCCTCGCAAGCTAAGGTCGGGCGGATTCTAAGTCAGGTGGTTGCAGCCGCTGGGCATCGCGATCCGGAATCGTCAGGACTGGGTTACCGTATTCGTCGCTACCGGGATAAGCTGTATTGCTTGATTAATCAATTGCATTTAAATCAAGAAGTGCCGCGAGATTGTGTTTGGCCGACCGGGCAAGCATCGATAAAAATCAGTCATGAGCGGACATTGCGTTGTGTGCCGTCTTCAAAAGGAATATCCAGTGAGCAGTGGCTGGCTGCTAATGTCGAGGTGAGGTTTCGCTGTGGCGGTGAAAAAATCCGTTTGCCGGGGCGACAAGGTCATCATTCGTTGAAAAATTTGTTTCAAGAAGCAGGTATTCCGCCGTGGGAAAGGGATGTAATACCGTTAATTTACTTGAATGATAAGCTTGCTGCAGTCGGTGATAAATGGATCAGCGCGGAATTCTATAGCGAAAAAACGCAGGCTTGCATCAGTTTTCAATTACAAAGTTAAGAATTAAGCCCGAAAGACAATGACGAAAATCGTATTGTCGATTAAAATACCCTGGTTTTACCTAACTTCATCAGATCTATTAGGATGGGCTGATGAAGGGAAGTCCATCGTTCGCGGTTGATGGGCTTCGTGCCTCAACCCATCTTATGAACTAAAAATCCTACATGACAAAATACATTTTCATTACCGGTGGCGTTGTCTCGTCTCTTGGCAAAGGCATTGCTGCATCTTCATTAGCCGCTATTCTCGAATCGCGCGGCCTCAAAGTCACCATGACTAAGCTTGATCCCTACATCAATGTCGATCCGGGCACGATGAGTCCTTTTCAGCATGGCGAAGTATTTGTTACAGAGGATGGCACCGAAACTGACCTCGATTTAGGCCATTATGAGCGGTTTATTAAAACCACGATGACTAAAAAGAACAGTTTCTCAACAGGACAAGTCTACGAAAGCGTTTTGCGCAAAGAGCGTAAAGGCGAGTATTTAGGCGCTACTGTTCAGGTTATTCCGCATATTACCGATGAAATTAAACGTCGAGTTTATGAAAGCGCTGAAGGGGTCGATGTTGCCTTGATTGAAGTCGGCGGCACGGTAGGCGATATTGAGTCTTTACCTTTCCTGGAAGCTATCCGGCAGATGCGTTTTGAACTGGGTTCCGATCGGTCACTGTTTATACATTTGACGTTAGTGCCATATATTCGTTCCGCCGGTGAAATTAAAACCAAGCCGACCCAGCATTCGGTAAAAGAATTGCGCAGTATCGGCATACAGCCGGATATTTTGATTTGCCGTTCGGAACAAGCAATACCGCTTAGTGAGCGTCGTAAAATTGCGTTGTTTACTAACGTAGAAGAAAAAGCGGTTATTTCTGCGGTGGATGCCAATTCGATCTATAAAATTCCGTTGTTGCTCCGCGATCAAGGCTTGGATGAAATTGTCGTTAACAAGCTGCGGTTGGATGTTCCTTCTGCGGATTTGTCCGAATGGGAAGCCGTTGTCGATGCACTGGAGCATTCCGATGGCGAAGCGACTATCGCTATCGTCGGTAAATATGTCGATCATTCCGATGCTTATAAGTCACTCAATGAAGCATTGATTCATGCCGGTATTCGTACCCGCACTAAAGTCAACATCGTCTATATCGACTCTGAAACGATAGAAGATGAAGGCGTCGCCCCGTTGAAGGGCCTTGATGCCATTCTGGTGCCCGGCGGTTTTGGCGAACGCGGCGTAGAAGGCAAAATTGCTACGGTTAAATATGCTCGGGAAAATAAAATTCCTTATCTGGGCATTTGTCTTGGAATGCAGGTTGCCGTTATCGAGTTCGCCCGCGATGCAGCCGGTCTGGAAGGCGCGCACAGCACCGAATTTTTACCTAAATCGCCGCATCCTGTGATTGGTTTGATCACCGAATGGATGTCTGAAGACGGCCAGTTGGAAATTCGCAATGCAGAATCCGACTTAGGCGGTTCCATGCGTCTGGGTGGACAGCAATGCCGGTTACAATCCGATTCATTGGCTTTCCTGCTTTACCAGAAAGATGTGATCACCGAAAGGCATCGTCATCGCTATGAGTTTAACAGCCAGTACCTGGAAAAACTGGAAAAGGCTGGTATGCGTTTTTCCGGTAAGTCTATTGACGGGCGTTTAGTCGAAGTAGTTGAAATATCCGATCACCCGTGGTTTCTGGCCTGCCAGTTCCATCCGGAATTTACCTCAACCCCCAGAAAAGGCCATCCGCTATTTTCAGGGTTTGTAGTTGCAGCTGTTGAACATAAAAAAGGCGCAGTAAAATGAAGTTATGTGGATTTGAAGCAGGTCTGGATCAGCCGTTTTTTTTGATAGCCGGTCCCTGCGTTATTGAAAGCGAACAGTTAGCGCTGGATACTGCGGGTACGTTAAAAGAATTAACAGCAGCATTAAACATCCCCTTTATCTACAAGTCGTCGTTCGATAAAGCCAACCGGTCATCGCACGAAAGTTACCGAGGTCCCGGCGTAGAGCAGGGGCTTAAAATATTGGAAAAAGTCAAACAACAAATCGGCGTGCCGGTGTTGACCGATGTGCATGAAGATACGCCGCTGGCCGAAGTCGCAGCAGTGGTTGATGTGATGCAAACGCCTGCGTTTTTGTGCCGGCAAACCAATTTTATTCAACAAGTTGCCTCTCATGGCATTCCTGTTAATATCAAAAAAGGCCAGTTTCTGGCGCCTTGGGATATGGTGCATGTCGCCAATAAAGCCAAGGCAACCGGAAATCAGCAGATTATGGTCTGCGAGCGCGGCGTATCTTTCGGTTATAACAATCTAGTCTCCGACATGCGTTCTTTGGCGGCCATGCGTGATACCGGTTGTCCGGTGGTTTTCGATGCGACTCACTCGGTGCAATTGCCCGGCGGACAAGGCACGGTATCAGGCGGACAACGCGAATTCGTACCGGTATTAGCCAGAGCTGCTGTTGCAGTGGGCATTGCCGGACTATTTATGGAAACGCACCCGAATCCTGCGGAAGCAAAAAGTGACGGTCCTAACTCCTGGCCGTTACATAGAATGAAAGAATTACTGGAAATTTTACTAACTATCGACAAGGCGGTAAAAACTACCAGCCTAATCGAAACAACTCTCTAAATAAGGAAAAATAATGACTGCAATAGTAGATATTCGTGCAAGAGAAATTTTAGATTCACGCGGCAACCCGACTCTGGAAGCGGACGTGACTTTAGCGTCCGGCGTGATCGGCAGCGCG
>NZ_SCTW01000102.1 GCF_004322395.1 Methylobacter sp.
ATTTTCTGTAACCTGACTCGCCATTCTATTTCCGGTTCGCATGGCGAAATTTTTCAGCCTCCTCATTTGCAAATTCTTGCAAATGCTATTCGTACTTACATAAAAACCAAATAAGTTCAGCTTCATTGAATATTTCAATCCTCAAATATCTGTCAGCGTGCCGCAGCATTTTGTTGATAAGAACCTCAGATCGGGCCGATAGACACTCTGGAATATATTTTTACAATCTTTGTCGTACGCCGAAGACTTAAGATGTTCAGATGGACTGGAGAGTGTAATTCAATTTCTTGGCTGCCGGTTTACCTCTCATTTCTCTCTTAGAAGACTGTCGGACTTATCAGCTTCTATGTCTCATCTATGTGTAAAATAGCACTGAATTCAACCATTTCACCGGCATGAATTTATGCGTCACTTTATCCAAATTTGATCGAAACCAACAGTATTTGCTTCCTTTAATTACACCCGAGGCTAGATCATCCCTACCTTGCAGCCGTGCGCGGGTTAGATCTAAAGAACGCTCTATATGAGTAAGCCATTCCTTCCGTCAAGGGGTTAGATGTCAAGAATTATTACAACTTCTAAAGAGACAAATAAAACAGGAAGTTAATACCATAAAAATTAATTTCTCATTAGCCACAGATAAATTATAAATCAGGAACCGTATATACAAATGAAGCACGCACCGTAGTAAAAGCAACACGGATCGTTAATACGGGCGTTAATCTTCAAGTTATTCCATTTCCAAAATTCGGATGAATCACATTTTAGCTCTCGCGAAAAATCCTGGCGCGCTTACTGAGTAGCGTTAAAAACAACTGAGTTTCCAATAAAGCGAAAAAGTGTCATGTTTTTTTACAACTACGCTTGCGTCCATAGTACATAGAATGAAACCCATGCAATCATATTCATAATAACTCCTTATATATCAATATATTGTTATTTTAATCACCTTGTTGGCACAAGACCTGCATATGTTATTGCAGGTGGACTGAACCACTCTGAAATAATTAACTTTCACTTAATTAAAAACACAAATAGGAATAGAAACCATGAAAACTAAAAAATTGACAGCAAGCGCTGCCGCACTCGCAGCGGTAATGGGATTGGCAGCAGCAAGTAGCGCAAATGCTTTTACAATTTATCCTGGCCAAAATTTATTGGAGGACGATGATTTTGAATCTCAAGTCGTCGATACTAACGGCAATAACCAACTTGACGTGGGCGATACGTTAGAAGGTATAGTCAATATTACAAAAATCGTAGGACAAAGCATACCCGGCCTTCCTTTTAATAACGTTCTAGGCAGTGGAACCCAATTAGCCGCAATCTTCAAGACCGAGGTTACCTCCAGAACCGATATAGTGCCTGGTTTTGCAAATTACAGTTTCGGCACGAAAACGGGCGAAACATCAATATTCAAGTTTTTCGCACTGAATGCTGAGACATTTCCTTCAAGTGGTGGATGTACATCATTTGCCGCGTGTGAAACTCTTTTAACCGCAGGCGCATCTGCATGGTGGGAATTTGGCTTTACTGGGGATGCCGATGAAGAATGGAATTCTACAAACACACCAGTGAATCCTGATATCTTCACGGGCGTTTCAACAAGCTTGGCTTTGGGCAACTTCAAATTTGCACTTGGCCTTATCGACAAGCACAATGCTCCCGATCTTAAATTGGTAGATTTGGATTGCCTACCCGGAATTCTTTATAACTGCGCAGGCGACGGCAAAGTTCAGCTTGCTGCTAGCGGTTCCGTTTTAGGCACAAAAGAAATTTTGGCCCAAAACCCCAACTTCCCCTACACCGTATCCAGCGATACCGATTTTCATATCAACGTAGTACCCGAGCCAACCAGTCTAGCTCTACTCGGCGCAGGTCTATTTGGTTTTGGATTCAGACAGCGTAAAAACCAAGCTTAATCCGGCATTAGTTATCTGGAAGCACCATCCGTGGAGCTTCCAGATACAATACCACCTCTTACCTATTTAAGAATGCCGTTTTTCGTTACTGCTTACGAGCAATAATCCCCGCAATACATGGGCTGTAGCCCTCCCGATTTAAAAAATGTGTTCCACCCGGATCAATTTTGACAGTGTAAAAACCCACATACCAAACTAATCTTTATTCCCAAAGCTGGACGGGGCATATTGCGTAAATATCTATCGTCAATACAACAAACACGGTGCTAGAAATCCCCCTGGCTAATTTGAAAAAAATTAATCCATTTTCCACGCTCCATGTAAAAATGCTCCTCCACAACAATTATTAAATCAGGAGAGAACACCATGCCCACATCCGGCGCTTTAAACCTCATTTTACAAGCCGCGCACCAAGCACCGTCCGCCGACAATTCCCAGCCGTGGCGATTGGGCTGGTTTAATCAAACTTTAAGCGTTGCTTATGACACCGCTCGGGTAAGCCATAAAACTTTCCCGGCCGATAGCCCGGCGACCCTATTAACAATAGGTGCGGCTCAGGAAAACATTACCCAGGCCGCGAATGCAATCGGACACCCACTTACATGGCAAGTTCCTACCAGCCTGGATCCTAATCAGCCTGTTTACTGTCAGGCTCTGCTTGAACAAGCCACTGAAAGCACTCAAGTTTCCGCTGATGCGCTGCCTTTATTCAAGCGGCACACCAACCGCTTACCTTATCGAGCACAAAGGCTACCCGAAACCTTGCTCAATACGTTAAAAAAACAAACAGAAGCATCGGCCCACGTGGTGGTTATCGATCAGCCGTCGACAATCAGTCAGGTTGCCGGTTTGGTTAAACAGGCTTCTGAAATTCGATTTCAAACCCGTGAAATCCACGAATGGCTTGCTAAAAGTTTACGCTTTGGCAAATCCTCTGGTTCGTACGATGACGGTTTAGATGTGAATACTTTGGATTTACCTCCAGGCGGCATTGCCTTTCTGAAGCTAATCAGTGCTTGGCCGCGCATGAAAATCCTTAATTTATTAGGCGCTTATAAAGCTTTGTCATTTATTGATTCCAGGCCGGTTAAAGATGCTCCTGCGCTGGTGGCCATTGTCGGACCTTCGGGCTTTCAGGATATTTTAGCTGCAGGCCAGTTGATGGACCGTATCTGGATTGATTTAAACGCTCAAGGTATCGCAGTTCATCCCTATTATGTGATTGCCGATCAGTTACACAGGCGGCAAGCAGGGGCAATTCCTGCCGGTTTAGAAAAACAGGCCGATGCAGTCTTTACCAAGGCTAGGGAAATATTCCAATTCGGCGAAGGAGAAACATTACAGATGCTGCTACGGGTTGGCTATCCTAAAAAAACTCCGGTATTGTCGAAGCGGCTACCACTTGAAGTTGTTTGTTCCATATAGCCGTTAGGTTATTGGGTTGCTGTTTTTTGCAACTCAATAACCTCTAATTATCCTGGCAATGCAAGCAGCGCCTATTTTGTATGAAAAATTAAGCTATTAATGATAGCTATCATTATCTCGAAATAGATAGCCACATAAATACTATACAGCGATACAACCTAAATCAAGCTACTGTTTTCTCAGCTATTTTTTTAAATTGCCGTTTTGCCAGCATTAACCTAAGGCGTTGTAAAGGATTGCTGTTTCCTCCGGGACGCCAAGTTTTGACCAGCTTGTTTTGATAAGCGTCAAAATGCAGACCCCATGGCGCCGCGACTATATTGCCCCGTTTCAACAAGATTTTTAACGCCTGGGAAGCTGCAACACCTGCGCAGAGCTCGCAGCCCATCGGTGTGGAGGGACCTTTGTGATTTAGTAGATCAAAGGTTGTCGGGTCAACCAGATAGCCGCCATGCAACATGGCGGGCGATAATCCGATTAAAAAATGCAGAGCTTTGTCCATGTCCGACTTTCCTTGCATTTGAAAGTATTGTTCAAAAGTCATTTGCCCGGGCAGGAAATTTAAGAATGCTGAACCCATACCTAGCGGCGCGGCAGTGACCGCTGGAATACCACGTTCGGCGCAAGCGGCAAAAATTGATTCACGGGCGGCAAAAGCAAAAAAATCGATGCCATCCACATATACATCCACATCTGTTAAAAATTCTGCCAGATTATCCGGGGTTACACCGTCTGGAAATTTTTTTATTTCCAACGTAGGATTGACATCAAGTGCCATTTCTTCAAGGACTTCGGATTTGTGGCGATTAAGATGAGACATGCTGGCACCAGCCTGGCGATTAAAGTTAGGCAGTTCAAAACGGTCAAAATCGGAAATGTTAAATTTTCCGACACCTAATCGCGTCAGGGTTATTAAATGGCTTCCACCTACACCACCTAAACCGGCAATAGCGACGCGTTTGTTTTTTAGTATATTTTGTTCTTCGCGGGTCATCCAGCCGATGTTTCTTGAAAAAGCAGTATGGTAATCAAAGAGTGTGTTGGTCATGGTAATGGTCCTGATAATTTAAATTGCGGGACGAGCTTAATCGTTTCTAACCATATATCATCTTTAACAATTCGACAATCCATTTATTTAACCGATTATTAATTGAATATATTGAGAATAAATTCTTCTCTCCTTATTTA
Organism: Methylobacter sp.; assembly: GCF_004322395.1. Taxonomy (GTDB): domain Bacteria; phylum Pseudomonadota; class Gammaproteobacteria; order Methylococcales; family Methylomonadaceae; genus Methylobacter_A. Next base: position 4,536 of record NZ_SCTW01000102.1, read on the forward strand.
TGTGATCAACAAAAACTGGTTTTCGATGTTTATTTTTTCAGATTGTTAAGAACCATTTTTATTATTCCGCTATAATTTTCCAAACAATTAATTACCTATATTAAAATTAAAACGGTATTCCTATGACTAAAAGCATTATTGATACCTTTAACGAATATTTCGATATAGTACCTGCAATTTCGGACGAGCTTAAAAACGAGGTTTATAAATTGCGTTATCAGGTATATTGCCTTGAAACCGGATTTGAAGACCCCGCTTTACACCCTGACGGTATGGAATACGACGAGTTTGACAGTCATTCTGTCCATTATCTGATTCGTCATCGAAAACTTGGTGTTTATATGGCAACGACTCGTCTTATCCTGCCCTGCCCGGAGAACATTGAAAAACTATATCCAATCGAAATATATACAAAAATAGACGATTTTGGAGCGCTAAAACATATATCAAGAAATTGTCTAGCGGAAGCGTCGAGATTTTGCGTATCAAAGGAGTTTAGACGAAGAAAACATGAGATAAATACCGTATCGGGTATTAGTGAAGAAGTAGAAAAAGTTTTTGCTCAAGATGAGCGGCGTATTTTTCCTCATCTTACCCTTGCGTTGTTCACCTGTTTAATTAAAATGAGTCGCGAAAACAACGTCCTTGATTGGTATGCAGTTATGGAACCGGCATTGATACGGGTTTTTTCAAGCATAGGGATGAATTTTATCGGCATCGGTCCATTAACGGATTATCATGGCATGCGGCGTCCTTGTACCATTAGGGTAGATGATTTGTTGAATGGAGTGGCAAGAAAAAACACAGAATATTGGGATGTGCTAACTAATAAAGGACAGTTCTGGGCCATATAGCCTAAAATTAACTATGCCCATACGCATCATTGTCGGTTTACTTCCTGCGGACAAGTAACACTACAAACATGACAAAGTCAAAGATAACGTTTACCTTGTTTAAGGCATGCAGCGTCGTAGTATATGAAATTCATACCAGTAATCAATTTACAAGATGCCTATTGCACGGCGTAAGTGCAGCACAGCCAATGCCGCATCATAATTGGCATCGTTAAAATTGCCGTGCGTAGTAGTACGTAAATCTTCCGCCTTAAGCACGTCTGTATTGGTGGACAAACCCTGCTGATAGCGGTCGGCAGTCACTTTTAAGTTTTCATCGGCTTGCGCTATGGCTTGCTGAGTCACCGTTATGCGTTTTTGTGTTTCTTGAAAATCCAACCAAGCCTGTCTTACTTCTAATCCGATCATGGTGGTTAAATCATCCCGCTGCTCTTTTAAGGAAATAGCTTGCCGAGTAATCGTATCGCTTCGATGACGGGAACTGCCGTCAAATATTTTCCACTCCACTCCGACATTAGCCATCCACATACCCTGAAACGCCTGATAGCGGTTTTCCTGATATTGATAGCCGCCATTAACGGCAACCTGTGGCAGCAGATCGGCTTTTGCACTCTCCGCCTGCTGTTCCAATGATTCTGTCTGTTGTGCAAGTGCTGCCAATTCCGGACGCATTTTTAACGCGTTGCTGCTCAGGTCGCTTAATGTTTCTTTTGGAACATTCGGGAACTGGTGGACCAGTTTAACGGCATTGGCAAGATTTCGATCCAACAACCGGTTATAGTGCGCCCTAGCAACATCCAGCTGATTATTCGCCTGCACAACCAGCTGCTGGGCATTGACTAATTCGACATTGGCCGCCAATACGTCATTGCGCGCGACTACGCCTTGATCGAACAGATTGTTCACATCCTTCATGTGCTGCCCTAACATATCGACATGACTTTGCGCGACCTGTAAGGCGCTTTCCTTGCGCAATACCGTGACATAGGCTTCCGCCACCTGCATTTTGATGTTTAATACCGAGGTGATCTCGTTGGATTGAACTGCTTGCAATGAAGCTTCGGCGGCATCAATGCTATGACTGATGCGGCCGCTGGTAAAAATAGGCACCGAGGCGATCGCCTGAGCTTTTACGCTTCCGGCCTGGCTGGTATTAAACTGAGCTGTTTGGCCGTCTATTTGGGTTTTTGCTGTGGGTGTTTCACTAAACTGAGTATAACCACTGCTCACATTAAGGCTTGGCAATCGTTGCCCTTTAACCGAATTCAACTGCTGTTCTGATGCGCTGGTATCGGCTTTTGCTGATTTGATCTGATGGTTATTTTCGATAGCAATGCTCCAGGCATCTTCCAACGTTTCCGCCGAAGCTTCTGTAGCAGTCAATATTATTAAAACGCTCATCAAGCCGGCAATCAGACAATTGTTATTCATTAGCATAGAGCATACCCATATATAAAAATTTAGAACTCTCTATAATTATAGTTGGGATTTTTCTTAGAAACTATCTTAAATACTGCAGCTAAGTTATTTAATTTTTTTAGTTTCTCAGTTTTTAATAATACCGTCTTCGAGTTCCACTATCCGATCAGCGATATCAAGAATTCGATAGTCATGAGTCACCAGCAATATGGTCGTGCCTGATTCTCTGGCAAGTTTTTTAAGTATGCCAACTGCGTCGTGACCGCTTTGCTTATCCAGCGATGCAGTAGGTTCATCGGCAAGTATGATTTTTGGATTACCGACCAAAGCCCGCGCAATTGATACGCGTTGGCGCTGGCCGCCTGAAAGTTGGTCCGGCTTGTAATGAAGACGGCTGGATAAGCCTACGGCAGACAACAACTCTGCGGAACGTTTAAGTCGTTCTCGCTCATTCAAGTCACTGTGCATTTCAAGAGCCATGCTGACGTTTTGCACAGCAGTCAATGATTTAAGCAAGTTGTGTTGCTGGAAGATATAGCCTATTTGCTGGCGTATTTGCACTTTGATGTGCTCTATACTGTTTACAAGCTGCTTGTTCAATACTGAAACACTACCTTCTTCCGCTTGGCGTAATCCACCAATAATAGTCAATAAGGTGGTTTTCCCCGATCCCGACGGCCCGGTCATGATAACAATCTCACCGGCATCTATAGAGAGGTTGACCTGTTTTAACACCTGTCTTTGCAATTCACCGTTGCCATAGCTAAAACTCAAATCTTGTACATTAATCATGTCTGTCGGCCATCAGAACATATCCGCAGGATTAGCCGATTTAAGTTTACGCATGGCGAGCATACCGGCCGTTGCACACATGGTTAAAATAAATAGGAAGATGGTAATAGTTTTATTCAATGTCATAGGCATGGGCATATAAATTTGTCCCTCAGCCAAGTGATAAAGACCAATTGACAATATATAGCCCGGCATAAACCCTAAAATAGCCAAAAAAAATGCCGATGCAAAAACAACTCTTATAAAATAATTGTTCTTGTATCCCATCGCTTTTAAAGTGGCAAACTCATTCAGATGGTTAGCTATATCAGTAAAGAGAATTTGGTAAACGATTACCATGCCTACTACCAACCCCATAACTGCCCCAAAACCAAAGATAAAACCGATAGGGGTCCTAATTTGCCAATAAAGCTTCTCAGATGCGACTAATTGATCAAGCGTGAAAAAATTGATATTTTTATTAAGCATGGCCGTAAGTTCTGACCTTACTTTCTCTACATTAGCACCTGGCGCCAGTTTGATAATTCCAAGGTCGATCTTTTCAAGAGTCCGGTTGGGAAAAATCCGTGAAAAATTCAAGTCACTGGTGACCACATTAGCGTCGGCCGAAAACGAGATTCCCAACCGAAAAAGCCCTACCGTTTTAACTTTATGGTCATTTATTTCATTAAGATCCTTTCCCTCGGAAATTAATTTACGCATGAGGCCAAATTCAGGCCGGGAGGATTCATCAAAGAGTATCGTATCTTGTTGGCGAAGCTGTTCATGGTTAGCCTGGATTTCCTTGATATCCATAAGATTAACGTCTGTGTCATATCCATAGACTACCAATGTTCTTTTAATTCGTGTTTCTGTATCCTTGAATTGAGCTAACCCCATATACATAGGATAGGCGGAAGCTACTTCAGGATGGCCAAGGGCGCGCATTAGTTCGCTGCGTTCAAATTGTACCGAACGCCACATTGCTTCGGTTTGTTTGTGCATAAGAAATAAATCGCCATTCATTTTGGTTGGCGAAGAAGAAGCGCCGGCAAAAAGTGAGTCTTTAAAGCCAATCTGCATAAAAACCAACACCGTAGCAAACAATACGCCGAATATAGCGGCTATGAGCTTGGTGCGGTCATGAAACAATTGCCGCCAAGCCAGACGCGCAGGAAACCAAAATGATGTAATCAGACTCATGGCCGTATCCGTGTTTGAACCTGCCGATAAATCTGGTGTTGTAAATCGGTAACCGCTTTATCTTCCAAAGTCAGGCGTACCTCGATAACCCTGTTGTCTTTGTCGGCCAGCGGATCGGTATCGTTTAAGTCATTTTTTCTGACCTGAAAGCCAAGCTCTCGCACCTGAGCTTTATAAGGGGTTGGATAGCCTATTAATTGGATTTCCGCTGTTTGTCCGACATGGACTTTGGTCAAATCGGCTTCATAAACTTCCGCCACAACATCAAGCTGAGTCAAATCAGCTATTTCCAATAAACCCTTGTCTGTAATTCTTTCACCAGGCCGGGCCTGTACTTTGATAATAGTGCCGGCAATAGGCGATTTGATGACGGTTTTAGCCAGATTTTCTTCCGCTACCTGTTGATCGGCCTTGGCGCTTGCGATTTCCGCTTGCAATTGAGTTATTATTGCTTGCGATTGCTGGAAAGACAGACGCTTTTGATCGGCTGTTGAAACGCTGGCTGTAGCTGTTTTAATAAGCGATTGATAACGCGCATGTTCTTTCTCATTATAGGCATGGGCGATTTTTTCAACGGCTAGTTTTGCCTCAAGAACCTTCACATTAGCTTTTGCGACTTCAATATCCGCTTGCCTTTTACTATGATCAGCCAATAAACCTAATATGTCTTCACTTTTGACCAGATCACCTTCCTGAAAAAAAAGTTTCTGTAAATTAGCGCCTTCAACACCAGCATTATGAGAGACGCGAATTACCCGGCTACGAGGTTCGATCCGTCCTAGAGCACCAACACCCATAAGCTGATCACTGGGTATTTTTGAACCATCTAGCTTCGTCTCCGTAATTTGTTCTGCCGAGGCAAAGCCAGTCAAATCGATAACAGCATTTAAACTAAGAAAAATAATTAACTGAAGAGTGCTAAGTTTACGAAAGTACATTAATACAATCCTGTTTGTGATAAACCTGTCAATCAAACTTTAATTGCAGTATCAACTGGAAAATTGAAGCTATTTAAATTGTATAGCATAGCTCAACATGAAAAATAATCTGTTAGAAAAAATTAATTATAGATTTCCTTTCAGACACCACGTAATTTCTTGAGCTCAATACAGAGATATTTTAAAGAGGGGAAAGTATTTCATAAGATTACAGCTCATTTGGTTCTTATCAAATATCTAAATATAGCAGCAATTAATGCTCTGATTCTAAATGCCGTTTTTAATTTGTTTGCCCTGGTGAAGCAGCTTGCTAATCAAAAAGAATTTTGATCACCTACTTATCCAAGGTGAAAATTGCGCGAATTGTGCTCGACCGGATTTTTGCGAAGAAAAATCTCAATAACGAGAGGCGTCCAAAATGACTAATATAAACATTACATCCGTACAAATTGTCAGTTTTTTTTACACAATTAAAAATTTTTAGCCATCAAATATATGCCATATAATCACAATACATTGTAATTTAATATAAATTATTTTTTGGTTCAAATAATGCTTTAATTTAAGAACTAATAACGCTATTAGCATTTAGCCTTTTAAAATTTGCATTTCAAACTATTATAAATATGTCCCACACAAACGGTAAAAACTAAGGGGAATAAAAATGAATAATAAGAATAATAAAAAGGTTGCTGGCTTTCAAAAATTTGACCTCCTTTCTATTAGAGAAAGTAACTAAAGAACCATCATTTTAAATACATGGCGCATCTTTTATTTTAAGGTTTGATATATGCTTGTCTTTTTTAAAAATATTCCACCGACTACCCAAAAATCAGATTTGATTGAGGTCATCAAACCTGCTATTAAGCGCAATCTTTTTTATCGACTTTTTAGTCTTCCAGGAACTATTGTTGATATAACGCTGCTCAATTTATTAGACAATGAACAAAACATACTTAATGCTCATGGCGTAGTCACAATAATGCCCGATGATGTTGCATCTCTGGTCATTAAACAGCTTGATAGAAAAGTTGTAAATGGTAGACGTATAACTGTTAGAGAATATCACATTAGATCTGAACAAAACGATCCAAGAAGAGCTTCCAACGATATCCCTCAAGACATTATTGATCAACGTGTTGGAGATCGGCGACAATATAAGCTTGTTCCTTGTTTAGGAATGCCCGCTTGATGTTTTGGCTGATATCGAAAGTAGAGATTAGCCAAAACCAAAATCTATCTGAAAATGTTAAATAGCTTTTGAACGCCCAGTATCACTTAATAAAATAGCACGGGCTTTTATTTAGGACTCACAAAATATAATGCATACTTAGTTAACAGTAAGCCAGCTTTGTGCAATATTTTTTAAAAAGAACTGCGCTTGTTGATAGTCATCACGTGGGGCTTCAGTCAATAAGACAACTTGTAATTCAGATGATGAATCTTTCGATAAGCGTTTAATTAATTGTAGCCACTTAGCTCGATAAGGGTCAGCTGTATTGTGGGCACCAATTTGATACCAACGCAAAACAACTAAATTTCTTTCGCTTCCGCCAAGTACAGCCTGATCAACCACCAGCGGTTTATCATCATACTCCTTCAACTGAACAGTGCCGGTTTGAACCGTTTTCCATGCGATATGCTGCGCCGATGTCACCAACACATTCTGTGAATTAACAAGTTCCGACCCTCCTTGGGATTCTCGTCCAAAGCTTGCCCGATAGACACCGAAAATATCTTGACCATTAGAAAAATACATCATCGAATCCGAACTAACTCCATTAAAACGAGGCGTCCATCCCCATTGTGGATCTTGTACAGACTCCCAACCCTTTCCACTGAAAGCAATCTTCTGATCCAGCCCATTATTCTCAGGCATTTGTTGCACCTTGGATAACCAAACAGAACTTACAGGCCAGATTAAATTTAAAAAACCGACTAAAAATAAAGCCGAAAAAAACGCTTGATTAGCAAAAGTTGTTACCGTTCCTTGATGAGATATTGATAAATCTTGTGTTTGGGATATTGGCGGATCTTTCCAAAAAGAGCCGAGATAAAACAATAGCATCATTACCAAACCAAAAAATAATGCGCCGTAAATAATATGATCGACACCCACAGCCAATGTCATATTACTGAAATGTCCTAGCATTACAATTAAAAAGGCACGAATACCGTTAGCAAAGATAGGCACAATAATAGTAAGCAGCATAAACAATACTCTTTTCCAATAACTGGAAAAAGTAATGTAAGCGTATACAAATCCGAGCGATATCGATGCAATTAAATAATTGATACCGCTACAAGCTTCAGCAACTGTCCAGTTGCCGGAAGTTAAGGTAAGATTAAGTCCTTCCCGAAAAACTGGAATTCCTGTGAGGCGGATTAAATACACTGAAAATGTAGCGGTAAATTCCATCAACGGAGCGATAAGATCACTCCCGACAGGAACCATAAAAAAAAGATAACCCAACGGAAATAATATTTTTGAGGTGATACGGTCGCCTAGTATTACCCAAAACCCGCTTATTAACATCCCAACAACAGCAAATTGTTTAACAACCTGAATATTAACCAAGTCCGCAACAAGCCAAAGAAAACCGTTTGCAATTACGGCAATTAACGCTATCCAACTGATTGTCGGACATAAAGCCAGATAAGTACTTCTTCGCGACCAGCATAACCATAAACTGATTGGAGCAATGACAAAGCCGTGATTATATGAACTGGAACGATACCAAGTCTCAACAATAGAGCGCCATGTATCAAAGAAGATGGATATTGATAAGAGTGCAATTAAAAACACCCCCCACGCTGCTTTTACCCAGTAATCAGATGACTTCATTAACAATTCTCTAGCTATAGTTACATCAATGTGGAAAGGCTAAGTAAAATATCAATTAAATTCTAACATAACATAGTTCAATCGGGCATTTGGCGAGAAGAATAACCGCTAAAAATTTGCTTTAGCTTGCACGATATTTAAGTCGTATATTTCGAGATCGGCTTACACTCCTCAATCAAAAAAATTATGGTATTTACCGGCCTTTTTCTATTAAAAATAATCTCTTGTTTAAACTCATTTTGCATTACAATGAGACTGAGAACCGAAGTAGACAAAAAAAAGAGTTTTTGTTAACCTTAATAACGTTGGCCAACTTACTTAAAGGTATTACAACAATGAATGCAAAAAGTAATAAAATTGTTAAACCAGACGAAAGCCAAAATGTAAATCAAACAGTTGATAAATCGCGGCGATCGTTTGCCAAAGTAGGGGCGGTTGCGCCGGTTATCATGACCTTGACCAGTAAGTCGGCGTTGGGCAGCGCCTATCACTGCACAATTTCCGGCACACAATCGGGCAATCATTCCAGTCCCCATGATAACACTACAAATTGCGGCGTCGGCTTTTCACCTGGCGGCTGGTGGCAAAATGCCAGTAAATCAGGCAATCAGGATGGAAATATTAACCAATGGTGCAAAGCAGGGATAAATCCTTTTTCTATTAAATATGCCGCTATCCCCCCGAGCTCGAGCAAAGTTAAGCAGATACAGGTACAGGGCACTTGGATAACTGCAACTGCTGCTAACAATTGGCTTTCTATTTTTACGGCTATTAAAAGTAAATTTGGCCAACCGGCAACCGCGACAGCTTTTGCACCGATTTTTGGCGGTAATCTTCAAGGATCTCTATGGGATGTATTGGATCAACATCAAGGCACCCTGGAATGGCATGCCGTTGCCGATTATCTTAACGCCCTTCTTTATGCAGCCGATCCGGTGAATTATGCAGGTTTCGGAGTTGTATATAGCGGAGTAAGCGCTTTCGATATCGTCAACCTCTATAAATTGGCAACCGGACAAATCTCTTCTTTTACTTCGCAAGACGGGGTGTTGATTAATGGCACCTTTAACGGCGGCACCAACGGAAGCGGCGTCAAAAGTTATTTAGAATCGCTTCATCATTAATCTTCATAAATGGAAAGCCCGAGGTCTTGGGAGATTTGTCAAGATTTTGCGATTATTATCCGGATGATTGATGATCAGCGCTTGGTTTATCACACTGGCAGTGGCGACACTCACTGGCTTGGTGCGGAGTCCGGCTTTGTGTTTGATTTGCTTTGGAAATGCAAAGCGCCAATGAACCATGAATTTTTAATCGCCCAAGCCCGGCAGAATGGATTTAACCAACTAGATTCGCTATTGCTAGAAGAAATTTTGAAGGGGCTGTGTGCTCTACATTTAGTCAAAATCAGTTGAGTTATTTTGAGCACCCTAAATTCGCCAACACAATTGATGAATAATGGGCGCTTTATAATAAAGGTTGGCCCTTTTGCGGTACGGATACAATCAGAGATTGAGTCTGTTCAACAAAGCATTATTCGTTTGTACTGTGACTATCCTCAGCTGCCTAAAGATAGTTTCTGCGACTTTTATGTCAGAGTGTTCCGTCCTTCCGGGCTTAGACGTTTTTTCCGCAAACAAGCCCTGTTCGCGTTCGATCAGTTTGTCCCTTTTAAGCCTTTACCCTATTCGCAAGCCTTTCCGTTCTTTGAGTGGGGACTGAACTGGTGTATATCCGGTTATTCGCACCAGTATTTAATCATTCATGCGGCTGTTGTCGAAAAAAATTCCAAAGCTTTGATCCTGCCTGGCTCGCCGGGTTCGGGTAAAAGCACCCTATGCGCCTCACTCATTAACAAAGGTTGGCGGCTGCTTTCAGACGAGTTGACTTTAATAGATTGTCTTACCGGCAATATCGTCCCGGTACCTCGCCCGGTCAGCCTGAAAAATGAATCAATACAACTGATTGCCGACACTTATCCGAACAATGAATTCAGCCCCGTTGTGAACGATACCTTGAAAGGTTCGGTGAGTCTGATGAAACCGCCGACAGAAGCAGTATCAAGAGCTAATGAAATCGCCTTACCGTGCCTGGTGGTCTTTCCCAAATTCCAACAGCATATTGATATGCAATTAACACCGCTGCCTAAAGCGGAAGCTTTTATGAAACTAGCCGACTTGTCTTTCAACTACAGTGTGTTGGGCGCTGAAGGTTTTGAAGTTTTGGCTAAACTGGTTGAACGAAGCCGCGCTTATGATTTTATCTATGATGGCGACTTTGATCAGGCATCGGCTTGTTTTGAACAGTTGTTGGACGATGTGGAGCATGGATAAAAACATAGCAAATTTGCTCATCAAACAATTGGTTTTTGCGCGCACCGAAGACTGCCATACTAATACCAATTGGGAATTGTTGCTGCGACAGGCAAGAGCTGCTGGCGTCATGTCCAGATTGGCTTTTTTTTGGAAGAAGTTCGGGATGTTTGAACCGCCCGGATTTGCCGCCACACATCTTAATTCTGCTTATAAATACTGGCTATCGCAAAAACGTATCGTAAATTGGGAGCTCCATAATCTGCAACAGGTTTTTGAGCAATTGAAGTTGCCGTTAATCTTACTTAAAGGCACTGCTTATTCGGCTGCGAATTTAAATGCGGATTTGGGGCGGGTTTTTAGCGATATCGACATTCTTGTCCCCAAGCAGCGTTTACAAGAAGTCAAGGAAGCACTAAAGTGGAACGGGTGGTTCCCAGAGCCGTTAGACAGCTACGATCAAAACTATTATGAGCGCTGGATGCATGAATTACCCCCTATGCGGCATATTCAGCGAGGTACGACCTTAGATATTCATCACAATATTCTTCCTGAGACTTGCGCTTTATATCCAGATGCCAATTTGCTGTTAAACTCGGCAGTTAATATTCCCAACAGCAATTATTGGATATTGGCTCCTGAGGACATGATTTTACATACAGCAAGCCATTTGTTTTGGGGCGGCGAATTTGAAAACGGCTTGCGCGATTTGAGCGATATTGATTTATTACTGCGCGAGTTCAGCGATAAAAATTCGCGGTTTTGGCAAAACTTGCTTGATCGTGCAGACACCTTGGGTTTGGGCAAACCACTATTTTATGCATTACGTTATAGCAACAAAATACTGAAAACACCGACCCCTGAATCTATCATTACCGCTTCGATGATTTATTCTCCCGGATCTTCAAAAATCAAGATAATGGACTTCCTTTTTCTGCGGGCGCTTAATCCTCCGCATCCGACCTGCAACGATAAGTGGACCGGTTTCGCACGCTGGCTTTTATATATCCGTTCCCACTGGTTGAAGATGCCTTTGCATTTGCTGATCCCGCATCTATCCAGAAAATCGTGGTTGCGGCTGACTAACCAAGGACACCATTAATTCAGTTATCCGTTCAGGAATCTGTCGAACAAGGCTCGGCATGCTTCATTGCTTGGCCAAAACGGATTTTTGGCAGTATTGATTCTTCGGTTCGTTAACCGGTTAATTGAAGGCCATCGTCACCAACTTCCACTCACCAGCCACTGCGGACGCGATCTCTGAACGAGAATTGACGAAAACCCAGTACCAGTTTTTAGCGGACCGAAGATCTTTACTGTAAATCGATTCAGGGTGATTACCGGTTTTTTGAAAATGAGCTTGAAAAAATCATGGACACATTGAAAACTAATAATAGTGGATATAGATATTCATTTCGAGAAAACTAGAACCAGCACTTATACGAAGAATGACCTTGACCTTAATCCGCCGCGATCGAACAGGCAAACGTAATATTCGTCGCCATCTAAACAAGGCAATGACTCATATCGCCAGCAGTTACTGAGCGTGACAACATAATACTATTGCCCTGTAATAACCTTTCCTATCCTTATACAATATTTATATATAAAGATGAACGCTCCAGTATCGGAACGATAAAAATTAATGTGCTATTAGTATATTGAGAAGTCCAAGTGAAAAAGAAGTTTAAAATCCACAGTCGGTTTCAGCCTGCCGGTGATCAGCCTACCGCGATACAAGCGTTGGTTGAAGGCTTGAGCGATGGCGAAGTGCATCAGACTTTGCTGGGCGTGACCGGTTCCGGCAAAACCTTCACGATTGCCAATGTGATTAATCAGGTTCAGCGTCCGGCCATGATTATGGCGCCGAATAAAACCCTGGCCGCACAGTTATACGGCGAAATGAAAGAATTCTTCCCGGAAAACAGCGTCGAGTATTTCGTCTCTTATTACGACTATTACCAGCCGGAAGCTTACGTTCCGGCCTCCGATACTTTTATCGATAAAGATGCTGCGATCAACGAGCACATCGAACAAATGCGCTTATCCGCAACCAAAGCCTTAATCGAACGGGAAGATACGATAGTCGTCGCAACGGTGTCGGCGATTTACGGTTTGGGCGAACCGGAATCGTATTTCAAAATGGTGTTGCATCTGGTCAAGGGTGACATGATCAACCAGCGCGATATCCTGCGACGGCTGGCGGAAATGCAATACACCCGCAACGACATCGATTTGCGCCGTGCGACCTACCGGGTGCGCGGCGAAGTGATTGATGTGTTCCCGGCCGAGTCGGACAGCGAAGCGTTACGGATAGAACTGTTCGATGACGAGGTGGAACGCTTGTCATTGTTCGACCCGCTGACCGGCGAAGTCGTCCGGCGGCTGGCACGCTATACAATTTACCCGAAGAGCCATTACGTCACGCCAAGAGAGCAGTTATTGGAGGCGGTTGAAAAGATCAAGATAGAACTCAAGGAGCGCCTGGAGCAATTGCGTTCCTTGGATAAACTGGTCGAAGCACAGCGGCTTGAACAACGGACGATGTTCGATATTGAGATGATTTTGGAGATCGGCTATTGCTCTGGCATCGAAAACTATTCCCGCCACTTGTCCGGAAGAAGCGCGGGCGAATCGCCGCCGACGATGTTCGATTACTTGCGCGACAATGCACTGATAATTATCGACGAAAGCCATGTCGCCGTGCCGCAGATCGGCGCGATGTATAAAGGCGACCGGTCGCGCAAGGAAACCCTGGTTGAATACGGCTTCAGGTTGCCGTCCGCACTGGATAACCGCCCATTGATGTTTGATGAATTTGAGGAGAGAGCGCCGCAACGGATTTACGTATCGGCAACGCCAGGGCCATACGAAAGAGAGCATTCCGGAGTCTTTGCCGAGCAGGTGGTCAGGCCGACCGGCTTGCTCGATCCGATTGTGGAAGTGCGCCCGGCAACAACCCAAGTCGATGATTTGTTATCGGAAATCAACAAGCGCGTTGCGGTAAAAGAGCGGGTGCTGGTTACAACGTTGACCAAGAGAATGTCCGAAGACTTAACCGAATATTTGATGGAGCATGATGTGAAGGTGCGCTATCTGCATTCCGATATCGATACCGTGGAACGCGTCGAAATCATCCGCGACTTGCGCTTGGGGCAGTTCGATGTGTTGGTAGGCATCAACCTGTTGCGCGAAGGATTGGACATACCGGAAGTGTCATTGGTTGCGATACTCGATGCCGACAAGGAAGGTTTTTTACGTTCGACCGTGTCGCTGGTGCAAACCATCGGCCGGGCGGCACGTAACGTCAACGGCAAGGCGATTTTATACGGCGATAAAATCACCAAATCGATGCAGCAGGCGATCGATGAAACTGACCGTCGCCGCGAAAAACAACATAAATTTAATATCGAGCATCATATCGAACCGAAGACCATTTTTAAGTCGGTCACCGATATTTTACAGGTATCGATCCCCGGTGCAGGCATGGCTAACGCCAACACGGTGCTAAGCAAAGTGGCGGAATTTCCGGCCGACTATAAAGCGACCATGTCACCCAAACAGGCGGGCAAGAAATTGAAGCAGTTGGAAGACGCGATGTATCAGCATGCGAAAAATCTTGAATTCGAGCAGGCGGCTAAGATCAGGGACGAGATTAAGGTGTTGCAGGGGTTGATGTTGGGGTAGGACGCATTCATTGCGTATTGGGCCGAATGATGTCCATGCGGCGCATAGGCTACTCTATTGATACCCTACAAATTGCGCTTTATCGTGTATGGATTAATAAAAGATATTAACTATGATCCAATGCATCTGTGCAATAAATACCGGGTTACGAAAATCTACAATTTAACGAAGTTAATGTAAAAAATATGCAGTTAATATGAAAATGGACTATATTGATAATCAAATTAACCCATATAACTACGAGATTTCTGCATGTTAATCGAGTTCTCTGTCAGCAACTTTCGTTCTTTCCGAGAAAAACAAACCTTTTCCATGGTGGCAGCACCTCACTTAAAAAAAGGCGACAAGGTATTCAAGCCGGTTGTTAAAGGCGAAAAACTCCCTGATTTATTAAAGGTTGCAGCGATTTATGGGCCAAATGCATCAGGTAAAAGCAATTTAATTAAAGCATTTGATATTGTTAGAGATGTTGCTGGACGTCAGCCTAGTGCACAAGCTACACCGCTTCCAGTTTCTCCATTTCGTTTTGACCCTCTGTTAGCTAGTCAGCCTAGCTGCATTGAGCTGCACTTTGTTCATGCTGAGCAACGTTATCAATTTGAGTTGGCTTTGACTCAGCAACGTATCGTCGAGGAATGTTTGATTGCTTTTCCTGCGGGAAAAGAAACTCTGTTGTATAAGCGCCGTCACTTGCCTTCTGGCGACGAATATAGCTTCGGTCCAAAGTTGGAAGGCGGAACGGCTTTGCATGAGCTTTGGAGAAAATCTACAGGGCCTCAGGTGTTGTTTCTTGCGCAGGCCGTGGCAAATAGTAGTGAAGACTTAAATCAATTACGGGATCCATTAAAATGGTTGCAGACAGGGATCATGACTGTTTCTGGAAAAATGGGCAAATGGGCAGTTGGCAGTCAACAGCTTGCAAAAAGGTTTCCTTCTATTGCAAAAGAAATTTCATCATTTCTGCAAGAAGTCGATGTTCCTGTTAGTACTATTCGCTTTGATCAGGTAGACTCAGACGCATTGGAACAAGCTCAGGAAGATTTATTACCATTACCTGATGAAAACCCCAAAAGCCGAACTATCCTAACTCATAAAACTGCGTTAGGTGAAGCCGATTTTGATTTCAAAGAAGAATCTGAGGGTACTAAAAATCTGATCGGATTTTGGTTTCCTTGGAGTGTTCACAGTCGCTCAAAGCTTACCAATGAAAGTCGTACTCTAGTGGTTGATGAGCTGGACAGCAGTCTTCACCCTGAGATTGTCGTCTCTTTGGTAAAAAAACACCTTCAATCCGATTTGCCTGGACAACTTATTTTTACCACACACGACACTCATTTGATGGATGCCAAGTTGTTGCGTCGCGATCAATTCTGGCTTACCGAGCGCGATGTTAACGGTGCTACGCAATTACGTTCCATCCATGATTTTGAAGGGCGCGAAGGTGAAGACCTGGAAAAACGCTATTACGAAGGACGCTACCGAGGACTTCCTATTTTGCGAAAAGGCTGAATATGGCGCGTAAAGCTGATTCCTTCGGTCGCTCAAAACCTCGTTTTAAACCGCAACCTACGGTATTGGTCATTTGCGAAGATAGTAAGTCTGGAAAACGCTATCTGGAAGATGCGAGCCTGTATTTTCGGGTCAATGTATTGGTGGAAATTACCCATTGCGGGAATACCGATCCGAAAGGAATTGTTGCTGAGGCAATTAGTCGCCAAAGAAAATTCGATCACGTTTTTTGTGCGGTAGATAGAGACACTCACGAAACTTTTGACGAGGCGCTGAACTTAGTCAAGAGCTCCCAAAAAATTAAAGTCATTGCTTCTTATCCATGCTTCGAATTCTGGCTATTGCTGCACTTTCGTTACAACCGCAAGCCCTATGCTGTGGCTGGAAAACACTCGGCAGCAGATTTGCTTATCAAAGACTTGCGTAGTCATCCGGGTATGGAAAGCTACGAAAAGGGCAAAGATTTAAGTATCTTTAGCTTGCTACTAAATAATGGATTTTCCGAAGCACGTAAAATAGCTCCTAAAATTCTTGCTGAAGCCATAGCGAGTGGAGAAATGAATCCCAGCACCAGACTGCATGAATTGCTCAATTTCTTTGAAGGACTTTCTTTGCCCCAACAAGTCGAGTAGTGTGGTGCGCATCTCGCCCCTTTTTAACACTGTTGGTATTCAGTGGAGCTCTTAAATAGTGCATGGTGCGAACCTACAGGACTAAATAGCAAAATTACTTACTCAAAACCAAGCCCCGCTTTTCTCCAAGCCTTGGCTCCGCCTTCGAGATTGGTTAAGTTACTGTAGCCTAACTCATGCAAAGACCTTGCCGCAGAATTCCCCATCGGGCCGCTTTCGCAGTACACATAAATAGGCGTATTTTTGTCTTTGGGAAGTTTGTCTTGGAATTTCTCGATTTCGTTGTAGGGAATAAAAAGATCGGTGCCTTTTATATGTTTCTGTTCGGGCGTATGAACGTCGACAAGGAATATATCCTCGCGTTGCGTAAGTTGGCTTAATTCGGCCGGAGTTATAACTTTCAGGTAATCCGGCTTTTGAAACGTGCAGCCATTCAGGATGAAGATGAATATTAAAACGGCAAATTGCTTTTTCATAGCTAAGACCTCAGTGCTTAAAATGTTTTCAGCTAATCTACGCAAGCGGGGCCAGGGTTTGCAACTAATGCCGTTAATTTAAGCGAAACGCCCCCTCTCCTGCTGGAGAGGGTCGGGGTGAGGAGAATAAAAAGGCAAAAAAGCTTTATTTAATCCCCTCATCCTAACCTTCTCCCTGAGGGAGAAGGGACTGCCCATCCTTAACTTAACGGTAGTGGGTTTGTAACTTCGGTTCTAATGTTTCCGCAATACCGGGAACAAGGTGGTTATACTGAAGCAATGCAAAATGTTTCGGATGGGGCAGAACCGACGCATGTACACAACATAACGTTTTATCGGTGTTTATCCGTGCAAATCTGCGGCGAACTAAGCTTTATATCGGCAACGCAGAAAAAGCATCCAATTCCTCTACAGCCGTAGCCGTCCGGCGTATCAGCTCCAGGTTGCAATTCAAATTCATCATGCCGCCCACGGCAAGCGTGACTATCATGGCCTCGAAACCATAAACAAGATGAGCGCGGTAGCGTTGCTCTAACGAGGTGTTTTCAACATCGGTCACGCCATTCTCTTCCAGCGTTTGAGCGTATTTGACCAGCAGTTCCCCTTCGTAAAGTCTGCGCGTTTCTGCACTCAGTGCGGTCGACAGAAAATAAGCCACATCGCTGACGCCTTCGCCGATGCGGACCAGTTGCCAGTCAAGAAAACCAACCATTGATCTGTTCTTGTTCCAGAATAAATTGCCGGGATGACAATCGTGATGAACCAACGTTTTGGAAGCTTCGGAAAGGAAGCGCATCGCTGCCCGACGATGCCGCGCATAATGAATGGCAGGAGCATGCAGAACGGAAGGTATGTGGTCTCCGGCCAGCCGTAAACCGCGTTTCATCAACGGTACCGCCAAAGCCGTTCCCAGCGCATCTTCCAAAAGCCGGATCGGTCCCGCCAACCAGCGGTATTCGGGATCGAGATGCACGTTATTCCAAAACCGCGCATGACTACAGGCAAGTTGTTCGATAACCAAAGTTGCCTGCTCAAGCGTCAACGTATCGCTGGCGGCACTGGGAATACCGGCGAATTCCGCAATGTCGGCAAGCACCAATGTCGAACCACGGCCAAACCGGCTTTGCGCCGCCAGACAAACCGGTTTGCTAAGGGGGACAGCCTCCGCCAACTCGTTATAGAAACGCACTTCGGTCTGTAGCAGTCGCGGTAAAGTCGTAATCATCCTCGCCCGCCATTTCAATGACGGAAGTTTTACAAACCACCGGCTCGGCAAGGTGGCCGGACCATTATGTTCGACAGCGACACAAACCCGCGTTGTCGTCCCTACGTCAACGGCAACAACATCCACTTTGGCAACCACAGCGTTGATATCATGTTTATCAACGACTTGCTGAGCCCAAGCAACTGTTAAATCGCCAGGTTGGCGTGCGAGAATAGTTTGCTTCATCATTATTTATGTCTGATTTTTTGACACTATCTGGAATTGATTTGAATTCTGGAATTGATTTGAATTATAGCTGTGTTATTGCAAAGGCTAATAATGCGGCGGCACTTCATCAACATTTTCGCCGATCCCGCCTTCAACAGACAAGCTTTTAATACGCTCGTTGAGCATTTGGCAGGTGGCTTCCAAACGGTCTATCTGTTGCTGCTGGCCAGAGACTATTTTGTTCAATTCTTGCAGCAAATCTTCCTGATAAGCGGCTTTTATTTCCAATTCGATGATGCGTTCGTCATTCATAGGGAGCTTAAATAACTTTTGAGAACTGTTGTTGCTTTTGCGCCAGATACTTGTCGAAGACCATGCAGATGTTGCGGATCAACAAACGGCCTGCGGATAAAACCTTAATGCCTTGTGCCGACAGCATCAGCAAACCGTCGGCTTGCATCGGGGCTAATGCCTCAAGTTCCTTGGCAAAGTAATCGCTAAAGTTAATGCCGAATTGCTGTTCGATAGCGGTATAAGTCAAATCGAAATGGCAAATCAGTTGGGTAATTACAGCGCGGCACAGTTTGTCGTCGTCATCCAGTTCGACGCCTTTAAATACCGGCAATTGTCCTTGGCCGATCAGCTGGTCGTATTCGTCCAGCTCTTTGACATTCTGGATATAGGCATCGCCTACCCGGCCGATGGAGGTAATGCCCAAGCCCACTAGATCGCAATCCGAATGCGTGGAATAGCCCTGGAAATTGCGGTACAAATGTCCCTCGCGCTGGGCGACGGCGAGTTCGTCATCGGGTTTGGCGAAATGATCCATGCCGATATAAACGTAACCGGCTTCGGTAAGCCGTTGTCCCACCATTTGCAAAATAGCCAGTTTGACGTCGGGCGTCGGCATATCGGAATCGTTAATTTGGCGTTGGGTTTTAAACCGTGCGGGCATGTGCGCGTAATTAAAAATCGAGAAACGATCCGGTTCTACAGCGAGAATTTTGTCCAAGGTCTTGGCAAAGGTATCTACCGTTTGCAGCGGCAAACCGTAGATCAAATCGATATTGGTCGAACGAAAACCTTCGGCTCTAGCTGCTTCTAAAACGCTGAATGTCTGTTCTTCGCTTTGCAGGCGATTGACGGCTTTTTGCACAGCCGGATCGAAATCCTGCAAGCCCAAACTGACCCGGTTAAAGCCCAGTTCGCGCAATTGTTTGATGGTCTGGTCGTTGGTTTCGCGAGGATCGACTTCGATTGAATATTCGCCCTTGTCGTCATCCCTCAAGTGGAAATGCTGACGGGTTACCGACATCAGCGTTTTCATTTGCTCGTAGCTTAAAAAAGTCGGCGTGCCCCCGCCCCAGTGCAATTGATTGACGACCCGGCTGGAGTCGAACAAATCGCCCTGCATCGCGATTTCTTTGCACAGATTCGCCAAGTACGGTTCTGCATGTTTGCGATTTTTGGTGACGATTTTATTGCAGGCGCAATAAAAACAGACGGTATCGCAAAACGGGATATGAAAATACAGCGATAGCGGTCCACCAGCGGCATTGGATTTTGCGATGTGTTGGCGATATTCCCGGTCGCCGAAGCCCTCATGGAGTTCCAGCGCGGTTGGGTAAGAGGTATAACGCGGACCGGCCTTATCGTAACGGTTGATCAGGCCCAAATCGAATTTTATAGATTGATCCATCATTTTATTTGGCTATTGATGACTATTTTATGTGGCTCTTTATCGGTCAAGGCAACCTGCTCGATAACGCCGATCAAATCGCCGGGCTGTTGCATTGCATCGCCGGATTTGGAAACGCGGGCCAGCAGTTTGACTTGCTCGAAATTCGATAATTTCATGGTCGGCATCATCGCCATCGCATCAGTCAAACTGACGGTTAACGGCAATTCGGAAACCTGTTTTTTTACGATAGCCAGCGGCATTTTGGGGCCGGATAAGGCTTGGGCATAAATAAAAACAGTGTCGTTAGGATTGGCTGAGTTTTGCAACTCGGGCGCTAAACTTACCTGAACATCGATGCTTGCTGCTTTAACCGGCTGTGCTGGTTTTGATTCTGCTTGCGCAGTAGCACCTTCCGGTATTTGGGTGGCAAGTTTAGCCAGCAAGCCTTGTATTTCCTGCTGAGCTTCCGAGCCCGGCGGCAATTGCGCTTCAAGTTTTTTCCATAAACCCATCGCTCCGACAAAATCGCCTGTTTGCGCTTTTGCCATGCCGCCCAGCCACAGGCCGGTCACGTTATTGGGTTCCATCGCCAAAGCTTTAAACACCAGTTCTGCGGGTTTTCCGGCCAACTGTTCATTACTGGCAAAAGCTAAAGCATCGGCATAAAGCAGCATGATTTCCGGCTTATCGCCTATTAGCTTATAAGCGTGTTCAAAAGCTTCGACGGCTTTAGGGTATTGCTGCAAGTATTTGTAGGAGCGGCCTAGCATAGTCCAGCCCAACGCATCGTCCGGCTGTTTTTGCAGGCGCTCGGCAAGCCCGGCAACCATATTGTTAATTTGTTCCATTTCGGGCATTGCTTGATTTGCCGCCGCAGGTTGATCAACTTGGCTTATTAACTGATAGTTGCCTAATGACCAATACAGTGAACCGGCAACCAAAGGGATTGCCAGAACCAATACTGTTGCCATCCACCGGCCTGATGATTGCGATGTTTTTACTTGGCTTTGTATATCGAGGTCATCGCTTAAAGCCAGTTCAAGCTCGGCTAGCTGTTCATTATAAAGTTCCTGGCTTAATGCGCCGGCTTGCAGTTGTTCTTTCAACTCGGCCAGCCGCTGCCGGGCAATGGCGATATTGCGCTGGTCCTGGTCTGCAAATCCCCCCCTGCCCCCCTTTTCCAAAGGGGGGGGTAAGGAATCCGTAGTTTCCTCTTGACTAGTGGTAGAACCTTCTCCCCCCTTTAGCAAAGGGGGGCCGGGGGGGATTCTCCACAACGGCGGCAGCACAATCAGGAAAGCGATCAAGATCATCACGCTGGCAATCAGCAAAAATAGCATATTCAAAACTGATCACCTTTTTCCAGTAAGCTGCGGATTTTTTGCTGCTTTTCAGCGCTGATTTCAACGGTTTCAGCGGTCTTTTTTCGCCGCGTGAACAAGAACACTGCGATCAAGCCGATTAACAGGAACAGCACCGGCCCTATCCACAGCAGGCCGGTTTTGAGTTTAAACGGCGGGTTGTACAAAACGAAATCGCCGTATCGGTCGGTCATAAACTGGGCGATGTCTTGTTTAGATTTGCCTTGTTGCAGCATTTCGTAGACTTGTCTACGTAAGTCCGCAGCCAGCTCTGCATTGGAGTCGGCGATGGTCTGGTTTTGGCAAACCAGGCAGCGCAATTCCGAAGTCAGGTTTTCGTAAGCTTCTTGTTGCTCAGGATTGGCAAACTCGCGGTATTCGACACCGGCGCAAGCTATGCCGGACAGTACCAGCAGGAAAACGACTGCATGGATGCAGGAGGTAGAGCAACGCAGGGAGCAGTTGCCGATAATAGATAAACGTTTCATTAATTTTCAGCCTGTAACTTGGCGATCAAAGGCAGGAAAATTTGCTGCACATCTTCAGGCGTAACCGGGCCGGTATGCTTGTACCGGATCACGCCCTGTTTATCGACGACGAAGGTTTCCGGCACGCCGTAAACGCCCCAGTCGATGCCGATGCGTCCGTCCTGATCCATGATGCTGACATCGTAAGGATTGCCCAATTGCGCGAGCCAACCTAAGGCGGCTTCGGGCTCATCCTTGTAATTCAGGCCGACGATAATGGCGGCTTTTTGCTGGGCCAATTGGTTCAGTATCGGATGCTCGGAGCGGCACGAAGCGCACCAGGAAGCCCAGACGTTAAACAGCCAGACTTTGCCTTTTAAATCGGTCTGGGATAATTTTTCAGTAGGTGCCTGAAGCTTGGGTGCAGAAAATGCCGGAGCCGGCTTATCGATCAACGGCGATGGAATCTCATTGGGATGAAGGTTTAAGCCCAAAGCCAGGAATACCGCAAGGACGATAAATAATATTAATGGAAGGATATACTTAAGCATTAACCGGCACCTTTGCAGATGTTATTTTATATCGTCTGTCGCAAGCGGCAATTAAACCGCCCGCCGCCATGAACAACGCGCCGAGCCAAATCCAGCGGATGAATGACTTATAATAAATTCTAAGGCTCCATGCGCCTTTATCACCCAGCGGTTCTCCTATAGCAACAAACAAATCCCGAAACAAGCCGGCATCGATAGCAGCTTCGGTCATCGGCATTTTTTGCACCCGATACACCCGTTTTTGCGGTTCCAGTTTGGCAACTTGTTTGCCGTCGTAACTCACAGTCACAAACGCCTGTTCGGCAACATAGTTAGGCCCTTGGGTTTGTTTGACGCCGTGGAATTCAAAAATATAACCGGACATGTCCAGTTTGTCGCTGGGCGCCATACGCACATCTTTTTCGACGCTGTAAACGGAGGTCAGGGTAATACCGACCACAAATACCGCAATGCCCAGATGCGCTACGGTCATGCCGTAAAAACCGGCCGGCACGGTTTGCAGCCGTTGCCATGAGAATCTTTGCGGCCCCATGCGATCGACAAAAGACAGCGCAGTTATCGCAACCGTCCATAATGCCAAGGTTAAGCCCAGTACCGCGCCCCAAGAATAAAACGGCATCAGCAACGGCATCAGCAAACCGCCTGCAACGCAAGCTAAAACAATCCAGCGCACCCGTAACGCAATTGCGTTGATATTATCTCTCTTCCAGCGCAGCAATATGCCCAAGCCCACGGCAATTGCCAGAGGAGCGGTTAACGGAATGAACACGGCATTGAAATACGGAGGGCCGACTGAGATTTTGCCCAGTCCCAACGCATCTATTACCAACGGATACAATGTTCCCAGCAAGATACTGGAAGCGGTTACCACCAGCAGCACGTTGTTCAGCAGGATGACCGATTCTTTGGACACCAGTTCAAAGGTCGCGCTGCTTTTGACGTAAGGCGCTCTTATCGCGTATAGCAATAATGAACCGCCAACCACGACGGCTAGAAATACCAGGATGAATAAGCCACGTGCCGGGTCGCTGGCAAATGCATGTACCGAAGTCAGCACGCCGGAACGTACCAGGAAGGTGCCGAGCAGACTTAACGAAAACGCAAAAATCGCCAGCAATACCGTCCAGGTTTTAAATACACCGCGTTTTTCAGTAGCTGCCAACGAATGAATCAATGCGGTACCAACCAGCCAGGGCATGAATGAGGCGTTTTCGACCGGATCCCAAAACCACCAGCCGCCCCAGCCCAGTTCGTAATAAGCCCACCAGCTGCCCAGAGCAATACCGATGGTTAAAAACATCCATGCGATGTTGGTCCAGGGTCTTGACCAGCGCGCCCAAGCCGCATCCAAACGGCCTTCAAGCAACGCGGCAATCGCAAAAGCAAAGGCTACCGAAAAGCCGACATAACCCATGTAAAGCATCGGAGGATGTATCGCCAAGCCCGGATCTTGTAACAAGGGGTTCAAGTCGCGTCCTTCGATTGGCGCAGGGAACAACCGATCAAACGGATTGGATGTCAGTAATAAAAACAGGATAAAGCCGATAGCGACCAAGCCCATCACACCTAAAACCCGAGCAACGGTAGTGTCTGGAATATTTCGGCTGAACAACGCAACCAAGCCTGTCCAGCAGGATAAAATCAGCGCCCAAAGCAGTAACGAGCCTTCATGCGCGCCCCATACGCCGGAGATCAAATACAAAACCGGCAATGCGGTATTGGAGTTGCTGGCGACATAAGCCACGGAAAAATCATGAGTTAAAAACGCATAAGTCAGGCAAGCGTATGAGATCGCCATGAATAACAGTTGCCCAAACGCGGCGGGTCTTGCTACAGCAATCCAGCCGGATATGGATCGGGAAGCGCCGATAATAGGTAATATCCCTAAAATAACGGCCATGCATAAGGCCAGAATCAGCGAAAAATGTCCGAGTTCTGCAATCATTATTTTTGGCCTTCAACTGGCGCTGGTTGGTTTTTCAAACTGCCTTTCACTTCCGGCGGCATGTAGTTTTCATCATGCTTGGCCAGCACTTCTTCGGCGATAAACACGCCTTGTTCGTTTAACTTGCCGTGCGCAACGATACCTTGGCCTTCCCTGAACAAGTCCGGCAGGATGCCCGTATACTCAACCGTTACATCTTTGCTGAAATCAGTTAGCTTGAAGCGCACCATCAGGCCGTCATTCGGCCGTTCTACAGAACCTTTAATGACCATGCCGCCTAGTCGGAATAAAGTATCTTTCGGCGCTTTGCCTTCCACGACATCAGTAGTGGAGAAAAAGTACATCAAATTTTCATTAAACGACTTTAGTGCAAACCCTGTTGCCAAGGCTGCGCCGAGCACCATCAGGCCGATCAGTATTAAACGCTGTTTTCTGGCTGGTTTCATAATTTACTGCCGTTTTTGTTTGAGCGCCAAAGAACGTAAAAACTGTCTGCGCTGCACAACGGGAATAATAATATTTGCGAGCAGCACGATTAAGGTCAGGCCGTAAGAGGTCCAGACATAAAAGGCGTAGCCGCCCATTGCGAAAAATTCCTGCATAGTCATTATTTAGACTCCGAAATCATGTTCTTAACCCACTGCGCATTACGTTCGCGCAGCAACAATTCGGTACGGGCCCGCTGCAACATCGCGATCAGGTAATAAAACTTGAACGATATAGCCATCAGCAATAACGGGATCAGCATGCTGACATGGATCGACGGCTTATCCATTTTCGTTACCGTCGGCCCTTGATGCAGCGTATTCCACCACTCGACCGAGTAATGAATAATCGGGATATTGACTACGCCGACCAGAGCTAAAATAGCCACGGCCCTGGACGCGGTGCGCTTGTCGTCTATCGCGCCGTATAGCCCGATGACGCCGAGATACAAAAACAACAATATCAACTCCGACGTTAACCGCGCATCCCACACCCACCAGGTTCCCCACATCGGTTTGCCCCATAGCGAACCAGTCACCAACGCAATAAAGGTAAAGCTTGCGCCGACCGGCGCGCTGCTGATCGCCACAATCTCCGCCAGTTTGATGCGCCAAACGAGGCCTATTCCGCCTGCAACAGCCATGACCATATAAATAAATAGCGACATCCAGGCGCTAGGCACATGAATATAGATAATGCGGTAGCTGTCGCCCTGCTGATAATCCGCAGGCGCTAAATACAAGCCGCCGTAAAGGCCGGCGGCTGTTAGCAACAGAAAAATAACCACCAGCCATGGCATCAGCCGCTCGGTGAACGAGTAAAAATGCGGCGGAGACGCCATGCGGTGAAAAAACCGAACTACGGGATCAGGAATTAAAAACATAGAAAATCAGGCGAAAGGTTCAAAACTAAAGATATATGGGCAGTCTGTTTTTAAGCAAGTATTTAGTCGACACCGTCAGCATTTATTCCAGGTCGATAATATTGATCGATTATTCTACGAGATATTATCAATTAATACTCATTTTTAATGCTGCGGCTACCGGCAAAGGCGCTAAAACCAAAGCCATCAATAAAATAGAAATCAGAATATTAATTTGCGCATCGACAGGCAACCCACCGCTTGCCATTTGCACTGCATTACCGGCAAAAATCAGTACCGGAACATATAACGGTAAAACCAGCAGCGACAAAATCATGCCGCCCCGGCGCAGACCTACGGTTAGCGCGACGCCAATGGCGCCTATCAGGCTTAATACCGGCGTTCCAAGCAACAAGGTCAGCAACAAAATTCCCAGCGAATGATTGGGCATACCTAAAAAAACCGCCAGCAGCGGCGCCACAATCAGCAATGGCAAACCTGTCACCAACCAGTGAGCGATAATTTTAGCCAACACCAACACCGAGGCCGGATGCGGGCTTAATAGCATCTGTTCCAGTGAACCGTCGTCAAAATCCGAACGGAACAGGCTATCCAAAGACAACATCGCCGCCAGTAATGCGGAAACCCAAATAATACCCGGCGCAATGGCTTGCAATAAATGCGGCTGCGCACCGATCCCCAAAGGGAACAGAGTTATCACCAGGATAAAAAACAACAATGGATTAGCTATTTCCGAACGACGCCGTAAAGCCAAAACCAAGTCGCGCCGAATAACGGCAAAAAATGCGTGAGATAAAGACATCAGGATAAATTAATACGCTGGACATCGACATCATGCAAGGCTATGTCATGATGTGACGTAAGAACAATCATTCCGCCATTAGCGCAATGTTCGGTCATTAAAGTTTCGATAAGGGCAATGCCCTGTTTATCTAATGAAGTAAACGGCTCATCCAGAACCCATAACACATTTTCGGTAATCAACAATCTGGCTAAAGACAGCCGTCTTTTTTGGCCCGCCGATAAAGCCTGAACGAGGACATCGTCATAGCCTGCCAAATGAACTTTGGCTAAAGCCTCATGAATGGAATATTGTCCGGGGCTACTCAAAGCCAAGGACATTTTTAAATTTTCCAGCACCGTCAGTTCTTTTTTAATGCCATCCAAGTGGCCGACATAAGCCATTTGCGCATAAAACTGACTGTCTTTTACCGCGTCGCCGCACCAGAGAATATCTCCGGCGTCCGGTTCCCGGAACCCGCACAAAATGCGCAACAACGAAGTTTTGCCGCTGCCGTTTTTGCCTTCCAGTAATAAAATTTGCCCTGAGACCAATTCAAAAGCCAGCTTTTCAAACAGCACCCGGTCATCGCGAATACAGCTTAAACTCTTGCCTTCAAGAGAATGTGTCGATTTTGTTTGCATTATTTATAAGGTAAATCAACCGGCAAGCGATCGCTGCCGCACGGTTTCATAAAGCAGTACACCGGTTGCAACCGACAGATTAAGGCTTTCTACCCGGCCCAGCATCGGCAGCTTAACCAATATATCGCATTGTTCCTTGGTCAACCGTCTTAAGCCTTTACCCTCAGCGCCCACGACCAAAGCCAACGGCACCGTAAAGTCGGTTTGATAGGCGCTCTGCGTGGTTTCGCCGGCAGCGCCCATGACCCAGATGCCTTGCTCTTTAAGCCAACGCAAGGTTCTGGACAAGTTAGTCACCTGATAAACCGGTACCGTTTCAGCGGCGCCGCTAGCCACTTTACAGACTGTCGGGGTAATTCCGGTGGCGTTATCCTTGGTGATAATCACGCCGTGCACGCCGGTAGCGTCGGCGGTTCTAAGACAAGCGCCGAAATTATGCGGGTCCTGGACATTATCCAATACCAAAAATAAAGGCGTTCCCGACAGCGTTAAGACCGCGTCCTTTAAGTTGCTTTCCGATAATTCGCCGGGCATTTCAACTTCAACAACAATACCTTGATGGTTGTTGCCTTCCGCAAAACGATCCAGCTTTTTCCGGTCGGTTTTTTCCGGCTCTATGCCCAGATCCAATAAATCCTCGACCAACTGAGCTAAGCGTTTGTCTTGTCTTTGGCCGTCAATCCAGGCCTTATTGATCTTTTTAGGGGAATAATCTAAAGCCGACTGTACCGAATGTATGCCGTATATTTTGCTTAAATTCATTGATTGTGGAATATAAGAAGCTCTTGTTTTGAATGTAGAGTTTTTGTTAAGTATTAATGGCGCCGAGTCAGAAACATCACAGGCTAATGCCTGCAACGATGCACCCATCCAACTCTGCCGTAAGTCGGATAACGATAGCCTTAAGATAATTATATCAAAGATTTATTAAACTAGCGGCTTCTTGAAGATCGTGGCTATCGAAGCCCTCGGTGAACGTATTATAAATTTCCTCCAGCATATTCCGTGCATCTTCGCGCTTGTCTTGATGCCACCATAACCGCGCCATACTGATCGCCGCTCGCAGTTCAAGGAATTTTGCGCTTTGCCGGCGGCTGATGGCGATTGCCTGGCTGAAACACGCTTCGGCTTCTTTCGTGTTTGACTCGGAAGTTCCCAGCAGGCACACGCCTTTGAGCCGATGAAGCTCGGCTGTGAAATGACTGTCGCCAGTGGTTATCTCGTCTGCCTGTGCTTCCGCGAGTAGGCTGAGTGCTTTATCGTACAGTTCCAGATGTATGTAGGATTCGATCAGCGCGGACAGAAAAATCACCGAAATTCCCCCTATTGATGCTTTCATCCTGGTTATGCTCGACTGAAGTTTAGCGATACCGATCTCACTGTGCCCATGCAAGACAAGCGCCCAACCGTGAGCCATTTCACCGGCAGCCAGCCAAACGGAAAAGTCGTGCTGTTGTGAAATTGCGATAGTCTCTAAGGACAAGGACAAGGTTTCCGTGGACTTGTTTGACCAACGATGCAGCAAGGTAGCAAAGCAAAGCGCTAATGCAAGGGTATGAGGGTGGGCTAACTCTCGGGCATGACTTAACATCTGTTCGCAAACATCTTTTGCCTGATCCGGGAAGCCACGAAAATAGAGGGCCCAGGACAAATATGCCGAGCAAGATACGGACAAGTTTTCGCCGAACTGCTCCTGCAACATCTGATGCTGTTCCGGATGATAAAGCGTAATAGCTTGTTCGGTGTGGGCATGCGTGGTTTCGAACTCACCTACCCAGAAAGCTGAGTCAGCGATGATATAGTGGGCCGCCTGTTTTTTCAGCGGGTCGTCATGCGCCATGGGCAGCAAATGCATTGCCGCCTCAGTCACACCATAAGAGCCGACGCTCGCAATGGTGTTTATCAGCAGCGCCCAACGCGCCAAGAACAGTTCGGAACTATTGTCTACCCGCTCACTCAAAGCGGAAATGCGCGCATTAGTCTGCGTGGCTTCTTCTGAACCGTAGCCTTTTGTGGCATACAACACTGGACAGAGACTGACCAGTATTTGGAATTCCGTACAGTCCCTGTCCGGATCCGAAGGCAAACTCATCAGGAGTTGCAAGCCGGAATTGAAATGATCTATCGCCTCCAGGTTGGCTGAGTTCCGAGCGGCTCGTTGCCCGGCTTTGATCCAGTATTCGATGGACTGCCGTATTTCCCCGCCATAGAAAAAATGCTGGGCCAAAAGTTCCGGTTGGGTTGTGACGACATCGGGGAAGTCGGTTTGCAGTACTTGTGCGATACGTTGATGTACTGTCTGCCGGACAGATTTGGTTTGAGATTGATACGCAGCTTCCTGAATCAAAGCGTGTTTGAATTGTTTGGTTGTTTCATTGATATTCAATATCAACCCGGTATCTTGTAATGTACTTAAATGAAGTTCTAAGGTGTGATAATTGCAAAGCGATATTTTGCGTAACAAATCCAAATTGAACTCACGCCCGATAATGCTGGCAAGCTGCACAATAACTTTTGAGCTACCCAAGTTATCTATACGCGCTGCCAGAAGATCGTGCAATGTTGTTGGAAGGTTTGCCTGATTGTCGAGTGTTGTAATTTTTACTATCTCTTCAATAAACAGCGGTATGCCGTCGGCACGTTTCACAATACGGCGGAGCGTCTCTGTCGTAATATCCCCAGATAATGAAAAAGTCATTTGGGCCGCTTCATCCATGGAAAGCGGAGCAAGCGGAAGCGTTGAGATACGGGCACTCTGCCAAGGCGGATCAAATTCTGGTCTGGCAGTGAATATCGCTAAAATACTCCCGGTTGTTTGTTGCTCAACGAACTGGGTTAGAAATTCGAGCGTAGAGGGATCGACCCAATGTAAGTCTTCGACGATAAACAACATAGGCTGTTGCTGTGAAAGCGCACGCAACATAGTAAGCAGGATGGTTATAGTCTTTTCTTTCAGAGTTTGCTGCGATAAAGCGGGGATACGGTGATGTTCGGGCGGAGTCAGGGAAAGCAGATTGCAGAGTATGGAGACGGCCTCTTGCGTCCATGAAGGATAATAAACCTCACCATAATTCAACATTTTGCCGAACTTTATATCAAGCGCATCATCGGGCTCGAAGCCCATATTAGCTTCGAGCATCGCGATCAACGGATGAAAAGGCGACTTGCTAAATTCCGGAAAACAGCGGAATTCCCGTATAACGTGCGGCTTGTCGGCCAGCTGTTTTTTTATGCGGTGTAGCGGCGAGACTTGCCTATGCCCGCCTCGCCTTGAACCAGCACAACATTATGTTCGCCTTGCACGGCTTCTTCCCATAACCGCATAAGTTTGGCGACTTCGGCTTTGCGCCCGACCAATGGAGTTAACTGCGTCACCGCTTCAAAGCGGGGGCGCGCGCTGCTTTCCTGCATCACCTTGAATATTTCCAAATTTTGTCCAAAGTCAGGTAAATATTGGACGCCAAGACTGAGGCAATCGAAATACCCGGCCACCATATCATAGGTATCCTTACTAATAATCACCTTGTTGTATCTGACAAGACGGCGTAGCTGGATAGCTAGCTTTGAGGTTCTACCGGTAATGTCGGGTATAGACGAGTAACCCTCGGTGATAATCAATCCGGTGTGGATGGATGTACGAATATCAATATTCAGGGTAGCTTCGCGTGTAATTGCCAAAGCTGCCCGCACGGCGCGATGGGCAGCATGTTCATTGGCTTTTGGATAACCGAAATAAGCCAGCAATCCGCCGCCATGGGTTTGTACGATATGCCCTGAAAACTGCTGGATTATTTCCGCACAGTAGGCCTGAGATGGTCCTAGTAGCTCCATCGCTTCATCGGGGTCGCCAATCGCCGAGATTATCAGTTCGCAGTACAGCACGCTCACTTGGCGTCGCTCTTTTGCTATGATATTTTGTTGTTTCGGACTGCGACGATCTGTTCTACGTCGTTCTTCATTAGAGATTGGAATAGTTCGCGGCTGCGGTATTTCCACCGGAATATCCGGCGATCTGTGCCTTAAGACGCCATTTCGGATTTGTTCGGCAAGCTGCTGGGTCTTCTTGTCGGGTAATACGCCCAACTCATTTTTCAGCACACGGCAGCAGATTTCATACTGCTTCATCGCCGCACGGTTCTGCCCACTCAACGAGTATAGAGACATCGCCATGCGATGGGCATCTTCGTCCCAAGGTTCAAATACTGTACGGCGCAAGACGTAGTTCAGTGCGGTGCTGTAATCGCCCAATGCTTCGTAGTAGTTAGATACTTGTTCAAGTAGAGCTAGAGCTCGAAGATGCAGCGATTCACGCTGTACCTGAACCCAGTCTTCGAAATCGGGGCAATCAGGCAATGAAAGGCCTTTCAGGAATTCACCTTGGTACAGGGCAATGAGCTGTTGCTTGTTATATAAATCAGTGTCGCAATTATTCTGTGGAGTTGGAATCAGTTCGGTAAATTTTATCGCATCGACATAGATACCAGGCATAAAGCGGATGGTGTGCCTAGTGGATGAGAATATGGTTTGACCGGTGGGCGCTTCCAAGATATTGCGTAACTTTGACAAAGCACGACGTAAATTATCCCGAGCGGTTTCAGGGAGATTATCCGTCCAAAATAGCTCGGACAAAAACTCCCGGCTGTGATCCTTTCCTTGTTCGACTGCAAGATAGGCGAGTAATGCCCGCATCTTCTTGTAAGAGAAACCATCGATTGTTTTACCATCAAACTGAACATTAAATCCGCCCAACAACAATATTTTTAAGTCTTTGGGCATAGGTAAAAAATATCTGGGGGTAATTAGACGGTAAGTGGACGGTATTAGTTTAAGTTTAGATCTAAACCGGTAAGTAAGAAATTAATTACTTCTCATATTAGAGATTAGAAACCGAATTAAAACAAATTTTGATACGCCTTTGTAAGTTACGACTTGCGCCAATATTTACTCATCTAGTTGTTTTATAAAACTAATACAAAATCCACAGCATTTATCCCATATATTAATCTTTAGGTTAACCGATATGTATTCAGTTGAAATTTTTCCATGGAATAAAAATTTCGAGGTTGGAGTGCCACTGATCGATGAGCAGCACCAAAGGTTGGTTGAGTTATTAAACGTGTTAGCCGGTCATCTGATTCATCAATCGGATATGCCAACTTTAGCTAATGTTTTCAATGAACTATTCGAGTATACCGTTTACCACTTTCAGGCAGAAGAAACAATTTGGCATAAAATTTTTCCTGAAGATATTTGGGAAACAAACCATAAAAGCGATCACAGTAAATTTCTGGCTAAAGTAAACTCAATAATGAGTGAGCAAAATATTATCCCGTCGGAGCAAGTGATTGAGGAAATCCTTAGGTTTTTGACCCAATGGTTGGCTTTTCACATTCTGGATACCGATATGCGGATGGCTAAGGTACTGCTGGCAGTGCAATCGGGCGTACCGTTAAACCAGGCAAAAGTGCAAGCCGATAAGGAGATGCGTGGCGCAATGAGAGTGTTGATTGAAACCATGCTCTCCATGTTCGATGCGCTTTCTTCACGCACCGTACAGCTGGCTAGAGAGGTGGTCGAACGTAAGAAGGCCGAGCAGACTAATCAAGATATCTTGAATCGCCTCCAGAAAATTGCCGGCCAAGTGCCGGGACTGGTTTTTCAATTTCAGTTATTTCCCGATGGCCGTTCTTGTATTCCTTATGCCAATGAGGCTATTCGCACTATTTACCGGGTTAGTCCGGAAGATGTCAGCGAAGATGCGAACATAATATTTACGTTTTTGCATCCGGATGATCTAGAGAACTTCAAGACTTCCATTAGGGTATCGGCACGAGACTTAACGCCATGGAATTTGGAATACCGTTTGAAATTTAACGACGAGTCCGTCTGCTGGTTATTCGGCAATGCATTACCCCAGCAGCAGACGGATGGCTCCGTACTGTGGCACGGTTTTGTTACCGACATCACCCAGCAAAAGCAGAATGAGATAGACCTTCGCATCGCCGCCACCGCTTTTGAATTACAGGATGCGATGTTGGTCACCGACGCGGACAAGGTCATCCTCAAGGTCAATCAGGCATTTACCCGAATCACCGGTTACAGCGCCGAGGAAGCCATTGGTAAAACGCCTCATATGCTCAGTTCCGGACAGCATGACAAGGCATTTTTTGCCAACATGTGGGAGACCATCAATCGTACGGGCGCATGGCAGGGCGAAATATGGAATCGGCGCAAAAACGGTGAAATATACCCCGAATGGCTTATTATCACGGCAAGTAAGGAGCCTTATGATCTGAATCGGCGAGTCAATAATTACGTTGCCTCGTTTTCCGACATTTCCTCACGCAAGGCTGTCGAAGATGAGATCAAACAACTGGCTTTTTATGATCCGCTGACCCAGCTTCCTAATCGCCGGCTGCTGCAGGAGCGGCTCAAACACGGCATCGAAATAGACAGACGCGACGGCAAGCAATTAGCATTACTGATGCTTGACCTGGATCGCTTTAAGGTAGTCAACGACAGCTTTGGGCATTTGGCTGGCGACGAGTTGCTGCAACAGGTTGCTGTACGCATCTTGGCAAGGCTACGTGAAGTAGACACGGTGGCGCGTCTGGGCGGTGATGAATTTGTCGTATTGCTGGAGGACATTTCTCATCCGGAAGATGCGGCCCGGGTGGCTAATGAAATCATCTCTTTTTTAAGCAAACCTTTCCAATTAAATCAAAACAACGAAGTAAGTATTGGCGTCAGCATCGGCATCAGTCTGCACCCGGAACACGGCGGCGACTATGGAGTGCTTATGAGCTGCGCCGATTCCGCGTTATATAAAGCTAAGAAACACGGTCGTGGCTGCTATGCCTATTTTTCTGAAGACTTGACGCTAGCCGCTCGTGAACGTATTTCATTGGAAACCCGATTACGGCGGGCGTTCGAACAAGGAGAACTGTGCGTTTTCTACCAGCCGCAAATAGACATAGTCAGTGGGCGCATCATTGGCGCCGAAGCCTTGGTGCGTTGGTTGGACCCGGTAGAAGGGCTGATTTCACCGCTACGCTTTATCCCCATTGCTGAAGAAACAGGGCTGATTTTTGAAATTGGCGCATGGGTATTGCGCGAGACCTGCCGACAAGGCCGTCAGTGGTTGGATGCTGGTTTTCCGCCGCTAACCTTGGCTGTCAATGTTTCTTCTCAGCAGTTCTGTCGCGGCGATATAAGTACTCTGATTGCTGAGGCACTGCGTGAAACAGGATTTCCGGCCGAGTACCTGGAATTGGAAATGACGGAAAGCGGGCTGATGGAAAACCTGGATAATGTTACCGAGCTTTTGCATAAGCTACGCTCTCAGGGTGTTCGTCTCGCCATTGACGACTTTGGCACAGGCTTTTCGTCGCTGGCTTACCTTAAGCACTTTCCGCTGGATATACTAAAAATCGATAAACGCTTTATCGATGACATTCCTCATCTGCAAGATGATATGGAAATTGCCGCCACCATTATCGCCATGGGCCATATTCTGGGCTTTAAAGTCTTAGCGGAAGGCGTGGAAACTATGGCGCAACTGAAGTTCTTGCAGGAAAAAGACTGCGATATCTACCAAGGTTATCTCACAAGCCCTCCGTTAAGTGCGGAAGCGTTTGTTGAGCTATTACATGATCAAGCGCTTAGTTATGAAACTATTTATCCAAGTTTGATTGAGGAAACTTCATAGTTACATGTGAGATCTTGACCCTGAACTTGTTCATCAATATTTAATTAACAAATTTAGCTGAAACTAAAGTATGACCCTGATTATTAACGAAGATAAGTGCGCGCGATGCGGTGTTTGCGATGCCGAATGCCCGTATGGAGCTATTGCTCAGACTGAAGACGCTTATGTCATTGATCCGGCATTGTGTACTGGCTGCGTATGTTATGGGGCTCCCCTCTGTGAAGCAGCTTGTCCAAATGACGCTATCCACAAAACCAAAGACAGTTTGTATAAAAAGTGTTTGGGATTATTTGGTTGAGCAGATTTATTGTTCACTAGGTAAGCGCTGATTAAATCCTTCGACAGGCTCAGGACGAACGATAAGTTGTTGATTCCGTTCGTGGTGAGTCCTTCGACTGTACTCAGGAGAGCCTTGTCGAACCATGAATGGAATCAATTTGTTCAGCGCTTCCCTAGCACTCTTAAGCTCAACGGATAAATACAAAAAAAGAAGACAGCTCATGCAAATCAAACAGAAATAAATCCGGTAGCAGATAAAATCCGTATTTTGCATTCTCTTGTGATTTGTCATAAAGAAATGATCTGCCCCAACTGCGAATCATTTTTTACGGCGTCTTTTTTTAGGTTTATTCATCGCGGCTTGTTTTTTCGCCAGCTCAAAATCAATCTTCTTCTCGTCCAGATCGACACGAACAACGCTGACTGTGACGCTATCGCCCAAGCGATAATTAATGCCGGTACGCTCACCCCTTAACTGGTGACTGGTTGCATCGAAATGAAAATAATCCTGCCCCAGATTGCTGATATGGACCAAGCCTTCAACATAGATTTCGTTTAGCTCGACAAAAAAGCCAAACGAGGTGACCGCTGAAATAATACCGGGAAATTCTTCGCCGACCTTATCCATCATATATTCGCATTTGAGCCAGCTCACGACATCGCGCGTGGCGTCATCGGCGCGCCGTTCATTGGCGGAGCATTGCTCGCCCAGCACAACCATATCGGGGATTCCATAGTAGAAGCTTTCCACCGATTTGCCTTGCAAACAATGCCTGATAGCACGATGCACCAATAAATCAGGATAACGACGGATGGGCGACGTGAAATGCGCGTAAGCTTCCAATGCCAAGCCGAAATGGCCTTTTAACTCGGGACTATAGACAGCCTGCGACATCGAGCGTAACAATACAGTCTGGATCAAATGCGCATCGGGCCTGTTTTTGATGGAATCGATCAGGTGCATATAATCCAGCGGCGTCGGTTTAGCGCCTCCGCCTAAGCTCAAGCCCAGTTCGCCAAGAAAGGTTTTCAGGTTAAGCAGCTTGTCGGCGCTAGGGCCGTCGTGTATCCGCAGCAGCTTGGGCATTTTTTTATGATTTAAAAAACGTGCGGCCGCCATGTTCGCGGTGATCATAAACTCTTCAATCAATTTGTGCGCATCGTTACGCACCACCGGAACTATTTTTTCAATTTTACGATCTGCGCTGAAAATAATCCGGGTTTCCTGCGTGTCGAAATCCATCGCGCCGCGTTGCTCGCGGCTCACCCGCATAACTTTGTAAAGCGCGTAGAGTTCCTGTAAATGCGGCAT
This sequence comes from Methylobacter sp., assembly GCF_004322395.1. Classification (GTDB taxonomy): domain Bacteria; phylum Pseudomonadota; class Gammaproteobacteria; order Methylococcales; family Methylomonadaceae; genus Methylobacter_A. Next base: position 40,712 of record NZ_SCTW01000102.1, read on the forward strand.
CAATAGTTTGTATTTCTTAGCGAGTGTCTTGTCGCCTTCGACAAGCATAAGTGCAACTTCGGTGTAAGTCAGTCTGGCATGAGAACTCATCACCGCGTCAAAAAAGCGTGATCGCGTCACTTGGCCTTGCTCGTTGATAAGCAGCTCACTGACCATGCATAACCGATCTACATTAGGGTTAAGCGAACACAGGCCATTGGATAAAATTTCCGGCAACATCGGTATAACCCGCTCCGGAAAATATACCGAGGTACTGCGCTTTTGAGCTTCTTTATCTAATTCCGAATTAATCTGCACATAATGCGATACATCGGCAATCGCGACTAGCAGCTTCCAGCCTTTAGGTGTCTTCTGGCAATAAACGGCATCGTCAAAATCACGGGCATCTTCGCCATCAATGGTAACCAATGGCGTTTTCCGCAAATCGGCTCGATCTTGTTTTGCCGCTTCCGGCACCTCGTTTTTAAGCGGTTTAATTTCTTTCAGCAGCTCATCAGGCCATTGATTAGGCAGTTCGTAGGAACGGATCGCCATTTCGATTTCCATTCCCGGCGCCATATGTTCGCCCATGACCTCGATGATTCGGCCAATAGGCTGGTGAAGCTTGGTCGGTTGCTCGACAATCTCAGCGACGACAATCTGTCCTTGTTTTGCTTTGCCCGCGCCGCCTTTTTGAACCAGAATAGTTTGCGCGATGTTCTTGTTGTCAGGCACCACGTAAATAAAGCCGTCCTCCTTATAAAGTCGTCCTACAACCTGGTGGGTGTTTCTCTGTAGAATTTCAACGACCGCTCCTTCCCGTCGGCCTTTTTTATCGACTCCGGCAATACGCACCAGCGCCCGGTCATTGTGCAACAGAGGATTCATTTCTCGGGGCGATAAGAACAGGTCATCCGAACCGTCATCCGGCTTAAGAAAACCGAAACCGTCTGCATGACCAATAATGCGGCCGGCAATTAAATCCTCATTATTAACCAGGCAATATTTTTTTCCTCGGTTAAATAATAATTGCCCATCCCTTTCCATAGCCCGTATACGGCGGCGTAAGGCTTCTAACTGATCTTCGGTTTCAAGGGAAAACGCTTCGGCTATTTCTTCGCGGCGCAAAGGTTTTCCAGCGTGTTCGATTAATTGAAGAATTAATTCGCGGCTGGGAATGGGGTTCTCATATTTCTCGGCTTCGCGCTGAGCATATGGATCTTTTATTGAATTAAAATCAACGTTTTTTTTAGACTTCAATGTCATTTAAATAATTAAAATTGAAAAGAATGGATACAATAAACATATCTTAGTATATAGGTTTAGTATATCGATTTAGAATTGAAAGAAAAAAGCTTTTGGTCGTATACAAAAAACCGCATTCTTCACTGTAGACACTGTGGAAACTAGCGCCACCATGCCTAACCCGATCATTTAAGTTTAGATAAACTTACGCTTAATTGACAAAATTAAAGAGGATGGGTATAGTGCGCGCTCACTTTAGCTTTTACGGCTATCCTCTGCCGAGGTGGTGAAATTGGTAGACACGCCAGCTTCAGGTGCTGGTGGGGGCAACCCCGTGGAGGTTCAAGTCCTCTCCTCGGCACCATTCAATTATATCCTCTTCTTATTGATTTGACCCGTTTTTTAAAAAACGAGAAGAACAAATTTCTCTGTGTTACATATAACATATCGCCCCTTCTCCCTCAATATCTTAATAACACCATCAAGTCTATTACTACAGACCATATTTCCATCATGCTGAGGCCTTTATAAAGCTTTGTGCTGTTTGATCTCCTTGATCTCCGAAAAATGTAATCCACGTAAGCCCAAACCGAGGACTATTTTGCGATTACGCTTTCTCTGACTGACAAATGCAAATTACGGATAAATTATGTTTTTTTTCATGAGCTTACTTTGCTCGACAAAGACTGGATAGCATAATTTTCAAGCATATATTCAAAAGTTTACGGGTTCGCCTGAATTTTCAATTTTCGCAGCTAAACAAATTGATTTTTATGAGAAAGTCGTGACTAAAGCGTCTAAGTATTCGGCGATATACCAATGTTCAATTATTTGCCCTAACGTATATTCATGGCAAAAGACCTCAGTAAGCAGAACGCACTACGCATATGAGGGTCAACATGGGATTTTACGAGATTGGAGAATTGACTATGACCTCTAAAGAATTAACCATGCAAGCATATGAACTCTACTACATAATTAGAGTACAAAAACATTGGGCTCCAGAGCGTTCAGTTCATAAGAAGCGTTTACATTTTGTAGGACTTCGAGCCTTTAACAGATATATACGACGTCAAAAAGCTGAACAAGCCCAAAACGACATTTAATTATATTCCCACACTGGGATCACACTCTTTTCACAATATTTTAATTGTGCGCCCTTAGTATAGCTACATCAGCTTACCGGTATTAGAGCCGGAAGCCCTGCCTACCCATCCTAACTTTTGCATCAATCTCTGAACCAGCTTGCGATCACTTTCATATCCTTGGTTACTTCCAGTACTGCCTTGTTTTTTTCATCCCTGTAGAAATCTTCCTTAGTTTTCGTTTATTTCCCATCTCTTATTTTCCGGCAGGCCGTAGCTTAAACTACTGTCCGGATTTTTTTGGGCCACTTTACTTAAATTTAAGGCCGCCAAATTCTTTCAATTTCGCAACTAAGTTAACGAAGGGCTTTAAGCGCAATGGAAGCGCTGATCAAATCGATTTCGTTCATCGCTCGAAAAGATCAATATCAATAAAATCAATTACTTATAATTCAACCTAAGCCTATAAATGGATTTAATCAGCGTTTCCCTATAATGATGAGTTAGAGTACACTTATTGTTCGTTATTGATGGCACCGACAATATGCTAAGCAAAAGATTGGGGGTCATTCTTAGTCGCTAACACCGCCTTGTCAGCGACTGATATTTTAAAATTGTATGCCACAGCTGAGCTGTTGATTTTTCAAAGAAGCCAAAAATATTTGAGATTTGTACTGATGAAACAAAAGCTACACTGCAACAGCACGAACATTATCTTTGACGACAATAGGTATAGAACGTACGGCTTGTGTACGTTCTTTGACTTTGATTTAAGACATTACACCGGCAGACCAAATATATATGGCTGCTTTACGGCTGAAAATAAAATCCGAAACTTTAGAGTGTTAATTTTAAATCTGGTAATTTGTGGGTCTTTATCAGTTAATACCAGTAGCACTTTAGCTGCTTCGGTGACAAACAAAGAACAAAATCAGTATCGTGCGAACACATACATTAGGGAAAAAGTTCCAAACAATTCTGGCGACGTATGGGAACGCATTCGTTTAGGTATGAAAATTACTTGGCCAAGTTCAACACAAACCCTCTCAAAGCAAGATCTGATTCCAGTAAAAAATAGCCGCACCAATATATACTCCCTGCATTCTGCATCGCCATCAGCCTTAGCCACCGAGAATAGGCGCGAATCTATAGCCGCAGAAAACACTAGCTCGGAACAACCGATTAAATCAAAATATATTATTCAACCGCATACCGCAATTGCCCCATTGCATAATTACACTCCTTTAGGCCACCGCCTCAGATTCGCAAACCCTCCCTCATCAACCTCTGACGGCTGTGCATCTTCCTCGACTCAAACTCAGCAAGCACAAACACTTAGATCTGAAAACAATTACACTGTCAGTACCGAGAACTCCATACCCCAAGGTTTTCATGCCCAATTGCGTAAGCATACCGTTCCAACTTCCACCAATAATATATTGCCAACTAAAGCGGAATTGACTGATTCTTCGGCCCAAACAGCAAATAATCATACACCATGCATTAACCGTACCGCTCAACACTTGGTTAACGTAAACAAACCAAGGAAGCAAGGTGACATAGCGGAGCAAAACAACTCCAAAAAAGCGATGATTAATGAACGAATCAATAAATATATTGCTGTATTCAGTCAAAATCCCGGCTACCTGAATCAAGTTGCTGAACGCGCACGTCCCTACCTGTACCACATCGTAGAAGGGCTCAGTAAAAACCAATTACCTTTAGAACTTGCTCTGTTACCCATGGTGGAAAGCGCCTATCAACCTACAGCGCTATCACCTAAAGGTGCCGCCGGACTCTGGCAATTCATCCCCAGCACCGGCAAAGATTACAACTTAAAGCAAAGCAACCAGTATGATGAGAGGCTTGATATATTGGCCTCCACTCAAGCGGCAATTCGCTTTCTAACAGACTTAAAAGAACATTTCAACGGAGACTGGCTGCTCGCATTGGCCGCGTATAATTGTGGGCAAGGTGCAATTGATAATGCCATTAGTCGTAATCTCTCCGATGGATTGGATACCGACTACTGGTCTTTACGCTTACCCGAAGAGACACAAGAATATGTTCCACGCTTATTAGCCTTATCCAACATTTTTGCTAACCCTGCAATTTATGGGTTGAAATTTGCCCCAATAAAAAACGAACCTTATTTCGTCAAAGTAAAAATTGATCGAGAGACCGGCATAAAATATCTAGCCGACAAGAAGTTTGCCGTACTCGCACGGCTTGTTAATCTGAGTCACGAGCAGTTCAAACTTCTTAATCCAGGCTATCTAAACCCAACCTTGCCGACTAGGGGGGAATACACCTTTCTTTTACCCCTTGCTAATGCTAGCCAATTACATCAGCTCTTGACTAGCATTGCACAGTTTATGGGAGAACCCGTTTCAAAGGAAATGGGCAAAACCTTAAAAGCAAATTCACCAACCATAGTTAATTCAAACGAACCAATACTGACATCAATTAGATTATGATAGTGTTGCAATCTGCAAAAATAGTGGACATTTAAGTTTAATTTAAGAAGAAGATTTTATAACATTACCAGAAGATAAATCCGCTCTTGCATGAAACGGATATATTGCTTTTTCCTTACGAACAAAATACTCATTTTGTTCGCTACCTATGCTTAGATTTAATGTAAGACAAGTTTTTGTCTGATTCGTCAAAATTACCCGCGCAAGCGTTTGTTCGATAATATGAAAGCATTTGACGTGTTTCTGCTTTTATAGTTGGGAGCACCTAAATCGATTTCATGCCGGAGAGCTGATTTTGTACTCCGGAAAGCCAAATCTTTCGTCCCAGCAAACCTGAAACCGGACAGGTTTTTGCTATAATTACAATTACTGTGAGTATTTACTTTTTCATATTTTATTTTTTTATCTATGCCCAAAAATATAATTAATCATCCTGAATGGGTTAGCATTATTAATAATAATGTTTTATTTACCGGGATTGACACTAATATTTTGCTCAAAATAACAACAAAATTGCACGAGGTAACCGTTAAACAAGATGGTATGATTTATCAACAAGGCGATGAAGCCAAAGGACTTTATTTAGTTGTTTCAGGCAAGGTGCAAATATTTACCTGTAGCAATAAGAAAACCTATATTCTCTCGCATGCTTCAAATAATCACTTATTCGGAGAATTTTTACTGCTAGGCAACAGTATTCGTACAACCAGTGCAGTTGCACTCGAAGATTCCCAGTTATTTTATTTATCTATTACCGATTTTAACAATTTACTTAAGGCCTTCCCCCAGCAATTTTCGATAATAGCCAACCGCGTCACCAATCGCTTATGTTGGAATCAAATTACCAGCGCTTTACGTTTAAGCCCATTATTTTGGGATTTAAGTGAAGATATAGTCCGGGCTCTAACAAAAGAACTGAAAATCGAATCAATTCCGGCCAATACCCTACTTTACCAAAAAGGGGTAACTTCAACTGAGCTTTGTATTGTTATTGATGGTCAATTCCAAGTTATAAAAGCTACGGCGGATAGTCAAAACATTGTCCTGGATGTTGTCGGGCGAGGTGAAACCATCGGTGAAGTGGGTGTGCTGTGCGATACCACCAGAACCGTAGACATTTTAGCGACTCGGGATTCGATGGTCGCCAAGCTCAGTCGCGCATCATTTGAACAATTACTTCTGTCATTTCCGTTACAAATAAATCGGGCTTTTTCAAAAAGCATTGCGAATCGCTTGTCCATGCATAAAAAGCATAAAATGCCTGCTGCTGAAACCTTTGCCATGGTTGTTTTGTCGCCTTCAATTAAAACTCAAGATATTGCTCAATATCTGTCCGACGCATTCGCTAACCAGGGCTCAACCTCTATTGTCGGTAGCGAGATTATTGATCAAGCATTCAGTCGCAAGGGTACAGCGCAAACAGATTTTAACCACCCGAAAAATGATGATTTATTACATTGGTTATCGGAATGGGAAATTGCTCACAGGAACGTCATTTACATTGTTGATGCAGAGCTAAACAATTGGACCCTGCGTTGCTTACGCGAAGCGGACCATATTATTTTTATTGTTGATGCCACAGATAATCCTGCAATAGGCCGGTTTGAAACTCAGATTCTCAATGAAATCGAATCGACCAGCAAAAAACAAACATTGCTGATCATGCACGACAATCTGCAACTTGTTCCATTTGGTACTTCGCACTGGTTGAGTCCACGCAATGTAGATATGCACCATCATGTACGTTATTCCAATCAATCCGATTTTGATCGAGTAGCTCGATTTCTAACAGGGAAAGCAGTTGGCTTGGTGTTGGGAGGCGGAGGCGCGCGGGGCTTTGCGCATATCGGAATTCTTCGTGCTTTACAGCAATTAAATATTCCTATTGACCTCATCGGCGGTAATAGCATGGGCGCTCTTATCGCCGCGCAGAGTGCCATGCAATGGCATCATAAGGATATGATTGAACGGACTATGCAACTCTGCCTTGCCGGCGACGAATTTACTTTACCTATTATCTCGATATTTTCCGGAAAGAGAATGTCACGAGGTTTGCATGCTATGTTTGGGGATATACATATTGATGATCTCTGGCACCATTTTTATACTGTCTCGTGCAATATAAGCCGGGCAACTCTTATGACACATGATAAAGGCTCTTTACTTTCTGCTGTTTTAAACAGTAATACGCCCCCCGGGTTGTTCCCACCTCAAGTCAGTCATGGGGATTTATTAGTAGATGGCGCATTGCTTAATAATGTCCCGGTTGACATTATGAGGAACTACAATGAAGAAGGCACCATCATTGCTGTCGATGTTAATGCTCGCGAGGACTTATTAAATAACACCGAGCACAGTGGCGGAATCAGCGGCTGGAAGGTTTTGCTCAATAAATTAAACCCGATAGCGTCAACGATTAAAATCCCAAATATGATTGAGACACTTACTCGTGCAAGTATTATTGGGGGGCTTGCTCAACGAAAAAAAATGCTGGATGGCTATGCGGATCTTTATTTGCAACCGCCGGTCACTAATTTCTCATTGAGGGATTATAAGCATGGAGAGCAAATTGCTGAAATCGGTTATCAATATGCTTTAGAAGAATTTCAAACATGGTTAAAAACACAGGCATAATTGGAAAGGAAACCGCTAAAAGAAACAACCCATCCACATAAAGCGCAGATGGCTTGGCTCGAACTCTTTCCGTGAGTAATACTGCAAGATTTCATCCGGATAGAAAACGAATAAGGTCCGGATTTTGCAAAAACAGTTTGATTTTAAACACAGTTGTTGCATAGACAGATATTTGCTCTTCGGTAATCGCTAAGTTACCGAAGAGTAAATTCGATGCCTGGCGAATTTAGTCCGGCTCCCCGTCTATGTAACTTAATTCACCTACTTTATGCTCGTATTCATCCCATACGATAAGTAATCCATTTCTCTTCCCCTCTTTGTAATTTGTTTCAACAAATTTCTTTCCATTTGAATGATATTGTTCATGCTTACCTGTAAAGGGTTTATCTTCATTAGGTAAATAAGCAAGATCATTTTTAATATCCAGGTCTTTTTTAGTAATTATTGGTTTTGGCGTTGTCTTTTTTAAGACACGGTTTACATGCCTGACATTTTTCTTCGACTTCTTGGTTTTTGAAACCACGCTTTTAGCCTTAGCGCTCGATTTCGCCCTTAATTGCGCCAAGACTCTAGCGTCAGCGCTACAATCCGAGATAAAAAAGAATAGCGCTAATATACATATTATATTTTTCATTCAAGACCTTCAGAGAAATACGGCTTGCGACATCTTTTATTAGCGGCCGTATTTCCAGATTATTCAGCTTAACAATAACATAAATAAAAATTCACCAAGCCATCCGCTTAACTTCAATTGCATTAAAAACGTCGGCAAACATTTCTTTCGTCAATCGCTTGGTTTGCACGTTGTATCGGCTGGTATGGTAAGAATCAATCAGCGTACAACCGTCCGGCAAAATATGCTGGGCGTTATGGGCAAACTTTGCGCTACTCTGTTTCAGCCCGTAAGCTTTTAATACCGCCTGATGAGCGACCAGCCCTAAAACCAGTATGACCGCCTGCTGCGGCAGGTTTTTTAACTCGACGGCTAAATAGTCATTGCACTGATTGATCTCGGCATTGGTTGGCTTGTTTTGCGGCGGCAGGCATTTAACGGCATTGGTGATACGACAGTTCTTAAGCATCAAACCATCGGCCAAGGACTCGGATTTTACTTGGTTGCTGTAGCCGAACTCGTAAAGCGTCTCATAAAGCAGCAAGCCCGCATAATCGCCGGTAAACGGCCTGCCTGTGGCATTGGCTCCATGCATACCGGGAGCCAAGCCGACTATCAGCAATTGGGCCGAGCTATCGCCAAACGGTGCGACCGGACGCGCATGATAGTCAGGGTGTTTTTGTTTTACTTCGCACAGGAAATCATCCAGCCGCTTACACTGTCTGCAGTCTTGATCGAATATTTGTTTGGGATACATGTTTTGTTAAAGTCGGTTTAGGTGGCTGCTTTGTATCAATATAAGAGAAAAAAATTTTAATTAATTCACCATGAAGGACACGAAGCACATGAAGAAAGAAGCTTCGTGTTCTTCGTGTCCTTCATGGTAAAAAATCCCTACTAAATTAATAACGGAAAATCACCAACCTTGTTATTATCAGAAGCCAACAACTGCAACTTCTCAAGTCTAGACAGCTTTTTTATGACGCTTTCCCGTTTACTGGCCGAGCTGCGGTCGTGACCGGTTTCGACATAAACCAGTTCTCTGGGTTGCCTGCCGCGAAAATATTTAGCGCCTTGTTTATCTTGATGCTGATTAAAGCGCCGGATAACGTCATTGGTAATGCCGGTATAAAGCGAGTCATCGGTGCAAAGGATGATATAAACCTGCCAATTCACAGCGTTACACAACCGTCCCAAAAACGGAACCGACGGCTGCGGTCAGTCCCATAGCCAGCGCTCCCCAAAAAGTAACGCGAACAGCGCCTTTAATGATCCCCGCTCCGCCGCTATAGGCTGCCAACATACCCAGCAACATCAAAAACAGCAATGATGCGGACGATACCAGCACGACTAAATCGGTATAGGGAGCCAATACAACGACCAATAACGGCAACACCGCACCAACAGCAAAAGTGGCCGCAGACGCCAGCGCCGCCTGAATGGGTCTTGCGGTGCCTGTTTCAGAGATACCCAGCTCGTCGCGGGCATGTGCGCCCAATGCGTCATACTTCATCAATTGCTCTGCAACCTGTCCGGCCAGTAACGGGTCGAGCCCGCGCAATACATAGATGGCTGCCAGCTCTTTTCGTTCATGATCGCCATCTTCAGCCAGTTCTTTCCGCTCACGCTTTAAGTCAGCCCGTTCGGTATCCGCTTGGGAACTGACCGATACATATTCGCCCGCCGCCATCGACATCGCTCCGGCAACCAAACCTGCTACACCGGCCAAAACTATGTCGTTATGCGAAGCATGGGAGGCGGCAATGCCCACAATCAAACTGGCCGTGGACACGATGCCGTCGTTTGCGCCCAGCACCGCCGCGCGCAGCCAGCCGATGCGATGGGTCCGATGTGTTTCTCGATGATGTGGCATTGGGTTCCTTTTTAAAAATCCGAAAGCGTTTTTGGCGGAATAGCCGCCCTCAATGCATTCAATACGGCAAGTACATCAATGATTTCCTGGGTTATGGCTCCGGCTACCGGAGTCAAATAACCCAATCCGGCAAAGACCATGCCTATCAAACTCAGCGCCATGCCGCCTATCGCGCTTTGCAGGGCAATTCTACGCATCCTCTGACCGATATGAAACAGCTCATCGACTTTTAGCAGCGAACTGTTCATGATCACCGCATCCGCCGATTCGCCGGTAATGTCGCTGTTCTGTCCAAAAGCTATTCCGATAGTTGCGGCAGTCAGTGCCGGCGCGTCGTTAATACCGTCGCCCAGATACACGGTTTTTGCCGCGTTGGTTTCATTGCGCACCAACTCCAGCTTCTGCTCGGGGCTTTGACTAAAATAAACATGTTCAATGCCGACCTGGTCGGCCAGAAAACGTACTTCCGACTCCCTGTCTCCGGATACCAGCATCACCTTGTCAAACAGATGACTGGGTTGCAGGTGGTTGATAAATGATGAGCTGTCGGTGCGCACCTCATCCCGAAATTGCAAGGTCGCCGCGTAAGCATCGTCAATCAGCACCACGCATTCCAGGCCGCCGGTGATTGCCGGCAACTCTTTGGCAACATCCGGGTGTTGTTCGACAAACTTTTTGCGACTGGTAATCCGGATCTGTTTTTCCGCGACATTGCCTTTAAGGCCCTCCCCCGGCAATTCGGTGATATTAGTCACGCTTAATAAAGATAATGCCGATTTTTCCGCTGCTGTAACAATCGCTCGGGATAGCGGATGCTTGGAGTAGCGCTCCAGACTGGCGACTAGCAGCAACACCTGCTGCTCATTATGCCCTTCGCCGGGGATCAACGCAGTCAGAGAAGGCCGCCCATAAGTCAGGGTTCCGGTTTTATCGAAAATCGCCGTTCGACAAGTACCGATGGTTTCCAGAATGGCCGGATTTTTAATGATGATTTCCCGCCGCGCGGCCAGCGAAATCGAGCTAATAACGGTAACCGGAATGCCGATCAGCAATGGGCAAGGCGTAGCGATGACCAGCACGGCCAAAAAACGAATCACATCGCCGCTAAATGCCCAGGCAGCCAGCGCAATAATTACGGCCAGCGGCGTATATAACGCCCCGAGTTGATCGCCCAAACGCCTGATGTTCGGGCGGTACTGTTCGGACGATTGCATCACTTCCATGATCTTGGCGTAGCGGGAATCGACAGCCAGCTTGTCAGCGCGGATCGTTAACGCCGAATCGCCGTTCACCGCGCCGGAAAGCACTTGCGAACCGCTGACTTTCGACATCATGTACGGTTCGCCGGTCAGGTAGGATTCATCCATGGTGCCGGAACCTTCCAATACCGTGCCGTCAACAGGGCAGATTTCATGCGGCAATATTAACAGCGTATCGCCGACATTAACTTGCCCGGTGGTAATGTCGGCAAGTTGATCGCCCGATTTTCTATGGGCGACTGACGGCATCCGCTTAGCCAATGCCTGAAGCACTGAAGAGGCTTTGCGTACTGCGTAGGATTCCAGCACAACACCGCCGGACAGCATCAATACCACTAAACTTCCGGCTAGATACTCACCCAGCAAAACTGCCGTCACTATGGAAAGACCCGCCAGCAAATCGGCGCCCCAATCGCCCCGCCCCAATTTCACGATAAGTTGATAAACCAGCGGAATGCCGCCCAACGCCAGCACGGCAAGTAACGGCACAGACGCCAGTTCAACAGGGAAAACGAGTTGCCCGTGGTAAATTTCAGCCGCCGCCGAGCTTAAAGCCGTATTAAGCGATAGGATGTAGACTTCATGCCCAATATCGAGCGCATAGTGCAATATCAGATAGCTGCTAATACCAAGCAGACTTAAAATCGCAATGATGTTTTCGGATGTTGCGTGGGGAATAGATGCTTGCTTGTCGGTCATCGTTTCAGCCTCGCAAAATGGAGTCGCTAGTTTACTATAAATCTGCTGAAACGTAGGGCGTGCCGTGCGCGCCCATAAAGAAGGCGCGCACGGCACGCCCTACGCCGGATTTTCGCTATCGATAAAAAAGCACTCCACTGCAAATTGCTGCCGGGTTTTTTCCATTAACGCCTGGATGCCGAATTGCTCAGTCGCATTATGACCGCCCGCAAACATGTGTATGCCGGCCTCTTGGCTTTCATGCCAGTCGTGCTTGCTGATTTCACCGGTAATATAAGCATCCAGCTGTTCTTTTTCGGCCAAACGCCATTCACTGTTTGCGCCGCCGGTAATAATGCCGACCGATCTGATCAACGCGTTGTTATCGGGCGTTGCCAAAATGACATTGTGCTTGAGTACGGTTTCCAGTTTTTGTTGTAGTCCGGCGGCAGTTAGGGGATGATCAAGTATGCCTTTAACGCCAGTCGCGGAGCCTTTGTAATCGCCGAAAGGTTGCTGTTGATTGCAACCGATCATCTGTCCCAAAGCCGCAGCATTGCCTATGTCGGGATGACCGTCCAGCGGCAGATGATACGCGATCAGGTTGATATCGTTTTTTACCAAAGGGAAAACCCGCTGAGCGAAAGCGCCGGTTAACGGCTTGGCTCCATGAAAGGTCCAGAAAAGACCGTGATGAACGACCAACGCATCGGCCTTGTTTTCAACCGCCTGATTAACGGAATCGCGGGTTGCGGATACGGCAAAAGCGATACGCCCGATCTGCTCGGTCCCTTCAATTTGCAAACCGTTCGGGCAATAGTCGGCATAGGTTTCAGGGCGAAGTAAAGCTTGGTAGTAATCGTTAAGTTGCGAGCAGGTGATCATGCGGCTAAAACCTCAAATTGTCGCCAAATGGCTTTAAAAGTCTCGGTCAAAAGTTGATCGTCCGACGCAATGCGCTCGGCTATTTCAGCAACGCTAAACCAGCCGCCCTCGTCAATTTCGTCGGCTGCCAGATTGAACGGGCCGTTATGAATGCAGCGATAAACTTGGATAAATTCCATGCCGATAGCCGCTGTAGCCGGTAATTTAAACAGCGGTTGCAGAGGGTGCATAGCGCTAATGCCCAGCTCTTCTTCGATTTCCCTTCCGGCGCTGACGTCATAGTCCTCACCGGCGTCAACATGACCGGCCGCCGAAGTATCCCAAAGACCGCCATTGAGATCTTTTTTCAAGGAGCGTTTTTGCAGGAATAACTGCCCCTGCTCGTTAAAAACCAGGATGTGTACGGCGCGATGCCTAAGCCCTGTCGCATGGATAATATGGCGTGCGCAGGTGTCGATCACACAGTCGTTTTCATCAACGACAGAGAGTAGTTCGTTATTCATGTCTGTGGATGGGTAGAGCATCGCGAAACCCATCGCTTCGGCTACGCGTTGTGAAAAATTAAAACCATGTTCACATCTAGGAATGTGAACATGTCTGAACGATAGTTAACCGGCTCTGCCTGCTTCTGTTGCAGCAGGAACTTCAATTAACCGGCCTGATTTACAGTCGTAAATATAACCGTAAACAGGGATGTCGGAAGGAACCAGAGGATGGCTCTTAATGCGGGTGACATCTTCCAAAACGCTAGCTTCCTGATCTCTAATGGTCAGCCAGCTTATATGCTTAGCTTCATGCGAACCAGGCCCTGCACCGGTGTCATACCATAAACCTTTATCGTCCAGAGACGCTGTTGTTAAACTGCTGCCCAACAAATCACGCATGATTTCATCGGTAAACAGTTCCATACCGCAATTGGTATGATGAATAACAAACCATTCCCGCGTTCCCAGTAACTTATAGGAGATAACCAAAGAACGGATCGCATCGTCACTAGCGCGGCCACCGGCATTACGAATGACATGAGCGTCGCCTTCGGATAAGCCTGCATATTTGGCCGGATCCAAACGGGCATCCATGCAGGTCAAGATCGCAAAATGCCTTCCGGGAGGCAAAGGTAAATCGCCTTTGTCGCCGAAATCATTCACATAATCCCTGTTTGCCGATAAAACCTCATTAAGAATTTTGCTCATAAACACCTCTTATTATTTTTGTTTGGCCATAAAAAAACCGCTTGTTCCAGATCACTAAGGGGAATGATAAAGACCAAGCGGCAGTAAAACTATCTCCAATTAAAAGTCTACTCCAATAAAGCAGGGTTTCAAATAGCGATATAGGTTATACAATATAAACTTAAAGTTTATAAAAAACATATATGGCTAAATTAACCAACATACAAGTATTTTGCCGGATTGTTGAACTGGGCACTTTTGCAGCGGTTGCCCGCGAGATGAATCTTTCGGCGATGATGATCAGCAAATACATGGCTCAGCTGGAAGAATCTTTAGGAGTCACCTTATTAAACCGGACAACCAGACAGTTGAGCATGACCGAAGCGGGAAAAATCTACTATTACCGCAGCAAACAGCTGCTGGATGATTTTTCGGAACTGGAAGAATATACGTCCCAGATGGGAAGGCGGGTAAAAGGTACATTAAAGATCAGTGCGCCGATCGATTTTGGCGGAATCTATATGGTACCTGCCATTGACGCCTATCAACGCGCCTATCCCGATGTCAATATCTTGATGACCTTGCATAACAGCCGGGTTAATTTAAGCGAAGGCAGTTTCGATTTGTCTATCCTGGTGACGGATACGCTTGATCAAGGCGTGGTTGCCAGAAAAATCGCCCAAACACGATTATGCACGTATGCTTCTCCCGGCTATATTGCCGAATACGGCGAGCCGCAAACCATTGATGAGCTAAATTCGCATCGCTGTCTACATTATACGGATACTCCGCATAAAGATTATTGGGTGTTTAATGACGGTGGCGAAGAGGTTAGAATCAAAGCAAACTGGCACTTTGCCTCAAACAATGGCCGGGCTCTGTGCCAGGCGGCCGCTTTGGGCATGGGTATAACCCAAGCGCCTGAACTGTCGGTTATGAATTATTTGGAAGAAGGAAAATTGATAGAAATTTTGACGGATTTTCGTATTCCATCGCTGGAAATTTATGCGATCTATCTGCAAAGACGGTTTCTGCCGGCCAAATTGGCGACATTTGTGCATTTTTTAGTTAAGTATTTTGCCGAAAATAACAAACTTACCGACACTCGCAAAATGAGCTTAGGTTCATCTAAAGGCGTATAAATATGGCAAGACGGAACAAACACAGCCTGGAAGAAATAAGGGAAATGGTGCTGGACGCTGCGGAAACCATAGTCATTAATGAAGGCTATTCGGAGTTGACGGTACGAAAGATTGCGATGGAAATCGGTTATACCGTTGCCAGTATCTACATGGTATTTACCAATATGGCGGATTTGGCTATGCATATTAAAGCGAACACGATGGATGAGCTTACCGAGCAGTTGCAACAACTACCTCGTTGCGCTCCTGAACGCCAAATAGTCGAGCTGGCCAGGGCTTACTTAAAATTTGCCGTCAAAAATCTTAATCGCTGGAATATGATTTTTGTGCAGGATACCGAGCTTCCCGAATGGTATCGGCAGAAAATCAATCTGATTTTTGGTCTCTTAGAAGCGCAGTTTGCGCTACTTGCGCCGGGCTGTTCAACGCAGCAAAGTAAGCTGGCGGCACGTGCGCTCTGGAGCGGAGTCCATGGTATTTGTACCTTATCTCTGACCGATAAACTGGATATAGCCGGCATTGACGAGGTGGAAAATACTATTGTATTGCTGGCGGAAAATTTTATTAACGGCTGGGTGAGTTCAATACTTTCAGTCTATCAACAACAATAAAAAGCAAGGCGTTGCTGCTGAACGTAGGCGGCGTATTTTATAATGCTACTTCTTTACGTTAGTCTTGGCCTTAATTTTAAGAGGCTAAACCCACCACTTAGCGAAAAAACAAAACCATACTCTGTCGATTTTCAGATCAAATGAAAAATTATTTTTAGTAATTCTTGTTATTTCCAATAAACTCATAGCTGGTAATGAAGCTAAATGTAAGTGTTAGTTTATGGGTGACGATTTGATACAATTATTATTTTTGGGGTTATAAAGTGCTTGAGAGTCAGTTTGTAACAATCATCATAGAAGATGATCCCGGCCACCTGAAATTAATTGAGAAGAATTTACGGCGCGGCGGTCTCGAAAACCACTCCATCAAGGCCTTTGAAAATGGTCAGCAAGCCCTGGAATTTCTCAGAAAATCCGGCGATTTTGAAAATAATCCTATTGATCGATGTATTTTGCTGCTGGATATAAACATGCCGGTCATGAACGGTGTGGAATTATTGCGGATTCTTAAACACGACAATAGATTGCGCGATATCCCTGTCATCATTTTAACGTCCACCGACGATCAACGTGAAATAGACGAATGTTACAGCCTGGGCTGTAACCTCTATGTGCCCAAGCCTGTCGAATTTAACCAGTTCTCTGAAGTTGTACGCGAATTGGGGCTGATGATTGGACTTATTGCCGTCCCTTCATTTAAATAACCCAAGTTCTTTTTTCTACACTATTTAGATATGCCCTCTACCAACATTTTATATATAGAAGACGACCTGGGTCTTGCAGAGTTGGTACGCATAAAACTCAAGCGCGAAAACTATCATGTGGCGCATGCGGAGTACGGTAGTCAAGGTTTGATGGTATTGCGCGACCAGGATTTCGATGTAGTGTTGATCGACTTTTATTTGCCCGATATGGATGGACTTCAGGTATTAAAGTCTATTCTGGCATTGAAGCCTAAAACCACGTGCATCATGATTTCGGGCATTAATGATATGCAATTAATGGTCAATGCCATTAAGCAAGGCGCGGAAGATTTTGTACTCAAGGACTTTGAAGGCGCTTATTTAGAGTTACTACCGAGAACACTGGGCAAGGCGTTGCTTAAACAGCGCTTAATTGCTGAAAAAGAAGCGGCTGAACTGGAAAAAAGTAAAAGTGAAGAGTTTTACCGGTCATTAATCGAACATACTCACGTTGTTGCATGGGAATATCTGCCAAGTTTAAGGCGGTTCAGCTATGTTTCCGCACAAGCGGAAAAACTGACTGGGCATAGCCTGGAAGAATGGACTTCAGAAGGTTTTTGGGAAACCAGTTTACATCAGGAAGATTATACAAAGGTTATCGCATTTTGTTCTCCTCTGACGCATAGTCAGGAAGAGCAAGGTCTTGAATTCCGGCTGTTAAAAAAAGACGGCAGTGAAATTTGGCTTAGGCAAATTATTTCTGTGGTAGAAAGGGATCCTGAGCTCTGTTGTGTATTGCGCGGATTCCTGATCGATATTACCGAACCCAAACAAGCCATAGAAAAGCAACGTCTGGCGGAACTGGTATTCGATACTATCCATGAAGGAATTATGATTACCGATGCCGATAATTGTATCGAAGTTGTGAATCCGGCCTTTACAGAAATTACCGGCTATAGCTTCGATGAAGTTAGAGGTCAAAATCCACGTATATTCAGTTCAGGGCTCCAGAACGCAAGTTTTTATGCCGCATTCTGGCAGTCTCTAAATGAATATGGGCATTGGGAAGGCGAACTTAGAAATCGGCATAAAAATGGAGAAATATACACCGAAGCGGCATCGATTTCCTGCGTTTATGATGAATTCGGCAAACTTAAACAACACATAGCTATTTTTTACGACGTAACCGAAAAAAAGCAAGAGCAAGAAAAAATCCATTATCAGGCCAATTACGACTCGCTAACTGACCTGCCCAATCGTCAATTATTTCAGGACCGATTATATTCAGCAGTAACTTCGGCCAAGCGCAACAACACTCAACTGACGTTATTGTTTATAGACTTGGATCGTTTTAAAGAAGTTAATGACAGCTCCGGGCATGCTGCGGGCGACAGATTGCTTATCCAGGTAGCCCGTAGACTTAATGAATGTATCCGTGAAAGCGATACGCTGGCGCGCTTGGGCGGAGATGAGTTTGTCGTTATTCTTAATAATTCGGGCAATAACCATGACGCAGAGAATGTGGCCAGGACGATGCTGGAATTGTTGGAACAACCGTTTTCTTTGGGCGACGGTATTAATGCCTCTATTTCGGCCAGTATCGGTATAGCGTTGTATCCTGCTGACGGAGAGGATGATATAACACTTATCCGGAATGCAGATGCGGCCATGTATCGGGTTAAGGAAACCGGCAGAAACGGGTTTGAATTTTTCACCGCTGAAATGAATCGTGAAGCGGGTATGCGTCAACAGTTCAAAAACGCTTTTAAAGACAGCTTGGAAAAGGGCGAATTTAAAGTATTCTTTCAGCCGGTTTGGCGGTTGAGTGACGGACGAATCATGGAAGTAGAAGCTTTGTTGCGTTGGCAGCATCCTGCATGGGGCATGGTCATGCCGGATGAGTTTATTCCGGTTGCCGAAGAAAACGGCTTTATACATAATTTGAGCCTTTTTGTTGTAGAAACGGTCGCCAAGCAAATTAAATCCTGGGATGAGCAAGGGCTTAATGAGATTTCAGCAGCCGTCAATCTGTCGCCGACCCAGTTTCGCCGATTGGATGATTGGTTGGCTCAAATGCATCGGATTTTATCCGGCTACGATATTGCGGCACACCGGATTAAGCTGGAAATCACCGAGACAACGCTGATGGGCGATACCTTTAAACTGATGGAAACTTTAAATCTTGTGCAGGCATCGGGCATCGAGATTTCTCTGGATGATTTCGGAACCGGCTTTTCTTCGCTATCCAGAATAAGCGGCATGCCGCTAAATTCTATTAAAATCGATCGGAGTTTTATCAATCAAATAGGCCAGGAAGGGCAATGCAATGTGATTGAAGCCATTATTGCCATGTCCCATAGCATGAATTACCGGGTTATTGCCGAAGGCATAGAAACTAAAGAACAGCTGGAATATCTGAAACGGTTGGGTTGCGACTTTGGTCAGGGGCTTCTGTGTAGCCGGCCTGTACCGGCAGCAGATCTTTTAATACTTTTACAAAAAGATATTTTTGTTTAACTGTGACTGTTCATTAACCGGCTCCGAAGTGCAATCCGGCTAACATTAAAAATCTTATTTAATCTTACAACACCTTCATGCCCGACAGCCCCATCATACCCGGATCCAATCACCGTCTCAAAAGCCGCCTAAAACTATCAATAGCCGCGCTACTGTTTGGCTCATGCATCAGGGTCTTTGCCACCGAAGTGGATGATATCGGTAAGATGGATTTGGAACAGCTCATGAATGTAGAGCTGGAAACCGTCACAGCATCGAAATACAGCCAAAAATTATCGGAAACCGCCAGCCAAGTCACAATAGTCGGTAAGGATCAAATCCAGCAATTCGGCTATCGCACTTTGAGCGACATCTTGCGTACAGTGCCCGGTTTTTTTATCACCAATGACCGTATGTACGATTATGTCGGTGTTCGCGGCTTCGATCAATCCACTGCGCTCAACGGGCGTATGCTGTTGATGATCGACGGCAACCGCATAAACGAATCCATCTTCGATTCGGGTTTACTCGGCAGCGAGTTTCCGCTGGATGTCGACTTAATAGATCATGTCGAAATCGTAAGGGGCCCAGGCTCCTCGTTATACGGTAACAACGCGTTTTTTGCGGTAGTCAATGTCGTGACCAAGGATGGGGGCTCTTTCCATGGCGGGGAACTTGCCGGGAGTTACGGTAGCTTTGATTCATATAAAGGCCGTTTCAGCTATGGACGCAAACAAAATAACGGTCTGGAGTATTTAATATCCGCCACCGGCCTGAATGCCGATGGACCGACGTTACGCTACCCTGAACATGCCAGCCCCGATAACCCGGCAGGCATAACAAGCCACACTAACGACGAACATAACAAGCAATTTTTCGCCAAAGCGGGTTGGGGCAATTTTAGTTTCGAAGGCGGCTATGGGCGGCGCTACAAAGGGTTGCCGGGCGGCGCATACGGCACTAACTTCGACGATCCTTCCAACAGTTATCAGGACAGCGAAGCGTTTGTCAATCTGAAGTATCAAAAAATCTTGTCTCCCTCTCTGGCCTTTTCCGCCCGTGCTTTCTACGGCGATTACGATTTCAGGGGGTTTTATCACTACGGCGATACAATAAGTGCCGCCCCCGTTCACACTTGGTGGAGCGGGTTTGAGGCGAATTTTGTTTCCAGACATTTTGATAATCACACGCTGATCGGTGGAATCGAAGCCCAAGAAAACTGGCTGCAACAGCAAGGTATTTTTTTCGATAATCCTTATACGGTTTTTTCGTTCGATGAACGGGATAGCCATCGTATAGGTGTTTATCTGCAAGACGATGTCGTCTTGACAAATCAACTTAAACTATCGGTCGGCGCGCGCTTGGACGACCATTCCTTGCTTTCAAATGTGTTGGTTAGTCCCCGGTTTGGGATCGTATACAATCCTTTAACGGACAGCACCGTCAAATTGCAATATGCACAGGCCTTTCGTGCTCCCAATGTAGTTCACCAATATCAAGCTTATCCGATTACTTTTAACGAAGACGGAACCTTCCGCGGACCAGGACGCTTACCGAATACCGGTTTACACGCAGAGCAAATTGAAACGTGGGAATTGAGCTGGCAACAAATTTTTGACCATAACTGGCAATTTACCGTTACCGGTTACTATATGGACATGAGCAAGCGACTGGAAGAGATACAGCAATCTCCAGAGTTCCGGCAAGTCGCCAATCTGGATGCGGAAATCGGCTATGGCGCCGAATTCGAATTGCAGCGGCGCTGGAACAATGGTGCGTTACTACGCAGCAGCTACAGCTTGATATTTGCCGAAGACATGGATCGGGGAAGTGACGGCTACATACTGAGCAACGTGCCTGGACACCTCTACCAGTTGAATCTTATGGCGCCGCTGTTCAACCCTCAGTGGCACGGCGGTTTCGACATGCAAATGCTGTCGTCAAGAAATTCTCCGCAAAGCAAAACACCCGGATATGCCAGGATCGGCCTGAATTTACTCTACCAACCCATCACCAACCTTAACCTGTCCGCAGGCGTGTATGACCTGTTCGACGACAACCGCCTGGAACCCGGTGGGATTTACGGCATTCCACAGGAGGGGCGTACTTTTCGCCTGAAATTCCAGTGCCGGTTTTAATCCCATGACGTGCGTATCGGCGATAAAGAAAATCACTGTCTGGCTGTTGCTGTTGGTCCTCACTGCAGGCGCTGTATTGGCCGATGCAGTCACGGAGTACGATCTTAAAGCGGCCTATCTGCTCAATTTCGCCAGCTATGTCGAGTGGCCTGGCCCGCCTAAGCCGTTAGCAATCTGTATTTACGGCGATAATCCGTTCAAGGCGGCAACCATTGCCAGTTTGCTGAAAGCAAAAGCGGGGCAAATTGACGCCGGCTTTAAATATCCGAGCCAATTGGAGCATTTGGCGGATTGTAATATTCTTTATTTGGCTCAATCCGAACAAGAGAATTTCGGCAAGGCTATCACTCTGCTACATAACGCTCCCGTATTGATTGTCACCGATGTTCAAGACGGCTTGCCTCAGGGCGCTATGATCAATTTGATCACCGAATCCAACCGGCTGAGGTTCGAAATCAACATCAATACAGCTTTGGCGTCGAAGCTAAAAATCAGTTCAAAATTGCTGAAATTAGCCAAAATCGTTCAATGACGGTAACTATTCAGCAGTTTAGAAAATGGAACGCTGATGCCAAAAGTAGGCGCCTCCAGGCGACGCTGATAATTATGTGTAAGATTTTTATTGAATTATCCGTGTTCATCATATTCATCCGCGTCATCTGCGTTCCATTGTATTTGATGAGGTACTCTTTCTCGGGAATCACCTAAGATGTCTATCGTAAAGCTTATCGTTTCAAAAATGCTCAAGTTGACGGACAAGGGTAAAAAGGCTTCATCAGTAGAGACCGCCTCCCCTTCTATCTCCAGGCACCTGAACTCAATCCTCTGGGTATCTACCGGGATCATGCTGATTTCTTTCATCTTATTCGCCGGGTATACGGCAATCAGCAAGTACCGGGACACGATCCAACGTATGCACACGCTTGCGTCCATCCTGGCCATCAATAGCGAAGCGCCGCTGGTTTTCTCCGACAGGCCGTCCGCGGAAGAAAACCTGCATTCTTTATCCGCCATTGCCGAAGTGTCCGGCGCCGGCATAATCAAGTCGAATGGCGAGACCTTGGCCGTCTACGCTCCTCTTCCGAACTTAACGCAAAATTTACCCGGTACCGCGAAGAATTTACTGCATCAAGTTTTTACCGATAAATTACATCTGGAACGGCCCGTATTGGCACCAAACCAGCCTGTATCCGAGCCTAGCCGACCAATCATCGGCCGGGTTTGGATCGAAGCCGACCTGACCGAAGATTGGCTGGAACTTGCCACTGTTTTGAGTATTTTTATGCTGGTAATGTTCGGTATCTACTGGTTAGGCCGAGCGCTTAATAACCGGTTGGCTTCTAGTGTCGTCAAGCCCTTGGAAGAATTGGCGAAAACGGCACTCGAGATCGGGCAAAACCGCAACTACGATAGGCGGGTGCTATTCTGGCCGGACATCACAGAACTGAATGCCGTGGTGAACGGTTTCAACCAAATGCTTGAGCATATCCAGTCCCGCGACGAAGAGCTGCAAAATCGCCGCGACCTGCTGGAGCAATACAATGAGGAACTCAAGGATTTCTCTTATATCGTTTCGCATGATTTACGCGCGCCAATCATTAATATTCAGGGTTTTGTTAACGAATTAGGCATTAGCCTGGAGGATTTACGCAAAATTCTGGATGTTGAGATGGAGCATATGGCTGAACATAAAAAAGCCGCATTACTGGAAATATTAAACGAGGATATTCCGACATCGACACGGTTTATTACCGGCGGTGTAACCAAAATGAATCAGTTGTTGGCCGGAATTTTAAAAATTTCCCGTTTGGGGCGGCAGGAGTTGAATATCGGCATAGTCGACACGCAACATCTGGTAAACGATAACATCGAGGCAATAAAATATCAGAGTGATCAGGCTGGGGCCGAGTTTATGGTTAGCCTGTTGCCGCAAGTTGAGGCAGATCCTTATTTACTAGCTCAGATATTTGCCAACTTATTGTCGAATGCAGTCAAATATTTAGACCCCGCCCGCCCCGGAAAAATTGAGCTATGGGCTGACCAACAGGACGACTGCGTTCAATTTTTTATTAGAGATAACGGTTTGGGTATTCCGGAAAAAGATCAAAAGAAAATTTTTGAGATGTTCCGTCGCGGTAGCAACCATAACGTGGAAGGCGAAGGCGTGGGACTGAATTACGTTAAATCAGCGGTTAAACTGCTGGGCGGAACTATTTCAGTGGCAAGTACTGCCGGTCAGGGAAGTATTTTCAGTTTTACACTGCCTAAGGACGTAGGCCGAAATAAGCCTGTTTGAGCGGAAGCTTTTCCGGCACACCATCTTAAAAGATAATCACCACGAAGACACGAAGTTTTATTTCTTCGTGTCTTCGTGGTGAATAAGAGCTTTTAATCAACCGTACGCTTCATTCACTCCGCTGTTGATCAAGCAAAAACTCGGCAAACTCTTCCGCCTGCATGGGCCGGCTTTTAATATAGCCCTGGTACATATCGCAGCCCTTTTCCTGCAAAAACGCCAGTTGCGCCATAGTTTCCACGCCTTCCGCCAAAACCTTAAAACCCAAAATATGCCCCATCGCAATAATAGTGGCCGCAATTTCCATGTCGTCTTGCAGATGAGGAATATCATCGATAAAACTCTTATCGATTTTTAACAGATCCAACGGAAAGTGCTTCAGGTAAGCCAGGGATGAATAACCGGTGCCGAAGTCGTCAATAGCCAACCTAATACCCAGACCACGCAAACAGTTGAGGATATTTGTCACTTTGTCCTGATTTTCCATTAATCCGCTTTCGGTTATTTCCAATTCCAGTTGCTTGGCTGGAAAACCGGTTTCAGCTAACACTGCTGCAACCAAGTCGCAAATGCCGCTACGCCGAAACTGTTGGAGGGACACATTCACCGCCAGGATTAACGGCGGCAAACCCGCATCCAGCCACTGCCGGCCTTGCCGGCACGTTTCACGCAGCACCCATTCGCCAATCGCGAGAATCAGCCCGGTTTCCTCGGCAATGGGGATAAAGCGGATCGGCGGAATCAACCCCTCGACAGGATCCAGCCAGCGCACCAAGGCTTCGACGCCGACGATACGGTTGCTGGCAATATCCACCTGCGGCTGGTAGAAAACGCGCAGTTCATCTTGCTCAATCGCCCGGCGCAGACGCGATTCCAAGGCTATGCGCTCACGAGCGGCTAGGGTCAAGTCTTCGAAAAAATAGGCAAAACAACCGCGTCCGGCGTCTTTAGCCTGATACAGCGCTGCATCGGCGTGATCCATCAGTATCTCCGGAGTAGCGCCGTGTTTCGGATATAAGCTAATGCCGATGCTGGCGCCAATCTGCACCTCTTCATTCTGCATCAGACAAAAAGGTTTGCTTAAATCGGCAATAATTTCTTCGGCCACCCGGGCGGCATCTTCAGGATGTGCGATATCTTCCAGCAACACGACAAATTCATCGCCGCCCAAACGAGCCACCAAGTCTACATCACGCAAACGGGTCGTTATTCTTGTCGCAACATGTTGCAGTAACTCGTCTCCTGCCAGATGCCCCAAACTGTCGTTAACCGCTTTAAAACGATCCAGATCGAGCATCAGTAATGCTAACTGCCTGCCATCGCGCCGTTCTACGTCAATGCCGTGTTTCAGCCGTTCCTGTAACAGCCTGCGGTTGGGAAGTTGGGTCAGCGGATCATAAAAAGCCAGCTGTTTGATCTGTTCCTCGGCAGCTTTACGCTCGGTGATATCGATATGGGTGCCGACATAATGGGTTACTTCGCCATCATTTCCTTTCACCACTGAGATAATCAACCATTTTGGATAAATTTCGCCATTCTTGCGTCGATCCCAAACTTCTCCCTGCCATGTACCGTTGCATTCTATACACGACCACATCTCAGAATAAAAGGCCGCGTCATGACGCCCGGATTTGAGCAGGTTTATATGCTGTCCAACGGCTTCTTCTTTTGAGTAGCCGGTAGATTCGATAAAGGCCCGGTTAACTTGTAAGATAATGTTTTTGGCATCGGTAATGACCATCGGTTCATTGGACTCGAAAGCGATCGCGGCAACACGAAGATGCGCCTGGGCTTGCTTGTCCAATGTGACATCCCGTAACGCGCTGGCAAAGAACATGCCTTTTTCGGTTCTAATCGGACTTACACTGATATCTACATCAAAACTACTGCCGTCTTTTCGTTGTGCTTGTAATGTTCGTCCGGTTCGCAACGGCCGGCTGACCGGGGCGGCAACAAATTTAGCGTGCAGCTCAGGGTGCTTAGGACGATAGCCTGCCGGCACCAAAATTTCAATCGATTGGCCTATCAACTCTCCGGATTTATATCCCAGCTGTAATTCGGCCTGTTGGTTGACCTGAGTAATAATTCCATGCATGTCGCTAATCAACATAGCATCCGGAGTGGCATTGAAGATGGCGCGTTGGTAGCCCTCGCTTGCTATTAATGTTTGTTCGGTTCGCCTACGGGCAACGAAATAGGTAGCCAGCGTCATGCCCGTCAAGGACAGTATCAGCATAAAAAACCAATAATTGGCCAGACTTGTGCTGAGCCCTGTCGAAGCATAAGTTTGGGTAATATCTTTAGCGAAGAACCCGGTTCCCTGCTTTGCGCCAAGAAGTCCCATCACCGCCGACATGACCAGTATGAGCACTACGCCATGAATCTCCAGGCGCACCGCCGCCCAAGTGATAAATAAGAACATCCAGTAGCCTTTAGCAATATCGCCTATTGAGTCGTGCATCCAATCCAAAAAAATCGCCTGGCCCGACAGAAATGCTAAAGCCAGCAATAACATGGACTCAGTCAGCCGTTTCGGTTTAAGCCAATCAACAGACCTATACCGCCAGACTATAATCAGTGGAGCCATCAAGGCAATGCCCAGCGTATCCCCCATCCACCAATAAGTCAGATTCAGGAAAAAAGTCTCCTCAGCTAAAAGGCCTGAAAAAATTAATGTTGCAGTTCCAACCAGCGCGGCAATGACACTGGCAATTCCCCCGGCTATAAGCAGTTGTAGATAGTGGCGAGTAGATAGGGCAGATTGTTTAAAAATGTCGTAGCGTTCAAGCAGCCAGGCACCTAAAAGCGCTTCCAGCATATTGCCTGTGGCAACGGCTGCGGCCATCCAAAAGGAATTGGTTGTTATTATGTTGACCAACAGCGCCCCGAGAAATACTCCGCAGGCGTACCTGTTCCCGCCTAACAACAAAGCGGACAACGCCAACCCAGCCGGTAACCAGAGGACACTGATGACACCGTTGACTGAACAATAGGCAAGAGTAGTCAGACCGATCAGCGCATAAAGTGCAGCTACGCCGAATTGCTTTAGCAATATTGCAAATTGAGGAAAATTTATCATTTATTATTATTTTTCTGCTGATTTTAAATTATTCCAACATGTTGGCTTATCAATACCAACAGTAGGCGTTTTACGACTGCTCCTGCGTTGCTCTAGTTCTGGGCTTTATACAGTCCATAAGCCATAATATCCGCATTCCCACGTCCCTGAGGGTTATGCGGGACTGCTCCAAAGCGGTGTGCCGAAAAGAAACTTGCTAATCCGCCTAAAAATGTTGTTGCTCACGCAATAACTCGGCAAACTCATGCGGCAGCACCGGTTTACTTTTAATATAGCCCTGGTACATATCGCAGCCCTTTTCCTGCAAAAACGCCAGTTGCGCCATAGTTTCCACGCCTTCCGCCAAAACTTTAAAGCCCAAAATATGCCCCATGGCGACAATGGTAGCGGCGATTTCCATATCATCCTGATGAAACGGAATATCATCGATAAAGCGCTTATCGATTTTCAACACATCCAACGGAAAGTGCTTCAGGTAAGCCAGGGATGAATAACCGGTGCCAAAATCATCAATAGCAAGACGAACGCCTTGAGCGCGAAGACTATTAAGAATGGCCGTTGCGTTCTCCTGATTTTCCATTAATCCGCTTTCGGTTATTTCCAATTCCAGTTGCTGAGGGGGAAAACCGGTGTCGTTCAGAACAGTTGCTACCAAATCACAAATATCGCTACGGCGAAATTGATGGGGGGACACATTCACCGCCAGGATTAACGGCGGTAAACCCGCATCCAGCCACTGCTGGCCTTGTCGGCAGGTTTCCCGCAGCACCCATTCGCCAATCGTGAGAATCAGCCCGGTTTCCTCGGCAATGGGAATAAAGCGGATCGGCGGAATCAGCCCCTCAACCGGGTCTTGCCAACGCACCAAGGCTTCGGCGCCGACGATGCGGTTGCTGGCAATATCTACCTGCGGCTGGTAGAAAATGCGTAATTCCTCTTGCTCGATCGCCCGGCGCAGACGCGATTCCAAAGCTATGCGCTCACGAGCCGCTAAGGTCAAGTCTTCGGAAAAATAGGCAAAACAACCGCGCCCGGCGTCTTTAGCCTGATACAGCGCCGCATCGGCGTGATCCATCAATATCTCCGGAGTATCGCCGTGTTGCGGATACAAGCTAATGCCGATGCTCGCGCCAATCTGAACATTATCGCTCTGGGACAGACAAAAGGACTTAGTTAAATCAGTAATAATTTCTTCAGCCACCCGGGCGGCATCTTTAGGATGTGCGATATCTTCCAGCAACACGACAAACTCATCGCCGCCCAAACGAGCTACCATGTCTACATTACGCAATCTTGCTGTGATGCGTAGTGCGACTTGTTGCAGTAACTCGTCGCCTGCCAGATGCCCAAAGCTGTCGTTAACCGCTTTAAAACGATCTAGGTCAAGCATCAGCAATGCTAACTGTTTGCCATCGCGTCGTTCCACATTAATGCCGTGTTTCAGTCGTTCCTGCAACAGTCTGCGGTTGGGCAGCTGGGTCAGCGGATCGTAAAAAGCCAGTTGTTTGATTTGTTCCTCGGCCGTCTTGCGCTCGGTGATGTCGGTATGTGTACCGACATAATGAGTAACGGCGCCATCGCTCTCTTTTACCGCAGTAATGGACAACCATTTAGGATAAATTTCGCCATTTTTCCGCCGGTCCCAGATTTCTCCCTGCCAAGTCCCGGTACGAAGAAGGCTTTTCCACATGGCCTCATAAAAAGCCTTATCATGACGTCCTGATTTGAGTATGCTTATTCTCTGACCCACCGCCTCCTGTTCCGTGTAACCGGTAGATTCGGTGAAAGCCTTGTTAATCCGCAAAATGACGCTCGTCGCATCAGTAATGACCATGGATTCCTGGGATTCGAAAGCAATAGCGGCGATGCGAAGATCCAACTCTATTCGTTTACGCTCGGTGATATCGCGGCAAAAAACACAAAACTGCTGAAACTCAGGCAGAAAGGCGGCAGAGACTTCAATATCGATTATATGCCCATCTTTATGACGATGACGGGTTTCGAATAAGTCATAACCCTGCCCAATAATTTTCTCAATATGCTCTTTTACTTTCTCCGGCCCTTCTATTGCTTCCAATTGATTGATATGCATATGCGTCAATTCATCATTTGAATAACCGATTATTTTTGAATAAGCCTCATTAGCTTGCAATACATTACCCATCGAATCGGCTATCCAAAATCCGTCCATGGATGTGTCAATCATCGCTTTGATTTGATTTAATACCTGTTCGGCCTTTTTACGCTCGGTGATGTCTTGTGCACACCCCACCATGCGTAGCGGCCTTTTCATTTCATCGAATTGCAATCCACCACTGCCACGAATAAAACGAACGCTACCATCCGGCAACATAATACGAAAATCGAGTTCACGCGACCCTTTCCCCGCTCTACAGTCACTGATCCATCTTTTCATTGCAACGCGATCACCGGGATGAATCAGATCGAGAAACGCTTTTACGGAGTGTCCAAACGTCTGCTGCGTAACGCCATAAATTCGATACATTTCATCCGACCAGCTAATGTAATCGGTCATCAATTCCATAGACCAACTGCCGACATGGGCGATACGCTGCGATTCGGACAACATTTGCTCTTTGTCCTGCAATATTTGCTGTACTTGTTTACGCTCGGTTATATCGATTGCCGAGCCGATATAACCGGTAAACTCGCCGCTATCATTATAAAGAGGCGTTCCCTTATCTAAAATCCAGCGCCAATCGCCTTCCGCATTACGCAGACGATATTCTGTGGTAATGGGCGCCTGAACCTCGGTATTTTGATAATACCTCACGAAGGCTGTTTCTTTGTCGTCGGAATGGATAGTATTGATCCAGTCCTCATGCGTCATAGTCTGTGCCGAATCGAGACCTGTAAAATCAAGCCAGGACCGATTGACAAAAGTGGGCTCTCCCTCGGCATCTGTAATCCAGATCATGATAGGTGAGCTGTCGGCCATCAGGCGAAAACGCGCCTCGCTTGCCCGTAGCGTGGCCTCGGCTTGGTACCGTTCGGTGATGTCGCGTATGGCGCTGGCAAAAAACAAGCCTTGATTTGTTTGGATCGGACTTAAGCTGATTTCCACATCCACTTCACTGCCGTCTTTTCGTAGAGCCTTTACCGACAGCCCTACTCCCATCGGCCGGGCCACTGCCGATGCGGCAAATTTCGCCCGCAGTGCCGGATGCTCCACACGAAAACGCTCCGGCACCAAGGCTTCAATCGTTTGTCCGAGCAGTTCGTTAACCGTACATCTCAGCAGGCACGCGGCCTGTTGATTGGCCATGGTAATAACGCCTTGTTCATTACTGATCAGCATGGCGTCCGGTGTAGCATCGAAAATAGCGCGTAGATAAGTTTCGCTGATTTGTAACTCTTGAGGACTAGGCAAACGTAACAGTTTTGGAATCAGCGGCCAAATCAGCAGGGCAGTGACTATCGAAATCAGCGCTGCGGCTAATTTTATCAGGCCGTCAAGCCAATAATCGGGATGCCAAATTGTCCAGATACTGAACAAGTGTGTGGTGCCGCATAAACAAATGAAAGCCCCAAACAGCACAAACACCCAGCGATAAGCCAAGTCGATGCGTTTTCGGACAAAATAGAACAATGCAAACGGAATGGAAAAGTAAGCCAGCGCAATAACGCCATCGCTTATAACATGCAACCACAGGATTGACGGCAACCAAAGATAGCAAGCACCGTGGGGCATAAAATTGCTGGCGCCGGCCAGTAAATCATTAAACCATGCGAACATTCAGGCTTGTGCTCCGTCGATACGCTTTGTTGTTGATAAACCAAACACAGATTAGACAGCGTTACCCATCGAAACGAATAATATTCGCAGTCTTACAGACCGCTTTCTGGAGTTCGGAAACAAGCAGAACGAATCGTTAAAAATCTTCCTCTGTTAACAGAGTTGTGACTTTTCTGTCCGGATCTGTAATTATCCATAGCTTTTCGGTGCCGGCAGTATAGACTGACATTACTCTTTCTATCGATTCGGGCAGTAACGCAAGTGTGTTTTCGCGCCAATCCACCTCTGATACATCCCCATAGTCACCTCTTTGATGCCTGTCCAGCAAATCGCCTATCGGTACCTTAAAATTAGCTATAATCGAAATAGCCGATGGCGTCATGGTGATTTTTCCAAGTTCAAACAGATTCATTTAGTTTGCTCCTTTTATTGTAATCCAAAGCGTACTTTTAGTAATTAATCATTCTTTGTTCTTTTTGATTATCAGGCAGATGCAGCGATATCAAAAAAGTGGTTATGAATACTAATAAGCCTAGCATAAACATTGCAAGTACCGGGGTTACCTGATGCGCAGAGGCAAAAGTATAGCTGCCAACTGCAACCAGCATAGCAAGATTTTGAAAAAAACCTTGCAAGGCCACGGCACTGCCGCTGCCGATGCTTTGCTGTCCCAATTCCTGTAAGGCGGCGTTCACAGGAACGATAAACATACCGCCCATCATGCCGATAAAAAATAGGGTGAAACGGGCCGGCCAGATGCTCTCTGTCAGACTCAGTACAATCACAAAGGCAGCCATTAAATAAGCGGGTATTCTGGCACGGCGCAAATGTTCCAGCGAAATCATCCGAGGCACCAAAGCCGATCCGGCTATAATGCCGATCGCAAGAAATAAGGTCAACTCAGCAATTTCGGTAGCGCTTTTAGCCAACAATACCAGCGGCGCCCAAGCCACAATAATCACTCTTAAGGTTGCCGCGGCGGCCCAGAACAAGGAGCCTCCCAGAATAGCGAAGCGCGATCGCGGCGTAGTGAAAAACGAAGCCATTTGCCGCTGGAAAGCCATAATTCTCGAGCCCGGAATATGTTCATGCCTCAGCACGCGAACAGGTAGCGCTACAGTGATCAAAGCCGAGGCCGTAAAAATGATGATGGTTCCGGTTAGCGCCCAAGTTATCGAGTAATCCGCCACTCTGGCGCCTATAATCATGCCTAGCAAGATAGCCAAAATGGTGGAGCCTTCAATCCAGCTGTTCGCTTTAACCAGAAATTCATGCCCTGCCAGCTCAGGCAGAATGCCGTATTTTGCCGGACTGTAAAGGGCAGCGCCAACACCAACTACGCAATAAGCAATCAACGGTTCCACATTAAACAATAATAATCCTGCACCTGCCGCTTTAATCAGGTTCGCAATAATCAGCACCCTGGATTTCGGATGATTATCGGCAAATCCGCCCACCCATGGCGCAAGCAACACGAAAGCAACGAGAAACACGCTTTGTAAAGCCGGGACATACCAGCTAGGCAACTGCGCGGACTGCATCACCATAGCAATTACTGTGAACAAAATAGCGTTATCGGCGAATGCGGATAAGAATTGGGCGATCAGTAAGGGGTAGATTTGTTTATTCATTATATGATGTTGAAGTAGATGAGGATTTAGCGTTCAACTTTTATTTTTTCTTTTATCTCTATAGAAAAGTTTGAAAGCATTAGTACCTTTCATAGCAACTTTCTTCATTTCAAATAGTTCGGTTGTTTCTATAAGAGTTGATAATTTGGCATAACCAAAATTTCTGGAATCAAAATCAGGATGCTGTCTTTTGATCAATGAACCGCAAACACCCAGTTCCGCCCATCCTTCTTCATTGCTACATTCATTGGCAGCATTGCGCAGCATATTCATCAGCTTGCTATTTTGGCAAAGCTGTTGTCTAGATAGCTGATTTTGTTTTTCTACTGCTTGTTTAGGTTCTTCTATTTTGAGCGGATCAGTTTTCTCCGTATCCGTATCCGTATCTAATGTTTTCAAAATATCTATATAGATGAAATCGTCACAAGCATTTCGAAAGGCAATTGGCGTTTTTCGTTCTCCAACGCCATATACATGAATGTGCGATTCCTTTAGTCGTGTTGCAAGCTTTGTAAAATCACTATCACTAGAAATTAATGCAAAAGCGTTGAATTTTTCTGAGTATAATAAATCCATTGCATCAATAATCATCGCTGCGTCAGAAGAGTTCTTTCCTGATGTGTAAGAAAATTGCTGGATAGGTTGGATCGCCAACTCATTCATCGGCGTTTTCCAGTTTTTTAACACTAGGCTACTCCAGTCGCCATAAGCTCTTTTAACGATCAGAGAACCGTATTTAGATAGCTCGGTAATTATGGCTACCAAAGCATCTTGCTGAGTGTTTTCAGCGTCAATCAAGACTGCAATTTTTTTCTCTGGATGAATCATTTATACGTCCTTGTATTTAACGCTAAGAAACTTTGCCGGCAACCAGCTCTGTAACCGCTATATAATTGGTTTTACCGGTCGCCATCACCGGGATCGCATCAACGATTAATATTTTCTTTGGCAGAAGGATATGAGCCACGCCTTTAGATGCCTCCGCCAAGTCATTAATAGTCGCCTGCTTTTGCGTGGTGACCAAAATAACCTGCTCGCCTTTTTTGGGGTCCGGCAAGCTGATGACGGCGTGAAGCGCATCCGGCCAAACATTAGTCGCCATCTGCTCTACAGCGGTCAATGAGACCATTTCACCGCTGACTTTGGCAAAACGCTTGCTGCGGCCGCGTATGCTGATGAAGCCTTCGCTGTCGACATGCACAATATCGCCGGTGTCGTACCAACCATCGCCATAAATCGACTTAGGCGGAACCAATTGGCCTGGGTTGTTGGCCAACAGGTAGCCCAACATGATATTGGGACCTTTGACGTGAAGCCTACCCGCCTCTTCTATTCCTTCGACCGGTTCCAGTTTGTATTCCATAGACGGCATAAACCGGCCTACGGTACCGGTTTTATAATCCATCGGCGTATTGACCGAAGCGATAGGCGTGGTTTCTGTCGCGCCGTAACCTTCCAGTATGCGTATGCCGAATTTATCCATCCAAGTTTGACGGGTAGTTTCCTGCAACTTTTCCGCACCGGCGACCACATAACGCATATTGAAAAAATCATAAGCGTGGGCTTTTTTTGCGTAACCGGCTAAGAAGGTATTAGTGCCAAACATGATGGTCGCGTTGATTTCATAAGCGATTTCAGGAATGACCGCGTAATGCAAAGGAGTCGGATAAAAGAAAGTGGTCATGCCATGCAGGATCGGCAACATAGTGCCGACCGTAAAGCCGAAAGAATGAAACATCGGCAAAAAGTTAAGCACCACGTCCCTAGCATTAAAATTGATCCGCGCTTCCAATTGCTTAAGATTGGATAGGATATTGGCGTGGGACAACACGACTCCTTTCGGCGTGCCTTCAGAACCGGAAGTAAATAAAACTACCGCCGGACTATCGGGACTGTATTGGGCATGTTTGTACCAGATATTAGCGGTCTTGCATTGCACCAGCGCCTGAAATTTGTCCCATGCCGACAGCTCCCCAGCCAAGTCTTCCAGATAAACAAGATTAACCTGTTCGGACAAATGATCGGCTTCGTCGGCTAAATTGCCAAGCTCGATAAAGCGGCGCGAAGTCAAAACGGTTTTGACTTCTGCTGTGTTACAAGCGGAAACCATGCCGGCTGAGCCGGTTGAATAATTCAACATGGCCGGCACCCGGCCATAAAGCTGCAAGCCCAGAACGACCGATAACGTTTTGGTCGAATTAGGCAAAAAAACGCCGACATGCTCCCCCTCTACTGTA
This sequence comes from Methylobacter sp., assembly GCF_004322395.1. Classification (GTDB taxonomy): domain Bacteria; phylum Pseudomonadota; class Gammaproteobacteria; order Methylococcales; family Methylomonadaceae; genus Methylobacter_A. The sequence goes on from NZ_SCTW01000102.1 coordinate 74,682, forward strand.
ATTTTCTTTAAAGCGTTGCCTATCGCAATGCTACGGGTAATTAAATTGTCATAGGCTAGCGGAATGCGCTCCAGGTCGGTGGCAACAGTATGTTTGCCGCCGTGTATTTTTCGCGCTTCAAGCAAACTGGCGAAAATAGTCTGCCGGCAATGGCTGGTCGCGAACATCATCTCAGTCATAATATCGGCCAAAATATGTCCGCTGTATTTCCGGCGGTTTTTGCCGGTTAATCCTTGAGGAGGGGAAACGAACGTATGAGGTAAAATCTGGATAGTAATTTTCGGAAATAAACGCAAGCGGACGATATTGCGCAATCTGGAAAAATGCGTGTATTCGGCACCCTCAATCCGTACAGGCAATATGGCTGCTTCGGATTTGTCGGCGACCATGCCGGTGCCGTCGTAGATTTTCATTAACGAACCGGTTACGGTAATTCTGCCTTCAGGAAAAATAACGGTGTGGGTGTCTTGCTGCAAATGATGAATCAAATCCTTCAGTGATAAAGGATGGGTCGGATCCATCGGAAACACGCGGGATAACCTTAAAAAAGGCTTCAACCACCAGCGTTCGGAAACCTGGGTATTGATCGCGAAAGTGACGTTATTAGGTAAAAATACGCCCAGTAATAACGGATCCAGAAAGGACGTGTGATTGGATATAATCAGGACTCGGTTTCCGGCTTTCTTATAATTGTCCAGCCCTCTGATTTCAACCTTATAAATTAAGGCCAGCAACCAGCGTAAAATTTTTTTCAACATTAAATTTCCTCCTCGCTTCAATTTTAGCAGATGTTTCATTTTACTTAGAATATTCATGGTTACTGGAGCACATTGAGACTCGGAATTTAATTCCGTCTATGGGGAAATTTGGCGAGGCATGGTCAATTTAAAAAGACTATATAATTTAATATTTTGCGATATGATGTGATGCAAATCATTCCCAGCCTTGAATGAAAAGTAATCCATGTCTCGTTCGTGGCGGACCAAGTTAAGGTTTTTTTCTTGCTATCTAAGCTCTATGGATTACCGGCTTCCTATCGGGAATTAATCAAACTGGGAAAATATTGGTTAAAGATTGAGTTCGGATTATAAAAATTGCCGTAAATCCCGTAAGGATTAGCTACATTGCCGGAGCTGTATGGAATATTGGCATTATAAGGGTCATTGATTGAACCTGGAGCGTAAGGGTTAGTGTAGATTCTGTATCGATTCGGTGTGCTGTACGGGGTATATGGACTACCGCCACCATGCGGAATGCGGGCTGGATATGAAGAGTATGGATGTTTGTGATGTCCATGGAAATTCAATACGGAATCCGGAGCATATGGATTATTGTTAAAGCGGTCGCGGTAATGATTGTTACGGAACTGGGGCGCGTTTATCGGAGAAGGGTTAACAGCCGGGTTCGTATTGCGGAGACCGCCGTAGACTCCATAAGGATTTGAGCTATAACTGCCCCGGTGCCCGTGACCCCACGCAACGCCCGACATTAACATAAAGGCCGACACAACATAACACTGACACTTCATAACGTCCCCCTTCAATTTTCAAGTGACGCAAACCCAGTTTAATTCAGGATAGCCGATCAATTGCCTTGGCTCATTTTTCCTTAAGTTTCTCTAATAATCGTAGCGTCAAAGCATCCCGCTCGCCATTAAAATATTTATCAAGAACGCGATCAAACACAGAACATGAAGCCGCCACATAGGCAAACAGTGTCATCGAAGATTTAAGCTTTAGATTATCGGGATAACCAAAAATGTCTGAAACCGATCGGCCTTCAATGCTAAAAACCGCTTCTGCGCATTCCAGCAGCCTTTTTCCGAGTATAGGATTATTCAGGTATTGCCGAGCCTCTTCTATGCTTTTAATGGCATAGTGTTTTGACGTTGAACTGTGCCCCAAGCCATCAATTTGCGGGAATATATACCACATCCAATGCGTTCGTTTCCGGCCGTTTCTTAACTCTGCGAGGACATTGTCATAGATATTTTGCTGCGCATCCATGAAACGGCTCAAGTCGACCGGATGACCGGCGGTGTCGCTTGCGTCTATCATGCTTGGCTCCTTGTTGTTCTAACCAACTGGCTATATCCCAGTTCCAGAACGCTGATATGCCCCAAGCCGAACGAAGCATGTGCCCTCCGTCCGGAACATTTTGTATTGGTTACCTGCAACCAATTTGCTTAGGCGGTGCTGAAAAATGCAAAATCCGCCCCGCTGGTAAATCCCTGCTGCCAGCACCCATTAACTCAGGAATGCCTGTAATACAATGACATCACTGTTTTGACGTAATTTTGGGTTTCTGGATACGGGGGAATGGAGTTGTTGTATCTCATCACTGCACCTTCACCGGCATTATAAGCTGCAACTGCCAAGTTCAAATTTGAATCGAACATTCTAAGTAGGTCTTTCAAATAATGAGTGCCGCCGTCGATATTCTGGACGGGATCATTCCTGTTAATAACACCATAGCGTCTTGCGGTATCGGGCATTAATTGCATTAAGCCGACGGCTCCGGCTGAGGATATTGCGCTTGCATCGTAAGCGGATTCGGCCTGAATAACGGCGTGTAGCAGTCTGACATCCACTTGGTGCCGGTTGGCCGCCTCAGCGATAAGATCGGCAAATCTTTTTTTGTTGACGCCGACAAAAGGCAGGGCGGCGGCATAATTTATTGGTCGTGTCCGTATGATACGTTTGTACAGGCTATTTTTAGGTTTATCGGTATAGTAGGTGCGGCCGTTAGTATCGATAAATTTATAGATGTCGGCCAACACTTCGTTTGCGATCAATAAACCGGTTAAAATAACGGCAATTCTCATCATATATTCTTCCCTATCGGTCAGGTTTAATAACGATCATAGTTGCGGCTTTGACCGCTCTGATTCTGGCTTCATCGACAGTTTCAGCGGTAGCTAATGCAACACCCATGCGCCTGTTGGTAAAAGCTTCAGGCTTGCCAAATAATCTGACTTCACTGGCCGGGACGCTAAGCGCCTTATCCAGCCCTTCGTAAATCACACCTTGTGCATCCAGTCCGCCTAATATTACGGCACTGGCTCCTGTGCTTTGCATACCGGTATTGACGGGCAAGCCTAGAATGGCTCGGGCATGCAATTCAAATTCGTTTTGTTTTTGGGTGACCATAGTCACCATACCGGTGTCATGCGGTCTAGGGCTGACTTCGCTAAACCAGACGCTGTCGCCCTTGATAAACAGCTCAACGCCGAACAGGCCGAGCCCGGCGATCTCATTGGTTATTTTAAAAGCAATGTCTTGCGACGCTTTTATCGCGGCGGAACTCATGGCTTGCGGTTGCCAACTCTCTCGATAATCGCCGCTTTCCTGCACATGGCCTATCGGAGCGCAAAAGTGCGTTTCGACTTCGCCTTGCTGATTTAAGGCTCGCACCGTCAGCAGGGTGATTTCAAAATCAAAGTCTATTTTTGCTTCGACAATGACTTTGCCGGTATCCACCCGGCCGCTGGATTTGGCGTAATCCCAGGCTGCCTTAAGTTGATCGGCATTTTTAACCATTGACTGGCCTTTGCCGGATGACGACATGGTCGGCTTAACAAAGCATGGATAACCGATGCCGCTATCAACCGCTGCCTGCAGTTCATCAAAACTTTCTGCAAATGCGTAGTCCGAAGTGGGGATTTTTAGCTGCTCGGCGGCCAGAGTCCTGATGCCTTCCCGGTTCATCGTTAACTGAATCGCTCGGGCGTTAGGTACAACTATACACCCATCCTCAGACTCAATGTCAAGCAGTGCTTGAGTCGCGATTGCTTCAATTTCAGGGATAATAAAGTCCGGCTGTTCCAGCGCAATCAGTTTTTTGACCGCGTCGGTGTCGGTCATGTCGATCACATGGCTGCGATGGGCCACATGTTGTGCCGGTGCATTCGGATAGCGATCTACGGCAATCACTTCCACGCCGTAGCGTTGCAGTGCAATAGCCAGCTCCTTGCCCAGCTCGCCGCTGCCGAGCAACAAGGCTTTAGTTGCGCTGTTTGATAATGCGGTGCCTATTTTCATTGTGAATCTGCCAGATAGTTATCTATGTCTTCTTTGGAAAAACCGATTTTTTTCGCTACGCGATCGGCATGGCTGACCCGGGAAATGCCTGGAACCAGTTTGTAGGTCGGCGCGTCATTGGCAAATTCGACTTGTCTCGGCAAACCGATGCCCTGAGCGACAAAATGATCGACCAGTTGATGATTGTGGGTGATTAAAATGGTGCTGTTGCCTTTCCGGTAAAAGCCGTTAAGCACATTCGAGGACGATTCCATTTTTTCTTCAAAGGTCGTGCCTTCGGATAATTCGTCCAGTACCACCAGGCTTTTCGCGGTTGCGGCCAGAAAAACCTCCTTGGTTCGTTTCAATTCGGTACCGAAACGGCCTTCACCGTCATCCAGATGGCTAATTTCCGGCGCTTGGTAAAAGATTCGGTCAGCGACGGTCAGGATCGCCGATTTAGCAGGAACATAGCAGCCGATTTGAACAAGCAGCTGGATTTGGGTAACGGTTTTGCAAAAAGCCGTTTTGCCGCCGCTGTTCGGGCCAGTGATCAATACCAGTTTGTCATCGTCCAACACAAAATCGTTGCCGACATAATCCGGGTTTTGTTTGCCTAAAACCGGGTTTCTGGCGTCGGTCAAGTTTATACGGTGATGAGGCGCGTCAACCAATTCAGGCAGTACTTTATTCCCGCCGAATGCCTCGGAAAACTTGATAAACGACAGTAATTCATCGAGTTGACCCAGCGCATCCAAAGTTTCAGCGACTGCCGGGGATTTTTTGAACTCGTTTCTTAACGGGATAATGCAGCTGTCCCGGTCAAAGCCGCCGACGATCGGGTAATAAACCAGTAAAAAAGGCACAAAAAAAATGGTCGCGGTCGGGATAGCCTCAACTGAAACCTCAAACATATCGGTTGGGAAAAAATGCGCCAATGCCCAGAAGAAGCCGAAAAACAGGCTGATCAGCAATGGTTTAAATAGTCGAGGTCTAAAGATAACCGCAGGTGAGAAAGAGCCCTTCCGTTGCTCTTGGCACTGAATATTGTTTTCAGTGATATAAACAGGCCCTTGCATCAGCGAATAGGGCCGCGATTCGGCAAAGGCTTTAATTTTGTCGAGAATAGTTTTCAGATAAGCGCTTTGCGGAGTTTCAACAGATTGAATCTGATCAACCAATTCCAACATAAAACGGATGCCGCGTTTATATTGCAGATAGCCGTAGCCTTCGATTTCATGCTCTTCCCTGGCCGTGCCGAATGAGCCCAGGAATTCGCCGAATAGCAGTAGATAGAAGTTTTTTTCATTCGGCACCGACTGTTCTACGATTTGCTCAAGCTGTTCTTTAAGTGCCGGATTATTGCGGAGCTCTTCAACGGCTTGCTGTTTTGTCTTAATCGCATCCAGCGTATTTAGCGGCTGGGCTAAAGATCGAAATAACACCGCCTGTCCGGCAATCGTCGAGGCATGATTTACGGCGTCGAACAGCTCATCGACTTCAATGGTATTGAAAGTTCTTTCGTCAATAACGCCGTCGCCGGTTTCCAAAGCTTTGCTGACTTTGATGGTCGGCCAGCTGCTGTCTTGCCAGTTTTGTAATAGCGTATTTTTCATATTTTTAGCCTTTTTTATTTATTAGCGGGTTAGGCCATTTTTGTTCGTTTAGGAACATGCATGAATAATTGGAGCAAGTTTTATTTTTAGACCATGAAGAACATGAAAGGCATGAAGGATTTAAGTCTTCACGTCCTTTATGCTCTTCGTGGTAAGAGCTTAAATTAATTTATGTATTTTCCTTAGTGTGTTATGGGGCTGTTTTTTTTGCCCGCCATATTCATATCAACTCAAGCTAAGCATTACACGATTTATCATAAAAACTGGAGTTTAAAAATATGTTTTTTAACTTAGCTGTTCGCCGTATAACGGGAGTGCAAGCTCTGCTTGCCCGCTGGCAACTATCGAATAATTTGCAGACACCAAAATAGGCGCTTTAGGCGAAGCCTGCTCTCCATTTTTAAGCGGCTTCACTAAAAAAATCATACTTACTTTGGGTGTCCGGTCTACAGCTTCTTTTTAAGCAGATTAACTATAGCATCAACATGAGCTTCTGAATCATTCAGTGCTGGAATATAACGATATTCTTCGCCGCCGGATTCGATAAAAATAGCCCTGTTCTCGATAGCTATTTCTTCCAGCGTTTCCAGACAGTCCACCGCAAATCCCGGACAGACGACATCTACCTTTTTAATGCCTTTTGCTGGAAGTTCTTTTAGCGTGTCGACACAATAAGGTTTTAGCCATTGAGCTTTGCCGAAGCGCGACTGGAACACAATCATCCATTGTGTTTCGTCAAGACCTAATTTCTCGGCAATCAGCGCTGCGGTTTTATGACATTGGTGAAAATAAGGATCGCCCCATTTAGTGAGCTGTTCGGGCAAGCCGTGGAATGACATCAGCAACAGATCGTTTTTGCCGTGCTCTTGCCAACCCTGCTCGATGGATTGGACAACCGCAGCAATATAATGGCTGTGCTGGTGGTAATCGCTGATAAAATGGATGTCGGGCAGGTGTTTCCACCGGCTCAATTCTTTGACTAGATCATCATAAATTGATGCAGTGGTGGTCGAAGAATATTGCGGATATAACGGCAGGATAATCAAATTCTCGACGCCGGCACTTTTGAAAATTCTTAATTGCTTTACTATCGAAGGTTCGCCATAACGCATCGCAGGCTGGATAGTGACACCTTTGGAATGCAGTTTCTCGGCAACTCGCTCGGTTAATTGCAGGGTCAGGAAAATTAACGGCGAACCTTTTTCATGCCAGATCTTGCGATAAGCTAAAGCCGATTTGCGAGGTCGAAAAGGAAGGATAAAAAAATGCAGTATCAGCCACCACAACGGCCTGGGCAGGTTGACGACGCGTGGATCCCAAAGGAATTCTTTAAGAAACCGCCTGACTGCTGACGTTGTCGGTGCGGTAGGCGAACCCAGATTCGCTAGTAATACGCCGGTTTTTTTTGCCGTCATGAAGTTCGGTTTCGCCTCCCCACAAGGTCAGGTTTGACGGTTGATCAGATTTAAAAACTCCGATCGGGTGCTGATTTCCTTACGGAAAATTCCGGTCATCACTGAAGTGGTCATCACCGAGTTTTGTTTTTCAACGCCGCGCATCATCATGCATAAATGCTTAGCTTCAATAACCACAGCCACACCTCTGGCGCCGGTTGCAAGTTCAATCGCGTCGGCTATTTGTTTGGTTAGTACTTCCTGGATTTGCAGGCGCCGTGCATACATATCGATAACACGGGCCACTTTAGACAAACCCATCACCTTGCCTCGAGGTAAATAACCCACATGACATTTGCCGATAAACGGCAGCAAATGATGTTCACATAAAGAATACAGTTCAATATCTTTTACAATAACCATGTCCTCGGTGTCGGCGGTAAAAATAGCGCCGTTCAATACTTCTTCCAGATTTTTTTCGTAGCCGTTATTTAAAAATTTGAAAGCCTTGGCTGCGCGTTTTGGCGTATCGATCAGCCCTTCGCGATCTAAATCTTCACCGACTGCTTCGATAATCTTGGCAAAATGCTCTTCCATTGTTTCAATCTCAGTTATAAAAAATAGCCGTTCAGTATACACATTGGCTTTTGAATTTTAAAGCTTCCGCTCCAAGCTCACACGCCGCTTATTTACATCCGATTAGGCAACGCATCTAGAAGCACATTAATGTCCGCGCCGGGCTTGCAAACATTTTCACTAAGATGCCGCCGCCAACTCCTAGCACCCGGCTCGCCATGGAAAAGTCCTAAAATATGCCGGGATATGCTATTCAAGCGAACTCCATCGTTAAGCTCAAGCTGCTCCTGAATATAAGGGATTAACAATTGCATAATCATTTCCCGTGACCGGGGTTCTTTAGATTCACCATAAAACCGTCTGTCTACATCGGCCAATAAATAAGGGTTGTGATAAACCTCCCGGCCCACCATGACGCCATCGACATGCTGCAAAATATCTTCAGCTTGGTCTAATGTAGTGATGCCTCCGTTCAGGATGATTTCCAACTGCGGAAAATCCTGTTTTATTTGATAGACCACATCGTAGCGCAACGGCGGAATATCCCGGTTTTGTTTCGGCGACAAGCCGCTTAACCAGGCTTTTCTTGCATGAATGATAAAGATTTCGCAACCGGCAGCGGCAACTGTCGAGACAAAATGCGTTAATTCTTCATAAGAATCGCGCTCATCAATACCGATTCTCGATTTGACCGTGACCGGGATTGAAACCATCTGATTCATGGCTGCAATACATTCGGCAACCAGCTCTGGTTCCGCCATCAAGCAAGCACCAAAACGGCCATTCTGAACCCGGTCGCTGGGACAGCCGACATTCAAATTCACCTCGTCATAGCCGTAATCCTCAACCATCTTGGCGCAAATGGCTAATTCCCGAGGATTGCTGCCGCCCAATTGAAACGCAACAGGATTCTCGGCTGCGCTAAATCGCAAAAACCGGTGATGGTCGCCATGAATCAACGCGCCGGTGGTTACCATCTCGGAATACAAAAATGCGTGCTGTGAAATCAGCCGATAGAAATAGCGGCAGTGCCTATCGGTCCAATCGAGCATCGGGGCAACGCTGAACTTATGGCTTGAACCAAAAACTTTATTTTTATTACTTATCAATTTGTTATCAGAGTGATTGAATTACGCTTTTTACACTTGGGGGTGGGTCTGGGCTCAAAGTAAAAGTTGGTTGAGAGTAGTGTGCTGGAGAGTAAAATAATTTATGCCCGCTTTGAAAATACTTACTTTGTGGTAGCCCACATGGCGTTTTCTTAATTTTTATGCCGCTTTAGAGCTTCGGTAGTCCGGATGACTACGCGAATAAATTGAATACAGTAGGATGCGCTTCGTTTTTCGGCGCATCCAGTCGCACAGGAAGATTATTTACCAACACTCAGTCACTTTTGCGGCAGTTGTTTGACCGCTACCCGAAGTTGTTTTTCCGTCTTTATTAACAGCAAAAGTGCCACATGTGGAGTCTGCAAATGGAGACAGCGGGGTAGCAGTAACTGTGTAAGTTGTAGCGTCTGGGATGCCTGAAATGGCAATTGTATAATAACCTCCAGGTGAGGTGTAGGTAGAAGTAGCGCTGCTACCTATCTCTATAAGTGTGCCATAACTAGTATGACTTGCTCTATATTTTTCCTGAGCTACTTGTGCCTTTAAAAGCTCAGCCTTAGCATCAGAGCGTTTTCCTTTGAGTACATAATTCGAATAAGCGGGAACAGCAATAGCGGCAAGAATCCCGATTATAACCACTACAATCATCAATTCTATTAAAGTAAAACCGGAAGATCGTTTAAATGAGTACATTGTTTCGCCTTTATTTAAGTTATTTTTTGAAAGAAATATAGCATAACCGACACATACTTAGGCGAATTGAATAATTTTATATAAATATCTGCGGATTAGTTAACAAAGCAAAAGTAATAGTAACCTATAATTAAAGTAACGCAAAAAGGTGGATAGACATGAACAGAACAAAAAACGTCGGTTTTACCCTGGTTGAGACAATAATAGTTGTTGCCATAATTGGAGTCCTTGCGGCTATGGCAGCGCCATCGTTCAGCGAACAGATGAATCAACAGCGAGTAGAAGGCGCAGCGGAAGCGTTGGTTGCGGCCTTGCAAAATGCCAAAGCCGAGGCAATTAAAAGCAACGTTTCCATGGGCATTTTTTTTACGCCCACAACACCACTAAACACCGATCTTAGTACTTGGTGTTACGGTATGGCAACCGCGGCTTGTGATTGCACTACCGCTGGTAGTTGTGCATCAGGAAGCGTAGTATCAAGTTCTGATTTTAAGAACATCACCGTTAATTTTGATTGGGCATCGCGCACTTTCAACCCATTGCGCGGCACAGGTATATCAGGAACAGTTACATTTTCCGCCGGCAACAACAAAACTCTTGGTGTCAGTACAACTTCTCTCGGCAGAATCCGAGTATGTAAAGCCAATACATCGACAATCGGCAGTTATACTGACAGTGGAGCATGCTCATGAAATTGGCAGTCAAATCAAAAGTGCTAAGCAATGCACAACGGGGCTTCACACTTATCGAACTGATGATTTCTATGGTAATAGGGCTCATTATTCTAGCCGCAGTCATCGGTATGTTTGTTTCCATGGTTAAAGCCGATAATGACTATCTCAAATCCATTCGGCTCAATCAGGAACTGAGAGCGGCGATGAGCTTGATTATCAGAGATATCCGGCGCGGTGGAGCTAATCGAAGCGCTGCCGTTAACTCTGCCACAACGCCGCCGACCAACCCTTTTTCCGTAGCAGGCGGGACACGATTAACAATAACGGCTAATCAACAAGGCGATCTTATTTCTTGTCTAACTTATTCTTACGATGCCAATGACGGTTCAAACGAGTTATTCGGTTATCGCCTGGATAGCACAAACGGCACGGTAGAAACCCGCGCCGCCGGCGCGGCATGTAATGCCGGTGGCTGGCAAACGATAACAGACGATAATCTTGTTAACATCACTGCACTTACCTTCGGAGACACGACCGTTACCGAATTAGGCATTAATATTCGGCAAATTACCGTAACTCTAAGCGGGCAGTTGCGTAGAGATAGTTCAGTTACTCGCACCCTCACAGAAACCGTCAGAGTGCGCAATGATGAATTTTAATGATTACAACACACCATAATTAAATAATAGGGTACCTTTATGAATAACCCGATTAAAGCCCAAGCACAACAAGGCATGGCAACCCTTATCGTCGTAATAGTTGTATTGATTATTACAACACTGATGGTATTTTTTGCAACTAGAGTGGGTATATTCGATCAGCGCATGGCGGGCAATGAAGTACGCTATAAAGAAGCCTTTGCCGCAGCCGAAGCGGGGCTCGATATGGCTGTACAAAAATTTGAAAATCAGTTCAAAACTAATTTTACCGGTGCTGCATCATGGGCAACCATCATTGCCAACTCTGCAATTGCTGCGGGAACGGAAACAGATGGCACGACTGCTGAAGCGGGGGAGTCTTCCTTTGGCGTTACCTTAACGGATGTCGGATCTCTTATAGGTGGAATGAATGTTTACCGGATTTCCTCAACCGGTCTGAGCGCAGATGGAACCGGCACAGCAACCGTCAGCAGTGAAGTTACCATGAAGAGCATTTTGGGCGGTTCAGCCCCCGACGTGCCTATTATTGTAAACGGCAGCGTAGGCACCGGAGGCAATTTCAATATTGTGACCAACCCGAATGGCGGCGGTGACGGCATACCTGTGTCTATTTGGACAGGTGGTCCGTCTCCCGCCGGCGATGTATCAATGGGCGGCTCGTCCGCGACTTGCCATATCCAATATTATGATGGTAATAACTCTCAATGCAGTAATCCTTCCGGAAATACCGAATTGCTTTCGGATGGAGATGGCACAACCCTAACCGCTCAAAACACCACTTTTCCCGATGTATTGCCCAATGACCCCAACTTTCCCGATGATTTGTTCCAGTTTTTGTTTGGCGTGACGCGCGCCGATTGGCAAACCGTTTATGAAAAGGCAAATTCTAGAAATCAGGTAGTTGCGGATTGCAGCAGTTTAACCGCGACATCAGGGCAAACATTCAGATTGTGGTGGGTAACGGGCAACTGCGATATGGGTTCAACTCAGATTATCGGCTCATCAGCTAACCCGGTTATTTTAGTGATTGACGATCATGAGCTGGACATGGGGGGCGGCGGCGCCCGTATTTACGGTACCGTTTTTCTATTTAATAACCCCAGCAATGTAGCCACGCCCAGCGCAGACTTCCATGGAAGCCCTGCCATTTACGGTTCATTAGTTTCAGATATCGGCGGTTCCGCCATGAATGGCAGTTACTCAATTGTTTATGACTCAACTATCAATAGCAATCTAGTGTCGAGTAATAGTAGCGCTAATTATGATATGGCTTTTGTTCCTGGCAGTTGGCGGGATTTTTAAGTATTAATGTGCAGCAGGTAACCTTATGAAATTGCTCAATCAACAAAGGGGCATTGGCCTCATCGAAGCCTTAATCGCCGCCATCGTTTTTGCGGTGGGAATTGCCGCCATTATGCAACTGCAAGGCTCTTTTTTTAAAGGCGGCAGCGCTGCCAATGCCCGCGCTGTCGGCATGAGTATCGCCCAAGAAAAAATCGAGGATTTACGTGGCTTTCAAGTAGCGGATTCCGGTGATGGCGATATTTTCGATTTTACGTCAATTGCCGCTAATACCGGCGGGCGCTGCACTGAAGTTCTCGACAATAATGCCTGTCCTTTAGCTCTACCATCCGGAAGTGTTGCCAAAGACAATATCACTTATAACCGTAGCTGGGCAGTCACCCCTTATTATTACAATGCTGGAGCGCTTACCACCACAGCAAACGGCGGCATCGTTCAAAAGAAAGTTACTGTAACAGTTACCTGGACAGACACCGACGGTACGGCTCAAACTACTTCTTTGGACTCGATAATCAGCGGTACCAGCTCAGCAGCAGCTACAGGCGGTATTGCCAATAATGCGGGCGGTAGTGGGGAGCAGCCAACAGTGACTTATACGCCGAGTACAGACCCCGGCGTAACCAAGGTCGCAGTGGGAACAAACTCAAACCGCGAAACTTTAGTGCCGATTATAGATGCAGCTTCACATCAATCCCGGTTTACTTCTTATGTTTATAACGGCAGCAACCAATTAGTTCGAGAAGAAGAGTTTAAAACGGTAGCCTGCGATTGCAAGATGAATAGTACCGGCTCCCGCTATACTGCTGCGCACGCGTCATGGGATGATGACACGAACACCTATGTTGACAAAGCAGGCGATCTTGTAACTAAAGATGTCGGCTGTGTAACAGGGGGCGGTAACAACTGCGCATCACAGCCTGACGAATATTGTTCTATATGTTGTAAGGATCATCATGATCCGGCAACAACCACTTTAGACAGTGGGGGAGCAAAATACTGCGATCCGGCAAACGGAATTTACGACCGCTGTTATGATCCGTTTCGCGACGAAGCTAACGGGACAGATGGCTATTCCGGCGGCAAACACAAGCATTATAATTCCAGTGGAGTGGAAGTTGTACCTGGAAATTCTGGCGAATACTTAGAATCATGCCGGCTAAAACGTATCGCCGGTAACTGGCGGGTATATCAGGATTGGCAACAAGTAGCTTTAGCCGCTTTTCCAATATCTCAACTCGATAACAGTACTGGAGAGACAACCTATACCACGTGGGTTAATCAGATTATTGATCAGCATCTGGATGAATCCAAGGTCAATGGACAAGATTTAACTACCACACCCGCCAAGCCTGCCGCAATTAATCGAACTAGCAGCAACCCTGTTGTTTTGAGTGCGGTTAATGATACTGTCGAGCTTTCGGCAAGAGCTGTTTACATGGATTACATGAGCTCCACACATTTGACCAAAGTTAAAGAGTTTAAGGGTGATGGGCTATCTTCAACTGATTATTTGCTGCATGTTCCGTTTTATGAAGTAGAGGTTACTGATTTGCAGGCGACGGCGACAGGCAGTTTGCCGACAGACCCATTCGGCTGGAGTTCGGCTGATACTAGCCAAATTGTGGTAGGGCCATCAGGGAATAACAACAATTATGTTCCTATCGGAACAGCTAAAGCAGCAGCATTGACATCGCCAAGTACCGTTAATGTTGCCTACAACATCAGAAGAAGCAATAGCGGCGTGTCTGCCGGCCCCTATGCGGTGGATACCTTAGCGGCAGAGTCCAATCCAGATAATGAAAAGCTGGGACCGGTGACTGTAGCGCTCTGTGTGGGTAGCTGTTCAAGCTCTTCGAGCAGCAGTTCGTCTTCAAGCAGTTCAAGCAGCTCTTCTAGCAGCAGTTCGTCTTCAAGCAGTTCAAGCAGCTCTTCTAGCAGCAGTTCGTCTTCAAGTAGCTCGAGCAGTTCAAGCAGCTCTTCGAGCAGTGGAGGCACGACCTTTAGTCCAACAATAACAGTTGCGTTTACTTCATTCTCTGGTTCGAATGGATGGGATGCCGGAAACGGCGCACTGACTATGACAATAAGCAACGTGACGACTAGTTGTACGGGCGGCCCTGTCGCAGGTTCCGGTAGTGCCGATGATAAATGGCAATATACTTGCTCAGGCATACCAAGCGGATCCTCTGTAATCTTTAGCTTTTCAGGTGGAAATTTAACAAAAACCAATCAAACAACAAAAAATTGCCCTTTTTCCGGCTCTACTTCAATTACAACCACTATTAACAGCGGAAACGGGGTAACCTTGACTACATCTTGCAGCTAAATCCTAGGCTTCCCTTTAAAGCTGATCGTGATTCAACCGCCTCAATTCGATAAAAAAACGAGGCGGTTTTTTTCAATGAATATGCTTTTTGTGGGATCATTCTCGCGGCTGGTCTATTCGCTCAGTTTTTTCCAAACATCTCAATAAATATACAAGCTTTACTCATCTCACTTCAAAACTCGATAAACTGGTTTAGGGCTGACAGTGTTGCTGAAATTTCTTTTTGTTGTAAGAGGCGGTATAACGTATTTAAACAATAGCAACAAGTTCGGATTACGGTGCAATTGATTACTATAACTCACACGGAGGAACGAATTCGCAATACGCTTTACGGCCTTTTGTTGTTTGGCTATACAGCAAGAGCGTTACAGATATTTTCTTTTAACCCTTTACAGCACTTGTTTAGCGACCCGCTCCGTCATTGGACTCATGCCAGTGAACCCTTGCATGCAGGACCGATGGCGTTTTTTGATCCGGTGGGTTACCAGCTATGGCTAAGTGTGGTACAAAAACTAACCGCGGGTGATCCGTTATTAGTGGCTTTTTACACCATTACTTTGGCTTGGTTGACACCGTGGTTGTGGTATAGGGCTTTTAGGGCGTTGGCGATTAGCCGTTCCTTGTGCTTATTGGGCTGGGCGGTATTAACATGGCTGCCTTCCTGGCTGGCGATTTATAGTTATTTTATGACTGAAACGCTATTTTTGCCATTGCTTGGCGGCGCTATTTGGCTATCGTTGAGGGCAAAACGCAAACAAACTAAGGATGCATTTGCTTTGGCGGTTTTATTTTGGACGCTGGCCTCCTTGGTACGCGGTATTGCCGCACCAATGGCAGCGGCCTCGCTTTTTTGGGTTTGGTGGCGTCAATCGGATAAATTGCTTAAGGCGTTTATCGGCGTTTTAGTTGCGGGATTTTTACTGGGGCCGGTAGCCTATCGGAATTATCAACAGGTGGGATTATGGTCGCCTTTTGGAAACTCCTGGCTGAATCGCATTTATGCAGTTTCCGGTCGTAAAACTATTGAAATGGAGCTGGTAAAGGAGGGCGCTTTTTGGCTTTACGGATATAGCTCGCCCTCTATTGATGCAAAAATATTCAGTCCTTTATCTGAGTGGCAATCGCAGCGCGATGGATTGCTAAAAATAAAGGTCGATTTATCACGAAAAGCTTTTGATTGGGAAAAAGAATATAACGCCTCTGCATTAAATAATACTTCAGGCTTGTATTGGGAAAATGCGCTCTTTTTATTTGTCGGCCCGTCTTGGCCGGACAACGATTCGGCGCAAACTTTTGCTCGACTGCAAATAGCTGGGCGATGGTTCTGGTTGCCGCTTTTTCTAGCGGTACTTGCTTGGTCGTGCAAAGATTGGCGGGCATGTAGGCGACAACCGCTGATTTGGATATTGATAGTTGTTTGGTTTTATTTTCAATGTTTGACATTGCTGACGGTGAATGAAGGGCGTTACCGAAAGCCGTTTGAGGGATTGTTAATTTCTCAGATTTTATTATTAGTGGACTATAGGCGTAATAAAAGTATTCATGGTTAATGTCGAAAAAAGAAAGATTTCTATCGTTGTCCCTTTTTTTAATGAAGAAGCGGGTATTGACGTTTTTTATCAGGTCATTTTGAAGGTAATTAATAGCTTGCCTCATTATAGCTTCGAGGTGTTGTGCGTAGATGATGGTAGTACTGATACGACGTTGAGCAAACTGATTGAGTTGGTTAATAAGGATAACCGTTTTCTAGTTTTGGAGTTGTCTAGGAATTTTGGCAAAGAATCGGCGCTGAGTGCGGGTCTGGATGCAGCTACCGGATGTGCCGTTATTCCATTGGATGCCGATTTGCAGGATCCACCCGAGTTGATTTCGAGCTTATTGGCTGAATGGGAAAAGGGAGCTGATGTAGTGCTGGCTTGCCGCACCGATCGGCAGACCGATTCATTATTGAAAAGGTTGTCCGCAAAAGCTTTTTACCGTACACACAATCTGCTTTCCAATATTGAAATACCCGAAGATGTGGGTGATTTTAGGTTGATGGATAGGTCAGTGGTGCAAGCTGTTAAGCAATTACCTGAAAGTAATCGTTTTATGAAGGGCTTATTTGCTTGGGTCGGCTTTAAGTCTGTAAAAGTAGGCTATATACGTGCGGCCCGCACGGAAGGCTCTTCAAGATTCTCGGGTAGGAAGCTTTGGAATTTTGCACTCGATGGGTTGACCAGTTTTAGTATTGCGCCGTTAAGAGTTTGGACCTATATAGGCGGTGTTGGAGCCGTCTTAACCTCAATGTATGCTTTTTTTATCATTACCAGAACCTTGGTTCTGGGCGTTGATGTCCCTGGTTACGCTTCTTTATTGGTTGCGGTTTTGTTTTTTGGTAGTCTCCAGTTAGTTAGCATTGGCATGTTAGGTGAGTATATCGGCCGGACCTATATGGAGTCCAAACGTCGCCCTTGTTACTTGATCCGCAAGGTATATCAAAATGAATCCTAGCGCTTATATGGAAATGGCGCGAACTGAAGATGAGCATTGGTGGTTTTTGGGCAGGCGTCAGATTATTGCATCCCTGCTTTCAAGGTTATTTCCGTCGGGTAAAATCGATATTTTAGAGGTCGGCTGCGGTACCGGTGGAAATCTTGCTATGTTGTCGGATTTTGGCCGTGTTACTGCCGTAGAAAAAAACTCTTGGGCTGCCGAATATGCGCAAAATAAGTTCGGGGGTTACGCCAATGTTTTGTTCGCTGATTTTTTAGAGTTGGATTGTTCGGGTAGGCAGTTCGATTTGATTTGCGCTTTCGATGTATTGGAGCACTTGCAGGATGATGTCTGTGCGTTACAACATATGACTGATATGCTGGCCGATAACGGTCGAATCATTGTAACAGTTCCTGCCTATAAGTGGTTATGGAGCAATCATGATCGGAAGCTGCACCATTACCGACGCTATAATCGAGACGAATTGATAGAGAATATCCATCAACTACCTCTTAACATTGAATTCATCAGCTACTTTAATTGTTTATTATTTCCTTTAGCACTGTGCTTACGATGCTTGGACATACTGTTATTTAAGGACTGGTCTTCTCAAACAAATCATGTCAATGGGCTATCGAATAGGATACTACTGAAAATATTCAGTAGTGAACAATATTTGTTGCGACATGCTCGCCCTCCTTTCGGACTTTCATTGTTGGTTGTATTGCGCAACTCGCTATAACAGCTTTGTATGTTTTTGATGCCTTTCCGTTATGATCGACTATCTTGGCTATTCGCTTTTCTAGCGCGATGGATTTTGATTTCGTGGGCTTGGTGTGCACTACACTATGCGCCGCTGTGGTTGGCTTATCTGCCTGATTCTCGCTTGACGCAGTTTTTATTAAATCATTTATCAGGCCCGATGTACCGGCCTTGGGCGCTGTGGTTCGTTGATTATTATTGGTTGGCGTTTACTTTGGCCGGGCCGTTGTATTTTTTTGATCAGCGCGGACGGTTTTTGTTGAATAATGATAAATACCAGGCTTTGCTGATGTTTTTGCTTCAAGGTTTTTTACGGCCTTGGGGATTTAAAATGGTGTGGTCGCCCTTGGTAAGACTGGGTTTGCTAACGGTATTGCTGAAGCTGTTTTTTACGCCTTATATTGTGACTTGGGGTGTAGGAAATCTCATTAATTTGTGGCAGGCCTTGCATCCGG
>NZ_SCTW01000103.1 GCF_004322395.1 Methylobacter sp.
TTGGCTTATGTGTTTGGCAAACGCAAGGATGAGGTATTCAAAAAGCTGAAAGCATTGCTCGAGCCCTTTGGCATCAGCCGCTATTACACCGACGATTGGGGTGCTTATGAGCGTCACCTTAAAATCGACAAGCATGAGGTGGGTAAGCGCAACACTCAAAAGATTGAACGCAAGAATCTGAATTTCAGAACTTGGATTAAGCGACTTACACGAAAAACAATTTGCTTCTCGAAGTTGGAAACCCTGCATGATACGGTCATCGGATTACTGATTAACAAGGTCGAATTTGGCTTGGATATTCATGCTAAATTACAGATTTAACCCACTACCCCATTCTGACTACAATGAATCCGGACAGGGCTTTTGCCATCTTTCAAGAATTATTAGCCGATATTCGGCGGGTCAAATACTACCAGCCCAGCAACCTAAGCCTTCAACACCGCGTATTAACAAGACCTCAGCCAATAAATTGCAAGAGCGGCGGTCACAAGAAATAACCGTGGAGGCTTAAGTCAACAGTATTAACCTCAGATACTGCCCCCATTGATTTTTGTCAAATATGTGTTTGTCGTAGCGAATTCCAGACAAAGAAACTTTGCGTCGTGAGCTTGAAGCAAATGTGCAGGAACGTAATTTAAAGGTTAAGCAGGTTAATTGGCGCTTCACGAATCAAGACGCCCGGCTTAAATTGGCTCGACTCTATCCTGCCGTTTCATCATGACTGACTACTAGTCAAAAAAAGCCAGGCATTCGATACTGCCTGGCTTTATGGTTTGATATTTAAACGTTAAGAGGGCTAGTCAACCATGCGCCAGTTCATTACGCGCTCTAGCGATTGGCCTGTTGCCAGATTTTTTAAACGAATGGTCACACCAGTATAATTAGCTAAAAAAAGTTGTAAGCTACCAGCATTTAAATCTCGGCAAAGAAACTTGATTTCAGTTTGTCCTCCATTGAAATTTGGCGCGATTTCACATGGAATCGGCAATGGCGGCGCCATGGGATCAGTAATGAATTCTATATAGTTATAACCTGCTGGCGCGGTAACAAACACATCAAATTGCTGACTTATATGCATAGTGCCATGTTCCGGCCAAACAGCAAATGGTTGATCTCCTTCCTTTACAATAGAGGTCACATCCGCCTCAAACCAATATCCAAGCGTAGCGACATGCAACTGTCTCATCGTAAACTTGTTCAAATCAGGCGTTAACCATGGCGTATAAGTTTGATGCTGGGAGCCGTCACTGTGAAGATCAAGACCAATAAATTGAACATCTGGAGTAGGATTACCGTTGTTTTCAAAGGGGCCAGAGCTTCCCACATGGTAGTGTTTCATACCATTACCATTATTGGCGTCTACACCAAGATGATGATTAATCATCGACTGAGAAGCCGAGGTTTTAAGTGTTACATTTGACCAGCTAACTTGCATACTGCCTTCATTTTGATTGAAGCTGTATGAAATATTCCAATTGTCCTGATAGTCGGGGAATTTTGCATCATCCAGAACATAGGTCATGGTGACCTCATCACCGCTATTCAGTGGTGCGGGTAAAGCACCAGTTGTATATTCAGATACACTTATAACTCTTGCTGTAACTTTATAGGTTTGTGGAGCAGCCCAGGCCGAAAGCGAAGTAACAAAAATGATTGACGAAATAATAATATTTTTAAACATATATAACCTCTCTTTGTTTTTTACTTTAAGTAAAACATGAATTTATAACTAACTCTTATAATCAGTTGCATTAGCAATGTAACTGGACGGCGGCATCCGCTATCGCTATGCTGGTCTTAAAATAAGCAATCTTGGCTTGATAAAAATCATTGGAAATGTTCTCGCTGACTGGGCAGGGCCAGTATTTACGCCGTCTCCTTTCAGTAGTCCTGCTTTTTTAATAATAAGGTTAAAAAATATAGGAAATTGAGCTTTACTTCAAATTGACTTTATAAAAATATGATAGAGCTCTCATACACAGGTAATGCGGTCTATCATTAAATTTGTAAGACAAGGTAGGCTAAAAGCTTTATTTTCGGCTCTTTTTAGATTCTGGGGAGGTAGTCCAATGTTGTTGGAATCTTGAACTTGGGATAAAAAACCCTCATAGAGGAGTGATGATTACCCTACACTCGTTATTAGATAATGCCAAATGCTTTGAAACGGTTCGCAGCCTGCGCTGGCCGGATAAAGTGTCGTGTCCCCATTGTGATTCAGAAGCGATTATCAAGCAGGGAAAAGATGATAGCCAACCTGAACGACAGCGCTATAGCTGTAAAGCCTGTCAACGAAAGTTCGACGATTTAACCGATACGATTTTTGCCGGTCATCATCAGCCCTTGAAAATCTGGGTGCTGTGCTTGTATTTTATGGGTCTGAACTTATCGAACGCGCAGATTGCCGGTGAGCTGGATTTAAATGACGCGGACGTTCAGCACATGACCCAACAGTTGCGTACCGGCATTGTCAGCAAAGGACCGGCCATGGTTCTGGAAGGCGAAGTTGAATGCGATGAAGTCTATGTGATTGCCGGACATAAAGGACAGCCGGGCGCAGTAAAAAAGGCCGCTTAGCGCGGCGTAACCGATTAAAAGGCGCTCGAGGTCGTGGCACTCTGGACAAAGAAAAGTCGCCGGTATTGGGCATGATTCAACGCGGCGGACAAGTGGCCATTCAGATGCTGAAAAATGTTCAGTAAGCCACTATCAAGCCGGTTATTCAACGCACGATGCGTCAGGTACGCTCATTTATACCGATGACTATGCGATTTATGACCGCTTGGAGCTTTGGGGATATTCACAAAGCGTTTGTCACAGCGCAAATGAGTATCCGCGCGATGAGAATGGCGATGGTTTCTATGAAGTCCATGTGAATACGATGGAAGGTTTTTGGTCGTTGCTGCGTTCCTGGCTACGACCGTATCGCGGGATTTCTCAAGCCTATCTACCGATTTATTTGGGATTCTTTGAGTTTGTGCATAATGCAAAAAAACGCGGCAAAGCATTGCTAAGTTCGCTGTTGGGACTGATTATGTGCTAGCTTCCTAATCCATCATGAGCCTTACGGTATTGTTCATGTCGGACTCCTCATTACACCGTTAAAAATTGTCGGTGCATTTTATATTGCGCCTGGGGGGAGTGAGGAGTCCATATCATCATCCTACGCATGATCCACCTTACAGCGTTAGCGCAAATCCGCCCAGCGTTTCCGCGTGACCTTTGGCGGAAACTTCTTGGAAGCCTCCTTGAGCTTTCTACCATCTAAAACCTTGAAGCACTTATTCTGAGTAGCCCCCCACGTGACGCGCGTATTGATTTCCTTATCTATGTCAATGGCGCTGTTCCAAGTTCGATCGTAGGCATTAGTGTATAGAACAACATACTTCTGCGGCTGCTTGCCATTGAAGTTTTTGACGTCTTTGAAGTCCGACAGATGGCGGCTAAACTCGGGCTCCCGGGGCACATTGCAGCCCTCGATCTCAAAGGCCGCAACGAGCTGCCACTGGTCCAGTGTGTTGGTGATTTTGCCAGTATTAGGCTTCTTCTTTGCCCATACGAGGTCGATCACCTTCTTCCTCTTTCCGTTGCCGGGAAGCTTAACGGAAAACTCGGGGATGACCGCGTACTCGCGATTGACTCCAAGGGCGATGAGAAAGGCGTAGATATCGTTCTTCGTCACAACAGCTCCTGACATGATGACTAATGTAAAGTAGACACTTTTTAGGTATATATTAATTTTCAATGCAGGCGCATAACGCACTCCTACAATCCGTTAGACAAGGTACTATAAATATCGAATTATGGAATCAGGATTTAATAACTCCAGAAATTGCCTTAACGGATGGGATAGCAACGTAATTCCATTTCGGTAAAAACTGGTCAAACTTAATGGTCATATTCTCTTTGAAGCCACCAGCCACTTTGCGGCCCGTTGCGAAAATTCTATCAATCACAGAGGTAAACACTTTCAACCCCTGCATGGTTTTTGCTTGACTCATGGCGGTCTTGGCCCGCTCGACACTGGTAAAGATAACTCCGCTGCAAGCTCTGGTTACATGGGAAAATAACCGATGCTCGATGGGATTATATTTTGAAGTATAGGGCGGGTAATGAGCAATACGAATCTCAATATCCAGTTCGTCTGACAACTTTTGCAAATCCTCTTTAAAAATAAAGTGGCGGGCATTATTGCTGCCTCCGCAGTCACAGAGCAATAAAATACTCGTGGCCTTCGGATAGTCCACTTGACCGTAATTTAGCCACCAATGGCGGATGCAGGCACATCCTAATTCGGAGGTATCATGACTGGTGCCCAATACGATATAGCCCCTATTACGATTAAGGTCATACAGCCCATGAGGCACAATTTTACCGTCCGCCAAGGATTCAAAATCGTGATCATTGACCCGCACGGGCTCAGTGCTATAGAGCTTTCCTGGACGATAAAAATTGCCTATCAGCTCTTTTTTTTAACATCCATGCGCATCACAGGATTTCCCCGCGCCTGATACGTCTCTTTGAGATGCTCGATATTTTTGAACTGCTCGTCCCGATGCGGTATGTTCTTTTTTCCGGCCTCAACTTTAAATGCCTGACGACGGCGAAAGCCATGCTTGTCCAGCAACTGGTCAACAACGGTCACGCTCACTGTAAATCCGTGCTGCTTCAGCTTCTCAGCAATGTCACTACGGCTCAAATTTGACCATTTCACGGATTCTTCCATCGGTGAACCTGCGGTATGATCTTTTAATACCTCTAAAAAGGCTTCATCCAATCCTGCCGTTGTCGCCAAAACTGACTTGCGTCCACTGCCCGGTTGCCGAATAGGTTTCTCCTTTTCAGGCAACGGCTTCTTCAAATCTTGTTGGCCCCGGGTCACCGTACCGGCATCGCAACATAATACACGGCAAATATAGGTAATACCGCCGTGATCCAACGTGGCCGCCTCAATGGCTGCATAGCGGCGGCGATCCTTTTCCGATAAGCTGTGATAAAAATTGCGCATTTGCGCTTCGACTTCAGGGGCGTAGCTTGCTATTTTCATTTTTAGAACATAACCGAAATACTCCGTAAGCGCTAACTTAATTTACAGCTCAAAGTTCTGGAGTTATAGAATCCTCGTTCCTATTGATAGAAACCTTTCTAAGCAAATCAAAAATATACATCTAAAACTCTTTGCTCCAGCCTATGACCCAATTTGGTTTAATCGAATTATCCTAACCAGGAATATTCATAACCCCCTCAGCCACCATCACCGCCGCACCACCGACCCGAATAGTCAAAGTATCTTCCCCCTTATGATCCATTTCCAGATTCAGCACACTACGCCGGTTACATTGCTCCCCGCGATCCACGCTGAAGGTATAAGTCCCTTTCTGCATAAACTCAAATGAGCACAAATACGAAGCAAATGCAGGTATCGCATTGCCGACCGGCGGATCATCGTGGAGGCCGATTCTTGGCCCAAGCAGACGGGCATTAAAATCGGCATCCGCAAACGGCGTTTTCGGGGAAAATAGCACAATTTCCTGGGCAGCAGTTTGTGGGGCAATCGATTGACTCCATGCCGCGTAATTGAATTTTGCAGCCCTTACGCTTTCATAACGCCAAACCGGCACGATCAGGTACGGAACGCCGCAAGACACTAAACGCGCGGAATATTTTTTATGGTCGAATTCCGACGGCTGTATTGACAGAAAACTCGCTAATTCTTCATCGCTGGGGGTAAACCGGTCGATGATAGAACTCACTTTGCGGGTGAACTGCACAAAACTGGGTTTGCCGTCTTCAGCGGAAATATTGACGTTAACCGGACCGGTATTTTGCTCGAAAACCATCGGCGTAATCGCGGCATTCAACTGAACATCGCCGCAACTTGCCAACACAAAGGCGGTGGCGATAATCGGATGTCCGGCAAAATCGATTTCGCTTTGCGGCGAAAAAATCCGCATCACGCGGTTGGTAAGTTGTTTATCGGGATGAAATACAAACACCGTTTCCGATAGGTTCAACTCCCTGGCGACCAGTTGCATTTGCTGTTGGCTTAAGCCTTCGGCATTCGGGAAAACGGCTATTTGCGCGCCGCTGAAAATCTGTTTGGTAAAGACATCGGCGATGTAATAGTTGTATTTCATAACGCTTGTGCTCCGTCCTGCGGCAATGATGAAAGGTCGACTTGAACGCTGCCGTTTTCTATACGAATCGCATAAACGGGTATTTTCACGGTTTCATCTTCCAGGCAAACGCCGGTTTGCAGGTTGTAGTGTTGTTTGTATAGGGGCGATGCGACTACCGGCTGTCCGCCAATATCGCCGATTATACCGCGCGACAGGACATTGGCATTGCCGAACGGATCGTAATTGCCGACAGCGTAAATTTTTGCATCCGGCCCTTCGGCTCCGCTCAGGACAGGCATCCAAAAAATCGCGACCTGCTCCCCATCAAGCAATGCGCAAACCCCTGAATTCGGCTGCAAATCGTCAACACTGCAAACGTCTATCCACTTAGCCATTTACGCTATCTCCATCAGTTTAAAATGTTTCCGCTCGCTGTCATCGGCAGGACGAATTTGGCCGCGCTCTTCAACAAAGACTATATTGTCATCGGGCTGGTCGCTGTTGATGAAATGTCTAAAGCGTTTGAGTTTGGATTCATCTTCAATCGCGGCTTTCCATTCGCATTGATAGGTGTCGATCACATACTGCATTTGCTGCTCCAGCTGATCGCACAAGCCCAGTTTGTCTTCAATGACTACCGATTTCAGGTAATCCAACCCGCCTTCCATGTTTTCCATCCATACCGAGGTGCGTTGCAAACGGTCGGCGGTGCGCACATAAAAACTCAAAAAGCGGTCGATGTATTTGATCAGGGTTTCCTTGTCCAGACCGGTCGCGAATAAATCCGCATGGCGCGGTTTCATGCCGCCGTTGCCGCAGACATACAAGTTCCAGCCGTTTTCGGTGGCGATCACGCCGACATCCTTGCCCTGCGCTTCGGCGCATTCGCGGGTGCAACCGGATACCGCAAATTTGATTTTATGCGGGGAACGCAAGCCTTTGTAACGGTTTTCCAGCTCTATCGCTAACCCCACACTGTCATCGACTCCGTACCGACACCAGGTGCTGCCGACGCAGGATTTAACCGTGCGCAAAGATTTGCCGTAAGCATGGCCCGATTCGAAACCGGCATCGATCAATTCTTTCCAGATATGCGGCAATTGATCGACCCGCGCACCGAATAAATCTACCCGTTGGCCGCCGGTAATTTTGGTATACAGCTTGTACTTTTTGCCGACTTGCCCCAATGCAATCAGCATGTCGGGGCTGATTTCGCCGCCGGTGATGCGCGGCACCACCGAATAAGTGCCGTCTTTTTGCATGTTGGCTAAATAGGTATCGTTGGTGTCCTGTAAGCCTAAATGGTCTTTTTCCAGGATATGCTCATTCCATTGCGATGCCAGGATATTGCCGACGGCGGGTTTGCAAATTTCGCAGCCGAGGCCTTTGCCATGTTTGTGCAGCAATTCGCCAAAAGTTTTAATCTCTTCAACCCGGATCAAGTTATGAAGATCCTGCCGGGTATAGGCAAAGTGCTCGCAAATATCGGTATTAACCTCAAAACCCTGTTTCGACAATTCCGAATCCAGCACCGATTTAAGCAACGCCGAACAACCGCCGCAACCGGTCGCGGCTTTAGTTTCGGCTTTCAGGGCGCCCATCGTCATGCAGCCGCCTTCAATTGCCGAACAAATCGCGCCTTTAGTTACGTCGTAGCAGGAACAAATTTGCGCCGAAGCAGGCAACGCATCCGGGCCCAAGCCGACCGATTCGTCGGAGCGGTGTGGTAAAATCAACGCATCGGGATTCTCCGGCAGTTCGATACCGTTCAGGCAATATTGCAATAACGTGCTGTAACCCGACGCATCGCCGACCAGCACCGCGCCGAGCAGTTGTTTTTTGTCCTGGCTGACTACCAATCGTTTATAGATTTCGCTGTCGCCGTTTTGGTAGCTGTAAACCATCGCGCCCTGGGTTTTAGCGTGGGCGTCGCCGATGCTGGCGACATCGACTCCCATCAGTTTTAATTTGGTGCTCATGTCCGCGCCGGTAAAGCTGGCGTCATTGCCTGCCAAATCGGCTACGACGGTGCGCGCCATTGTATAACCCGGTGCAACCAATCCGTAAATCATGCCGTTCCACAACGCACACTCGCCGATTGCGTAAATGCTGTCATCTGAAGTCCGGCATTGGTTATCGATGACGACGCCGCCGCGCTGGCCGACTTCCAAGCCGCAAGCCCTGGCAATATCGTCACGCGGGCGAATCCCGGCCGAAAACAGCACGATGTCGGTTTCCAGCTCTTCGCCGTCGGCAAAACACATTTTGTTTACGCATTGTTCGCCGTCGGTAATGACACTGGTGTTCTTGCCGGTATGAACGGTTACGCCCAAATTCTCAATTTTGCGCCGCAGCATCGCACCGCCTGCGTCATCAAGCTGCACCGCCATCAAACGCGGCGCGAATTCGACCACATGGGTTTCCAAGCCTAAATCCATTAATGCTTTGGCCGCTTCTAAACCCAACAAGCCGCCGCCGACCACGGTGCCGACCTTGCCCGTTTTTGCAGCGGCGGCAATCGCTTCAAGATCCTCAATGGTGCGATAAACCAGGCATTGCGCCCGGTCATGTCCGGGAACGGGCGGCACGAACGGATAAGAACCCGTCGCCAGCACCAGCTTGTCGTAAGAGATGGTCAGGCCTTTTGCCGAAGTGACGATTTTAGCGGCTCTATCGATACTTGCGGCTTTATCGCCAAGATGAATGGTAATGCCATGCCGCTCAAAAAAGCCCTCTTCAACTAAAGACAGCTCCTGCGCGGTTGTGCCGGTAAAAAATGACGACAAATGCACCCGGTCATAAGCCGCTCTGGGTTCTTCGCAAAAAGTAATAATTTGATATTGCTCTTTAATGGTGCTCTCAACCAGGCTTGCCAGGAAATGCTGTCCGACCATGCCGTTGCCAATGACAACCAATGTTTGTTTCACGCTCATATACAACCTCGGTAACGATGTTTGTTGTTTGGGGGTTGTAGAGCAATGCCTGTGCCATGATTAACAAGCCAATGATTTTAATGGCTTGTTCAATCATTAAACTGAAAACCATGCATCCGAACGAGCCAAGATGGTGCACATAAAAAAATAATGCTCGCTAACTGTGCAATACATTTAGATAGGATATGCACCGCGTACCTTTTTGAGGTTCTGATGAGGGAACGATTTGGAAATGGTACGCACTACGTACCCTACTTTACTACTTGTTTGGCTGGCTAGTCAGACGGTTAATCCAATTATCTTCATTAAATGGCGTAGTTTGTGCTAATTATTCGGGAATGAACGCTTTGAATGTATTACTTATTGAAGATGAAACTACCGATCAGTTATTGGAAAAAATACTGGTTACTAAGGGCTATTCGGTCACAAGCACAGCCACGTCCAAAGCAGACATTCAATCCCTAGTGGAGAATAACACTGACATTGTTATTTTTAATATTGACAGTCCCAAAAAATATTTTCAATATATTCAATATCTTAATCAAAAACAGTCGCTTCCGATTATAATTTTTGCCTCTGATGATACAACCGACACCATCAATCAAATTGTTAAGGCCGGAGTCAGTGCTTATGTTGTCAACGGCCTGGAAACCAGCCGCGTTAACAGTATTATCAATATCGCAGTGGCAAGGTTTAAGGAACAACAACAGCTTAAAACCGAATTGGAGAAAACAAAATCCAAGCTGGAAGAACGAAAACTGATAGATCGGGCAAAAGGCATTTTGATTAAAACCCGCGGTTTCACCGAAGACGATGCTTATCACACCCTGAGAAAACTGGCGATGGATCGCAATATCGCAATCGGGGAAATGGCGAAAAACGTAATCGCCATGGCTGAACTTCTAAAATAATTGAGTTACGTAATGTCCACAAAAAGATAGAACACTGATTGGACGGATTTAACACGGATTTATTTACACCCTCTAATCCGTGTCTATCAGACTAGTCCGTGTCATCCATGTTCTACTAGCTATCGAATAAACCAAAAGTCATCGGTACTCTCAAGTTAAGGGTGACGTCTTGTGCATCCGTCGTAGCGCCTATACCTAACGATAAGTTGAACATGGTTCTTTTAGAATATTTGAACGAATAGCCGAGCAGCAATTGTCCGATATCTAAGGTACTTCCATTAATTGCATTTCCATCAATTTCAGATTCCAAAACATGTTTGTGCGAGTACCCTAAGCTAAACGACGATCGCTCATTAATACCGAAGCCCATACCAAAACTGAATCCTAACGTATCCCCTGGATTAACCTTACCGGCATTGGTGTTGGTTTCGGCATTATAGCTGTAACTGAGATTACCGAAAAAAACCGCCGGATCGGTTGGGTAAAGCGCTGTAAGGCTGGGCTGAAAGCTGAAATATCCGACACCTGTCGGTAATTCGGTCGGAAATACTGCTCCGGGAACTCCTTGAGCTTGTACAAAGTTAACGTCGAAAGGACTTTTTCCCGTGGGTGCCGTGGCGACTATATTGCCGACCAGGATAGGCCAGCCGTCGGATCCACTGTTAAGCTGATAACGGCCGGCAAATTCAAGATCGCCAATATCATTTCCGGTTGCATTAAAAGTTTCATCGACACCCGCACCAATACTTACGGGTCGTGAGCGCTGGATATCTTCCCGGTATACATAAGGAACCCTGAACTCCAATTCCAAACTATCCGTCACACCATAGCGTGCGCCCAAAGTGCCGATAAAATTGTGCCTTTTAATTTCGCGAAGGTCGATGAGGCCAATGGCAATAGCAGGAAGAAATGTAAATGCATCGAGAAATACCCGGTTGTTACTGGTGTAAGCGTAGTACAGTGACGGCTCAACGACGATATTGCCTTTTCTGGTTAATACGCCGCCCACAGTCTCGCTTAATCGAGGTAATTCCGGTGGCCTTGGTTTTTCCACTACTCCGGGAGGAGCCTGACCAACGGGCTTAGACGGAAACTGATTAGGCGATTTTGCCGGTTCATTGTTATTTTTTGCCAAAACGGTTTGAGGTTTTTTTGTCAAAACGGCTTGAGGTTTATTTGATGCGTGTTCAACCGGAATCTGTTTATTCCCTGAGACTTGATTCGTCAGAGCTTCAAGGCGTGATTTTAGTAGCTCCAATTCTTTGCCTTGTTCAGCAATAATTTGCCGTTGCATTTGAAACTCTTTTTGCTGCTCGGCAATCAATTTTTGATATTGTGCCAAAGAATTATTTTGGCTGCCTGTTTTTGCATAACTGCTGTTCATAAAAAGAATACAAACGGTAAAGATAATTCTCTTAATAACCCCAAACAGAAGCAATTTACCGCTTCCAGATTTCATCTTCATATTATTATTTCCCTTTTTTAGGTATTAAACTAATAGCAATTAATAGCCAACGGTTTATTAATTGCTTTTCTAAAATTCCCTTTTTAGTGCTGATTGCTTGGCTTTTATTAATATATAAAAGCCCTCATGAAAAAAGCATGCGTGAACAAATAAGCTATCCCATCAACTTTATAAGTTATTAAGCTCATCGGGACAATTAGTACAAACACTTACTTGGGACGTTATTTAAATGATAAAATTTTTTACAACACCACTTGAAAAACATGGGCTTCACAGAAACGTGAGCCTGCTGTAAGGCTATTTTTTACTAGAAAATAGCTTAATGCGCATTAGGCAAAATAAGATTATTAAAAGCCATGCCACTATTATTTAAGTCAATATTTTTTAAATTGCTAACGACTATATTAATGTCGGTAACAGTTCTAATAATTTGATTATCGACGTTATTCTGAATGACAGAACTCAATCCCGACCCCGCCAAATCCAGAGCTTGATTCATTGTTCCGTTCTGAGACAATAAGGTATTTTCCGGTAATTGGAAAAATGAAGAAGAAACTACCGTGCCATTCAAAGAGCTGATTCTCTCTAAACTGAAGTCGATGTTCATTCCGTTCGGAAGTACAAACCCACCTCTTAATTGATCCAACTCACTGTCGGAGGCACGCTCCCAATTCTCAAATCGATGGCGGGCAATATTTGAGGTTTCATCCGCTAATACCTGACCAACGTAGCTGACGCTCTCCCAGGCTACTATCCAGAATACAGCCTTCATAAGTTTTCGATAGACATTAAATTTATATGCTTTCATGTTAATCGCTCCGCTTAGTTAGAAATCCCAACGCCCGGGTTGCAACATATTAAATTGACCTAAACTGGCTCGATCGACGGCAGAACCTAACGGTGCCTTGACCCGAAGCTCCCACTCTTGCTGATCTTGAAAATGTCTCGACGCAACATCTTGTTTATCATGGATTAAAAACAAAAGACGGTTTTCCCACATCGCTTCAAACTCATCGCGGGGCATTACCTTTACACCTACAGCGGGATCTCCCACCAAAACTTCCTGATCATTGAGCCCTTTAATAATAATGAAATGCATGTAACCATTATTATTGATAATAGTGATCGCCGGCACATTGGCTGTAATCAATTGATCCAATTTAATCTTGAAACCGTCTGAACGATAGCCGCGTCTTTCCAGATAAAGTTTTATATCCAGTAACGAAAACCCCTGCTTTTGAATCTTCTGCTGATCGCCATTTTGATACATATCGGTAAAAACACTTTGCTCGTCTACCGTGTCGTCATAATGATAGGTAAGCAGGCTGGCCAAAGTTGCCGAGCCGCAACTGAAATCATACTGTTGCTTATATACGGTCTTGAATCGTCGCTCTAAAAAACTAGTCGTTGGAACGTTGTAGTTACCGGCGCCCGCAATACCGTTAAAGTTAATGGAACCGGCATCGCTGCAAAACGTAAATAGCATGAGAAGAATGCATTTAACAAAAAATCTTGTCATGTCGCACTTCCAGTGAATAATGATTGATTAAGGTATGATCGTTACATTCACCATAGTCGAATCCTGAATGACAACGTTATTGCCGCTGTTTTGAATAACACTGGTAATGCCGCTTGCCTGTGCAAACGAGCCTTGATCGATAACGTTGTAGCCATTAACATTATCGGTTGCTTGATTGCCGCTCAGCGTAGTCCGCGCATTCATGTTATTAAGAGTTGTCATATTTACACCTTCGCGGCCTCGCGCATTATCCAACTCATCTGACAACGCTGTTTCGGTGGAAGAAAAAAGTGACTTATCCTGGTCTTGAACAAAATCAGCTTTTGCCGCCTGACTTTGCATAATGACTACCAGTAAAGTTAAAAAGCAGCTCTTTAAAACCTTTAACATTGTTCTCATAGCATTCTCCTTGCATATTTGATGATATATAGTTAATAGCCGGTGAGAATTGCTTTACTCACCGGCTAAAATCATCAACTACAGTTGACTAACTTATAAAAGCTTAAGGAGCTACTGATGGTTGATTAACATTTACATTGCCTTGGAAAGATACTTGTTGCTGTGCCAGAGAATTATGGCCCTGGTTTTGAACAGCTTGGTTAATACCCGCACTGCCATTGAAAGCATTATCCATATTGTTGTTGGCTGCCAAGGTAGGTTGATCATTTGGATCAACGCCACCAATGCTGACCGGTGCACCTGTCACAGTACCTGACAAAGTTGAATTATTTACTTTATAGTCGGTAGTAATATTGCCGCTCTTTGATACGCCAGAAGCGGCTCCATTCGCGGTTAATACGCTGTTATCAGAGTTGTTGGTGTTGTCTGTCGTTGCATTGCCGCCACCATTAGCCGCAGCCGATCCGATTCCATTTGCATATGCCTGACTATTGTCGGTAGTTGCAGATGAAGTACTGCCATTATTAGCAGCGGCAGAGCCTTGACCAGTTGCAGTAGTTAAGCTGTGGTCAGAACGATCTGATGTAGCGGTACTATTGTTATTAGCCGCCGCATCGGTTGCGGAAGCAGAGCTGTGGTCAGAGTTATCTGAATGATCTGATGTAGCGGTGCTATTGTTATTAGCCGCTGCATCGGTTGCGGAAGCAGAGCTGTGGTGAGAGTTATCACTGCTATCCGTTGTAGAGTTATCACTGCTGTCAGTGTTATGAGTACTATTGTCAAGAGTATTACCATTTAAGCTGTCTGAAACGGTAATAGGAACGTTTGTAGAGTTATCACTATTGTTAGAATTATCACTATTGTTAGAGTTATCAGCCGCAGTTGAAAATTCATTTGCAGCTGGGCCTGTTGTTCCACTCTGATCGCTGGTAGCAGTTGCAGTCTGATCTGCTTCGGAATTAGTTGAGGTATTAACAGGATTTGCCCATGCACTAGAAGCTGAGCCCAATACAAGAAGAATACTTGCAGTTAATATTTTTTTATTAAATTGTTTCATTTTCATTGTCATTACTCCGTGAATATATTTAAAAAATATAATCAGATGTTGTTCAATAAAAATATCTGATGAGGGTATAACGACCGCTTATCTCTCCATTTCGGCGAGCTAACCCGGTCGTCACAATGACAGTATCTCTACCTGATCCTTAAATTTCCATAGATATAATATCAATAAACAATTAAAAATCATTTAGTTAGGCGCAATTGCTTAGGTAATCGGACGTATATTTAATATCCGAAAATCTTGCGCATCGACAAACTCAATACGTACGAACAGAGTATGTTATCGGCGCCTCCTTCATACATACCGTCGCTAAATTAGGATGCGATGGTACGGTCGAATATTATCCGGCTTTCGTTAGTTTAATTAATACCCTGTATATTCTATATAAAAGGGAAATATTGCTGGAAGTTTGGGAAGCAGTTGAGCCACGGATGGACACGGATTTACACAGGTGAACAACGGGTTACATAAGTGCTTTGCGGCACCCATTGGGTGAACCGCACTTTTTGCATGACTCAATGTAGTATCGGCGTTTATCTGTGTAAATCTGTGGCTAACTGATTAACAACAGCTTTAAAATAATAAGGAGATTTGAATACGCGACCATTTCTACCATCAAGATAAAAACGGCGCAGTCAATCAAGAATCAGGTTAAACCTGAAATGAACAGATAACTACAGTTAGTCATTTATTTGTCTAAGTTACTCAGGCTGCACGGCTACAGCCGGTAATCCCACCTGACTATGTTATTTTTTTAGCCAATCTTTAATAACAGGCCAACCATGCTTTAGCCATTGTTCTACTGCAAAAGCCCCGGCCAGTTTAATCTGCTTCGCAAGCTCTTTAATGTAAAACCATAGCCTATCCGCAACTGACGTTGCCGAGCTATCGCGCCACTGTAAGTAACGTGAGCCTAAGCCATCAATAAATACCGGTTTAAAAAACCACATTTCCAGGATAGAAGTCGCCCACATAAACACGAACGAAACAGCCATGCCCATACCGGCAAGAATAACCAGCCAGGCAAACATCGGATGAATTTTAGTCAGCCACCATGACAATATATCGGCAATCAGAAACACATAGGGCATGCCGATAGCAATACACTTATATTGTGTTGTTGTGGTCTCCGCAAAGCTGAAAATAAGCCCTACAAACATGAAAATAAAACTGATCCCGAACAAATGAATATGCGAGACGCGGATTAATGAGCTAAAGGTAGCGCCCGTATCTTGCGCCGTTAAGATTTTCAGCTGCTCAAACTTGGTAAAATCCGGTATCCCCGATGCGCTTTCGTTGTGGCACATCACGCAACGGCTCTCGATTATTTTGTCGATACCGTCATCCTTATAATCTTCAATAAGTGCGCCATCCCTAACCCATTCCATGATCTTAAAACGCTCTTGTTCCGGCGCCTTATCTTTCATCGAACCATTCAGTTTCTGCTCAAGGACCGTGCCTGAACGGTTGCCGTAATAACTATAAACAATGTCGTTGACAGACAAGCCGAATTTACCGTCCGCCATACCATGGGTAAACAAAATTTGGATTAACGCGAAAAGATAGCCGATACCGACTGTACACAAATAGCCGGTAAATAACACTTTGATAGGCGTATCGTGATCTTTTAGAGGAGTATATTTTGTTGCCATAATGTCGATTGAAATAATAAGTGATTGATACAGGCTCAATCTGAACCCATGATTGCATCGATAAATTCGATAACCGAACTGCTACACCCTTATAAAACTATAATTTGTCTTGATTACGCTATTATTAACGTTCCTTAAGCCGCTTTCTTCTTATCGCGATTATTCAGCAGCATTCCCTCCGCCTTGCTGCCTAAATAAACATAAATGCCTAACGACACCAGCAACAACGCCACAGCAATAATGATCCAGACCGCTTCAATAATATGTTCGCTATCGCTCTTTAACGCAAATTTAAAAATCATCAGCAACGACTCAATGGATATGGCGATAATGATCACTGCGATAAAACGGGTAATTGTCCGCCGGGTTGAGCTATGCCTGAGCACATCCTTGTATAACAGCACTTCCTCTTCCAGCGTTGTCTTGCCCAAGTCAAAAATCGCTAAGCTCAAAGTCAGATAAATAACTACCCCCAACGGCATCTCCAAACGCTTTTCCGGAGTCATCATTGAATACATCACATCCCAACACTCAATCCCGGCTTCATAAAGCAACATCAGCGCAACAGTAAACAGGCCAAGCACGATCAGCGTATACATGGTTTTAAAATAGGGTTCGAAATGAACGCGCCTGCTGTCACCGGTCAAGATTGCCAGCGTGGAACTAAGATCGATATCCAGCACCACAACGCCTTTTACGGTACCGTCATCATTGCGGATCTTCATGCTGGTAGACAGGCATAACTCTCGCCTGACGCTGGACAAATAAGGCTCTGTCACCATTACGCCATCGGCCTTCATTGCGGCGATATAGTAAGGCCGGTTACTGCGGTCTGCATCCATGCCGATTTTAGGATGATGCTTAAAATGGCTGCCCGGCACATTCATGCAGATTTGCTTGCCTTTTTCATCAAGCAGGTAAAGCAAGCTCACAAACGGATAATAAGAGCAAAGGGAATTGAGCAGTTCAGTCAGTTCATCATAACTTTTTTCAAACATCTTTTCATCGGCGAAGCAGCTCAAAATGGAAGAAAGCATGTTATGTATGGCTACGCGATGCTCCTCGTATTTTTCAATAACATTGATGTGGCTCATTTTGGACATTCTTCCGGATCCTGAAAATTAATAATAACCATTAATGCTTCCGCAGGTTTCATGCCAAGCAGCGAATAGAGTTTTAGC
>NZ_SCTW01000104.1 GCF_004322395.1 Methylobacter sp.
AAGCGAGCAAAATATGTTTGCGAAACCTAAGAAATAAATTCCCAAAAAATTTTGCCTCGTTACGTGCATTAACATCGAAGCTCGGACTCGGCCTAAATACGTAAACTTCACTTTTTTCGGCGTTTGACTCGAAAATAGTTTCTCTGCCGATGCCGCCATCAAAGCAGCGTAGCCGTCCATCAGGCAATTTTTCCAAAATAACCTTGGCTGAGCTTTTCGTAGGAACGAGCAAACAAGGCATCAGTCTATGATCAATGCTCGCCAGGCTGCTAACAAAACACCGCGGCATTAGCCCCAGATGTTCCATAGTTGAACAAAGCCCAGACAAATCAAGATGATGCTCGGCATGAGGTAGAGACTGTATTAATTCTTTTTCATTCTCTTGCCAGCCAATTGCATTCAATAGCGGCAACAGACAGTTAGAAATATCCGATTCTTCATCAAAATGGCTACGTATCAGTTTTGCGTAGTCAGTTATGTGGGGAGGCCTTTCCGAATAAGTTACCCCAACGCTCTTTTCACTGGGATAGGCAGGTTGATAGGTCTTAGCGGCTACATCCACAATCCGCCCATTAGCCATATTCAATACTCGATCCGCCAAAACAAACCAGGACGGACGAGGCGTTATTAAAACGATTGAACAAACCCCCTTTAGCTGCGAAATATACTTCAGCAAGCGCTTATCGCCTGCCATGTCGAGCGCTAAGTTGGCCTCATCAAACAGAATGACACTAGGCTTATGCGCCAATACGCGCACAACCGAAATCATTTGCCGCACCCCGGACGGCAATGCTTCAGTATTGCCTTCACCTAAAGGCGTGTCATAACCCAGTTTCATGCTGGATACCACTTCATTCAAACCCAATTGACCGGCTATATCCAACGCGGCTTGATTCAGGCTTTTGTTAAACATTGTCATGTTTTCCAAAATGGTGCCGGTCACCAATGCACCTTTTTGTGGCAGCAAGGCAATTTCTCTTTGTACACTATCGGAAGAAAACTCAGTTATGCTGCGACCATCAATCAGAACATCCCCTTCATTTGCTGCTATTGCTCCACCTATAACGGATAAAAGGCTGCTTTTACCGCTTCCGCTTTCTCCCTGAATCAGGATGCATTCGCCCGCTTGAATGTTAAAAGAAATATCGTTAAGGATAGTCTCCCCATTTCCACCCTCAAGTTGCACATGCTTGATTTCAATACTTTGCCGGACCTGCGGCAGCTCAGGTTTATCGTGGTCTTCATCAAAGGGCATATCGTTCAGTTCTTGCAGGCGTTTCTGTGCAGTAACAAAGCTCTGATAACGCATCCAAACCGTTAGGCCACGACGCAATGGTTGCAATGAACGCACCGAAAGCATCATGCAAGCCGCCAACCCGCCCGGCGTCATTTGTCCAGAAAGCACACCCACTGCACTGGCAAAAACAATGCTGACCGTCATCAATTGTACAAAGCTTGTACCCAAGGTTGAAGCTATGGCACTGCTAGTGGACATGCTTTCATTCATCTCGGCGGTACTGGCGGTGAGCCGTTCGTGGCGACGCTCCATTTGGGCTTCCAGCGCCATGGCCTTGACTGAA
>NZ_SCTW01000105.1 GCF_004322395.1 Methylobacter sp.
CTTTTCCATTGAGCCCCGTTACTTCACACAAAACATCATAAAGCGGAACCAGAGCATAGCCAAAACCAAACATTCCCAGTACAACAAACACCAATATACGAACTAACTTAGCGTTTTTTTGCGTAACGCTTTCATTCATTGAGAAACAGCTCTCATCACTGCAAAAACATAAATAATGACAGCAACCGCAACCAAAACCACTGCTGTCAAAATATTT
Organism: Methylobacter sp.; assembly: GCF_004322395.1. GTDB lineage: Bacteria > Pseudomonadota > Gammaproteobacteria > Methylococcales > Methylomonadaceae > Methylobacter_A. The sequence goes on from NZ_SCTW01000105.1 coordinate 218, forward strand.
TTCTGTTTGGTATTCATTATTTCACCTGATACGTTATCCATGCAGGTTGCTTTGTTAAAAACAACCTGCATGCAACACCTTACTTAAAGATGCTCAGTAGGTATAACTGTTGGTGGTGTAGTAAAAGAATGATACGGCGGTGGCGATGGTAAAGTCCATTCCAAACTATGCTTGGCAGCGTCTTCCCACACTTCAGCCGTTACTTTTTCGCCTGTTCCGCCTTTGATTGTATGGATAACAATATACAGGAACAACAACTGACTTGCACCGAAGATAAAACCACCAATACTGGAGATCATATTCCAATCCGCAAATTGAACAGCATAGTCAGGAATTCTTCTTGGCATACCGGCAAGCCCCAAAAAATGCTGAGGGAAAAACAAGACATTTACCGATATTACCGACAACCAGAAATGCAGCCGACCAATCCTTTCATCATACATATGGCCGGTCCATTTAGGCAGCCAAAAATAGCCCGCAGCCATCAATATGAAGATAGAAGCAGGAACCAGTGTGTAATGAAAATGCGCGACAATAAAGTAAGTATCGTGGTATTGGAAATCAACAGGAGCAACCGCCATCATTAAACCGGTGAATCCACCCATCGTAAACAAAACCACAAAAGAAATACTAAACAGCATAGGTGTCTCAAAAGTCATCGAACCTTTCCACATGGTCGCAGTCCAGTTAAAAACCTTAACCCCGGTAGGAATTGCAATTAACATGGTTGCATACATGAAATACAACTCGCCTGCTATCGGCATACCCACTGTAAACATATGGTGAGCCCAAACGATAAATGACAAAAATGCAATTGCAGCAGTCGCATGAACCATTGAGCTATAGCCGAATAAAGGCTTACGCGCAAATACCGGAATGATCGTAGAAGCGACACCGAAGGTAGGCAAAATCATTACATAAACTTCGGGATGGCCGAAAAACCAGAAAATATGCTGATAAAGAACCGGATCGCCGCCGCCCGCTGCATCAAAAAAGCTGGTATCGAAGAATCTATCTGTTAACAACATGGTCACTGCACCGGCAAAAACCGGCATGATGGCGATTAACAGGAAAGCGGTAATCAACCAAGTCCAAACAAACATCGGCATTTTCATCAAGGTCATGCCGGGAGCACGCATATTGAAAATGGTTGCGATGATATTGATAGCACCCATGATTGACGAGATACCCAGCAAATGCACCGAGAAAATCGCGAAAGGCAATGCCTTACCGGTTTGCAATACTAGTGGCGGATACAAAGTCCAACCGCTGGCAGGCGCGCCACCTTCCATAAACAAAGTACTGGCCAGTAATAAAACACCGGCAACCAGCAACCAGAAACTCATGTTATTCATACGCGGCAATGCCATATCCGGAGCGCCAATCATCATTGGAATCATCCAGTTGGCCAAACCGACGAATGCCGGCATAACAGCGCCGAACACCATTACCAAGGCGTGCATAGTGGTCATTGAGTTAAAGAACTGGGGATTAACAAATTGCATACCCGGTTCAAACAATTCGGCACGAATAATCATTGCCATGGTGCCGCCAACAAAAAACATCGCCAGCGCAAACACCAAATATAATGTACCTATATCTTTATGATTAGTGGTAATAATCCACCTTAAGAACCCCTTAGCAGGACCATGATCATGATCATGATGATCATCATGTTCAGCGACTACAGCAGACATATTTTATACCTCTTGAATATATAAAAAAGATTAGATCGATAAGAACGCAATGACTTATTCATTTTTATCTGCCGCCGGTGTTCCCGATTGCAGAGCTTGGATAGCTGAAGGTTGAATAGAATCACCCACTGAATTACCCAAACTATTACGGGTATATGTTACGACTGCAGCAAAATCAACAGTGCTTAACACTTTTCCGAAAGCCGGCATCATGCCTTTTCCGTTTAAGACTAGCTTAACTTGAGCGTTAATATCGCCGGTTACCATCGGACTTGCCTTTAGAGCTGGGAAAGTACCTGGCAACCCAGCACCGTCCGGCATATGGCAAGATGAACAGCTGGTTTCATAAACAGCTTTACCTTTAGCAACCAACTCTTCTTTAGTCCATTGCTTGCTAGCCGATCCTGCTTCAGCAGCCGCGGCCGCTTTTTGTTGTTCTACCCAAGCATTGTACTCAGGTTCGTTCATTGCAATCACGACGATCGGCATAAAACCATGATCTTTACCACAAAGCTCGGTACATTGACCACGATAAGTACCTGGCTCATCAACAGAAGTCCACGATTCATTGATAAAGCCTGGATTAGTATCTTTTTTCCAACCTAGATCCGGCACCCACCATGAATGGATTACATCTGCCGAGGTAAAAACAAAACGAATTTTCTTTTTGGTTGGAATAACTAACGGCTTATCGACATTCAACAAGTAATTAGGAACCGACCGAGGATCTAAACCAGAACCTACTTGTCGTACTTTGTTACTGGCTTCATCCAGGCTGCTGAAAAAATGAATTCCATTATCAAGGTAGTCATATTCCCACTTCCATTGATGTCCGGTCACCTTAATAGACATTTCGGATTCCTGCACATTATCCAATTCGATCATGGCTTTCGTGGCTGGAATAGCCATGCCGATCAGGATCAAAGTCGGAATAATTGTCCAAGCGATTTCAACCGTCGTATTTTCATGAAACTGCTCCGCTTTATGTCCTCTTGATTTACGATGATGATAAATCGAATAGAACATAGTCCCGAACACACCAATACCTATGAATACACAGATCCATAAAATCAGCATGTGCAGGTTATAAAGGTCGTTACTGACCTTTGTAACCCCTTTCATTAAATTGAGCGTATATTCCGCCTGCGCTGTTCCTAGGCCCAAAGCCGTTAAGATCAGACCTGCGAACAGTTGCTTTGCTTTTTTCACGGAGCAGCCTCCTCGTTTAGTAGTTATAAACTCTTGTATGCGTTACATCGTTTCGTAATTTCGGGACATGCCAAGGTCGGCTTCATTCCATTTACGCAATAATTATCACAAATAATCTATTCAATTTTAAACCATGAGGGCAATCTATACCAGCTGTCCTTTCCTTGATTTTATTTGGCTCAATAAAAAGGCTTGTGAATCAATGAAACTCACAAGCCTTTTATTTTTCATTAGGAACCGATCAGCCGTTTAAGGCATCTGAATAAGCCATATCGAAGTTAGGGATGTGGTTATCCAACCAGCCCTTAACCAATTGACCAACTCCCTCGTCAACTTCCGCCTGCCCTGCATGAAATTTTGCTTGCAGACCGCCGCAAATACCTACCAATGCATCGTGCTCTTCTTTGTGGCGATCATATCCAGCAAAACCTTTTGCTAGCATTTCTTTTTCTTCATGCGCAAAATGATCAACGACATACGCAATCAGGTCATCCAATTGCGCACCTATTGCAGAACGCTCCGCTCCGCCAGTTGCCAAATCATATAATTTATTAAGTTTATCAAACAAAGTCTTATGCTCATCATCGGCAAAGCCAACATTTGTACCGTATTGACTAGCTGTCCAAGTAATTAAAGCCATAACGTTTCTCCTGATATATATTATTTATTATTTACCGCACAAACATTATGGATTATATCCATACTCAAATCTATCTTTAATTTCCTTTATAAACCAATCTACGTTATTACCTATCAAAAATCTTTTTTTGTTGATTTTCATGTAGGTAAAGCCAAATCGGATCATTATTGATGCTAGTGTAATTTTGCCAAAAAAGAGGTATCAATTCGACAACCGCCGACTTCCGGTTTATCCAACAGATCCTGTTCGAAATCCCGGTAAGTGGATAGCTGAAATGCAATGCGCGTAATTTTACCGCCGGAAAATTCAAATTCCATCGCTCCGCCTTTAACCCGAGGACTGCCTTCTTTAGTAGTGAACAATAAAATCCCCGCGTTATTCGCAGATTTCCCGAAACTGTCAGGAACCGGACGCGCACAACTGAGCTCGTTTATTAAAAGTCCTGAAAAGACCTGCGCCAATTGACGGGCGCTGATAATAATTCCCTCGCCGGGAATAGTCGTCGACGCTGGAGCCGTTGCCACAACTGGGGCAGCCGCCGGAATGCTCGAAGCGTCTACAGGGATTGGTGCTGCAGGAGGATTTAACAACAACTCCAATCCAAAATCCCCTAAATGATTTTGCAGTAACACACTGCCGTCGCCATTTTTTGCTGTATTCAGCAAAGGGAAGAGTTGGCGTTCCATTTCTGTCTTATTTGGGTTTCTCAACACAGCAACCAACTGCCGCTCTATCGACTTAAGCGGCGTAAACAATTGCTCTTTTTTATGGCTCGCCTCCCCCACCTGATCCCAGTCGGACTGCGTATTAACCGGCAAACCCATTGATTTCATAACCGCATAGTCATCAGCCGCCAGACAATTAGCAAAGTTTTTATTGCGATAGCTCTCTATGAGCTTTGGCCGCATTTCTTCACTCAGTGTCTTTTGCCGACTGATATTGTAGTTGCTCCAATCGCCATTCTTAGCCAGAAAATAGTAAATCACCGCATTCCGGTCAAACTTATTGAAGCCCAAATCTTTCATCACCAACTTCAATTTTCTGCAATTGCCCTCCACTTCCTGGTAATTATTCCAATCCGGTTTCAAATTCGGTTTTGCCGGATGTGTTGATTGCTCAATCAATTGTTGAAGATTGATTTCCCCAGTTGCCGATTTTATTGGCGAATACCCTATTTCTTCGAATGATAAATCACGCGCATCCGGAATACCGTCAGCCGTTGTCTTTAACAACAAAGACGGCAGAATTTCCGGGTAAATTTTTAGCTCGCCAAGCTGTTTGGTATCTGATCCAAACAAATTTAATCCGCCTTCTGCGACATCATAAACTTTGAACTTTGTCTGATTGAGCGTTCCCGTCTTGCCTGAAAAAGCCGTAGTCGCCGGTAACGAATGTGACTCCGAGCTGTGTTTGACTGATTGATGAGGCGCTGACTTTACTTCCGCTTGTTGGCTGCTTTTTATCCATTGTCCGGCAGCCTGCCCCATAATAGCAACGCCCATACCGACGCCTGTTAACGCAAGCAAGTTGCTGGCCGAATTCACATCACCGACCAAACTCGATACATCCACATCACTATTTGCATTGGTGTAAAAATTATAATCGACCATGGTTTCCTTACCCGAATCCAGGCGTATCCATGGCGTCAGATAAAGTTTTTTAGCGTCGAAAGTAAAGTTGCACTTACCTGTTGTCGCCTGATACAAAAAGCCGGTGGCTTCACGATTAAACTTAAGCGTGTCGTTACGCACACTATAGATAAGAGCCGCGGATAAATCGCCTTTTTCATAAGAAGGCGCCATATTGGTACAGCCGCTTTTTAATACATTGTCGCCTTTAAAATCGAATTCAGAAATCAAACGCACATAGTAATCGTCGCCATCAATGGATTGAAAGCCTTGTAGCGGTTGAAGCTGGGTGGCTTCGGTTGATGGATGGTCAACAACAATTTGTCGCGTCGTTGTACATCCCGACAATAACGTACCAATAACCAAAATGAATTTTGCTGATGAGATAGAACGAATAGACATGCATTAACCTTGTGCCGCATGTTAGGCGGCGATTCGAGCTGGGAAAGGGGAAAATAATAGGACTTTCAAAGAGACTTTGTCATGTTTTATTTTTACAAGCTGGCGCAAAGGCATTAAAGATATACAACAGCGATCCTCGGTTGCGCTTGTTTAGAAAGCCCTGACCTCAAGCCTATTCTTTGAAGCAAGTAATCTATGCAATTCGAGACCTCGGCATTCATTAATGCACAAAATGTGCCCTACATGTACGACTATCATACCAAAAATACTAAAAGCATGGGGTCATACAAAACTTTGCCATTTTGTATTTCAGCTCAGCTGCTGTTAAAACCAGCAATATTCTCAACTTCTGACCGATAAAGCAAAACTGCGATCATTGACCGGTTCGATCCTTCCGCCCAACAACCGGCTCTCCCTATCCATAACTTGCTGCAACCAGCGAACGTCATCAGAGTGCGCACAATTCAAACGAAAGCGCCTGACTTGCATCGGTATCATGACCAAACTGACCAAGTTTCCTGTTATGAAGTCCATAGTCACAAAATACATCAAAGCCAAATCGCCCCGAAATTCCTCGTATCCTGAAATTCCCTCATAGTCATTTAAAAAGTCGCCGCAGCCGAACAGAATCGGTTTGCCTTTGTACAGTTCGACGCCTTTGGGGTGATGCGATGAGTGACCATGCACCACGTCCACATGGGCCTGATCTATCAGCCGATGCGCAAACTCCCTTTGAGCGCTTAAGACCTTGTAGCCCCAGTTTCCGCCCCAATGAATCGAAGCTACCACACAATCGCCCTTCTGCTTAAAACCCGATATCCGCTCGGCGATACGACGCACCGTATTCTCGGATAAATCCGGCAGTAAATTCACGCCCGGCCTATCGCTACGGGCACCCCATAGAGAGGGAATACCGCTGCTTTCGTCGCCGAAACCGAACACCATCACACGCCCTTTCCCGGCCACCTCGATAACTGCCGGAGCTTCGGCTTCTGAAAGGTTTCGGCCCGCTCCCGCAGTCTTGATATTTGCACCGGTCAAAGTAGTCAAAGTCTCCGTCAACCCGGCATACCCCCAATCCAGGACGTGATTGTTGGACAAAACACAGCAATCGATCTTTGCCGCAGAAATGCAGGGAATGTTCCGCGGCTGCATCCGGTAATGAATACCTTTTCCGGCCCAAAATTCCGAGCTGGCCGTTACCGCCGTCTCAAGGTTAATAATGCGGACGTCGGGATTAGCGCGCCGAAGCTCTTCAAGTGCATCACCCCAGATATAGGCAAAGTTGACCGGTTTCGGAATAGGGCCGTTAGTTTCTTCCGCGAGCTTCACATAGTCCTTGGCGGAAGTCATATAAGGTTCATGAATTTGCGGATTTCCGGGATACGGCAACACCTGATCGATACCCCGGCCGGTCATCACATCGCCGCACAGAAACAGTGTAATCTGGGTATCGCGAGAAGCTGTTTGAGATGAAAGACTTTGACTTGAAATCACTTCGTTCATGTCTCCCGCTAAGCAGGTTTTTGTCATCTTTAGGGCAAGTGCAGTGCTCCCAGCTAATTTCAGGAAATCTCTTCGTGTCCTCCGGTTTAGCCGATAATCATTCATCGCCGACGACCCCTGAAAATCGTAAAAATTAATACTGCCTCATCCGAACGAACTTCGCAACCTCATATTACTTATTTTAACGTTTGCAATTCATCAAAAACTAAACGATGAGTTTAGCTTTATTGACAGTGATACCCATCGAAAAGCTCCAAATTCATTAAGCTTACGTTAATAAGATGAGCGTATAAACAAATTTGTAAAACGACGCCCCCGTAAGTATTTGTAAGTATTCATTGTATGGATAGATCGGTATATGATTTATTTAAGTTCCTAAAATCGGTGCGATGCAATGATCAAGAAAACCGCCTTGAGACTGCCATTTGAGAATCGAATCCAGGCCGGACGCCTACTGGGACAGGCGCTGGCTGAATATTCAAAGCGTCCGGACGTGATCATCCTCGCTTTGCCTCGTGGCGGAGTACCGGTAGGGTTCGAGATCGCCCGGATGATCGACGCGCCGCTGGACATCATGCTGGTGCGCAAGCTGGGAACGCCCGGACAGGAAGAATTAGCTATGGGCGCAATCGCCAGCGGAGGATCGTGTGTTCTGAACCCCGATATAGTTGCAGCCATTGATATCAGCCAAGAAACCATTGACGCTGCCATAGTAAGAGAGCGGCAAGAATTGGAAAGACGCGAGCGGGCTTATCGAGGAGAGCAGCCTCCTCCCGCAGTAGAAAATCATTGCGTGATTCTGGTAGACGACGGCTTGGCTACTGGTGCAAGTATGCTGGCCGCTGTCGCCGCCTTGAAACAACGAAACCCCGCCTCTATCGTAGTCGCCGTCCCCGTGGCTCCAGCTGAGACCGTGCTGCGGCTGCAACAGGAAGCCAATGATGTGGTGTGCTTAGCAACGCCCGAACCATTTTTGGCCGTCGGACGCTGGTACCGTGAGTTCTCGCAGACCAGCGACGATGAAGTCAAGTTCCTGTTGAAGCGTGCCTGGGCCACGCTCCACATTCCTCTAGACGAAACGCCATGACTAATCCCTCACTCCCTACTTCTTCGATTGACATCAACATAGAGTTTGAAGGTTTTTCTCTTGCCGGCTCCCTCGCTATTCCCGAGCATCCGAAAGGCATTGTAATCTTCGCTCACGGAAGCGGCAGCAGCCGGTTCAGCCGGCGCAATCGCTTCGTGGCCGAAACCTTGAACGATGCAGGCATTGCCACATTACTTTTCGATCTCTTAACACCGGAAGAGGAAGACATCGATCAGCGCACACGTGAACTTCGCTTTGATATCGGCTTATTGACCGACAGGCTGATCGGCGTGATCTACTGGGTGAGCCGGAACAAAGCGACGGCCGCGCTTCCGATCGGGCTGTTCGGAGCCAGCACCGGTGCGGCGGCGGCCCTGGCCGCCGCCGCTTGGCGTCCCGACAAGGTAGCCGCCGTGGTTTCGCGCGGCGGCCGGCCGGATTTGGCCATGGGGCATCTTGCGAAAGTTAAGGCGCCTACACTGTTGATTGTGGGCGGCGAGGACGATATCGTGATCGAACTTAATCAACAGGCCGCCAAGCAACTGCTGGTTGAATATAGCCTGAAAATCATTCCCGGCGCTACGCATCTATTCGAAGAAACAGGCAAACTAGAACAGGTGGCGAATCTCGCCTGCGATTGGTTTCTGCACTATTTTTCCGGCTCATGAGTCTCGACGCGATTCGACTGTTTGCGCTAAGCGAAAGCCGGGCACTCGGAGAAAGCATCTCTGCTGCGCTCGGTTTATCGTTGAGTGCGCACGAGGAAAGAGACTTCGAAGACGGCGAACACAAGATTCGTCCTCTGGAAAATGTACGAGGCAACGATGTCTTCGTGATCCAATCGCTATACAGCGAACTTGGCTTAAGCGTCAACGACAAGCTTTGCCGGCTGCTGTTTTTCATCGGCGCGTTAAAGGATGCTTCGGCGCGATCGGTAATAGCCGTCCTGCCCTACCTTGGTTATGCGCGAAAAGATAGGAAAACCAAATCGCGAGATCCGGTCACCACTCGTTATGTAGCGCAACTGCTGGAGGCCGTGGGCACCGATCGAGTACTGACTCTCGACGTGCATAACCTCGCCGCTTTTCAAAACGCTTTTCGCTGCCCGACGGATCATCTGGAAGCCAAAAATCTGTTTGTCGAGCATTTTGCAACACGGCTCCTAGACCTTGAGGTGGTCGTGGTCTCGCCCGACATTGGCGGAGTCAAACGGGCGGAGCAGTTCCGGGAGACGCTGACCCTGCGCCTGAACAGGCCGGCAGGCAGCGCCTTTATGGAAAAGCAGCGTAGCGCCGGAGTGGTCAGCGGCGAGGCCTTGGTGGGCGACGTAAAAGGCAAAACAGCCATTATCATCGACGATATGATCAGTACCGGCGGCACGATCTTGCGAACTGCGCACGCCTGTCGAAGGCAGGGCGCGCACGGCGTCCATGCCGCCGCCTCCCACGGCATTTTCGTGGGCAAGGCCGACCAAGTCGTGGCCGATCCTTCTCTGGATAGCTTAGTGGTCACCAATACGCTGCCGCCATTCCGGCTCGATCCGGAGCTCGTGCGTAACCGGCTGAATGTGTTGGATGTCGCGCCGCTGTTCGCCGAAGCCATCCAACGCATACATAACGGCGGTTCCATTGTAGAGCTCCTTGAGGAGTTGTAGGGGCGACCGGCCGGTCGCCCCTACGGAAGCTACTGGTTTTTTTAGATTTATCGGTTATGAGCTACCGTTAACAGCGGGGCAGATAACGCTCAGCCAAATCCAGATAAGTTTGAGCGAGGCGAAGCCAATGCTGATGATCCTGCACTTGGTGATCCGCGATGTGCCAAACTGCAATCTTGGCGCGCAAACAGGCGCGAAAAGCCTTGTAAAATCCTATTAGCTCAACGGAACAGGCATCGCCAACTGTTTCGCTATAGTGCTCTAAAATCTGCTCGCCGATGTGCGGCGCACCAAGACGTTCGCATTCCATAGCCAGATAAGCCAGTTCGTCCACGGGATCGAGAATGCGAAACTCCCGGTTGAATTCCAGACAATCAATGATCACCGGCGGGGCTGTTAAACAGATATGCTGAGGCCTGAGGTCGCCATGCGCATCGATGATGCGTCCATCCCGCGCCCGCTGCTCAAGAAGATAACCCTGTTCCGCCAGAAATTGCCTTTGTGCCGCCGTAAGGCGCTCCACCTGCGCCTTGGGCAAAGCATACCGGTTGTCGCTTAACTCGCTCAGATTGCTTTGAATTCTTTCTTCGAAAAGGCGACGGTACTCGGCCGGGCTGATGAGTAAAGGAAGAGAATGTCGATAGAAATCGGTCAGCACCTGACTGACCTTCAGTACATCCTCAGCACTGACCGTTCCTTCCCGGATAGCAGCATCGAGCATACGGTCTGCGGGCAGGCGGCGCATCTGCACCAGCCAATCCACCAGCCGGCCTTCGCCGTCCAATTGCAATTTGCCATTTTCTTGGATGGTAAGCGGCACCGTGCCGAGATAGATGCGGCCTGCCAACCGCCGATTCAGGCTTACTTCCCATTCGCAGTCTTTTTGCCGGTCCTCTAAGGTGCTGAAGTCCAAAAACTCATACCGGACGGGCTTCTTTAATTTGTAGACAAGATTTTTGGTCAGAAAGACCCAGGACATGTGCGTTTCTATAACCTCAATGCACTTCGGTTTGTCCGGATATATTGCCGGCTGGCGGAGAAAGGCTATCTTTTCGTCGATATGCATAGTATACATTCTCCGGTAAGACGCAGAGTTCAATCGCAAAGCTTTAGACTGAATCACTGCTCCACAGACGGGAAGCTATCACTGTTATTGCATTCTACCGATTATGGCGGCAGCTATCCATTATTTCGGTTAATTCTAAAATAGCCTTTCGACGCAGCTATATATTTATCTGTTCCGAGAAAAAGTCGAAATCGGCAACTGCCCTATAAGGCAATACACCCAGCAAAGGCGCATCCACAGCGGCTTTCATGGTCAGTATAGTCTCGTCCCTGCCTAGATAGTCAGGATCTGTACAAACGCCAATCCAACCCGAACAGCTTAATCCGGATCGCTCTATCGCCTGATAGGTTAATCTTGCATGGTTGATGCAACCCAGCTTGATCGCAACAATCATAATCACCGGCAAAGCCAGCGTTTTTGCCAGATCGCTGATAGCTTCCCACTCATTTAAAGGCGCGTACCAGCCTCCGGCGCCTTCAACGATAATGACGTCAGCTAAGGTTTTCAATAGCTCGAATTTGGCTGCCACCAAATCCAGTTCGACCGGATTTTCCACGCCTGCAATATGAGGCGGAACAGGCGGTTCGTAGGCATAAGGATTGATTAAGTCGTAATCGACCGGCAATGAAGCATTTTTTTGTATCAACAGCGCATCTTCGTTTTTCAGTTGTCCGTCCTGCATTGAACAACCGGAGGCAACCGGCTTCATACCGACAACCGATTTGCCCCGGCTTTTAAAATAACGCATCAGCGCAATCGTAGCCCAGGTTTTGCCGACGTTGGTGTCGGTACCGGTTATAAAGTAACCCTGTTTCATTAGCTTGCCGTAACCATAATGGCCTCGAAAGTCGCAGTAACCTGCTCGCCGGTTCGATATTGCTCATAAGCCGCAATCATCCGCTGCATCTGCGCCTTGGTAGTGATGCTTTTATTGCGCCCGGCAATCATGTTATGCGCGCCGATGTGCTTTAATTCCTTCATCAACGCCAAAACCGAGCCGTAGCTCGATGTATAAACCCTGGTTTCAACCGCTATTTCGGTATAACCCGCTAGCCGAAGAAAGCCGGTCAGCTGCTGTTCGCTGTAAAAATCATTGACGTGATTGTAATCGTCGACTTCAGCCCACGCGGCTTTTAATTCCTGTAATGTTTGCGGGCCGAAGGTCGAAAAAACCAGTCTGCCATCCGGTTTCAATACCCGCTTAATATCGGTAAAAACGGCTTCAAGATTGACGCACCATTGCAACGCAAGATTGGAAAACACGCCATCGGCGATTTGACCGGCCAGCGGCAGTTGTTCGGCATCGGCGCATAAATAACCGGCATTAGGCGAATCGGCGAGCTTTGTTCGCGTTACCTGCACCATCGGTAACGCAATGTCCAGCGCTATAACAGTCATGTAGGGTACGCATAGCGTACCGTTTTCCAAATATTCTGCCGGATTCACTACGCTAGCCAGCAACTTTGCAGTTAAAAACCCGGTGCCGCAGCCCAAATCCAACAAGGTTCCGGTCAGGCTTTCGGTATTTACGGTATTCAGCAGCGCCTTACCGACACTGCGCTGCAATGCGGCTACGCCGTCATAGGTAAGCGAAGCCGCCGCAAATGACTGCCTGATTTTGGCTTTATCTAATTGCATTGCCGATCCATAAATCCGGAAATAATCTCCAATGTTTCGCGGCTATGCGATAAAAACGGCACGTGCCCTGCCCTGTCGATTATGTTTAATTCCAGGCCCGGCAGTAACTGCTGCATTTTTTGACCTACAGCCACTGGAACCAAAGTATCCAGGCCGCCTAAGATGACCGACACGGGAATATTCAATCCTGATAAAGCCGGCCTTAAGTCTGCCTGTTTCAGTATATTTAAACCGCCCCGCAAGGTGTTTTGATCCGGCGCATCGCATTCAAACACGGCTGTTTTAAGCGCCTTCAAAAGGTTTTTATGGTCGGGCAAGCCGTTTACCTGCAAGGATAAAAAGCGCAGCAACGTGGCTTGGCAGTTTTTATTCAAATGTTCGGCAAAATCATTCAGCAGCTTAACATCCATGCCGAGCCATGTTTGCGTTCCCAAGCCGGAGCTTGGGAACGAGGGGTTTCCTCCGAGTAATATCAGTGAAGAGATCCACTCAGGATAGCGGGCGGCTAGATCAAGCACCACCGTAGCGCCCAACGACCAACCCAGCCAACAAATCCCCCCCGGCCCCCCTTTTACAAAGGGGGGAGATAGCTTATTTTTTTCTTTTTCAAAAGAGGAAGACTGTTCAACTCTCTCTTTGCCAAAGACGGGGAGTTGCTCAATCCCCCCCTTTGTAAAAGGGGGGCTAGGGGGGATTATCTTAACCAACTCATCGCTAATCCGTTCCAGCGTAAACGGATCGATTGCCTCGCTACGCCCATGTCCCGGCAAATCGATGCAGGTTACTTGATAGTTAAGCGCCAATTGCTTCGCAAACTCCCGCCAGATACCGGTATGCATCGCCCAGCCATGCACCAGCACTATGGGCTTGCCTTGCCCGAACGTTTCTAAATGAATTTTTGTCACATGCGGCCTGCAATAATTTTAGTCAGCGCATCCAGCAAGCGGTCGACATGATGTTGTTCGTGCAATGCAGAAAAAGTCACCCGCAACCGAGCGCTGCCTTGAGGCACGGTCGGAGGGCGAATTGCACTGACCAGAAAACCGGCATCCAACAAGGCGGTGCTGATGTCCACGGCTGTTTGGCTGTCGCCGATTAAAATAGGCTGGATAGCCGACGGCGATGCCATCAACGTTAAACCAAGCTGATCTGCACCCAGCCGAAATCGTTCCGACAGCTGTTTAAGCTTGTCTCTGCGCCAGTTTTCTTCAATGGCTATTTTCAAACTGGCCCGTGTCGCTTCGGCAACCGCCGCCGGTAACGCGGTGGTGTAAATATAAGTGCGAGCTTTTTGGATTAAGGTTTCAATCAATACTTCAGAACCGGCCACAAACGCGCCAAAAGTACCCAAGCCTTTACCTAAGGTTCCCATCAGCACCGGCACATCGTCCTGATTTAATCCGTAATGTTCAACAATCCCGCCGCCGCGCTCGCCGACCACACCCAAGCCATGGGCATCGTCAACCATCAGCCAAGCGTTATGATTTTTTGCGACAACCGCCAATTCGCGTAGCGGTGCAAAATCGCCATCCATGCTGAATACGCCGTCGGTAACGATTAGTTTATTGCCTGCGGCATTTTCCAGCTTTGTTCCGAGATCGGCCACGTTGGCATGAACATAGCGCTTGAATCGTGCGCCGGACATCAAGCCTCCGTCCAACAAGGACGCATGGTTTAACCGGTCTTCAAACACCGCATCGTTGCGCCCCAATAAAGCCGAGATCACGCCCATATTGGCCATGTATCCGGTGGAAAACAACAAGGCCCTATCCCGCCCGGTGAATGCCGCCAACTCTTCTTCCAAAGCATGATGAGCCGCGCTGTGCCCGCAAATCAAATGCGCCGAACCGCTGCCGACGCCGTATTGATCGGCTCCGGATTTAAACGCGTTGACCACATCAGCATGATTAGCCAGCCCCAAATAATCATTGCTGCAAAAATTGACGATGTTCCTGCCGTTGACTTTCAGGTTAATGCCTTGCGGGGATTCTATAATTCGACGGGAGCGATACAAGCCCTGTTGGGCAATATCTTCGAGGCCAGCTGCTAATTCTGGAAATAGATGTACCATTAGATTTAAAGTTTTTGTCCACGAAAAGCACGAAAGACACGAAATAAATTGTTTCGAGTATTTTCGTGCTTTTCGTGTTTTTCGTGGATCAATAGATTTTTCAAGATCAAGCGTAACTTGAACCGCCGGAATGCACGCCCAGCCGATCAAACAAAGCCAAATCATGGTTAGTCATCGGGTTATCGGTCGTCAACAATTTATCGCCATAAAAAATCGAGTTGGCTCCGGCCAGGAAACACAGCGCCTGCATTTCATCGCTCATATTATTGCGCCCGGCGGACAAGCGCACCCGCGACTTGGGCATCATGATTCTGGCAACGGCTATGGTCCTGATAAAGATGATTGGGTCCAGCGATTCGGTGCCCATCAGCGGCGTGCCTTCAACCTGCACCAGCATATTGACCGGCACGCTTTCAGGATGCTTGGGCAGGTTTGCCAGTTCGATTAACAGCTTGGCGCGGTCGACATCGCTCTCGCCCATACCGACAATGCCGCCGCAACAGACGTTAATCCCGGCATCCCTGACCCTTGCCAGCGTATCCAACCGATCCTGGTAGGTCCGCGTGGTGATGACTTCCGAATAATAATCTTCCGAGGTATCCAGGTTGTGGTTGTAATAATCCAGGCCGCCTTCTTTTAGCCTGATGGTTTGAGCATCGGTCAGCATCCCCAAGGTTACGCAAGTTTCCATGCCTAACGCCTTGACACCCTGAACCATTTCCACGACCCGTTCCACATCCCTATCTTTAGGCTGGCGCCAAGCCGCGCCCATGCAAAAACGCGATGCGCCTTGATCTTTAGCCTGTTGCGCTGCCTGTAAAACCTTATCAATCGGCATTAACGCCTCGGGCGTTAAATCGGAATCGTAACGGGCGCTTTGCGGGCAATAGCCGCAATCTTCCGAACACGAGCCGGTTTTAATGCTCAACAGGCTGCTAATCTGAACTTCATTGGGATCGAAATTTTCTCGATGCACGGTTTGCGCCTTAAAAATCAGGTCATTAAAAGGCAACGCATAAAGCGCTTGCACTTCGTCCAATTGCCAGTCATGGCGAATTGCAGGGTTTGCAGACATTCTGTTAAGCTCCAGTTTATGAGGTACGAAGTCCATCAGTCGCAAACGACGATAAACTTGTCAACCCGTTTAAATAAAAATGGTATACAACTGGATCAATATTATACAGGATTGCCTGCTTCCGCCTACCTGCATCTTATGCGGAAACCCCGGATACGATTCTCGCGACATTTGCCATTCGTGCTACACGCACTTGCCTCGAAATAATCTGTGCTGTTATCGATGCGCCGAAATATTGGAAACGCCCACCACAGCCCCGGTACTATGCGGCCGCTGTCTTAGCAGACATCCGGCTTTTGACGAAACTTATGCGCCGTTCATTCATCAAGGAGCTATCAAGCATTTGATCGGCAACTTAAAATTCGGCGCTAATTACAAGAATGCACGCTTACTCGGCATGCTATTGGTCGGCCACCTGAGGCAAACCGCTGAACTGCCCGATTTGATTTTACCGGTTCCGCTGCACCTTTCCCGTTACCGCCAGCGCGGCTTCAACCAGGCCATAGAAATCGGCAGAACCGTAGCCAAAGAATTAAAGATTCCGTTGGATCTGACCAGTTGCAAACGGCACCGGGACACGCCACACCAAACCCAATTATCGGCCAAAAAACGCCGTAAGAACCTGAAAAATGCGTTTTCCGTGATCAAACCCATCCATGCCCGGCACATTGCGATACTTGATGATGTGATGACTACAGGTTCGACAGCCCATGAACTGGCTTATGTTTTGAAAGAAGCAAGCGCTAGCCGGGTTGATGTTTGGGTCTGCGCCAGGGCTTGATTTACAATCAGTTCTGCGCGTCAGCTTGCTGTTTCGATAATAAGAAATATTCACCATGAAGGACATGAAGTTTTTTCTTCATGTCCTTCATGGTGTTGTTTATAATTCACATAAACCAGCTATTTTATTATTTACAAGCATCTGCAACCCGTAATGAATCAATACCCAGATTAGCCAGCTCATCCGCCCTATCGTTATCTTTATGGCCTGAATGGCCTTTTACCCAGACCCACTCGATATTGTGCCGCTGTATCGCAACATCCAGCCTACGCCACAGGTCTTCATTTTTAACCGGCGTTTTGGAGGCGGTTTTCCAGCCGCGTTTTTTCCAGTTACTCATCCATTCGGTAATGCCTTGCAATACATATTTCGAATCGGTATTGATCTGCACGGAGCAAGGCTTTTTCAGTGCTTCCAATGCCTGGATCGCCGCCATCAGCTCCATGCGGTTATTAGTGGTTTCGGGGTCGCCGCCATAGAGTTCTTTAACGACTCCTTTGTAGCTGAATATAACTCCCCAGCCGCCGGGCCCCGGATTGCCTCTGCAAGCGCCATCGGTATATATAGTGACAAGATCACTCATGTCTGTTTATCTGTGTTGTTGGCGCGTGAAGTGGATTCGGCATAATTAAACGGGGGTTTAGTATTTTTACTGGGGTTAATGGGATCAGGTTGTAACGGCGCTTGATTGCTTTAATCGCATAGGCGGTCGATGTGAGCGAGTGCCCTCGGGTTATAAATTTTCCATAAGTCGATTTTACCGTATCCAACTTAAACTCCGATGATACTGTTACTTCAAAATTTAATAGTTTTAGCCAGTCCAAAATCCTTGAACGGGAAATAAAATGCCCTCCCCATGAATCGGCCATTTTTTTATCCCACAAATACTGGTATCTAATCCACAGACTCCAAGGATTGAAATTCAGTATGACTAATATGCCTTCCGGCTTCAAAACACGTTCGACTTCCCGCATGGTTTGAAACCGAAAGGCGTCAAATTCCAATAAATGCGGAATTATAATCATATCGACACTGTTGCTCTGCAAGGGCAGGCTATAAGCTTTAGCCTGGATTTTTCTCGCCTGATTGCAGCCTAAGCTTTTGGCATCGAGTATCGTAAAACTCTTGTATAAAGAACAGTCGATGAACTCACTTTCCCAGTCCAGCCCGCCAATCTGCAAAATGGTCTGTTTACAACTGACGGTAATAGATCGTTGTAAATAGTTAGCTTCAAGCTGTTGTAGCAGTTTGCCTCTAGGGGTTTGGTACCAGGCAAATAAGAAATTACGTTTCATATGCGTATCTTATAGTATCTAACTTTGATGATTTTCAATAGAAACAAGCTATAATGGTGACATCCTAATAATAAACTTTATTCTTAAAAGGCTTAGATGATGTGCTTTAACTTTAACAGATCAGTTAAACTTTTATTAATATTGATCTTTTTAGTCGTAACAGGCTGCTCTACAACATCATCTTTTAACGATAGACCACCCGACTCCACCGAACTGGACAACAGCTATGTGAGACATTCCCTGCATCCATTCGGCAAACAAAAATATAATGTATCCTCAAAGTACAAAAATACCGTTTGGGAACGGTTAATATCGTTATATTCTCTGCCCGACATTCAAAATGAACGAGTCGATCGCGAGTTAAACTGGTATTTAAGGCACCCGGGCTATCTTGCCAGAGTTCAGCAACGGGCGGAACCCTATCTGCATCTTATACTAGACGAAGTCGAAGCCAAAAACATCCCCGGAGAACTGGCTTTGTTGCCAATAGTCGAAAGCGCCTTTCTGCCGGAAGCGTATTCAAAAAGCGATGCGTCGGGACTTTGGCAATTTATACCAGCCACCGGCCGTTTATACGGACTGCAACAAAATACCTGGTACGACGGCCGCCGCGATGTTTACGCATCAACCAAAGCAGCAACCTCTTTTCTCAAACATTTAGGCGAAACTTTCGATGGCGACTGGCATCTTGCGCTGGCCTCTTACAATTACGGCAAAGGTAATATAAGAAAAGCTATCGAAAAAAATGAAAACCTCAATCTGCCAACCGATTATTGGTCGTTAGATCTCCCCAAGGAAACGGAAGACTATGTGCCGCGATTGCTGGCTATCGCCAAAATATTTGCTAATGCCGATAAATACAACATCAATTTACACCCCATCCCCAACAGGCCTTACTGTGAACTGGTCGATGCTAAATCCCAACTGGATTTAAACAAAGCGGCGGAACTGGCCGACGTGCCGCTTAATGAGTTTTTAAAATTGAATCCCGGCTTTAACCACTCAAGCACCGCGCCGCAAGGACCGCATCACTTGTTGATTCCGGTTGCCAAAGCGCAATTATTCAAACAGAATCTGGCTCAACTGCCTTATGATGAGCGGGTCGATATGAAGCGTTATCACGCCGAAACAATGGCTGAGACGATGGCGCAAATTCGACATGATGAAATCCGGACTATACCGAACCAACACAAAGTTAAAGCCGGTGAAAACCTTGTATCTATAGCCGATAAAAACAATACAACACCTCAATCGATTCGTCAGGCCAACCACTTGACGAGCAATTCCATCCACTCCGGCATGATATTAAAAATGCCGACGCCGCAAAACTCGTCAGGCACGCTATCCACAACTAAAACTAAACCCGGAAGCTCCCAAATCTATGTCGTAAAACATGGCGACACACTCTGGAATATCGGGCAAAAGTTTTCAGTTAGCGGTAAAGACATTGCCGATTGGAATAAACTCAACTCGAAAACGGCATTGGTTTCAGGCCAAAAACTGTCGATTAAAGCCTCCAATCAACAGGCTGTAACTTCAAAGGCTGTAGCCTCACTTGCTTCGGCTGGGATTCGTTCGATTAGTTATACCGTGAAACAAGGCGATTCACTGGCGCAAATTTCCCGTAAATTTAATGTCTCAATCGCAGATCTGCGCAAATGGAATCCACCGGCAATAAGCAATTCTCTTACTCCAGGAAAAAAACTGAAAGTTATTCTTAATACTTGATTTGCGGTTGATACGTTTGGATGACATGAGGTTTTTACAAACGTAAAATAACAGCGCCCCAGAAAGCAGCATCAAGATAATGATATTGATGCTGCTCATTCACTACTGCCCGGCTTGACATTGTCATCCTTGACTCTCGATTCCGGCGCAATGTTTCCGAAACGGTGAGTTATTTAGACCCTTATTCTTCCAAAGCTTTCTAAAAGCGCAATCTTGCCGCCTATAGTAATTTTAGATACAGCCATAGGCATACCGAATTAAATCAACGCCCGATTAATGCGGCGCTTAAGGTATTAACCAAAGCCTCATTGCCATGGGCTTTAACATAATCGATCACCACCGGGATGAATTGCTGCACCATCGCGGGCGACATGCCCTGCTGCTGAAAAGCGGAAACTACAGAAATCAAATTCCCCGCAGTCCCGCCCACACCCGAAGCACCTGCTATTGAAGACAAGCGTCCCGCTAAACCGCGCGGTTGCGATAGAACTGGCGCAGCTCCCAGCATTTCCTGCATACCCGGAACCGATTGCTCCAACTGGTTAAATGCATCCGGCTGCATCTTGTTTTTAGCGATCTGAAACAAAGCACCTGCACCGCCTTGAGCCTGAGCCCCAGTCACGCCGGTCCGCTGCACCAACAACTCGGTCAAACTGTTCGTTTGCATAGTCTGGGCTGCATTAACAGCTTGTTGACCCTGTTGCACTACTTGACCTGCGTTATTCGCCTGGCCATTGACGTTACTATTGACCTCCTTAAGCACATCCTTCCAATTTGCGGCATCGGCATTTTTGACCGCCGCTACAGAAAGTGCCAGCGATGCACATAACGTTAAAATAGTCTTGGGCTGCATATTTTTCCTCTCATTAAATTTGATCATGATTCAAGATTAAATAATATCAAATGAAGCTTATATTACAATTAAACGCCTCGGGCCGCACCGCTCGCTTAAAGCGATGCAACGGCACAATATCTAATGGGCAAGGCAATATAAAGATAAAGGCAGAGTATTGATTCATCAAACTGAAAAATCAGTTAGATTCTAAGAACATTTTACGATTTAATGCTTCGAAACAGGCATAGGCCGACGCAAAGCAATCCCCCCTTAACAAAGCAGCGAAGGTGCAGATGAAAAAGATACTGGTAACGGGTGCAACCGGGCAACTTGGTTCGGAATTAACGATAACCTTGCGCAATAGATACGGCGCCGAAAATGTGTTCGCTGCTGCCGATAAAAAGCCGGCCTTGAACGAACTAACGCAATCCGGACCTTATTATTGCCTTGATGTGCGCGATATGCCGGTACTCAACCAAATCGTAGAAACTAACAACATCGACACGATTTTCCACCTCGCTGCATTGCTTTCCGCGGTTGCGGAACAACAGCCGCAACAAGCTTGGGATGTCAACATGAACGGCTTAATCAATGTACTGGAGATTTCCAGAATGCACCAATGTGCGCTGTTCTTCCCCAGCTCCATAGCTGCTTTCGGCACAGAAACCCCGTCTATGGATACCCCACAGGATACCATCCAAAGGCCGACAACTATTTATGGCATTACCAAAGTTTCAGGGGAACTGCTTTGCGACTATTATCATCATCGCTTTGACGTCGATGCCCGCGGCTTACGATATCCGGGATTAATTTCCAGCAAAACCAAGCCGGGCGGCGGCACGACCGATTATGCGGTGGATATTTTTTATGCGGCGATTAAATCGCAACATTATGAGTGCTTCCTTCGAGCCGATACGCAACTGGATATGATGTATATGCCCGACGCTATCGATGCCGCTATTACCTTAATGACAGCGGACAGCACGCAGCTAAAACACAGAAACGCGTTCAATGTGACGGCCATGAATTTCACCCCCCAACAGTTGGCCGCAGAAATACAAAAACACATTCCTGAATTCACCATCGCTTACAATGTTGATCCATTGCGGCAAGCGATTGCCGATTCCTGGCCCAGACACATGAATGACAGCGCCGCCAAAGCCGAATGGGACTGGCAGGCTCAATTCGATTTGCAGGCAATGGTCAAAGACATGCTGGAAAAAATTGCGCTCAACTAATAAACGGAGGCGTTTATGTCACTGAAAAAATTAGAACCGCTGTTGACCGACAAATTAACCGAATTACAAAAACAAGGTGTATGCAAAGGTAATGAAAAAATCATTACCGGCATGAAAACGGCTAGTGATGGTTTCGGCCCTCGGTATTTTCTTGAAGGCTACGGCGACAGGGCTTTCTTGCGCATGAATTCTAACTCCTATCTGGGGCTTGCCACGCATCCGCAGGTCGTCAAAGCGGAAGCTGAAGCCGCTGAAAAATTCGGCACCGGCCCCGGAGCGGTCCGCTTTATCAGCGGCACTTACCAAGCGCATATTAAGCTGGAGCAAAAGCTGGCCGAATTTCATGGCCGTGAATCGGCAATGCTGTTTAGTTCCGCTTATACGACGATGACCGGCGTATTACCTCAATTTATTTCTAACGACACTTTAGTTGTCAGCGATGCGCTGAATCATAACTGCATTATCAATGCGATACGATTATCCCAACCCGCAAGCAAAGAAATTTATGCTCATGCCGATTTTGATGCCTTGGACAAAATCCTTGAAACATACAAAGGCAGGATCAAACGCGTTTGCTTGGTTACTGACGGAATTTTCAGCATGCGCGGCGATTATGCCGATCTCAGTAAAATAAACGCCCGCTGTCAACGGCATGAAGATACGTATGAACAAGGGATTATTACTATTGTCGACGATTCTCACGGCGTTGGCGCTTTTGGGCAAACCGGCCGGGGCACGGAAGAATATAGCCAAGGCAGGGCGGATATTTTAATCGCTACGCTCGGCAAAGCCTTTGGCGTTAATGGCGGCTACGTCGTTGCCGATTCGGTGGTCATTGATTATTTACGGGAAACCTCGCCGTCTTATATTTATTCGAATCCGATTACACCGGCTGAAGCGGCCGCGGCAAGTGCCGCTTTAGACATTGTTACCAGTGATGAAGGCTTACGTTTACTGGATAAACTGCGGGTATTTAGCGTTCGCCTCAGGTCGGGACTTGAACAACTGGGCTTTGAAACTTTACAAGGAGAGCATCCTATCGTACCGATCCTGATCAGGAATACAGAAAAAACATCGGCGTTGGTCGAATATTTATTAGCGAATAATATCCTGGTTACAGGCTTGAATTACCCGGTTGTCCCTCAAGGCGAACAGGAAATCAGGTTACAGGTTTCAGCAGAGCACACGGAAAAAGATTTAGACTATTTATTGGCAAAGCTGACTGATTTTAAGCAATAGCGAACTGTCCCGATAGCTGTTGATTGGTAGGTAAGTCACGGTCTTGTAAGATTATCTTTTTTGAGAATATTATTTCTTGAACGCTGCAAGATAAAGTTGGAGGTATTTTTCACTATGTCAGCTATTTATCCCGTGTTTGGTTTTACTCACCCTTTGAGTTCAATAACTCACTTTTTAGGTGCGATATTTTTTACTTATCAGGCCATCCTCATGCTTCGGCAGGGCAAAGGGTCGAGCATCCGCATCATCTCACTGGCTGTATTTTCCGGTTCCTGTATTTTTTTATTACTGGTTAGCGGTATTTATCATTTGTTGGCGATGGCCGGAACCGCGCATACGGTTTTTCAACGGCTCGACCATGCGGCGATTTTTCTAGTTATCGCCGGCACCTTTACGCCAATACACTGCATTCTCTTTACCGGATTTTTAAGATGGGGATTTCTTGCTATCGCTTGGGTTCTGGCCATCAGTGGTCTTATCGTAAAAACAATTTTTTTTACATCAATACCGGAATGGTTAGGCTTGTCTTTCTATCTGGGTCTTGGCTGGATGGGACTGTTAATGGGGTTTCATCTGTGGCGAAGATATGGCTTTGCTTTTATTCAGCCGCTGGTGCTTGGCGGCATTTTCTATACGGTAGGGGCAGTTATTGAGTACCGCCAAAAACTAACAATACTTCCCGGCATAATCGGCCCCCATGAGATTCTACATATCACCGTGCTTTTGGGCATAGGTTTTCAGTGGTGGTTTATTGCCAAGGCATTGGATCAGGTCCCGGTTCCTAAGTAACGAGATAACGTCATACCGGCATGGATTGGCTGAAGAACGACCATTAAAAACAGCCTTTTCCTGCAATACATAACAAACCGCTGTTGGTTCAGCCATTTCCGGCGCATACTTGACTGCGATACGGAAGTATCGAACAGCGCTTCAAGTTGGGCGCGTCCCAGAAGCGATTGGATCATTTGATGCGCGATATAGTTCTCCACAGCGCGTAAGCCAGTCCCTTATCCTCAAAAATCATTTGGCATTAAAAAAATAGCTGATGTATGGCATTCAGCTCAATAGCGATTCACATGATATAGGCAATAGCGCTTATTGATCTAAGCAATTGAATTTCCTATCTTATAGATACTCGTACAGCACCAGTCGGTTTTTTAGGATTATTTAAATTAAAATAGGAAAGTAAACATGAAAAGAATAAATCTAGCGGCAATTTTATTGATTTTATCCGCATTTGCCGGCGCTGTTTATGCCGATATTACCCTGCAATCCAAAGAAGAAGTAGAGGGCACTTGGAAGCTGCAATCCACCAAAAACTCTTTAACCGATAAAGAACCGATTCCGAGGGAAGATACCTGGGTATTTAAAGGTGGCAAAGTAACGATCTTACATATTCCGCGCGACGGAAAATTCTATGATCAACCGCCGGTAAATTACGAAATAGAAGACGGTAAATTAAAAGTTGCTCTGCTGGGTAATGACAGGTTTGACGTATTTACTTTAGTGGAAAAAGACGACAAGAGCATGACCCTGAAAGGAAAATTTGGCGGCTATTATTACTTTGTAAAAAAATAATATCTTAACTTAGGTTCAAGCGAGGCATGTGCCTCGCTTGAACCTAAAAAACGCAGTTAGTCCACGAAAGACACAAAAGAAATTACTATGTTCCATTGATTTAGTCATTCACCCTTTGGGTGACTACCTGCAACGGGTATCTATTTGAATTTTTTCGTGCTTTTTGTGTCACCTAAAGCGCCTACTTTTGATTTTCGTGGATCAAATGATTTTTCTAGATTGAACGGTTTTGCGTTGGTTAAGAGTTCAGGCATCGTAAAACGTAAGGAGTATTAAACCTTGTCGGCAACCGCATAAAGTACATTTGCCTGAACCTCTTGAATCCGAGCATTCGAGATAAATGAAAAATTCGCTTGACGAACATACTCGACCATTTCCGGTTCCATTTGCTCGATGGTACCTCGATAACCCGATCCGAGCAGCGTCGTCCACCAGTCTTCTGCCGATGCTATTGGGTGATTTGCTTGCTCGGCCACGATCAATGGCTCGGGCACCCCAGCTTCGTTTAACATGGCGCAGAGAGTGGACGGTTCGGAGATACGATCCCATGGGTTGAAGCCCTTGTATAGACTGGGTCTAACATCGCGAACCGCGTTCCAAAATACCGTGTTACCCGGTTCAAAGAAATCCGGCCCCCATGTGGTAATTGCAAGTTTTCCGCCCGGGCGCAACACGCGCCATAGCTCACGAATAGCTGCCGGAATATCGGGTACAAAAAATATTCCGAACACACAAACCACCGCGTCGAAGCTGTCGCCTGCAAAGCCGGTATCAAGCATATCGCCAAGCCGGAATTCAACGTTATTTAAGCCTTGGTTTTTCGCTTTGACGCTGGCAAGGTTAAGCAGTTTTTCCGCAACATCGATTCCAATAACATGGCCGTTGTGTCCGACTTGCTCGGCCGCAGGTAAAGCAGATGCTCCGCTGCCGCAGCATACATCAAGCACCGATGCGCCAGGTTTTAAATCGAGACGATTGACGGTGTTGCGACCGAACCGGTCCCAAAAGGTATTGGCCGGATGGTCGAACAAATCGGATGCGGCATTATAAGCAGCGGCTGCTTTAGTCTTTGCTTCATTCAAGTCAGTCATAAATTTTCTCTGTTGGTTAACGTAATATATTGAGCTTCTTGTTTAACCGTTTGCACGATAATGCCCTTGTTGTGTATGGGAATGAAGCCGCCAATGAGCAATCGATTTCAAGTATCTATATTTTAAATTATCTAAATCAAATCCTTACCTGCCGTGCTAAAGCCATAAATACTTGTGTGCGGCAAAGTACAGACCGTTTCCGATATTGAGCTTATGTTTTTTTTTAAGTTTACGACGAAGCATATAGTTCGTCTCTAACTAATCTTCCTGTAATGGGAATTTTTTCTTTGATATGACTTAAGGAGAATAGCCATGGCTTGGGATCAAATAGGAAGGCAATTGGAAACAATTTAAAGGTAAAATAAAAGAAACCTGGGGTGATTTGACTGATGACGAACTTGATCAAATCGCAGGCAAGCGAGATGTGCTGCTAGGTAAAATCCAGGAGCGTTATGGAATGGGAAAAGATGAAGCGGAACGACGGCTCAGAGATTTTGAAGATCGAATTCATTGACCGAAACGTGCTTAATAGGACAAAAAATTTCGTAGGATGCGTTTTGAACTCATCGCATCCTACGACCCTTCGGGTTTTCTAAAACGCTCAGTTAAAACATATCCTCCGTGACATAAATTTCGTGTCCTGAAATAGTAACTCCAATGCCTTGCTGATCGTAGTCCGGCGACAGGATATTTTTTCGATGCGGCGGGCTGTCCATCCAACCCTGCACGGTCGATTGCGCAATTTCTTCCTGAGTCTTCCAGGCGTATTCTTTTTTTACCGCGACACCGTTTTCTTTAATCGTAACGACCTTATCGTAAAGATTATTCATAAATATATTTTCACCTGGACCGACTGCCCAGGTATTGGCGTCGCGTTGCTTTTTCTTGTTCCAACCCAGCTTTTGGGCTCGCTCGACGGGACCTTCCCCCTGCAAATTCGTGTGGCTAAAAAAATGATAGCTCGCCATGTCGCTGCTATGCTGGCGGGCAATGGCTGCAAGTAGCTCATCCCTATCCAATTGGGACAATCCGTGATTTTGCCGCACCCGGTTTATCTGTTGGTGAATTTGGCGTTCAAGTTCAGCAGCAGTTATCTTCGGCGGCGCGCCAGCATCGGCTGCTACCGGATAATGAGCAAGGCCGAGGCAAAAAATGAGCGTGGATAAAATTCGTTTCATAATCTTGATATAGGAAAAGCTGTGTAAATAAGGAAAATGTTGTGGGGCATTTGGTGTTCGGAAAAAGCGTCAAGTCTTGATTGATACATAATCGAGTTTATTTTGAAGAAAGCATAAGGAAAAATCTGGAGCTTTTTTGTGTTAACCAAGTAATTTATCGTACTCTGCATGGCTGCCAATCCAAAGCCATTGTACACCTTTTGATCAACTGGGAGGCGTGGTTGCAAGCCCAAACCATTACAAATCAACAACCGGACGGGGCATGTTGTCCCGTCCGAAACGTAAGGCGGCAATTAAATATAGCCGCTCAGCTCAGACATCCCAAAAACGTTAGGGACGAGATTGCAAACCCCATCCCGCTTGGAGGAACTTTTTCCGTTAAGGAACAACATTCCGCCAGACAGGTGAACATTCCCTAAGTAATGAACGGGGACCGGCAGGATGGGTGCAGTAATACCGGTAGCCGGGCTGCTGTTCTATGAGCGGAGGCTCAATTCTTCGCCATCCTGACGGACATTCTCTCACATAGGGATAGTAACCTGCAGGATCTGAACAATAGTCCAAATTGCTCGGTGC
This sequence comes from Methylobacter sp., assembly GCF_004322395.1. Lineage (GTDB taxonomy): Bacteria > Pseudomonadota > Gammaproteobacteria > Methylococcales > Methylomonadaceae > Methylobacter_A. The sequence goes on from NZ_SCTW01000105.1 coordinate 27,430, forward strand.
AAGTGGTTGGGAGTATGGCGCAGTCCCTTGATCTATATAAGCTGGGGGAGTCGATGGCGTTATAGTACTCGGCGAGGAATAATAGGGAGAAAAGGAATAGTAAGGCCAATAATAGAAGTCTGGTAAGGAAAAGGATGAAGATGAATCAGCAACAAATCTAATCTCACCATGGTCATGGCGACGGAATCCTTCAAGGCGTTCGACTCGAATAAGACTCCCTCCACGTTCCCCGCCTCCATCACGAGCCGTGGAACTTTCGCCAGTTAACAACATGATAAAGATCACGAGTACAGCTGATAGTCTTCTGAATATCATATCGTCGTTTCCTCATCCCCAAAAGCGCTGGGCTGGATTGTTTAACAGCGACCTGTTAAAGCATAAAATGAACACGCCTTACAGCATTCATTACGCCTCAGCGCTTTTGGGCATGAGATACCACAGGACAAATGCCACCAGAAATAAAGCCGGCACATCGCCCAGTAGATTTGCCCGTTCTGTTTCATCAGCAATAGCCTGAACAAGCATTATTCCAGCGTGGACAATGCTCGACCAGACCGTGAACCATATAAGACTTGCATTGGCTAAAGGATCTTTCGCCGCCCGTATTAAAAAAACTCCCAACGTGGCGTAAACACCCATAATCATCTGCTCGTATTCCGGTTGCCGCGGCATCCAAGCCCAACCCGCAGGCCACGCCCACATCATCAGCACAGGAACTCCTGCGATGAAAATGATGCCAACCGCAATAAGAACACCTTTCAAATACCTGAGTCTTTCTTCTTGTTGCATGAGATTTGGTTTTCCTGTGCAAAAAACAGCGTGGCGACAAACATCACCCCCGCAAGACATAACCATTAAGTCATGGTTTCTTGATTCTAAAGAATGCCAAGCAATGTAGCCTCTGCTACATCGAATAACTATTAGTACAAATACAGAGTTGTGGATGCAGATTGGTAAGATGCGGCGTACAAATTGCCGCCTGTAATTCTGTAATATCAGAGCCCACCTTAAGCAATTATTGGTAGCAAATAGCACAAAGTCAGGCCTAATGCTAAAATCGTTCCTCAATAATTTTAATTTTTAAGGCAGAACATGAGCAAAATTACCATCGAACACAATCCTAGTGAAGAGCGATTAAAAGAGCTTGGAGTTTCCGGCTGGGAAATCTGGGAAAAAGAAATCTCAAAATTCCCGATAGATTTTGATGAAACTGAATGCGCCTATGTGTTGGATGGCGAAATTCTGGTAACGCCGGCAGGCGGAGAGCCGGTACGTATTCTGCCTGGTGATCTGGTATCGTTCCACGCAGGACTGGATAGCCAATGGGAAGTGGTCAAGCCATTGCGTAAGCATTACAGCTACGACTATCCCAACGGGATTTAAGGCATTTAATTGTGCAGCTATTGCTGTACTAATTGACCGAGTAGTCGTAGGGCGGTTTCGCGTCAGCAAACCGCCAATCACCCAAAGTAGACGCATTAGGCGACGCACAATATTAAAGACAATTCGACGTAAAAAAGTCCCCCGCTTGGAAAAGTCAGAGCAAGGATCAGGTTCAGGACTCCGTTTATGGCAGATTGCCTAACGGCGAATCCGCCTTACAGCGTTGATAACAGTCTCGACGTAATATTATCAGATTGCTCGAAGGTTGAAGTTGGCGATAACATGGCTGTGACCTTAGTAAGTGTCATAGCTTACTAAAGCTACGCTGGTTCCCAAGCTCCAGCTTGGGAACCCAGTCTTGGAAGCTCCAGCTTCCCGAGTAACTCACCACGCCCTTATCACCTCAATCAACCCGGCCTGTCCGGCATAATTACGTGCGCTGGAATAGCGCCAATGCTCAGGTTGATCTACATAGCCGCGTTTCACAGGATTTTGATGAATGTAATCCAACTTCTGATGCATAACCGCCTCAGATTCGATGATTTGCGGATGATTGCCTTCTTCCCATACCTGATACGTAGTTTCTTGTTTATGAGCACGCTTGAAGAACGCAAGCAGTTCCAACAACTTAACCGAGCGACATTGTTCCAGATGCGCGATGATTTGCTTCGCCGTATAAGATTTAAATCGTTGCATATCATGACTTAAATCTTCCGAAGCGGCGATAAGATGGGTGATTTTCAAGTATGACATAGCCGTATAGCTGGAAGCCCGAGTCCTGCTGTAAAAATCGCCAAGAGTCCAGCACAATATTTACGGTTTCCGGGCGGGTAAACAACGGCAGCCAGTGGTTTACCGTTGCGGTTAGGAAGTGTGGACAAGGGTTGCATTGGACGCGATAGCGGCTTCTAGGCATGGTTGCCCCTTTGGTGCGGTGATGGGGGACGGGAAGCTAGAGCTTCCACAACTGGGTTCCCAAGCTGGAGCTTGGGAACCAGCGAATACAACATGCGGTGCAATACGGCTAAAGCCTATTACACGCTAAGGATTGCCCCTTACCGCATTCAAGGTAAATCCTCCGGTGCAAAATCCCGCCGTTTATGAATCACCGCAAGAATCTCAACATGGTCGGTTTTTATTTCATAAATAATCCGGTATGAATACAAACCTAATTCACGGATATACTCTTCATTCAGTTCTTGCACCTTGCGACCCTGATAAGGAAGTTCGTCAAGTCCAACTGTTTTACGCACTATCGCTTCGCTGACTCGTTTGGCGTAAAGCGGTGAATCATGGGCGATATAATCGTGAATATGGCGAAGCTGCTCCAAGGCATGACCCGTCCATTTCACCATGTTTGAATATCTCTGAGTACCTCTTCAGCGGATTGGGTTTTGCCTTGGGTTACGTCTTGCTGTCCGCGCCGGATATTTTCCAGCACATAGAGCCGGTACATGATCTCTTCCATGTCGGCGTCTTCCGGGAGCCGGGCGATAGTGTTCAGAGCTTCTTGTTTAACCGCTTGCATAATGATGCCCTCATTGTGTTTGGGAAATGGAGTCGCCTGCTGGAGACTAGGGAAATGGTACTCTATTATGGTATCCTGCTTGGCTAGTTGACCGAGCCGGACGGGACGGGGGGCATGTTGCCCCATCCGAAACGTAAGGCGGCAATTAAATGTAGTCGCTTAGCTCAGGCATCGAAGAAACGTTAGGGACGTGGTTGCAAACCCCGTCCCGCTTGGGTCTATATCATCACCTTACAGCGTTCATCGTTCTGTCACATGCAGATACTATTATATGAAGTACAGTAATTCAGATTTGCAGTGTGTCTAAATCCTGGGTTGTGAGGAATTACATTACATAGGTTTTATTATGATACAAAAAAGAATATTTTCGATATTAATATTGTCCTGTTGTTCATCCCTGGTTTCGGCGCAACTAATTAATGTTGATTTTACCGCCCAACTTGATGGTGGTAATGTTCCGATGCTCACTGAGATTGCGGGTAGTCCATATAATTGGGGGAATCCTATTAATGGGTCATATGCATATGATGACGCAGTTTCGGTTTATTCAAGAGGTCTATTTAATTATGTTACCCCAATCAATACTTTTAAAATAAATTTTCCTATTGCTACTTATTCTTTCGATTTAAACGATGTGAATGTAAATGATCCAAGTCTATATAGCTATGGAACGTACATGGGGGCATATTTTTATCGCAATCCTGGCCTTAATTTATTCGCACCACTATCGTTGAATTCTTATAACTCCTTATCCGGGTACACACCACCATTGAACTGGATGGTGGCGTTTCAGCCTGATGGAAGCGGTTTTACCGCTGGAAATAGTTTTGTTTGGTATAGTAATTACCAACAAACTGTGCAAGCTGTTTCCATGCCGCCATCAATTATATTTTTCATAAGTGCCTTATTATTCATGCTGTTACTGATGCGTAACGGTAGGATTTCAGATTCAACATTTTCTCAAATTACCGTTTGATTGAGACAATTGTAATAGTAGACCCTGTGTGCGAAGAGCCTTTTACCATAACGTGATGCAATAGATTAAGGAAAATTAAATGGCTCTTTATAAAATAAGACATGCAGTACGAGAAGATGCTAGACGCCAGCATCGCAGCCTGGCTATGTACTGTGCATTGTTTTGTTGGCATCATGACAAACAAGCTGTGTTTGTTAGCAAGGACTTATTCCTGCAATTTATTGGTTTGGAAAGATTAAAAGATGTACGTTTTGAAATGATAAAAGAAGATGTAAACCCATATTTTTCATTTGTGTTTCAACGTACATCGAAGAATAGTAACGCTAATTTAATTGTTTTATCACGAATACCAGAAGACGAACTGATGACGTCTAAAGAAAAGGCAATTCATTTCAAGCCATCCGTGTTTGAACTAGCAAACAAATATAGACCAAATTCTGAGCTTTTTTCTCTGGGAGAGGAAACATCAGAAAATTCATCAGAAATTATAGAAAAAGTATTTCCTTACATAAGCTCAATAGAAAATCCGTATGAATTCGCTATCTCAAACACCCTATCTTTATTGGTCGGCGGCCTTATCGATCCAAAATTAGCATTGGCAACTGAAAAGCCTATCCAATAGCTCCACCTGACCATCAAAAAAGCCCTGAAGATTTGCTTTGCAATTTTTCGTTTGTTTACCTTCTTTTAGGGTACGAAACGCAGCATCACCCTCTCTCATCCCAAGCCTTATCCATCCGCTTTGCCGAAACCGGATAAGCGGTTTTAAGCTGCTGGGCGAACAACGAAACCCTGAATTCCTCTAACATCCATCGATACGGGTCCTGCTCAGGGATAACCTTGTCTTTCTTGGCCTTCTTCTCCACGTCCGTCCAAAACCGTGTCGCATAACGGCTGGCTTCCTGGACTTTTTGCAGCGTGTTGTCGCGTTTATCCAGCCGGTATTGTACAGCCTTCAAATAGCGCGGAATGGCTTTGAGCTCTTGATAAGGCGTGTTGCGGATGAACCCTGCATAAATCAGCAAGTCCAACTGTTCGTTAATGTCTTTAGCCAGCGGATCATTCCCATTGAAGCGGTTAAGCTGAGTTTTGATTGCGCCGTAAAGTTCCATAATTTCCAGCGCGATTTTCCCGGCTTCATTGGCGGCGCTGATCAGCCCGGATTTATTCTGCTGTAAGCTTTGCTCAAACGCCTGCTGGGTACGGATGGTTCGGCCTTCGACAAATACGCTATGCAGGGCGACATAAAGTATGTCGTCTTTATACGAAACCTCGGCGTCATTACCGACAACCGGATGTTTCGGCAAGCGGTTATAAGTCAGTTCTGCCGCTGCCGACTTCGGCATGTTTTTCAATATATACGTGCATTCCTTGCGCAATTGTAGCTGAAACAAACGCATTAATCCGGCCTGATGCTGTAACGCGGCTTTTTGCTCGGTGTCGAAAATGCGCACGCCGACCGCATCGCCTTCATCGATGATCGCGGGATAGCCGACAAAAGCTTGTCCTTTCTGGATAAACTGGTAAGTCTCCGGCAGATCGTCGAATGCCCAGCCGATGCAGCCGGTGTAGTTCAGCTCGTCGGCGGCGATCTGGTCGAAACTGTCCCCGGCTTTGGCGGTATGCTTGAGCTGCAATTTTTTCAGGTCGCGGCCGTAATCCAGCAGCTGGCCTTGATCGTCTACAACTCTGAAATTCATCCTCAAGTGATCGGTCAAGGTCTCGGTATTCCAAGCATTGAGCGGAATCGCCTCGCCGGTCAGTTTTTTTAAGCGGTTGCCCAACCATTCCTGCAACGAACCTTTAAAGTCCGGTTCGATTTCAAGACATTGTTTGACGGTCTCAGGCACCGGCACAAAGTGTTTCCTGATGTTTTTGGGCAGGGCTTTAATCAACGCGATGCATTTTTCTTCCAGCAAGCCCGGCACCAGCCAGTCGAAAGCCATTTGCGAGACCTGGTTCAATTGATGCACCGGAATAATTGCCGTCACGCCGTCTTCATCATGGCCCGGCTCGAAGCGGTATTGCAGCGGGATGCTCAGGTTGCCGATCTTCTTGCTGTCCGGGAAATCCCATTCGTTGACATAATCTTCTTCGTGTTCCCGCGTTAAATCCTCCTTGGTTAAAAACAGGATTTTCGGGTTGGTGCGCTCGGCTGTCTTGCGCCAAGTATCCAACGTAACGCCGCTGACTACCTCGGACGGCAGTTTGCTGTCGTAGAACTCATAAAGCCATTGCTCGTCCTCGACCAAATCGACCCGGCGGCCTTTGTGCTGGATCATGCCCACTTCTTCGAGCAGTTTCTGGTTGGCGACATAGAACGGCGCGTTGCTGTGATAATCATGATCGACCAGCGCCGAGCGGATAAAAATCTCCCGTGCAGCCTTGGCATCGACATGGTCGTAAGGAATCTTACGCCCGGCTTGCAGCGTCAAGCCGTACAGCAAAGTCCGTGAAGACACCATGCAACGCGCACCTTTCTTTTCCCAGTGCGGGTCGTAATAGTTATGCTTGACCAGATGCGCGGCGCATTGTTCTATCCATTCCGGCTCGATCCGGGCGACATTGCGTGCATAAACCTTGCTGGTTTCGACCTGTTCTGCGGCCATGATCCATTTGGGTTTGAGCTTATGCAAGCCGGAACCGGGGAAGATAAAAAACTTCAGGCCACGTGCGCCGAGATATTCGTATTGTTCATGGCGAAAACCGATATTGGACAACAGGCCCGGCAATAACGCGCGATGAATTTTTTCATAACCCGGATCGTCGGTGTTTGGGGTCATTTTTAAATCGCCCTTAACCACCTGCATGATTTGCGCGTGGATGTCGAACCACTCGCGCATCCTCATATAAGACAGAAAATTGTCGGTACAATATTTGCGCAGCTTACTGTTGGACAGGTGCTTTTTCTTTTCCTCGTAGGTATTCCAGATATTTAAGATGGTTAAAAAATCGGACTCGGGATGACGAAACGCCGCATGTTTTTGGTCGGCTTGCGCCATTTTGTCGGCCGGTTTTTCGCGCGGGTCTTGCACGCTTAACGCAGAAACGATAATCGCGACTTCGGTTAAACAATGCTCATGCGCGGCGGCGATCAGCATTCTGGCGAGCTTCGGGTCGGTCGGGAATTTGGCCAGCTGTTTGCCGACGTCGGTCAGCTTGCCGGATTTATCCAGTGCGTTGACTTCATGCAGCACGGTCTTGCCGTCGCGGATCATCTTATCTTCGGGCGGCTCAATGAACGGGAATTCTTCAATGTCGCCGAGATTCAACGAGATCATCTGCAAAATAACCGCGGACAAATTGGTGCGCATGATTTCCGGTTCGGTGAACTCCGGCCGGGCTAAATAATCGTCATGCGAATACAGCCTGATGCAAATACCTTCGGCAACACGGCCACAGCGCCCTGCCCTTTGGTTGGCGGAAGATTGCGAGATGCGTTCAATCGGCAGACGCTGGATTTTGCTGCGATGGCTGTAACGGCTGATACGTGCATGGCCGGTGTCGATCACACAGCGGATGCCCGGCACCGTCAACGAGGTTTCCGCAACATTGGTCGCCAGAACGATGCGCAGTTTGCCGCCTTTGGGTTTGAATACCCGCTCCTGCTCGCTGACGCTGAGCTTTGAATATAACGGCAGGATTTCATATTGGGTCGGGTGGTGCTTTTTCAGTGAATCGGTCGTTTCCCTGATTTCCCGTTCGCCGCTCAGAAAAATCAATATATCGCCGCGCAAATCCCGGTACAGTTCATCAACCGCATCAAGTATTGCGTTTTGCAATTCGTCGCCGGTTTCATCCGTTGCCTTTTCGTCGTCCGCTTCCTCCTTCGGGACGATGGGCCGATAACGAATATCCACAGGATATGTGCGCCCGGAAACCTCGATAATCGGCGCTTTATTGAAGTGATCTGAAAAACGTTCCGTATCAATGGTTGCCGAGGTGATGATCAGCTTTAAATCGGGCCGTTTCGGCAGCAACCATTTCATGTAACCGATCAAAAAATCGATGTTTAAACTGCGCTCATGCGCCTCATCGATGATAATCGTGTCGTATTGATTTAAGTAAGGATCGTTTTGCGACTCGGCCAGCAGAATACCGTCGGTCATCAGCTTAACCAATGAATCCGCGTGGGTTTTATCGTTAAAGCGGATTTTGTAACCGACCGATTTGCCGATCGGTTCGCCAAGTTCTTCGGCAATACGGTCGGCAACCGTGCGCGCCGCAATTCGCCTGGGCTGGGTGTGGCCGATAAATCCCGTCGCGCCTCTGCCTATCGACAGGCAAATCTTGGGTAACTGCGTGGTTTTGCCGGAACCGGTTTCGCCGCAGACGACCACGACCTGATTTTCCTGGATCAGCTTGGCGATATCGTCCTTTTTACCGGTCACCGGCAAATCGGGAAATGTCAGTACCGGAATACTGGCAAGGCGCTTGTCTCTGACTGCAACCGATCTTTCGATACGGCTCGCCAACTTGTTCAATTCTTCCTCCGACTTTTTGCTGCGGCAGCGATCTAATTGACGCTTTAATGCGTGCCTGTCTTGGTTAAGACAATTCGGTAACTGGTGGGCAAGTTGCTTAATTAAATCAGTTTTGGACATCAAAAATAGACGAATAAATTAAGCCATTATACGTTAATTTATTTATCTATAGACTATTAACTAATTGTTTATTAAACTTCAAATAGTTTATTAGATGTGAAGGTGCATCATGATTTCTTCCATATCCAATAATAGATTCACCAGCCCAAAAGCCGATTATTCCCAGCCGCAATCGGTCGCCTCAACAAACGACCCAGATCAAAAAGCTCAGCAAAAATCGGCATTAAAAACCGATGGTTCCGAATCAACAAACAATAAAAAAACCGGTGAACTTAGCGATTCCGACCTAAAAGTCGTCAGCGAGCTTAAACAAAGAGACGCTGAAGTCAGGGCACATGAGGCGGCGCATCTGGCTGCGGCCGGAGGTATTGCTACGAGCGGGGCCAGTTTTGAATATCAGCAAGGTCCCGATGGGATTCGGTATGCAATTGGCGGCGAAGTCAATATAGATACCTCTCCGGTTCCCGGCGATCCAGCCGCAACGCTACGAAAAGCCGACACCATCAGGCGAGCCGCCCTGGCTCCGGCCGAGCCTTCCGGCCCCGACATGCAAGTTGCCGCAAGTGCGACAGCAATGACTGCCCAAGCACAGGCCGAATTATTGAGAAAAAACCAGAACACTCAAAACGGCAACAAAGACCAATTGGGAACCCAAATCGACCTGTCTGCATAAGTCATCATCAACACTCAGATTCTTATCCAAGCGGAATCGAGAATGCCCGAGCTAGTAAGCCGCAAACTAAGAATGGGTATTTTTGAATTAATCCGATTAATACTGACGATTTTCAACCGCTAACTACCGCCGGATATTTCCTATGAACATTGATTTTTATTTTAAAATCAATTATCTAAATGGCGGAGAGTGAGGGATTCGAACCCTCGATGCGCTTTTGGCACATACTCCCTTAGCAGGGGAGCGCCTTCGGCCTCTCGGCCAACTCTCCATATAGATGATTTATCTTTAAGCTACAACCTTGTGCCTAAAGATATTTTGAGGACTTCCCTCAAAAGCTAACATAACTTCTTTACTTAATGATGTTTAAGCGCAAACACTAACCGACTTCACAAGAAACTTGTGAAATGCTTTGCACCTTACTTAAAACAAGCCCACATCCATCAGCTAGCGAGTGCGTAGCACACTCATAAATCTCTACTACGATTACTCTTCAGATCCAGCCGAGCCTGCCGACCCATTCTGTTCCTTTTTGATCCTTTCGTAGATCTCTTCCCTGTGTACAGAGACTTCTTTTGGTGCGTTAACACCTATGCGAACCTGATTTCCTTTAACTCCGAGAACAGTGACGGTAACTTCATCACCAATCATCAAAGTCTCTCCTACCCGACGAGTCAAGATAAGCATGGCTACTCCCTATATATGTTAAAAACGAACTGTTCTTAAACAGCATCCAACCAAGACGGGCAATTATAGCAGCTTTTTCTTATAAATAAAGTCTAAGATTCTATTTCCTGATCTAATTTAAACGCGCCATGCAGCGCCCTGACCGCGAGCTCTAGATACTTTTCATCGACTACAACCGATATTTTAATCTCGGATGTCGAGATCATTCTGATGTTGATGCTTTCATCAGCCAGCGCCTTAAACATGGTGCTGGCAATGCCCGCATGGGAACGCATACCTACACCCACAATCGATACTTTGACAATGCTATCGTCGCCGGTAACATTCCTGGCTCCTAGTTCAACACAGGTTTTATCCAGCAAGGTTTTCGCCCGCTGGTAGTCATTGCGATGCACTGTAAAGGTAAAATCAGTGGTCGAGTCATCGGCGATGTTCTGGATAATCATATCAACTTCGATATTGGCATCGGCAATCGGCCCCAGAATTTTAAACGCCACACCAGGTAAATCAGGCACTCCGGTGATGGTTAACTTAGCCTCATCCCGATTAAATGCGATTCCTGAAATTAAAGCACTTTCCACTTGTGAATCCTCGTAGGTAATGAGCGTGCCCTTACCTTCTGTAAATGATGATAATACGCGTAACGCAACGTTATATTTGCCGGCAAATTCCACCGACCTGATCTGCAATACTTTCGAGCCCAAACTGGCCATTTCCAGCATTTCCTCAAAAGTGATTTTATCCAGCCTGCGGGCTTTAGGCTCGACCCTGGGATCGGTAGTGTAAACGCCGTCGACATCGGTATAAATATGACATTCATCGGCTTTTAAGGCTGCCGCCAAGGCCACCGCAGTAGTATCCGAACCGCCGCGCCCCAGCGTGGTGATATTGTCGTTCTCATCCACACCCTGAAAACCGGCAACCACAACCACCTTACCTTCGTTAAGATGATTGCGAATGCGTGCGTCGTCTATTTTGCGTATCCGCGCCTTGGTATGACTGCTGTCGGTCAGGATTTTTACCTGGCTGCCGGTGTAAGAACAGGAATCGCAACCCAGCTCATGCAAAGCCATGCTTAACAGAGAAACGGTGACCTGCTCGCCGGTTGACAGCAACACATCCATTTCCCGCTCGTTAGGGTGTTGCTGCATGTCTTTTGCCAACGCAACCAAACGATTGGTTTCGCCGCTCATCGCGGAAACCACGACGACGATTTGATCGCCCAAATCGTGGGCTTTTTTGACTTTTTCGGCGACCGCTTTAATGCGCTCGACATTACCTACCGAGGTGCCGCCGAATTTGTATACATATAATGCCATTTAATAAAACCTTCTTACGCGCCAAGTTGCGTTTTCACCCAGGCAGGAACCTGAGCCAATGCGCCAGCCAAACCGGACGGATCATTGCCCCCGGCCTGTGCCATATCGGGTCTGCCGCCGCCTTTTCCGCCGATTTGAGTAGCGACAAAATTAACCAGATCACCGGCTTTTATCCGTCCCATTTGATCTTTAGTTACACCGGCAATCAAACTGACCTTATCGCCCTCGACGACCGCTAAAACAATTGCGGCGCTAGCTAATTTATTTTTCAACTGATCGATCATATCTTTCAGGGACTTCGGATCGACACCATCCAGCTTAACCGCCAGTACCTTGATGCCATCGATATCGACAGCTTGAGCGCTAAGCTCGCTGCCCGCCGAACTGGCAAGCTTTGCATTCAAACGTTCCAATTGTTTTTCCAACAATCTGTTCTTCTCTATCAGCTGCTCGACTTTTTCAGGCGCTTTTTCAGGTGCGCTTTTGACCAATCCGGCAATGCTGGCAAGCGCTTGATCACGACTGGCTATATAATCAAAACAACCGCTACCGGTTACCGCTTCAATTCTTCTTACGCCTGCCGCTACGCCGGTTTCATTGATGATTTTAAAGCAACCTATATCCCCTGCCCGCTCGACATGGGTGCCGCCGCAAAGCTCGGTCGAGAATTCGCCGATTTTTAAAACCCTGACTTCATCGCCGTATTTTTCGCCGAACAAGGCCATTGCACCGGCTTTAACCGCGTCATCTTTTGCCATGGTCTGTGCACTTACGGGATTATTCGCTCGAATTTGTTCATTTACGATCCGCTCAACGGTGCTGATTTCAAAAGCCGTTACCGGTTCAAAATGGGAAAAGTCGAACCGCAACCGTTCAGGATTAACCAGTGAGCCTTTCTGCGCGACATGATCGCCCAGAACATGCCTTAACGCGGCATGCAATAAATGCGTCGCCGAATGGTTAAGCTCGGTTGCTTTTCTATCTTCTGCGCTGACACGGGCATCGCACAACTGGCCATTAGTCAAAGTTCCTGCAACCAATTTACCTTTATGCAAGAACAGGTTTCCGCCCTGCTTTTGGGTATCGGTAACTTCAAATACCGCACCATCCGCTTCGATTCTTCCGCAATCGCCGATCTGGCCGCCGGACTCGGCATAGAACGGCGTTTTATCTAAAATAACAACGCCCTCATCGCCATCTTCCAAGCTGTCTACCGGCTGGCCTTTTTTGTAAAGACCGATGATATGCACTTGATCGTCAAGCTGGCTGTAGCCGGTGAATTCGGTCTGTGCATCGAGTTTGATATCCTGATCGTAGTCGGCGCCAAAGCTGCTTGCAGACCTCGCTCTTTCCCGCTGGGCCGACATCGCGGTTTCAAATCCGGCATGATCGACAGTCAGATTATTTTCACGGGCAAAATCAGCGGTTAAATCAACCGGGAAACCATAGGTATCGTAAAGCTGGAATACGGTATCGCCGGGAATTACTGAACCTTCCATTTTGGCGACGCAAGCTTCCAAAATCTTCATGCCTTGCTCTAATGTTTCAGCAAAACGCTCCTCTTCTTTTTTCAGTACCCGTTCAACTTGCTCTTGTGCAGCTTTAAGTTCAGGGAAAGCTTCACCCATTTCTTCAGCCAGCGGCGCGACCAATTTATAAAAGAACACATCGCGGATACCCAAACGATAACCGTGGCGGATAGCGCGGCGAATAATCCGGCGTACCACATAACCGCGCCCTTCATTGGACGGCATCACGCCATCCGCCACCAGGAATGCGCAAGAACGGATATGGTCGGCAATCACGCGCAATGAGCTTAAGGTCAAATCGTCAGTACCGGCCAATGCCGCCGCCGCTTTTAACAGTTTTTGGAACAAATCGATTTCGTAATTGCTATGCACACCCTGCAATACAGCTGCAATGCGCTCCAGGCCCATGCCCGTATCCACGGAGGGTTTCGGCAACGGCGTTAACGAGCCGTCAGCGGCACGATCGTATTGCATGAATACCAGATTCCAGATTTCGATATATCTATCGCCATCTTCATCCGGCGATCCCGGAGGACCACCGGCAATGTCTGCGCCGTGATCGTAGAATATTTCAGTGCATGGCCCGCAAGGCCCGACATCACCCATCGACCAGAAATTATCCTTGGCGCCGATTCTTGAAAACCGCTCAGCAGAAACTCCGACATCCTCCAGCCAGATTTTTTCGGCTTCCGAATCTTCATCAAAAACGGTAATCCATAATTTTTCCGCCGGGATTTCCAGTTCCTTGGTTAAAAAATCCCAAGCGAAATGTATCGCTTCTTTTTTAAAATAATCGCCAAAGCTGAAGTTACCCAGCATTTCAAAAAAAGTATGATGCCTTGCGGTATAACCGACGTTTTCCAGGTCGTTATGCTTGCCGCCCGCCCGTACGCAACGCTGGCTGGTCACGGCCTTGTTATAGTCGCGGTGGTCTCTGCCTAAAAACACGTCCTTGAACTGCACCATGCCGGCATTGGTAAACAGCAGGGTCGGATCGTTTCCCGGAACCAGTGAGCTTGAAGGCTGCACGGAATGTCCCCGCTCGCGGAAGAATTCCAGAAAGGCAGTGCGCAATTGGGCGCTAGTCATCTTTTTCATAATAAATAAATGCTTTTAAAAAATCGGGTTACGCTAACCATTTACAACCTAGAGAAATCTAATATCCAACTCATCAAACAACGCACTGATCATTGCGCCGGAAAACCCGCGATGCAATAAAAAACGACTGCGTTTTGCCCATTCATTGCGATCCAACACAGTATCATGGGGGTACTTTTTACTGTAAACCTGCTCCAGCAACGCCATCCAACTACCGGCTTCTTCTTGCACGATGCCTTCAAGATCAAATGCCGCTATGCCGTTTTGTTTGAGCTCATAGCTCACACGAATCGGCCCGTAGCCCTTCCCGATACGAAACCGGGCATAGTTTTCCGCGTACCTTAAATCGTCTTGCCAGCCTTGTTCAGCCAGTTCGTCAATGACAGGCTGCACGTCATCCCTGTCGAAACCTCTTAAAGCCAACTTATCCAGCAGCTCCTTTTGGCTGTGTTCTCTTTGCGTCAACAGACGCAGGCAAATTTCCTTTATTTGTTGTTCGGCAATGTGAGGCACTCCGGCTTCACTTTTTTCAATCAAAACGAACTACTCGTCCTCATCAACCACAGACTCCTCAATCAGAGGAGCAGCTTTTTTGGCAAAAGCCTCGGCTCTTATTTTTGCTTCAATCTCTTTTGCTTTTTCAGGATGCTCTTTTAAAAAGGCTTTTACGTTATCTTTGCCTTGGCCGATTTTTTCATTGCTGTAACTGTACCAGGAGCCCGACTTTTGAATAAAGCCGTAATTCACGCCCAGATCGACCAACTCGCCCAAAAAGGAAATGCCTTCTCCGTATAAAATCTCAAACTCAGCCTGTTTAAACGGTGGCGCAACTTTATTTTTGACGACTTTTACCCGCGTTTCATTGCCGATAACTTCCTCGCCTTTTTTAATCGAGCCGATACGCCGGATATCCAAACGCACCGAAGCGTAAAACTTAAGCGCGTTGCCGCCGGTGGTAGTTTCAGGATTGCCGAACATGACGCCGATCTTCATCCTGATCTGGTTGATGAAAATAACCAATGTGTTAGAACGCTTAATGTTACCGGTCAACTTCCGTAAAGCTTGGGACATCAAACGCGCCTGCAAACCCATATGCGAATCGCCCATATCGCCTTCAATCTCGGCTTTCGGCGTTAGCGCAGCAACCGAGTCAACCACGACCACATCGACCGCACCGGAGCGCACCAGCATATCGGTGATTTCCAATGCCTGCTCGCCGGTATCCGGCTGGGACACCAGCAAATCATCGACATTAACCCCGATTTTTTCGGCATAACCTGGATCTAACGCATGCTCGGCATCAACAAACGCTGCGGTACCGCCGAGTTTTTGCATTTCGGCGATGACTTGCAACGTTAATGTCGTTTTACCGGATGATTCAGGGCCATAGATTTCAACCACGCGGCCACGAGGCAAACCGCCGCAACCTAGCGCAATATCCAAGCCCAAAGAACCAGTAGAAACAACATCGATATCGCGCGAAGCGGCCACGTCACCCATGCGCATGACCGAGCCTTTACCGAACTGCTTTTCAATCTGCATCAGCGCCGCGCCTAGCGCTTTCTTTTTGTTCTCATCCATTATTAATACCCTTTACGCCCTGCGGCCATGTTGGTTAGAAAGAAATATCGCTGAAAATAAATCGTTCATTATCCCATACAGACAAAGCTTCGGATAGTGTTGATTTGTTGGAAAGAGTTAAGATGGTAAGTGAAAAGCCCAGTAGAAAAGTTACAGCTATCAATAAATCGCCAGACATAATAACCTGACGTTTTTTAGCATAACCCTATAATGAGGGGAAACGTAAAACCAATCGAATTGACAGAAAGTGAACGAAATCTGCTACAGCTAATTGTTAAAAAAGGCAATGACTGACAAGAACATAATTATGCCAAGACTGTCTTGATGTTATTATGAAGAGCAATCCATTTTTTCCATAGCGAAAAAACAAGAGATACTTTTATTTTAACCTACACAATTCAGCTCTATTGTTAGTCCGAAAACGCTTTCATAGCATCGTTTATTTGCTGCTTGGCTTCACTCAATATATTTAATGAAAACTCGGGGGAAAGTGAAAAATTCTTCAATTTACTGGCAGCAGGAATAGAGGAGATAACCGGAAATTCGGACGTATTTTTCTGCCTTATTTTATTATGTAAGCGGGAAAGTACAACTATATCGGTTAAATTAAGTTTCTCACTGTTGTTTTGAAACCAGTCATCAGCATAAAGCGGAATCTTACGATATTCTTCAACAAATCCCCAATCATTCAAAACCTTATATCCTACCGGGCCTTTGACGTAAGGTAAAGCCAGCTCGATATCTGATTCGGTGCAATACTCTTTGGGGAAATTAGCAGCAAAACTTAAGAAAGGTATAGCACCGATATTGCAAATT
>NZ_SCTW01000106.1 GCF_004322395.1 Methylobacter sp.
TCGGAAAGCCGATTTTTACCAATCGCAGGCTTGGCTTGCGGCTTGGAATGCTATCGCTAAAAAGTGATGATTAGAATTCAAAAAGCCAGCTTTAAACTCCGGTATGTAGTTGCTGGCTTTGGCCTTGAGGAAAATTATGGGAGACGTAGTTCAGTTTAAACGCCCCAAACCATCGCACTTGCATAAAGGCAATACCTTGTGCCGTAGTGGCTTTCATAAATGGGAAGTGTCAAGCGAAAAGCAGTTCGATGTGAAGCAGGGGAAGCTAGTTACTGTTTATCGGTGTAAACGGTGTGGGAAGATAAAATCCAAAGCGCTTTAGCGGCGATTGCCGCTAAAGCGCTTTTTTACATAGGGAAGGGGTAAAACATTACCTCGGCAGTTCCGATGCTCCCATCAGGAACTCATCTACTGCTTTGGCAGCTTGCCTGCCTTCACGTATCGCCCAAACTACCAGCGATTGTCCGCGTCGTCCGTCACCCGCAGCAAATACTTTATCCACCGAGGTGCGATACTGCTTATCGTTGGCTTTGATGTTATTGCGCTCCAGTTCAACGCCCAGCTCTTTTAACAAGCCTTCGTGTACTGGGTGAACGAAACCCATCGCTAAAAACACGATGTCCGCGTCCAGCGTGAAAGCGCTATCCGGTTTGTCGCTCATTTTCCACTGCCCGCCTTCTTGCTTCCACTCAACTTCTACCGCGTTCAGGTGAGTTATTTTGCCGTCTTTGCCGGTAACGCTTTGAGTGTTGACGCTAAAGTAACGTTGTTTGATGCCTTCATCATGTGAAGATGTGGTGCGCAGCTTGTTGGGCCACAGCGGCCAAGTGAGCAATTTGTTCTCTTTTTCAGGCGGTTGCGGCAAGATTTCGAGTTGCACGACGGATGCAGCGCCTTGACGAATCGATGTGCCGATACAATCGGAACCGGTATCGCCGCCGCCGATGACTACGACGCGTTTATCCGTCGCGGTAATGACGTCATCCTCGGCTATGAAGTCGCCCGCGTTGCGTTTGTTTTGTTGGCGCAAAAAATCCATTGCGTAATAAACGCCTTGATATTCATTGCGTCCGGGGACTTCCAGATCACGCGGTTTTTCAGAACCTACCGCCAAAACCACAGCGTCGTATTCGGCAAGCAATTTTTGTGCAGGAATATCGGTGCCGATATGGCTGTTTGGCCTAAACCTGACACCTTCGGCTTGCATTTGTGCAATACGTCGGTCGATTAAGTGTTTTTCCATTTTGAAATCGGGAATGCCGTAACGCAATAAGCCGCCGATACGGTCGTTCTTTTCATAGACCACAACTTCATGTCCGGCGCGCGCCAATTGCTGTGCGCAAGCCAATCCCGAAGGTCCTGAACCAATTACCGCGACGCGTTTGCCGGTGCGTTTTTCCGGGATTTGCGGTTTTACCCAGCCCATTGCCCAGCCTTTATCGATAATCGCGCATTCTATCGATTTAATTGTTACGGGCTGATCTTGCAAATTAAGCGTACAAGCCGCTTCGCAGGGTGCAGGACAGATGCGTCCGGTAAATTCGGGAAAGTTGTTGGTGCTGTGCAAAACATCCAGCGCTTGCTGCCAATCTTCTCGGTAAACGCCATCATTCCAATCCGGGATAATGTTGTTGACAGGACAGGCTTGGTGGCAAAAAGGGATGCCGCAATCCATACATCTTGAACCCTGCTCCGCCATTTCGGCATCGCTGGGGGATAACGTAAATTCGCGATAATGCTGGATACGATCACTCGGCGAAGCATAGTGCCGTTCAGTGCGCGGTAGTTCCATAAACCCGGTTGGTTTACCCATTTTTAATACCTTCTACTTAAATAGTGTCACAACGTTGCGGTCGCAGATGCTTCGCCTACAGGATGTAGGCGAGGGGCGTTAGCAGGACGCGGTAGCTTGTTCAGCCTGAATTTGTTTGAGTGCTTCGCGGTAATCGACCGGCATGACTTTAACAAACAGCGGTAAATAATCCTGCCAGTTATCTAAAATGTGTTGCGCTCTGGCACTGTTGGTATAACGCTTATGGTTTTCAATTAAATGCTTCAAGCGTTGCGCATCATGACGGTTCATATCGGACATGATGTGGACTCTGCCATGCGTTTCCAGGTCGCCGCCTTGGTGTGCGATGGTTTCCAGCGTGTCGTCTTCTTCCGGAATGGGCTCGAGTTCGACCATTGCCATGTTGCAACGTTTTTCAAAACTGCGGTCTTCATCCAGCACATAAGCCACACCGCCCGACATGCCCGCCGCAAAATTGCGGCCGGTTTGCCCGAGTACGACCACGACGCCGCCGGTCATGTATTCGCAGCCATGGTCGCCCACGCCTTCGATAACGGCAAGCGCGCCTGAATTGCGCACCGCAAAACGCTCACCCGCGACACCGCTGAAATAACATTCGCCGCTGATCGCGCCGTATAACACAGTGTTGCCGACGATAATGTTCTCGGCAGGCGTAATCGGGCAGTCTTTAGGCTGGTAAATGGCGATACGTCCGCCGCTCATGCCTTTGCCGACATAATCGTTGCCTTCGCCTTCAAGCTCGATGCTGATGCCTTGCGCCAAAAACGCGCCGAAACTTTGACCGGCGGTGCCTTTGACACGAATCGCAATAGTGTCGTCAGGCAAGCCTTTGTGTCCGTAACGTTTAGCTACTTCGCCGGACAACATCGCGCCGAAAGTGCGGTTAATGTTACGGATCGACGTATCGATGACCACCGGCTGACCGTTTAGCAGCGCAGGTTGAGCTGCCGCAATCAAGGTGTGATCCAGTGCCTGATCCAAACCGTGATCCTGGCGTTCGGTGTTATAAACAGCAGTAGCGCCGTCAATTTCGGGTTTATAGAAAACCCGGCTGAAATCCAGTCCCTGTGTTTTCCAATGGTTGAGCGAGCGCTGCATGTCCAGCTTGTCCGAGCGTCCGATCATTTCATTAACGGTGCGGAAACCCAGTTTCGCCATCCACTGACGTACATCTTCCGCAACCATGAAGAAATAATTGACCACATGCTCGGGTTGTCCGGTAAAACGTTTACGCAGTTCAGGGTCTTGCGTCGCAACACCGACCGGACAGGTATTCAAATGACATTTGCGCATCATTAAACAACCTGACACGATCAATGGCGCAGTGGCAAAACCGAACTCATCCGCGCCTAATAATGCGCCGATGACAACGTCCCGGCCTGTGCGCAAACCGCCATCGACTTGGACTGCTATGCGTCCGCGTAGCTTGTTGAGCACCAATGTTTGATGAGTTTCGGCAAGGCCGATTTCCCACGGTAAACCGGCGTGTTTGATCGAAGTCATCGGGCTTGCGCCGGTGCCGCCGTCATAGCCGGAAATGGTCACATGATCGGCATGGGCTTTTGAAACACCCGCCGCAACTGTGCCCACGCCGACTTCCGATACCAGTTTGACGCTGATTCGTGCTTCGGGATTGACGTTTTTCAAGTCGTGGATCAGCTGCGCCAAATCTTCAATCGAATAAATGTCATGGTGCGGCGGCGGTGAAATCAAGCCTACGCCGCGCGTCGAATGACGTACTCTGGCAATAACCGCATCGACTTTATGTCCGGGCAGCTGCCCGCCTTCGCCGGGTTTTGCGCCTTGGCTGATTTTGATTTGAATGTCGTCGGCATTGATCAAATATTCGGTAGTCACTCCAAAACGGCCGGATGCAACTTGTTTAATTGCTGAGCGCATCGAATCGCCATTCGGCAACGGCTTGAAGCGTTCAGGAAGTTCTCCGCCTTCACCGGTGTTGGATTTGCCGCCGATGCGGTTCATCGCAATAGCCAGGGTGGTATGTGCTTCGTAAGAAATCGAGCCGAACGACATCGCTCCGGTTGCAAAACGTTTAACAATCTCCGCTGCTGATTCCACTTCGTCTAACGGTATAGGCGCCGCATCTTCCTTAAATGACATCAATCCGCGCAAGGTCAGCAATGCCTCGTTTTGCTCGTCGATCAATCGACAAAACTCGGAGTATTTCTCATAGCTGTTGCTGCGTGTAGCGTGTTGTAAAGTGCTGATAGTTGCAGGCGTCCAGGTATGTGCTTCGCCGCGTAGACGGTATGCGTATTCTCCGCCGATATCCAGCGCATCGCGATATAATGGCGCAGTGCCAAAAGCAATCCGGTGACGGCGAGTGGTTTCTTCGCTGATTTCCGCTAAACCCGCACCTTCGACAGTGCTGGTTGTGCCGGTAAAATAACGGTCCAGAAAGGGTTCCGACAAACCGATAGCATTAAAGATTTGCGCGCCGCAATAAGACTGATAAGTCGAAATGCCCATTTTGGACATGACTTTAAGCAGGCCTTTGGAGATTGCTTTGATATAGCGTTTATGCGCTTCATACTCACTAAGGTCTGCGATATCTTCGCATAGTCCTGAGAGAGTATCGAACGCCAAATAAGGGTTAACCGCTTCCGCACCATAAGCTGCCAACAGAGCAAAATGGTGAACTTCGCGAGCTTCGCCGGTTTCAACAACCAAGCCTACCTTAGTACGCAGGCCTTCGCGAGTCAGGTAGTGATGCACCGCAGAAGTTGCCAACAGCGCAGGAATAGCGATATGCGCAATATCAAGGTCACGGTCGGACAAGGCAAGAATATTGTTGCCTTCTTCAACCGCCTGTTTTGCTGCTAGGCAAAGTTTATCAAGCGCCGCTTCCATGCCGCTAGCTCCCAAATCGGACGGATAGCACAGCGTCAGGGTTTTAGTCTTAAATACGCCGCCGGTACGCGTTTCGATGCGACGGATTTTTTCCAAATCCTGATTGGTCAAAATAGGCTGTTCCACTTCCAGGCGCATGTGGGTGCCGCCTTCGTCCAGGCCCAATAAATTGGGGCGCGGACCGATCAGTGAAACCAAAGACATGACCAATTCTTCGCGGATCGGGTCGATAGCCGGGTTGGTTACTTGGGCAAAGCCTTGCTTGAAATAATCGTACAGCATACGCGAACGTTGCGATAACACCGCCAACGCCGCATCGATGCCCATTGAACTGATCGGTTCCTGTCCGGTTTGTGCAATCGGTTTCAGGATGAATTCAATATCTTCGCGGGTATAACCGAATGCTTGTTGTCTATCCAAAAGAGTATGTGCATCCGGCGCCATTGCCGAAATTTCGGGTGGCAGTTCGGAAAGCAATATTTGCGTTTTGGCTAGCCATTCGGAATAAGGATGGCATGCCGACAAGTTAGTTTTTAATTCAGCGTCATCAATAATGCGGCCTTGTTCTGTGTCGATCAGCAGCATTTTGCCCGGCTGCAAACGCCATTTTTTGATGATCTTGTGTTGGGGAACTTCCAATACGCCCATTTCCGATGCCATGATCACGAAATCGTCATCGGTGACCAGATAACGCGCAGGACGCAAGCCGTTGCGATCCAGGGTTGCGCCGATTTGACGGCCATCGGTGAAAGCTATGGCCGCAGGGCCATCCCAAGGTTCCATCAGGGCGGCGTTATATTCATAAAACGCGCGTAGTTTTTCATCCATTAACACGTTGCCGGCCCATGCTTCGGGAATCAGCAACATCATTGCGTGGGCCAATGAATAGCCGCCCGCTACCAATAATTCAAGTGCATTGTCGAAACACGCGGAATCCGATTGCGCTTCGTCAATCAACGGCCACAATTTATGCATGTCGTCGCCCAATACTTTGGACGCGATGGAATGGCGGCGTGCCGCCATGCCGTTAACATTGCCGCGCAAGGTGTTGATCTCGCCATTATGAGCGATCAGGCGGAAAGGATGCGCCAGATCCCAAGTTGGGAAAGTGTTGGTGGAAAAACGCTGATGAACTAACGCTAGCGCGCTGACCATGCGTTCATCGTTCAAGTCGGCATAAAACGATCCGACCTGATCCGCCAGTAGCATGCCTTTATAGACTATGGTGCGTGACGATAAAGATGGAATGTAAAAAGCGTGGCCATGATCCAGTTTCAAATCGCGGACAGCGTTTTCAACTTGTTTGCGAATCACAAACAGCTTGCGTTCGAAAGCGTCTTGATCGGGGCAATCTGCACCGCGTGCAATAAAAATCTGCCGTATGAAAGGTTCGACCAGCTTAACTGTCTCGCCTAAAGACTGATTGTCGACAGGTACATCGCGCCAACCTAGCAAGACGGCTTTTTCTCGCGCAATGATGTCGGTTAACAGTTTTTCGCAAGTAGCCCGATTGGCCGCATCGCGAGGGAAAAATACCATGCCAGCCGCATAATCTCCGGCAGCAGGAAGAGAAATGCTTAATTTGTCGCATTCCGCACGCAAAAAAGTATCGGGCATTTGAAGCAAAATGCCTGCGCCATCGCCTGCATGGATGTCAGCACCGACCGCGCCACGGTGGGTCAAGTTTTTAAGTAATTCCAGACCCTGACGTACGATTTCATGGCTTTTTTGACCCTTTATATGAACGATAAACCCCACGCCGCAAGCGTCGTGTTCGTTGCGTGGATCATATAAACCCTGTCTGGTCGGTAGCGTGCTTTGACTCATTGTCACCTCTAAAAAATATTACAAAAGGGTTGCTATACTCTAACTTAGGAACCCTCGTTGCGTACCGGTTCCGACGCTTGCATCGGAGGCCACGGTATGGCAAAACCAGTTAATTATACGGATGACAGGCGATTCTGTCACGCAGTCTTTTGTCGTGTATGTTGTTCAACTGTCGCTTTTTGCTATGTCGGTAATAGAGGTATTTTGCTTACTGTTTAAATAGATGTGGTATCTTTCCGTTTTATTTCCATTAAATGTTTGGCCGACTTTTGTAAACGTGCTTGATTTTTTAAGAGTCATTACAATAATTAAATGGACTCGCGTTAGTATGACTGGTTAATTATGAAAGAAAATTTTGATGTTGTAATTGTGGGGGGCGGCATGGTTGGAGCGGCTGTTGCCTGTAGTATCGGTGGGGGTGCATTGAAAGTGGCGGTGATTGAAAGTGCGCCACCGGAAGCTTTTTCTTCCGATCAGCCGCATGATTTAAGGGTGTCTGCGCTCAGTATTGCGTCAAAAAATATACTTGAAACCGTGGGCGCCTGGGCTGGTGTTGTCAATCGCAGGCTATGCCCGTTTCGCAGGATGCGGGTTTGGGAAACAGCGGGCGACACTGAGTTTTGCAGCGATGACATTAATTATCCCGAATTGGGCTATATCGTTGAAAACCGAGTGACTCAATTGGCGTTATTGGACCGTTTACAGGATTTTGCCAATGTCGAGCTGATGTGTCCATCCACAATCAATAAAATCAACTATGCGGTTGGAAAACAGCCCGAAGTGGAGCTTGGCGACGGCCGGGTTTTGTCGGCCAAAGTGTTGGTTGCGGCAGATGGCGGCCAGTCCAGAGTCAGGCAAACCGTAGGCTTGGGCGTAACCAGTTGGGATTATCAGCAGCATGCGTTGGTGATTTATATTGAAACCGATTACGGGCAGCAGGATATAACTTGGCAGCGCTTTGTGCCAAGCGGGCCTCAGGCGTTTTTGCCGTTAACCGGGCATTACGGTTCAATAGTTTGGTATAACTCGCCGGATGAGGTATCTCGGTTGAAAGCATTATCAAATGAAGATTTATTGCGAGAATTAACAACAACTTTTCCCGATTGTTTGGGGAAGGTTAACGCGGTTTTAGGTACGGCAAGTTTTCCGTTGAAGCGCCAGCATGCGCAAAGCTATGTTAAACCCGGCGTGGTTCTGGTCGGAGATGCTGCGCACATGATTAATCCGTTGGCGGGGCAGGGCGTTAATATCGGCTTATTGGATGCAGCTGCATTGGCCGAGGTGCTGATTGAGGCTGAAAATCAAGGCCTTGATCTGGGCGATGTGAGAGTTTTAAGGCGTTATGAGAAAATGCGCCGCAATGAAAATCTGAAAATGATGACAGTCATGGATGTTTTTTACCGAGTGTTCAGCAATCAGGTGTTGCCGGTCAAGTTTTTACGCAACTTGGGGTTGGGTTTGGCTGAGCGAATTTTGCCCGCCAAAAATAAAGTGATGCGCAGCGCCATGGGTTTAGACGGTAACTTGCCCAAGCTGGCACGAAATGAGCCGATCATTTAAAAATGCCAATGCTATCAATAAATATTTCTATATATTATTGAGAATACTATGAAATCAGGTTTGGCATAATTTGGTTTACGAAGCCTTGTAGCAGCATTGGGTTGCATTGGAATGATTATTTTTTTAGACTAGAATTTTAAATAATTTTGATAGTGAACGTGGGCGGCATGGAAAGAAGATTTTATAAAAGGATTCCAGTGCAAGTCTTTGCTATTGTCACTACCGAAGATGGTGTGCGCATTAAAGTGGCAGCGGTAGACATATCCAGTGGCGGGCTAGGTATCGAGTGTAATACTAAACAACGCAATATGATTACGCCGGGAGGAAGTTTTATTCGCGAAGGCAGACCGGTATCTGTGCTTGTTGACCTAAATCTGTCTGATCAGGATGGATTGTCATCCAAAATAGAAGCCCGATGCCATGTGGTTTTTTCGCGGCGCATATCAAGCGATCAATGCAAAATTGGACTCCGTTATGCCGATATTGAAAATAACAGTCATCAATGGCTTGTTCAGTTTATTGAGAAAACGTTGGCATCTGACCAACGGATAAGTATGGAGTGCGGAGGCAACTAAAGTTACTTTATAGTCGGTTAAATCGGCCATTAAGCTTATTCGACAAGTCGGGAAGCCAGCTCAGAACCGCGTATAGTGCGTATGCCTATATATCAACAGCCACTGTAGTGCGCTGTGCTCAATAAATTACTCCCAGCAATGCTCAATCCTCCACTCTACGTCAGCAAATTAACCAGTATCTGTTCATAAATATTGGACAAAACCTCCAAGTCTTCTACGCCGATATGTTCGTTGATTTTATGGATGCTTTCATTCAATGGACCAAGTTCGATAACCTGTGCTCCGGTCGGAGCGATAAAGCGTCCGTCCGAGGTGCCGCCACCGGTATCGTCAACAGTTTCAAAGCCGGTAATAGTTTTGATCGCGGCATGGGCGGCATCGATTAATGCACCCGGTTCAGTCAGGAATGGATTGCCGGACAAACGCCATTCGAGTTCATATTTAAAATCGTATTTGTCCAAGATCGCGCGGGTGCGTTGTTTGATGGTTTCCTCATCCAGTTCGGTGCAAAAACGCAGGTTGAACTGCACATTTACGCAGCCGGGAATTATGTTTTCCGCGCCGGTTCCAGCATTGATATTAGAAACTTGCAAGCTGGTCGGTGGGAAAAATTCGTTACCGTGATCCCATACTTCTTCGGTCAGGTCTTTTAAAGCCGGGGAGAAACTGTGTATCGGGTTATCGGCAAGTTCAGGGTAAGCGACGTGACCTTGTATGCCCGCGATGGTTAGTTTTGCGCATAAAGAACCGCGCCGGCCGACTCGAATCACATCGCCGATTTTTTTATCGCTGGACGGCTCGCCTACCAGACACCAGTCTATTTTCTCGTTACGCTGTTCCAATACCTCGACGACTTTGACTACGCCGTTAGTAGCAATGCCTTCTTCGTCGCTGGTCATCATGACTGCGATAGAGCCTTTGTGATTAGGGTGCTTGGCAATAAAACGCTCGACGGCGGTGATAAAGCAGGCGATGCCGCCTTTCATGTCGGCAGTGCCGCGGCCGTAAAGCTTGCCGTCACGAATTGTCGGTTCAAATGGTGGTGAAATCCAGGCATCCAAAGGGCCAGTAGGTACCACGTCGGTGTGACCCAGGAAAGTAAACAGCGGCTTAGCATCGCCGCGTCTAAGCCAGATGTTTTGGGTGTCTTCAAAGTCCAGGCGTTCTTCCTTGAATCCCTGTTTGGCCAAGCGTGCGGCCAGCACATCTTGGCAGCCTGCGTCTTTTGGGGTGACCGACTCGCGGCTGATAAGGTCTTTAAGAAGTTCCAGTGTATCGGTCATAGCAATTCGGATTGGTAGCTCTCTACTTTATAGCCCATGATTAGTCTGCCGCCGGTATCTAAAACCGGGCGTTTAATCAGGGTAGGGGTGGTCAGCATCAGTTGCATGGCTTTTTCTAACGTCAGGTCGCTTTGCTGCTCGGCACTGAGCTGCCGCCAACTGGTACTGCTGCGGTTAAGCAGTTTGTTCCAGTCTAAATGCTCGGCAAAATGATGTAGCAGCTCGGGCGTTAAGCCGTCAATTCTAAAATCGTGGAATCGATAAGCTATACCATTTTGATCCAGCCAAATGCGCGCTTTTTTGACGGTATCGCAGTTTTTTATTCCGTAAAGCGTGTACATGGTTTTTTACAATTGACTGTTCAGTAATTCGTCAATGCTGGGTAATTGTTTGTCGGTTTTGCAGCGGTTCTTGTAAAGATCGACAAATTCCATAAAGGCTTGTTCCAGATCAGCCAGGATTTCTTCTTCATTCTCGCGCTCATCATCGGGAACGTCGGGCGAATCCAAATATTCATGTTGCAGGGCGACCTCACTGTTTAAAGCAAGCGTGGCGTAAATAATGGCATTGTTTGATATGTTTTCGCTCATAGTATGGACCGTAGTTGAGTTATTAAAGGAATAGAGAGAACTGCTATCTGTCCTGTTCTCTAAAACGAATGGTAAGACCTTGTAAGAAATTTCTTAAAACTTGATCGCCGCATTCACGGTGATGTTTATGGCTTTTTTGCCTGAAAAAAGAGCTGAGTTCGCCTTTGGATAGTTCAAAGTCAGCCAGTTTTAAAGTGCTCAGCATGTCTTCTTCTTTAAATTCCAGAGCGATTCTTAATTTTTTGAGAATGATATTATTAGTTAACGGTTCCGGTTTTTTTACTTGCGCGGGCGGATTCTCCTGTCTGCCTCTTCTATAGATAATCAGACCGTCTAGAAATTGTTCCAGCAACTTATTATTAAGCGGAACGTAATCGGCTTCATTATCTTTTTTGAGTAACTTAAGTAGCTCATCTCGACTTATCTCTACGCTGCTTAATGCAAAGATCTCGATCATGGTCGGGTCTTTTAGCTCTAAAGCATAACGTACCCGGCGTAATACATCGTTGTTAATCATGATTTGTTAGTATGGGTTGTGTCGGTTGGGATGGCGGAAGGAATACCTGGAGCATCCGCGAGATGAATAGGCGAAAGGTGCATAACCAGAACAATTATGCACCCAACACATTTAATCTCTCAACAACTCATTAATGCCAGTTTTACTGCGGGTCTTTTCATCAACCTGTTTGATGATAACCGCACAGTATAGGCTGTACTTGCCGTCCGATGAAGGCAGGTTGCCGGCAACGACAACCGAACCAGCCGGGATGCGGCCGTAGGTGATTTCGCTGGTCATACGATTGTAGATTTTGGTACTTTGACCGATGTAAACGCCCATTGAAATGACCGAACCTTCTTCAACGACAACACCTTCGACGATTTCCGAACGTGCGCCGATAAAGCAATTGTCTTCAATGATCGTTGGACCGGCTTGCAGCGGTTCCAAAACGCCGCCGATACCAACGCCGCCGGAAAGATGCACATTCTTGCCGATTTGCGCGCAAGAGCCGACGCTGGCCCAAGTATCAACCATCGTACCGCTGTCGACATAACCGCCGATGTTAACGAATGACGGCATCAAGATAGCGCCGGGTGCAACATAAGCACCGTGACGGACAACGGCGTTAGGCACGACGCGCACGCCGGATTGGGCAAAATCTTCAGGTGAATAAGTGCTGAATTTTGCCTCAACCTTATCGTAATAACGGGTGTTGCCGCCTTCCATGACCCGGTTTTCGTTGATTCTGAACGACAGCAATACGGCTTTTTTTAACCATTGGTTAACGACCCACTCGCCGCTGTTTTTTTCAGCAACACGGGCTTTGCCACTGTCCAATAAGTTAATCGCTTCTTCAACGGCTGAACGCACTTCCGCAGAAACGTTGGCAGGTGAGATATTGGCACGGTTTTCAAAGGCTTCGTTAATAATGTTTTCTAATTGTGACATGGTTTTTCTTATAAAGAGTTAAGGAAATTTTTTATGCGTTGCGCGGCGTCTATACATTCATCTAATGGCGCAACCAGCGCGATTCTAACGTGGTTAAGACCGGGATTGATCCCATCAAAATCACGGGATAAAAAACTGCCGGGCAGCACGGTGATGTTTTGTTGAGCGAATAGCTGCTGTGCGAATTCGGTATCAGAAATCCCCCTCAGTCCCTCTTTTTCAAAGGGGGAAGCCGAAGTCTGGGGGATTTTCAACCAGATATAGAAACTGGCCGGAGGCTTGATAACAGTGCAAACATCGTCAAGAATATCGATAAACGCCGCGAATTTTTCACGGTATAAACGGCGGTTTTCGGCAACATGTTGTTCATCCTGCCAAGCCTGGATGCTCGCATGTTGGGTAGGCAAAGGCATCGCGCAGCCGTGATAAGTCCGGTATTGAAAATAGTGCTTCAATAGTTCTGCGTCGCCCGCGACAAAACCGGACCGTAAACCCGGCGCATTGGAGCGCTTGGACAAGCTGTGGAAAATAACGCAGCGCTTAAACGCGGTGTTGCCCATGTTATAAGCCGTTTGCAATAAACCCGGCGGCGGGTTGGTTTCGTCGTCGTAGATTTCGGTGTAGCACTCGTCGGAGGCAATCACAAAATCGTGCTTTTCTGCCAGATTTAGAAGCTTCTCATGGCTGGCCTGATTGATGACGGAACCGGTCGGGTTGCCGGGCGAGCAAATGTAAATCAACTGGCAGCGTTGCCATATTTCATCCGGCACTGCATCAAAATCCGGCAAATAGCCGAAGTCTTCCAGTGTGTTCAGATAATAAGGCTCGGCTCCTGCCAGCAACGCGGCACCTTCGTAAATCTGATAAAACGGGTTCGGCATGATCACGACGGGTTTGGCGCCAGTCGGATTAATAAGGCACTGGGCAAACGAAAACAATGCTTCGCGCGTGCCGTTAACCGGTAGAACCTGAGTTTCAGCATTAACCACATCAGCCGGAATCTGGAAACGACGGCTGATCCAGTCGGCTATCGACCGCCTGAGTTCCGGTATGCCTTTAGTAGTCGGATAGTTAGCTAAACCATGCAAATGGGTTAACAGCGTTTCCTGAATTAAATGCGGCGTGGCATGAGTTGGTTCGCCCATAGACAGGGCGATATGCGATTTATCTATGGGTGGGGTAATGCCTTGTTTAAGTGTCGCCAGTTTCTCAAACGGGTAGGGGTGTAAATGCTTTAAATTAGGGGTCATCAATTAGTTACAATGCGGTTGTTTACCCATAGACTGAGCTTGCTGAAATAGTTGCATGGCTTGCGGCATATGCCTTTCCAGGTCCTGTATGCGCGTTGCAGGCGAAGGGTGAGTGGACATGAATTCTATAGGCTGTTGGCCTTGCGATGCCTGTTCCATTTTTTGCCACAAGCCGATACTTTGTCTTGGGTCAAAGCCGGCTTTCGCCATTAAATCGACGCCGATCGTGTCGGCTTCGCTTTCATGGGTGCGGCTGTAAGGCATCAGTATGCCGTATTGTGCTCCGACGCCCAACAGGCCTAGCGCTGTTTGCCCAAGGGCAGTTTGCGGTGCGCTGACCGCTTGAATGATACTCATGCCCGAGCTAACCGCCAGCTCTTGCGATGCGCGCTCATTACTATGTTTGGCCAGGACGTGACCGACTTCATGGCCGATGACTGCGGCTAATTGGTCCTGATTGTCGGCCAGTGCGAGCATTCCGGTATGCACGCCGATTTTATTGCCAGGCAACGCAAAAGCGTTAGGCGTGGCGTCTTCAAAAACCACAACTTCCCAACTGCCGCCGGTTTCCCGGGTAATCGCCCCGGCAATGCAGCTTGCCAGCTGATTGTATTTACTGTTAGTGCTGATAGGTTTTTCTTTTTTTAAATTATCGAAAGCCTGTAAGCCCATTTGATTGATTTGCGCATCAGGCATGAAGACAAGTTGGCTTCTGCCTGTAGGACTAGTGACGCAGGCGCTTAATAGATAGGTAACCAGAATTGGAAATATTTTTTTGCACATAAAAAATGACCTCTAGTTGCTATTTAGACAGAGGCCATTTTAACGTAACTTTTTGCCTGAGGTTTAAAAATGTAACTTCCCATTAAAATATAAAGCTTGTCACCACGAACGACTGCATGGACAGGAAATGATCCAATCATTTCTCTGCATTTCCCACATCCCTGTGGGTCATGCAGGAGGTAGAGCACCAACAGTAGGCGCTTTAGGGAAGCACTGAACAAATCGCATTTTTTCCCTATTTGCCAGACAAGCTGATTTTTTTCGAAAATCGCCGCTTTGCAGGATCTAATAAATAGCATTTTTAACCGTTTTTCCCGATTTTT
>NZ_SCTW01000107.1 GCF_004322395.1 Methylobacter sp.
GTAAAGAAGCTCAATATGCGCCTCGGGATGGCAACTGTCGGAAGATTCAGTGATGGGGAAGTCGCAGTAGAGATTGAGGAAAATGTTCGTGGCAAGGATGTTTTTGTTATTCAGCCGACTTGCTCGCCAACAAATGAGAATTTAATGGAATTGCTGGTGATGATAGATGCTCTTCATCGAGCTTCAGCATCACGAATAACTGCGGTAATGCCATATTATGGTTATGCGCGGCAAGACAGGAGATCTCGATCTGCACGTGTGCCAATTAGCGCGAAGCTTGTTGCAAAAATGATTGAACAGGCGGGTACGGATCGGATTTTAACGGTTGACTTACATGCTGACCAAATACAGGGTTTTTTTGATATTCCTGTAGATAATGTCTATTCATCGCCCATTCTTCTTGGTGATGTGTGGCGGCAAAAATATAAGGATCTGATTGTTGTTTCGCCGGATGTTGGTGGTGTTGTCAGAGCTAGAGCGCTTGCAAAGCGCTTGGACGATGCTGATCTTGCGATTATAGATAAGCGTAGGCCGAAAGCTAATGTTGCAGAAATTATGCATATAATTGGTGATGTGGATGGCCGTAGTTGTGTATTGATCGATGATTTAGTCGATACGGCGGGAACGTTGTGTCATGCTGCTGAAGCATTAAAGAAGCATGGGGCGATCAAAGTAGTTGCATATTGTACTCATGCGGTATTATCAGGTTCCGCTTTAAAGAATATAAATAACTCGGAGCTTGATGAATTAGTGGTTACTGATACTATTCCGCTGAGCCGTGAAGCTGCTGAATTAGGCAGAATAAGGCAGCTAAGTGTTGCGGAAATGCTGGCTGAAACTATAAGGCGTATAGCTGTCGGTGAGTCAGTTAGTTCGCTCTATGTGGATTGATGGTTGTAGATCGATAAAATTTAATTTGTTGTGCTTGATGGCACGGGGTTGAGAGGAAAATGTCTAACGTATTTGAGTTTGTTGCCGAAAGTCGTGGGCAATCAGGTAAAAGCGCAGCCAGAAGAGTGCGTCGTAAAGGTAATGTGCCTGCAGTGATATACGGTGGGCATAGCGAGCCTCAAATGCTTGTGCTGAGTCATAATGAAGTGATTAAACATCTTGCTCATGAGGCGGTTTATTCGCACGTTTTAGATATTAATGTCGATGGAAAAGCAGAGAAAGCGATTCTGAAAGGTGTTCAGCGTCATCCTTCTAGGTTTCAAATCCTGCATATGGATTTTCTTCGGGTAAATATGTCGGAGGCTGTAAAGGTTCATGTGCCATTGCATTTTATCAATGAGCAGACGTCAATCGGTGGAAAGAAAGGCGGCATTGTAACTCATGCTATGATTGATGTTGAGGTTTCTTGTTTGCCGACTGCTCTGCCTGACTATATTGAAGTAGACTTGAGCGGTTTGGATATTGGTGAGTCGGTTCATCTTTCGGATATTGTATTGCCGGCTGGTGTTGAAATTGTAGCGCTTGCGCAAGGGCCTGAGCATGATCATCCTGTTGCGTCCATGATGGCTTCAAAGGCGAGCAAAGATGAAGCGGCTCCATAGCAGCTCATAAATACAAATGATTAAACTTATAGTTGGCTTAGGTAATCCTGGTCGGCAATACGAAACAACCCGGCATAATGCCGGGTTTTTGTTTTTAGACAAATTGATATCCGAATCGGGTAGTGGCTGGGTTGATGAGTCTCGGTTTGATGGATTATTGGCGGAAATTGGGGTTGCTGGCGAAAAAGTGAAGCTGTTAAAGCCATGTACTTTTATGAATCGAAGTGGTCAGGCTGTAGGTAAGGTCGCGCGATATTATAAGTTGGTGCCGGAAGAGATTCTTGTTGTTCACGATGAGCTTGATTTCGATGTTGGCGTGGTAAAGCTGAAAAAAGACGGTGGGCATGCAGGACATAATGGCTTAAAAGACATTATTGCACATCTGGGTTCAAAAGAGTTTTATCGTTTAAGAATAGGAATTGGTCGGCCGCCAGTTGGAAAAGATATTGCGGATTATGTGTTATCAGATCCGTCTAAACATGAGTGGAAATCAATGTTGTCAGTTTTTGATCTTGCTGGAAGTTGTATGGATCAGATGGTTGTAGGTGATATGTCGGTAATGATGAATAAATTTAATTCTGTGAAATGATTGATTGACAGCGCAAACTTAATGAAAGATAATAAACAGATTATTCGATAACGGAGGGGTTCCCGAGCGGCCAAAGGGATCAGACTGTAAATCTGCCGGCTCTGCCTTCGGAGGTTCGAATCCTCCCCCCTCCACCATCAACTTAAAAATATCCGCGGGTGTAGTTCAATGGTAGAACTCCAGCCTTCCAAGCTGATCACGTGGGTTCGATTCCCATCACCCGCTCCATATCTAAATTTAAGCTCATATAGCTCAGTAGGTAGAGCACTTCCTTGGTAAGGAAGAGGTCACCGGTTCAAATCCGGTTATGAGCTCCATGTGTTGATTATTAGGGGGTGTATTTTAATGGCCAAAGAAAAATTCTCACGTAGTAAGCCACACGTAAACGTCGGCACCATCGGTCACGTCGACCACGGTAAAACGACTTTAACCGCTGCTTTAACAAAAGTAATGGCTGAGCTCCAAGGCGGTGAAGTTAAAGCCTTTGATCAAATCGATAATGCGCCCGAAGAGCGAGCGCGTGGTATTACT
>NZ_SCTW01000108.1 GCF_004322395.1 Methylobacter sp.
CTCTGATAAAAAACGCGTCACTCGGTCATGGCTCACATCACCATCCACCATCGACGATAACCCTGTGGCTGTCGCCGCTCCAAACGTGCTTATCAAATAATCTGTATATAACTCTAATTCTACTTTTTTCATTCCCACAGAATAACCGAATTTAGGGATGGCTGCGTAACATCAGTTAATCATTGTCACCCCGTGTACTCATCCGCAGTATATCTGACAGGAAAGTCCAGCATAATTGAGCGGGATAAGCGACGACCCCATTGTGGCTTAAAAAATGGCCGCCGTATGTCAGCCAAAGCTGAGCCTTTTGTAAGCTTAAGACCAAATCCCAGATTATGTGACATTCATCACGAATTTCAGAATGTTGTAGCCATTAACTTCTCCGTCATTATATTAATGGCTATGCTCTGAACCCCATGACAGCACTTGTCCGCAAGATGTCTAAAAAGTCCGGTATAACTGAACTGGTTAAGTGCCAGTCATCGTGACTCGGGCAGTCTCTGATGTATGAAAGCCTAAGCTGACTGATTAGGACGGTAAGCAATTCTGAATATGGCAGAATTGATGGGTTGCGAAGGGCAGAGGATGTTATTCGAGTCAAGGCAAATAGCGAGTAATGTGTGTATGCTCAAGAAGTGTGGAGAAAATTCAAAGCAAGCTATCAACGGAAATAGCCGCCTATTTTCTATTCATAATAGATAATAAATCTCTTGATTAGATAAGAAACCTCAGCCCGCACCATAAACTGGCATGGATGTCCAAGACAATCGCTCAGGACGCGAAGTATATAATCTCATCGTTTAATGCAGTCGGCGTATTCTTCGGATTTTATCCGCGCGTAAAGCCGCCGATTTTAAACCTATCGAAGCGCTTTGTTATCAATAAAGGACAGTATGTTAATATTAGCCGCCCATAATTAAAGCTGCTACTACCAACACAAATTTTAAATGAAACCGATTTTTTACCGTCCTGCCCAACTGCGTGGCTTGGCTTTCCTGAGTTTGCTGTTACTGGCTCTTGCCATACTTGGCGGCATGATCTGGCGAAATGTACATCACT
Source organism: Methylobacter sp. (assembly GCF_004322395.1). Classification (GTDB taxonomy): domain Bacteria; phylum Pseudomonadota; class Gammaproteobacteria; order Methylococcales; family Methylomonadaceae; genus Methylobacter_A. Next base: position 1,060 of record NZ_SCTW01000108.1, read on the forward strand.
TTAAAACAGTTTTTTCTTATGTTAATTATTCTCATCGCATCCAAAATGTATCGGTAGGGCTACAGCAATCGTTGATTGAGTATCTGACCGAATCGGTAACGGACGCACATCCTGAAGCTCTGACCAAAACCCTGGGTGATATGGATGCGCTGATGACGGATAATCGTTATTTGTCAACGGCGACCAGATCAAGCCTGGAAACGGTCAAAAGCATGCTGGGAGATTTGTCGGCAGTAAAAAATGAAGAAAAACACAACCGTCTTTTAGCAGCTCTTAAATTGATGAGCGAAACGCTGGATAACGAAGCCTTGCAGCGTGAAGAGTTACTGGAAGATATTAGTCGGGATACCCAAACTGAACTGTATATGGCCTTGGCTATATTCATGGCTATATTGTTTGTGGCAGTACTATTTTTACGTTTCAGAATTTTGCATCCGCTTAATGATCTAAGAGAACTGTTGCAACATTTGACTGAAGAGAATTTTACCCCGATCACCACAGATCATCTTGATCCTCTGTTGTTGCCGGTGTTTAACAGCTACAATGAGATGGTTAAACACCTTGCAGAATTGGAAGAAGCAAATCGTTTACATGCCCAATCATTGCAACATGAAGTCAGATTGGCCACGCAAGCTTTACTAGAACAGCAATATAGCTTGGCAAGAGCCGATCGGTTGGCGGCTATAGGTGAAGTTGCTGCGGAATTAGCGCATGAGATACGTAATCCGCTGGCGGGAATTCAAATGGCATTTAATAATTTACGCCGTGAAATTGAGGATGCTGACCAGCTGGAAAGATTGGATCTGATCAATGCTGAGTTGAAACGGATGGCGAGATTGCTTAACGATATGCTCGGGCAAAGCCGTCATTCGCCGGAATTAGCTACTGCTTTTGATATGAGAGTATTAATTAAGGACTTAGTGGCGTTAACACGTTACCAGATACCCGAAACTATCAGTTTGCAAGTAGAGGTTCCGTACCCATTGCCCGTACATTTGCCTGAAAGCGGTATACGGCAAGCCTTATTGAATTTGATATTGAATGCAGCTGACGCACTTGAAGGTAATTCCGGAACCATCTGTATAAAGGCTAGCACAGACAGACAGGGCTTGCGTATTGACGTGCAGGATGACGGCATCGGTTTTTCTCAAGACATGCTGGAGCACGGTATCCGTCCATTTCGCACCAGCCGTCAACGCGGCACTGGACTGGGATTGGCTATGGTGCAACGCTTTGTAAAAGACGTGGGAGGCACGATCAACCTCACCAATCAACCGACTCATGGTGCATGCGTATCCATATTGTTGCCTAAAGAATGTATTATTCAGAGATAAATCATGATAGAAACCTTACTCATCATTGAAGATGAAAAATTGTTAGGTTCCGAATTGTCTCGTCATTATCGACAGTCTGGTTGGGAGGTTGTACTGGCGACCAATCTGAGAGAGGCCAGGGAATTATTGCAGAACAAAAAAATAGAGCCGTTGTTGATTCTTTCCGATATGAACTTGCCGGATGGTAATGCGCTGGATTTTATGGAAAAGATTAAAAAGGAGATTGGTCATGCCGGCGACTCCAGGGATGGAGGAGGTACGACCTCAGGGATGAGGGAGGTAGAGCAACGCAAGGAGCGGTTGCCGAGAGCAACGCCTGGAGCGGTTGCCGAGTGGCTTTTTTTAACCGGCTACGGCAATGTGCCGGATTCGGTCAGGGCACTACGGCTGGGTGCTTATGATTTTTTGGAAAAGCCCTGCGATCTGGATCGCCTTGACTTGATTGTCGCCAGCGCCGCACGCAGTGCATCAATCCAGCGACGTGTTATCGATCAAGCCAACCGGCATCGGCGTTATTCGCCGGATGCTTATGTCGGACATAGCCGACAGGCTCAGGGTGTAAGGCAGCTATTGGCGAAGCTGACCCAAGTGCCGTTTAGCGCGCTGATTATCGGCGGCGAGAGCGGCACCGGCAAAGGCTTGGCGGCGCGTATATTGCATTACGGAGGGACCCGTGCCCAACAACCGATGATTGAAGTGAATTGCGCGGCGCTACCTCGGGAATTGCTGGAATCTGAGTTATTCGGACATGAACCCGGCGCATTTACCGGTGCCGCAGGACGGCATCGCGGCCTGCTTGAACAGGCCGATGGCGGTACGCTGTTCATGGACGAAATCGGTGAAATGCCGTTGGATTTGCAGGCAAAATTGCTCAAAGTGATTGAAGATCACAAAGTCCGGCGCTTGGGAGCGGAAAAGGAAATCCAGGTCGATGTACAGATAGTTGCCGCAAGTAACCGTGATCTGGAAAAAATGGCTCAGGACGGTAGCTTTCGCGCCGATTTATATCACCGATTAAGCGTGTTCAAGTTGATCTTGCCGCCGCTACGCGAAGCCGTAGAAGATTTGGACGAGCTGGTGCCGTTATTCGTTGCCGAATATAACGCTAAGGCCGGGCGGCATGTTAAAGATATACCGGACGCGGTATGGGACAAGCTGAAAGCCCATTACTGGCCGGGCAACGTCAGAGAGTTGCGTAATGTCATCGAACGCTGCGTACTGTTTTCCGATGGGCCGACATTTCCCGGACAATGGCTGCAATTACCAGGACAGCCTTCTTCCGATGCGGTGCAGACCGAGCAGGGCATCTGGTTGCCGTTGGATGGCAGCATGGCGCTGGACGATATGGATTGTTTTATTATCAAAACCGCTCTGGAGCGGGCGGACAACAACCTGACCGCAGCTGCCAGGGCACTGGGAGCGACAAGGGAAACACTACGTTATAGGGTGCGGAAATATAACCTGAAAATAACGGATTGATTTGACGATTAAGTTTAATGAATGGCACCCTGGCCGCCTGTTCATGGCAGTCTCAAACTAATCATGCTTGGCAAAAATAAGTCTATCGGTAGCAAAACCGAGTGCCTTAGTCCGCATTAATCAATATCTGAATAGCTTATAATGAGTCGAGAGGATTCTAGATGTCTAACGATACAGTTAACTTACGCTGTACTGTTTCTATCAAACACGGAAAAAGGCTACTTTCTTATATTACGTAAATTTTCCAGATAACGTGACTTAACATCGTGCGCTAATAAAAATGCTGCGAAACCCGCGCCGCTGGTATCGGCAAGCCAATCGGCAACATCCGAAAAACGTCCCTCAATAAAAGACTGATGCCATTCATCGGACATACCATATAAACTGCAAAAAATAGCACTAGTCAAAGCAAGCGTAATGGGCCGATTGAACTGGTGCTTAAAACAGCGCCACGCGAATACTTCCATTATAAAATAGGCTCCGGCGTGTAGAATTTTATCCTGCACAGGAAACAACGCCGGAACCGGTAGGGAAGGTTGGTCGGAAAGCCAGTAAATAAACAGGCAATAGAAGATCAGGGACGTGAAGTCTAAAATTTTAATCATGGCCTTATAATTATGAATAATGTGTTTGAATTTGCCGAGGCGTTTTTTCGTCAGGCCAATGTCGATGAAAAGTTGGCGCTGACACACCAGGCTTGGCAAGCTTACATTGCTGGCGAATTAACGTTCATCTCGGATCGACCGGTTCTACAGATAGATCAGGTAACATTTCCCGAAAAACCGGAGTTATTGGCTCCGCGTCAGATGCCTCGGCGAAAACTGACCACAGCCGATGGTGTTGCCGCTTTTTTTCATGCCATTGCCCATGTTGAATTCGTAGCCATTTATCTGGCTTGGGATATTTTGTACCGTTTTCGCGGCATGCCCAAGGAATTTTATCAGGATTGGCTGCGTGTTGCCGATGAAGAAGCGCAGCATTTTGTATTAATTAGGACGCATTTACGAGCTATGCAAATTGATTATGGCGATTTACCTGCGCACAGCGGCTTATGGGATCATGCTAAAGATACCGCGGACGATTTGCCGGGCAGGTTGGCGATGGTTCCCCGCTGTATGGAAGCGCGGGGATTGGATGTGACGCCTGCGCTTATTGAAAAGTTCAGGATATTGGGCGATGATGCCAGCGTGGCAATATTAACGCGAATTTTGACCGACGAAGTAGGGCATGTGGAATTAGGTTCTAAATGGTTTAAGTTTGTTTGTAGGCAGCGCGGTTTTGAAGCCGAGGCCACATACCGCGAGTTAATCGATCAATATTATGTTGGCGGTAAACCTAAAGGCCCGTTTAACAGGGAACTGCGAAAAATAGCCGGCTTTTCGGATGCCGAAATAGATTGGCTGGAATGCTGACAGCATCTCTTTAAGCTGAAAATAATATACTTACCCTATGACTGATAATTCAACAAATCAGGATATACAACCCACATTGGAAATCGTTGAAGATTCCGGACAACGTTATGTGAAATTGTCCGGCAATTGGAACTTGCGTAATCTGATCATTGCGCCTGATCTGAATCGGAAAATCAGCTTGTATGCCGCTAATAAAAATATTCAATGGGACATGGAATCGGTTAATGTGCTCGACAGCGCCAGCGCATTAATGCTTTGGAAAGCATGGGGAAACAAGCTGCCGGTTGCGTTGCAGATGAAACCTGAACATCGGCATTTATTCGAGCGCTGGCAAGCCCAAAAAATCCCTGAGCTCCAGCCTGTCATTTCCAGTGCAAGCCGGATTATAAAGTACACCGATCAACTGCTTGCCAGTTTTTGGAAACAACTGTTGGAGTTGGTAACTTTATTAGGCCAACTGGTTTTGGATATAGGCTATCTTTTTTTGCATCCTAACGAAATTCCCTGGTCGGAAATTTCCATTACGATTTACGAATCCGGAGTCCGGGCTTTGGGCATTACAGCTCTGGTGGGTTTTCTGATCGGCATTGTGCTTAGCTATTTATCGGCGTTGCAATTGAAGATTTTCGGGGCGGAAATTTATATTATCGATATTCTGGGTTTGAGCATCATCCGCGAGTTGGGGCCTCTGCTGGCGGCCATTCTGGTTGCGGGCCGCTCCGGCTCGGCAATGACAGCGCAAATCGGCATCATGCGGGTAACCGAGGAACTCGATGCGCTCTCAGCGATGGGCATATCTCATTCCTTGCGCCTGATTCTGCCCAAGGTGATGGCATTGACTATCGTTCTGCCGTTGCTAAGTGTATGGACCAGCGTGATGGCGCTGATAGGAGGAATGTTTTCGGCGCAAACTACACTAGATATCAATTACAAGCAATTTTTCCTGAAATTGCCTGACGTGGTGCCGCTGACTAATATTTTTATCGGCTTGGGAAAAAGCGCGGTATTCGGGTTGATGATTGCGCTGATAGCTTGTCACTTCGGTTTTCTGATTAAGCCGAATACCGAAAGCCTTGGCAATGAGACCACTAATTCCGTAGTGGCTGCTATTACCGTGGTGATTATGGTTGATGCGGTATTTGCTATCCTGTTTATGAATGTGGGCATGCCATGAACGAATCATCGACGACAACTCCTGCAGCACAAGACGAAAATTTATTCGCAATCCGGCTGGAGCATATCTGGACGAGATTTTATGAGCCCTTAAAGGATACAGGCAAGATTGTTCATCAAGATATTAATCTTTGCCTGGAACACGGCGAGATTTTGGGGCTGGTAGGCGCATCCGGTTGCGGCAAGACCACTTTGTTGCGTGAAATTATCGGCCTGCAAAAGCCCACACGGGGCGAAGTGTTCGTGATGGGGCAGTCTTTAAAAGACGCTGATTCAAGCCACGGCCAGCGGCTGCGCAGCAATTGCGGCGTGCTGTTTCAGAAAGGCGCGTTATTTAGCGTTTTAAATGTTTTTGAGAATATTGCCTTTCCATTGCGGGAAATAGGTTTTGACGATGAAGAATTGATTGCGCGTATAGTATTTATGAAGCTGTCAATGGTCGGGCTGGCCGCTAGTGACGCTTGGTTAAAACCGGCCGATTTGTCGGGCGGCATGATCAAGCGGGTGGCGCTGGCCCGCACTATGGTTCTGGATCCGGGACTCTTATTGCTCGATGAGCCGACCTCGGGGCTTGACCCTATTTCCAGCGAAGATTTTGTCAGCTTGTTATCCGAGCTGCATAAAGACCTTCATTTTACGGTGGTTATGGTGACCCATGATTTAGATATATTAAGAGATCTGTGTACTAAGGTTGCAGTGCTGGCGGATGCTCATCTGGTCGCTTTTGGAACGCTGGCCGATGTTCTAAACTGCGATCATCCTTTTGTAGATAAATTTTTTCACAATAAACGCGCTGAACGGGTGTTTCAATATCAGGAGAATGCCGATGGGTAGAGAAAATCATGCACTGACTACCGGCCTGTTTTTGATTGCCTTGGTGGCTGCATCGACGGCAATTATTTTCTGGATCGGCACCATGAATGAGGAGCGCAATCTCTACGTTATTTCAACTCAAGCATCTGTTTCAGGCCTTAATCCCGAATCGACGGTCTTTTACCGGGGCATCGCGGTGGGAAAAGTGCTTAATGTCCGGTTCGATCCCTCAGATTACAGTACCATTCTTGTTCCGATTGAGATCGACAAGAGCATCGTTCTGAATAAAGGCGTTTACGCAACCTTGCGCTTAAAAGGTGTAACCGGCTTGACCCAGATTCAGCTGGAAGACTCCGGTACTATTTCTGAGCCATTGCCCCCGGGCGATAATCCTGCATCACGTATTCCTTTAGTGCCATCGATAACTGATAAGCTGATGGACTCAGGAGAAGAACTTTTGCATAAAGCCGATCATTTAATGCAGCGGCTTAGCGCACTGTTAAGCGATGAAAATGAAAAGAATATCGGCGGCATTCTAAGTAACCTGAAAACACTAACCGACAAACTTTCCGAGCTACAAAATAGCGTTGATAAGGCAATCGCCGGCATTCCCGCACTCAGTACGGATAGCCGAAAAACCCTATCAAATATCAATGCGTTGACTCATGATTTACAGAGCTTAACCAAAGAAGCACAAAACCTCAGCCTAAAAGCCGGTAGCTTTGTCGATAGCGGAAAAACGGCTAGCGACGCTTTAGAGCAATCAACATTACCGAAAATTAACAAACTGCTGACTGAGTTACAGTCGACAACGCAACAGGTAAAAAGAGTCGCCACTATGCTGGAAAACGATCCGCAGGAATTGTTGTTCGGACCCAGTCAACAAGATGCCGGACCGGGTGAGCCGGGCTATGAGGAAAAGCAATGAAGTACTTATTAATAGGATGGCTGTTTTTTTTTAGCGCAGGTTGCAGCGTTACCGAAAAAAAGCCCGCATTCCATGATTTTGGCGTATCCCTATCAACCGCAACTCATCAGGATAAAGCGTCAGTTAGCGTCAATGCACCGACTTGGCTTTGGGATAACCGTATTCGTTATCGATTGCTTTTTTCCGCCCCCTCCCAAGTCAGATTTTACGGTTTGGACCGCTGGATTGCACCACCGCCTGAATTGCTTGAGCAATTGCTGACTTCCAGCAACAAGGCTCAGGATTATATCCTTATAGTACGGCTTCATGATTTTGAGCAGCAATTTGATGCGCCGGACCGGGCTCGGGCGGTGCTGAGTTTCTCTGTGGAAGCCTATTCCGTCAATAATAAACAAAAGATTGCTTCACGAGAATTTTATCTGCAACAGCCTACTAAAACACCCGATGCGGCCGGCGCAATAAACGGCTTTACCGATTTGACAAAACAGGCAACTGAAAAGATCCAGACCTGGCTCATGGAATTATCAAACCACCAACATTGAGCGCGTTTAACTGACCGCGATGCTTCGCCTCCATCAGAGGAGGGCGGGGGCAGTTACTTTCTATTTTTATAATCTTCAATCAGTTGCTCCATTGTTTTTTTATCGTTTAAGCACTGAACTACTTTAGTAATTATTATTGCATCATAATGTCGGCGTAAAACTGATTCCGTAGGACGCGGCGGTGCAAGCGAGTCAATCATCGTGTAAACATGAGTCAGATAATGCCGTTTCAGTATTGAATCTTGAGGGAGAAAGCTGTTACCGGCATTTTCTGGAAAAGGAACTTTTGCTTGCGGCTTCGCAGAAGATTCAATATTAACTACGGGTTTATCGGCAGGCTTAGGTTCAGGAGGATTAACAACCGTCGCCTTAGCATTAACAACGGGTTGGTCTGCTGACTTGGTTTCCGGTTGTTGCTTTACTTGCTCTAGTATTTTGGATTCGCTTTTTGGCGTTTCTTTTGATGAATGGCATGATGAGCATTTTTTTCGTTTTTTTAAAACAATTGGTATTGCTATCAACAGAACAATAAGCACGGCGATAATTTCAAATATGTTCATAACAGCTCTCTCCCGATTTTATAAAGTTACTCAACGTTAAAAAACTATTGTTTTTTAACATCTCTTTCAACAAAAGAAAACTAATAAAATTATCAAAAGTACTGAGGGCGCCAAAACACCTGCTAAACCTTGTTGACGGTATAAGGTATGCGATTTTTAATCGCGTGAAGATTACTTGGTTGGTACGAAAGATAACATTTTAAGATGAGATAGCCGTAGCTGATATAAACAGGCTAATTCAATAAGCATAAGCAATCGCAATAAAAAGACCATTATAAATTATTTCGCATAATGTATATTATGTTAAATTAAATTATATTCATGGAACAAGCTTTTTACTGCCACGACATCCCTACTTTTTCCATATCGGTTAAGACTGAATGTGTTAGATTACGCCCAAGCTTGTACAGTCACTTTGATACTCTTTAAGATAATAAGAAAAAAATACTTCATGCATAATTCATAAACCGGGTTTTGTAGCAGTTACCAATGCATTAACATCAAGTCTGTGGCTAAGAGTTATGTTTATAAATCCACTATCACGTAGCTGATCTAATGCTGCCGATTCACGCATGACGTGATTTTCCGATTCATCGCTAAACAAATGTACTATCCAATGTTCTAGTACGTCCAGCTTATTAATCTTGGTTAACACCTTAAAATAACCGCTGACTTCTTCTTGTATGATGCGTGTATGTTTCGAAATATCATCTAACCCATAACGATCGCCGTTAATGAATTGGCCGCCGGGCTTTAATATCCTGAAGATTTCTTGTACAACTTCCTTACGATAAATATCGAGAAAATTATGCAAGGTATAAGCCGAAGCCACTATATCGACACTATCTGTAGCAATTTTTTTTACAGCCGTTAATGCATCATCGCTGGAAAAATCCAGTTTGCCTTCTTCCACCCATTTATGTAGATTTTTTTTAGCCTGTTCCTGCATAACCGGTTCATTATCAATGCTTAAGATGCTAAATTTATCAGAGGCTGTTAATAATGATAAAGTGGTAATGCCGGTGCCGCCGCCCAGCTCTATAACGGTAAGATTATCGGTTGTTTGTTCTGCGTACGCGGAAGCTGCAACGCCTACCAGGCGGCTCATTTGGGTTGCTAAAGGACAGATCAAGTTGAGCAGTTCATAATCCTGCCCGATCACGCCGGAAAACATGGCATCATATTTTGATTTGTCAGTCGTCATAGTTTCGCTTGCTGTTTGCGGTCGAAAGCAGCCAATTGCTCGGCGGTAGCTTCGGTTTGAAATTTGTCTTTCCAGTCTTTATAAGGCATGCCGTAAACAATTTCTCTGGCTTGCTCATAATCCATTTCTATGCCCTGCTCTACCGCTGCCGCCATATACCACTTAGCCAAACAATTTCTGCAAAAGTCAGCCAGTATCATTAAATCGATATTTTGAACGTCGGTATTCTTTTGTAAATGACTGACTAAGCGTCTAAATGCAGCCGCTTCTAATTCGGTTTTTGTGTTTTTATCCACAGATTTGCTCCAAAAATAATCGTTATTTTAACAGAAACAGTTATTCAAGCATGTACATTCCTATTCAAAGATTTTACAATGAACATGAGAATAACGAGCTGCTTCACATATGAGAATTCATAGTTCATCATTAACTTTTTCGCCCCTAAACCTTAACCAGAAAGTTGGCAAAAATGGTAGCGCGCAAAATAAAGATGAACATGAGCTGTCTATTGCGAAAGATGCTCAAAACAAAAAACAGCCCTCTTCACCTGAAGAGATTAAAAAAACATTGGATAATGTCGGCTTAGCCATTGATTTGTCGAGTCAAGACAATATTATAAAACCAACCAATTCACGAACTTTACGAGCACTTTCTGCCTATACCCAGGAATTCAATGCACCGCTGCAAGATCAACGTGCTCAATTGATTATAGGAATAGATGCTTACGCCTGATCACCCTACTTTCGGTCACTAATGAAACAGCTTTTCGAATTTTTTCCGATTCTCTTATTTTTTATTGCATTCAAACTTTATGATATTTATGTCGCTACCGCCGTGGTCATTGCGGCAACGATTATTCAGGTAGCTTACACATGGTTTAAATACCGCAAGGTTGAAACCATGCAATGGATTACCTTGGGATTGATTTTGGTAATGGGGGGGGCAACCCTTTATTTGCAGGATGAACAATTTATCAAATGGAAGCTGTCTATTATAGAATGGCTATTTGGCACAGCCTTTTTGGGGAGTCAGTTTATTGGTAAAAAACCCTTCATTGAAAAAATGCTGTCTGGCAGTTTAACATTGCCCGCATTGGTATGGAGACGGTTAAACACAATGTGGGGCTGCTTTTTCATTAGTGTAGGCTTTCTCAATCTTTATGTGATGTACAATTACAATACAGACGATTGGGTCACTTTTAAAACGTTTGGCGTACCGGCTTTAATGGCTATTTTTATTTTGCTGCAATTGGTTTATTTATATAAATACATTCCCGATACAGAGGAATAAAAAATGCTATATGCCATTATCAGTGAAGATGTAGCCGATAGTCTGGAGAAAAGACTGTCAGTCCGTCCGGCGCATATCCAAAGATTGCAGGAGCTACAAGACGCCGGACGACTGGTTTTAGCCGGTCCTCATCCCTCAATTGACAGCGACAATCCGGGTGCGGCGGGTTTTACCGGCAGTCTGGTAATTGCTGAGTTTGATAGCCTTACAGATGCCCAACAATGGGCGGAAGTTGATCCTTATATCGATGCCGGGGTTTACGCCAAGGTTATCGTTAAACCATTTAAAAAGGTCTTTCCACAATGACATCCGAATTAATTAGACAGTTGTTAAATGACGCCTTTAAGCCGGAGTTATTAGAAATTATTGATAACAGTGCGGCCCATGCTGGACATACTGGCGCACGTAGCGGCGGAGGTCATTATCATGTTACTATTGTAGCTGAAGTTTTTGAAGGAAAGTCTTTAGTTCAGCGACACCAGCTTATTTATAATGCGCTGGGCGACATGATGAAACAACAAATCCATGCCTTAGGCATTAATGCTCTTTCACCCTCTGAAGAAACAAAAGGAAGATTCTAAATGAAAAATAAACTTATCCCTCTACTTGTTGTCGGCACAGCACTGATTGCTGGTTGTAATCAAGAAAAAGCAGCCGATACCGGCAGCACTTCTGCTCCGGCAGTAACCGCACCTGCCATCGACAAAGCCGATGCTGTTGCTGTCGTCAATGGCCAGTACATCTCTAAATCAACGCTTGAGACGTTAGAAAAAGAAATCGCCGAGCGTGGCCACGGACAAACTTTTCCTAAAGAAAAATTGGTTGAAGAACTCGTTCAGCGTGAATTACTGGTTCAAGATGCGATACAAAAGCAACTGGACAAATCGCCTGAGTATATAACACAGCTTGAAGCGGCTAAAAAAGCATTACTAACACAGGCAGGCCTGCAAAACTTCATTAAAGCCAATCCGGTAACCGATGAGGAAATCAAAGCTGAATACGAAAGCAAAGTAGCCGCTGAAAAGGGAACCGAATATAAAGCGCGTCATATTCTGGTTAAAACAGAAGCAGAAGCAAAAAAGCTGATTGCTGAATTGGATAAGGGGGCAGACTTTGCCAAATTAGCTAATAAAAACTCATTAGATGCTAAAGAATCGCAAAATGGCGGCGATTTAGGCTGGTTTTCTGCCGCGCAAATGGTTGCTCCTTTCTCTGAGGCAGTGGCTGCGCTGGAAAAAGGAAAATACACCAAAGAACCAGTTAAAACCCAATTTGGTTATCATGTGATTTTAAAGGAAGATTCTCGTCCTATAACACCTCCACCATTGGAAGCAGTTAAAGAGCAACTTACACCTTTCTTGCAACGCAAAAAAGTTCAGAGCATGATAGAAACATTGCGCAATCAAGCTAAAGTGGAAATATTGGTGCCGCTGACTGAAGAAAAACCAACAACTGAAGCCGCTCCTTCTACACCAGAGCAACCTGCTACAGCCCCGGCTGTTGAAGGTACCGCAACTGAAAAGGCTCCAGCAGCGGCTGAAGAAAAACCAGCCACTCCTGCGGCAGAGCCTGCTAAAACTGAAGAGCCCGCCAAAGCAGCAGAACCTGCTCCCGCAGCACCGGCAGAAAACAAAAAATAAGTTCTGCGATATATAACAAAAAGGGCGGTTAATCCGCCCTTTTTTATGTGATTTTTTCCAGATATTGCACTATAAACTGCACACTACGGTTTCCCCTGAATTCATTAATATCCAATTTGTAAGCTGCCTTAATATGCCGCAAACCCAACCAGCTTTCCGGCTTGTCCACATAAAAGGCAATCGCGTCGATTAACAGCTCGCCGAACGGCTTTCTGAGCACTAATTTAAGATGTCGCTGCCCGACGATACGCGATTGGATAACATCAAAAACACCATCAAAAACAGGTTCGGGAAATTCCTGACCCCAAGTGCCGGCGTTTTGCAATAAATCGGCAAATTCAATGGTCATTTCCTGTTCAGTCAGCTCTCCATCGGAATAGATTTTTTGCTCCAGATCGATAGTCACTAGGCGCTTTCTGACCATTTCATCGAAAGCCAACGCAAAAGGCGGATAGTCATGCATTTTCAAACTCATACCTGCAGCCATCGCATGACCGCCGAACTTACTCAGTAATTTAGGGTGTAGTGCTGCAATATCGCTCAATACATCCCGAATATGAACGCCGGGAATCGAGCGAGCGGAACCCTTTATCTCATCTTTGCCGGCGGGCGCAAAAGCGATAACCGGGCGATGTAATTGATCTTTAATTCGCGACGCCAAAATACCGATAACGCCTTGGTGCCAGTTTGCGTCAAACAAACAAACGCCGGCCGGCAAATGGTGTTCATCAAGCTTTTTCATTTCACTTAACAAAGCCATAGCTTCGTTTTTCATTTGACCTTCGATTTCCCGCCGATCATTGTTCAGATCATCGAGTTGCAACGCCATTTCTTTTGCTAGCGTCTTATCTTCGATAAGCAGACACTGAATTCCCAATGACATATCATCCATGCGTCCTGCTGCATTAAGCCTTGGGCCCAGCGCAAAACCCAAATCGGTGGCGGAAATGGACTCAGGCTTCCTGCCCGATACATCGATAAGCGCATTTATCCCAGGATGCGCGCGCCCCGTGCGTATTCTCAATAGACCTTGATGCACCAAAACCCGGTTGATTTGATCCAGCGCCACCACGTCGGCGACCGTACCCAATGCGACATAATCAAGCAGCTGAGCGAGATTGGGCTCTTGAACTTGGTTTTGCTCGAACCAGTTCTGCTCTCTTAACCGGCTCCTTAAAGCCATTAATACATAGAAAATAACGCCGACACCGGCAAGTGCGCCGCTGGGGAATTTATCATCGTCCAGGTTGGGATTTACTATAGCATCTGCAACAGGTAACTCATGCCCCGGCAAATGATGATCGGTAATCAGGACTTTTATACCCAGCTCTTTGGCTACCCTAACCCCGTCTATACTGGATATGCCGTTATCGACGGTAATAATTACATCAGGATTTTGCTGCTTAACCAGATCGACGATTTCAGGCGTCAGGCCATAACCATATTCAAACCGGTTGGGGACTACGAATGACACATTCCCTGCCCCCAACAACTGCAAACCTTTAATAGCCACCGCACAACTAGTTGCGCCGTCGGCATCAAAATCTGCCACGATACAGATCTTTTGCCGCTCATTGATCGCGGTAATCAAATGATCGACCATCTCTTCCATGCCCGATAACAACCATGGCGACGGAAGTTTTGCCAAAGTTCTATCCAGTTCTTCTTCAGACGTTAAGCCCCTGGCTAGAAAAATACGTTCCAGTATTGGATGCATTTCGCCCAATTTAGCGCGCTTCTTCGGGACAGGACGGGTAACGATAGTTTTTTTTACGCCTTGATAATACATGGGTTTCCAATAAAAAAGCCGACATTGGCCGGCTTTAAATTTT
>NZ_SCTW01000001.1 GCF_004322395.1 Methylobacter sp.
AAAACTATCTCCAAGCCTTGTTTTTTGCCCATGTTGCCGGAATAAAGAACAACACGAGTGGATTCGGCAATGCCCCAACGCTTACGAAAAAGATCAGGGTCGGCATCCGGCGTAAGAAAATCGGTATCTACCCAATTAGGAGAATAAAACACTTTCTCAGGGTCTATATAGTTAAATGAGAGAATATGATCGCCGTTTAGGCCAAACCCTGATGAGTTCTCCGGCAAAGCCGGAGGTTCACTTTGATAAAGATGACTAGCGTATTCCTGGCCTTCCAGTTTACTGACCAGCCTACTTAGAATTTGGTCTTTCTTAAGATTATTCAGCGCAAACTGGTGAGCTACTTTGTTATAAAATCCTAGTGATTTTGCCAGCAAATTCAATTGCATTTCCTTTAATGCCGTTGTCAGAGCGTCTATATTTTCCGGCTCGATACATTTGGCAATGCCAGGATATTCTTGGCATAACAATCCTAACTCGGTATTAGCCTCGGCAGTAATTATGCACTCACCGCCAACCGCAAGAATAGTGGTCAGCTTGGAAGGCATAACAGCGTCAGCGGCTCCCTTTTTTTGCACCACCAAATGAATATCGGCCAAAGCCATGAGTGCAGGCAACTCTTCATAGGGCTGCAACGGATAGAACCTCAAATTATCCAGGTGCATCTGCTCTGCCTGTTGCATAAGCTCTTCCTGCGCGGCACCGTTACCTATCATCAAAAACAGCAAGTCAGGTTCGTGTCTGAACTGATCGGCAGCCTGTAAAACTATCTCCAAGCCTTGTTTTTTGCCCATGTTGCCGGAATAAAGAACAACACGAGTGGATTCGGCAATGCCCCAACGCTTACGAAAAAGATCAGGATCGGCATCCGGTGTGAAAAAATTGGTATCTACCCAATTAGGAAAATAAAACACTTTCTCAGGTTGGCTGGTTTTGTCTTTGGCTTTTTGCAACATGCTATAAGAAATGGTGGAAATCGCATCAAAGCGGCGCATAAACCAGCGCTCAACCTGGCCGGCAAATTGCGTAATAATCCCAGATTTTCCTAAACCTAAACCCAACATGGCATCGAGTTCAAAATCCTGAATGTGCAACAGACTTTTAATATTGCGCAGTTTGCAAAACAATACAGTCGCCGGCACGCAAAAAAAGGCCGGTTCGATACAAATTACAATGTCGGGTTTCCAAAACCATTGCTTGAATAATACCGGCAGGCTGGAAAATCCAAAACTGAATAAATGAATCAGGCGGCTTAAAGTTTTGGGTTTTTTAGGCACATACAACGGACAGCGAAATACGGTCACCTTATTGTGCTGTTCGGTTCGGTATTGCCAGCTTCTATACGGTTTATCAACCTGCCATTCTGGATAGTAGGGCGGGGCGCAGATAACGCGAACATCATGACCATGTTCAGCCAACCATTCGCACATCTCTCCGGAATACTTGCCGATGCCAGTCAGTTCAGGTGCGTAATTGAGGCTGTAGAGTAAAATTTTCATAAAGGTGATTTGGTTATCTCACCTATAATTGTTAGGAGTTTTAATCCGCGGAAAGCCATATTTAATGCGGTTTATGGCATTTGCTCAAAGCCGCATTATTTAAAGATTCAACAATTAAGGGTTAGGTAGAATTTATAAATGAGTTTTTGCTCATTCTGATCAAATCGCGTGAAAATATGATGACGTTCCGATGAAGCTTTAATGACATAAAAATGATTTTGATCATTTAATGTAAAACGCGGTATTAGCTAATTAACTCAGTTGCCTATGCTTTAGGCTTTTTGCAAGGCATCATATGATTTGCTCAGGGCAATCGCGCTATGTCGGTAGTGAGTGATCTCTTCCCTTCCCGAAGAGAGAGGGAACTAAAGGCGTTAACTTTCCGTATAGCGCGATTGCCCTGATGGGTTGCTCCATGCCCTTTACAAAAAACATATATTTGGTGTACTTGTTACGTTGTGGTTGCCCAGACAACTTGCTGACTTATGGCGAGCGTGTTTGTGCCAGAAAACCTTTTTGTTGAATAAAAAGCGCTTTAAATTCCATTTTGGATGCTATTTTTGCCCCCAGTGAAGCATGCCCGCTATTAAACGGGATTAGCTTCGGTTACAGGAAATTTCGCTGCCTTTGCTCAACTTATCTGCTAAGCGACAGGCTGTTTTTCGGCAACGACAACCATGCTTTTCCAGAAATAGGGGATTCTGCCCACGCCTGTAGCTTTGATGACTTTAAACCCCTGGTCTTCCAATAATTTGCTCAGTGTTTTTATGCTCCAAAATTTGATGTGTCCTCCTTCCCAAAGCGCTGTATGGTGATGGTCCCACTTATCAAAAATTGATAATGCTAAATTTTTCAGATAGCCATGGTAGGGTGTAGTGATAATCAGTTTGCCGTTTTTAGTCAAAATACTGTGCGCATACTGAGCCAGCAACTGGGGCGAGTACAAATGCTCAATCACCTCTGTGGAAACAACCAGATCAAAGTGTTCCCGGTTTTCATGCTCAAGCAAAAGGGCAGGGTTATCCTGTACACCATAATGATAAAAGTTGATTGATGGATAAGCTTTGCGGGCAAGTTCAACGCCTGTTGCATCATATTCCATGCCACAGACATAATGGTGGTTTTGAGCAATTAGGCCGCATAATCTACCGTTGCCGCTGCCAATATCGAGTACTCTTTGCGGCTGATATTGATCAATCAGGCCAACGACAAAAGGCGCAATATAATCGCAGGATTGAGGGGATTCAGCGGTTTCCCAGCCGTAATTAACAACGTTATTTGTAGACATGGTTACCTCTGATTTTATGTTATTTAAGTTGCAAACTGGTCAACTCGGTAAGCCGAGCGACTTTTTCTTCTCTGGAATCAGCGCCTTTCAATATCCGTTCAGCCTCCAGACATTTGAGATCGACCAGACAGCGATACCACAAGCCTTGCATGAAGTGATAGGCAAAGCCTTCCGGTCCATCCAGAAAGCCCAGCCTTAAAATATAACGATAGAAAAAATACAGCAGCGGCCTTACAAACAACGGTAGTTTGTTATAAAGCGTTTCTTTAACGAAACGTTTAAGTTTGGCTTGACCGCTTTCGGCTTCGGCAATCGATTCATCGCGTGAAAACAATTGGTATTTATGGTTGAGGATATCCAGCATTTCACGGCTGGCGTAACGGTTGTGTTTGGCAATAAACCATTCGACGGTATTCAGGTTGTCATCGACGAAGTCGCCTGCGCAAGTGATTGCCTTACCGGAATCCAGAACGATATGTTCATCCATCCAGCGGTTTTCGATATGCGCCTGGCCGGTTTTCCAGATGCGCAGCAATACCAACGGATATCGGTCGCCATGTTTAATCCAGCGACCTAAAAAATGGTGCTTTCGCTTTAAATAAATCCCGTTGATGTCGTTGGGTAACACAGGAAATTTTCTGATGATTTCATCAATTAAAGGCGACTCCAGATACTCATCGGCATCCATACGCATCACCCAACTTGTTTGAACAGGGCAATTATCAAGCCCCCACTGGAACTGATCGGCATAGTTTTTCCATGGACGTTGAAAAACTTTGGCACCCAGCGATTCTGCAATTTGCACGGTTTTGTCGGTAGAAAAGGAATCGACAATGAATATCTCTCGAGCTATCGGTAACAGATTCCTGATACAACGTTCGATATGCAGTTCTTCGTTATGGGTCAGGATGATGACGGAAATATCGGGCTTATTCATGGCTGCTAGCTCTGATACGGCGTTGTTTAACAGGTTGAGCCGGATTACCGCTGTAGACCTGCCAAGCTTGAAGGTTTTTAAACGTAGCGGCCCTGGCGCCCAGCACAGCGCCTTCACCAACGGTTACACCGGGTCCGATAAACGCGTCGGCACACACCCAGGCATCCTTGCCGATGCTGATTGGCCGAGCAAATAGCGGAAAATCCGGATCGTTATAATCATGTGAGCCGGTACACAAATGTGCGCCTTGAGAAACAATGACGCGCTCTTGCAATGTTATTCTGGCTTGCGTGTAACAAATAACATCGTTGGCAAGGCAGGCATAATCGTGCATTTCCAGATTCCACGGCGCCCAAATTTTAACCTTGGGATAAACATGGCAATGTTGGCCAAGACGAGCGCCAAAACATCGCAAAAGAAAAACCCGCCAGCTATGCAAAGGCCGTGGAGTAAAGCGGAAGAACATCAAATAGGCTAAATCCCAAACGACACGCAACATGCGGTTCTTCAGGTTAAAACTGGGGCCTGAAAGGCGGGTTTTACTAATAATGTCAGCTGTTTTTGTTTTGTTTGTCATGAATAAAAATCGAAGCAGTTCAGGAATATCTGGAACAGAGAGGCTCTGTTCACGGTTCAACAAACTCATCAATAACGGAATTAACTTTCGCCGTCCTGAGCATGCCGAAGGACGTAATTAGAGGGGCCTTTGAATTGGGCGAACGAATAAATTAAGCAAACTCATGGCTGCCTTGGTAATCTCAAAGCGGTTAATAAAACAGCAATAAGCATTGCTGCGCATTTCGGCTTTGCTGTTGTCATCCATTTGCTGCCAGCGTCTTATTAAATCCACACAACCGGCCAGTGTGTCATCCGCTTCCAATCCGGCGTTATCCTCGAGGATCTCTTGCCAAATATTGACCTTATAACTGATTAAAACCGGCAACGAACAGGACAGCGCTTCAGCGACCACGATGCCAAAATTTTCCTGATGCGACGGCAATATAAAAGCCTCGGCGGTTTGAAATGCCCCCCATTTCATATCGCCTTTTAACATGCCTGTCCAAGTTATTTTGTCGCTGATGCCATGTTTCTCGGCCAGTTGCTGCAACTCTACCTGCCAGCCGACTTGATCGGGTCCGGCAATCACCAGTTCAAGATCTGGCTGATCTTTGCTTGTTTTGGCAAACGCCTCAATCAACAAATCGACACCTTTTTTGGGATGGATACGGCTTAAAAACAGCAGAAAACGTTTGCCTTGCAAATGAGGAAAGTTTTCCAAAAACAGGCGGCGTTGTTCATCGGCATTGCCGGTATGTCCGGCGGTGCCGTAATTGACCACTTTTTCATTACAGCGGTACAGCCAGAAAGATTGACGCGCTAGAACTTTTTCGTCTTCGCAAGTAAATAACACATTTTTGGCATCGCGAATAACTGGGTATTCGCCCCAAGGCCAGTACAGCCATTTTTTTAAATGTTTGAGCGGGTATCGATGTTTGAACCACGGGTCCAGCATGCCGTGGGTAAACAGGTAATAGCGCCGGTTTAGGCTTTTTAATACGCTATGTGAGGCAAAGCTGTGGTATTGCCAGATGCCGTTGATAATAAAAACATCATAATCCTGAAGATGGGCTCTCAGCCAGGGTTTGAATTTACTGTTGTATCCGTAAATGCCTCTTCCCGGCCCCAAGGCATGAACGGGTAATGGACATTCTTTAACGGACGAATCATCCGGTGCATCCAGGCTGAGAACTTCGACGCTATGGCCGTGATCCTGCTTAACGCGAGCAAGCTGCATAACACCTTCAATCGGGCCGCCGCCCTCGGGATTAACTGAGCGGATAATGTGTAGAATTTTCATTTGATTAGTTTCGTTTTAAAATGATTTTCTTATAAAGAGACAAATACCTCTCCACCATTAATTCGGTACTGAATTGCAACAGATTGGATGGATTTGCATTAAGGGTTTTGTTAATAAGATCATTATTGTCGAGTGTATTATTGATAATCGATGCAGCCTGATCGGGGATTTCGGGATCAATATAAATAGCTGCATCGCCCCCTACTTCAGTCATCGGTTCACGATTGCTGGTAAATACCAGCGCATTACAGGCTTGCGCTTCAATAATCGGCCAGCCGAAACCCTCGCATAGAGACGGAAAGATAAATGCGGTTGCCAGCGAATAAAGAGCTCCCAGATCTTCTGTCGAAGGCTCGGTTAATTCCACTACTTTATCTTGAAGATCATACTGCCGAATAAGCCTGGACAGCTCGTCAGTAAAAGGCTTGCCTGCCATAACCAGCTTCAGATCGGTATCTGGCCGTTGCCGGATAATCCGGTTAAAGATAGCTAACAGTCCCCTGCGATTTTTGTACCACTGATTGCCGCCGACATGCAGTAAAAAGCGCATGTTTTGGGTAATGCCGTATCTATTTAACAATGCCAGCGCTTGTTCCTTTGCAACGGGATTAAAAGAATAATTAAGGCCGTTATGGATAACGGTTACATTATCAGAGGGCTGCTTTGCCAGACGCATAACATCCTGTTTGGTAGCATTGGAAACCGAGGCGATGTGACCTGCCAATTGCAGACCTTTCAAAATCCATTGTTGCTGTAATTGACCTGTTTTACCGACCTGATTATTTTCTTCAAACTCACCGAGTGCAGAACGAACAGCCATCAAGTCATGACAGGTGACCAAGTGAGCATATTTTTTTATATAAAATACATAAATAGCGTTGGAATGATCGCAGATATGGATAATATCTGCCCAGTGCGCCGACTTTCTAAGTGACAAGGGAAACAGCAGATACTTGTCGATATAACCCAACCATTTAGCAATGCCGGTAACGGTAGATTCAAACGGCCGACCAAAAAACGCTTGCGGCTGAAGTATCCGAACCTGATGACCTTGCTGCAACAGTCCTTGTTCCAGACAGGCAGAAAATTTCTGCATGCTGAATTGATGATCTTTGGCGTAATTACCGATGAGCAGTATTTTCATTATCTAATCAATTGGTTTGATTTTGTGTTTTAGGTATTCCTACCCATGCCTCAAAAGGTGCCAGCCAGTGAACGGTGGCATGGGATAGCTCTTTTAATGTTCTTTCTTTTACCATTCTGGCTGGATTCCCTGCTACGACTTGGTAAGGTGGAACACTTTTGGTTACAACAGACCCCGCGCCAACCACTGCCCCTTTGCCTATAGTTACGCCAGGCAAAATCATTGAATTTGTAGCTATCCAGGCATAATCTTCAATGACGATAGGTGCTTTAACATGACTCCAATTTGGGCAATTAACATCATGACTGGCAGTGAGCAATACACAGCCATCGTTAACAACAACGTTATTTCCGAGATTGATCTTCTCGTACAAAGCTAAATGGACATGGGAGCCAATAAAACATTCATTACCAACCACAAGATTGGCTGGACTACCATTTAACTCAGCGTCGCCAATCACAGATAAATACCCAATTTTTACACCTTTGCGAGAAAGACAAAAATTGCGCCATAGTATTTGGCATAAGCCTTTAAAATTAACAACTCGTTTAGCCCAGACTTTGTACCAAGGATAAGTAAAACGTTTCGGTTTAATCCTGTGTTTAATCAAATAGGCAATACAACCATTTTGTTGGTTTGGTTTAAATAAGTAGCGGTAGCAGAAATATGCAGACATGGCTAATAAAAATTCTGCAAATAAGACAGCATAACCGGCACCGTTTAAGCCCAACTGTTCAGTAAAAAACCACCCAAGGATGAAAGAAAGCGCTGAAATAATAAGGAACAATAAGGCAAACTGTAGATGCTTGTTAGTTGCCATTTGTGCTACCCAAAAAGGTTGCCAGAAAATATGAATGAAAGCCGTAGCTGTTAAAAGATTCAATAACAGTTGGTTGTGTTGTAGAGGAGTAGATGTCCAAATATCAATCAGTGACTCACCCATAAAATAAATAACACAGACCACAATAGCCCCAAACGTGGCGCAAATTAACTGCATTCTAATCACTAACTTTTTAACAGATGCAGTGTCGTCATTGCCATAAGCGTAGGAAATTTCAGGCCAAATTGCTTGGTTAATTGAAGTTGCCAATTGAATGGGAACGCGGGTAAATGTTCTGTAAATAGTAAACAGGGTAACCCCAGTAGAACCAACCAGACTGCTAACAATAAGAATCATGCCTTGCATTGAGAGTGACAAGCCCAATGGAAAGCACATACTGGCTATAGCTGGGCGTAATAACTGCTTGATGTGTTTAAAGGATGCATAGCGAATGCCGATTTTCAGAGGACTTCTACTGTTTTGCAATGCGATCCAAAAGCATATGTTGCCGAGTAATCGTATTAGCGACATGCCAATGGCGACGGCCAGAAAATTTTCCCCTAGCAAAACGATGATTGTCGCAGCTATCCATTCGAATAAACGAATTAAGTTACTAAAAAATATGGCAATTGGATTTTTTTTAATAGCTCTGAATGCTATTTCAAAGATGCCCGTTTGCATACTCATAGCAACGTTCAGCAATAACACAATAAGTGTCAAATTGAAGTCTAAATTATTGGTTAGTTTGAAATCGAATAAAGATTTTAGGTTGAAATTCAGGATGATTGCAGCAAGCAGAGCTAAAACACCGAAAGAGACAGCATTAACCATCACCCAGGTACTTTGATAGATTTCCTGCATGTGTTGCGCATCATCTTTTTCGGCAAGCATGGCCAGCGAATTTCCGGCAGTTGAGGTTAAACCAATATTGCTAAGTACAAGATAGGCGGGCAGTGCTGAAAGAGCGACCCATTCCCCATAAAGTTCAACGCCCCAAGCATGAATCATGATGGGTACACTGGCGATTTGTATCAGTAAGGTAACGGCTTGGCCAAAGCCATTGGCGCCTATGCCCTGAATAATTCTACGCTTGATGGGCATTAGCCAATTCTCACAATGTTAGGATAAAGTGGCTCGAATTTATTCAAGACCGGCAGTTTCGACTCAACTTGTTTCTTGGCAGCAGCCATGATCAAACCAACAAAAATCCAGTTGTAACCCATCAAAGTGCCAACATGGGTGATCTGCCCGGCGAATAAATAAAAACCAATAAACCCAAAAAACATCATCGGTAGCAGATTATTGTCGAGTCGGGCGCTTTTAATGGCTTGAGTGACCAGACTTAGGGTAAAAACAATACGGTACATGATGAACATCAACCCAAAACCTGGTCCTGCTTCCATAATTACGCGTGACCATTCATCTTCTGCCAATACTAATGCTGCTTTGCCTGTCGCCAGTTGCGAACCTCCACCGGTGCCGAAGCCGACGCCGTGACCGAGGATAGGTGTGGTGGTGAGATGATCGGTGAAAATGATTAACGGGGCCAGCGCTCGCCTGATGGCACTGCCTTCGGATTGTTGCGCTTGTTCAAAACGAGTGCCAAGAGCATCGAATGATTCCCTGAATGGCCCTAGAAATAAAATAGTTCCAATCAATAACAAGAAAACCATTAATCCCGCGCCTGTAAATTTCATCTTGACGTTATTGGTGAACAGCAAGCCGAAAAAGGTTGCCGCTACAATCAGCCCCGTCATGAAAAATGCAGTTCGACTGCCGGATAAGAGTAAGTGAGTCATTGATGCGCCCGTGGCAATAATTAACCAGAACAAGGGCATCAAAGTATATTGTTTGCGGTAAAGCCATACGAAAGTCAACATAGCCATTAAGCTGGAGGCAAAAAATGTTTGTCCTGCGGTAAAAGTAAATGTACCAGTGGTTCTCACAATGTTGCCTGTCACAACAAACGCCATGCCTTCGTTATAACCGGCATTTATAAAGCTGGTTCTCGGTGAGATAAATTGAATATAAACCAGTATTGACAATGGAATGGCCACATACAGGGTTTGCCTGATGAATTTATGAATGTCTTCTGGATGAAAAGCGTCTTTAATAACAAAAGCCAGAGGTAAATAATAAAAGTAAACTCGCCAGCCATAGATAAGGGTCAGAATGTTCATCTTAATGATCACAACCTGAAGAAAAATCAGGGGAATAAAGGCGAGTGAAATGATGACCCCTGCTATTAAAAGCCCATCTCGTGTAAAAATATTATTACGCCATGCAATGATGTAAACGAGCAGAACTACCGGATCACGCAGAAAGAAAATAAGTTGATGGTATTCGGGGAAAAACCATTTGCGGAACGCACCTTCAAAAATCAGCATCCAGTAAATCAGAAAGACATATTTCACTATTTTCTTTCTGGCGATTTCTTTGTTATTCATGATAAGAAATTAGGGTTTACAGAAAGAAATAAAATAGCCGGAATTAGGACTATCAATTTTAAATTTGTTTTTTTCATTGTTCTGACAATTTATCTCTTGAGTAAAGTAGTTAATTGATTTTGGTACTTTTCCCAGGAAAAAAGCCCGGCTTTGGTCAGTGCTGCTGTTTTCAGTTGATCAAGCAAATCCCGATCATCAGCCAACAATTCAAGTTTTTCAGCAATTGCCTGAGCTGAGCGGATAGGAACAATGTAACCGTCTTCGCCATCGGTAATGACGTCAGGCCCAGCAGTGTGCGATGTGGCGATTACCGGTATGCCACGCGCCATGGCTTCCAATATTACAAGTCCAAAGCCTTCGAATAGGGAAGGGAAGACGAATACGTCGTGCCGATCCATTTCTTTCAGAATTTCATGATGTGGCAAGCTGGGAATGTATCGATATTGTTGAAGGGCTGCATCCAATGGCGCACATTCGGCGATGCGGCTGCCTATAATCGTGAGTTGTATTTTATTGTTCAAAAAATTTGCCGCATCAAGAAGATAAGAGAGTCCTTTTCTTTGGCTGAGCCCGCCCACAAATAAAACTTTAAGTTTTTTATGACGGCTGAAATTAGGTTGGTCTATTGGTTGCGGGCTTCCGTAAGGAATCACAATGGTTTCCTTGTCACGAGCTTCCGACAATTTGAGGGTGTCGGCGGTAAATTGGCTGGCAACGATAATTTTATCGGCTAAGGCAAGTTCCTGATCTTTGCGAGCCAGTTTTTGAGCGCTGTCGAGCATGGAGAGGATAGTCTTGGCCCACTCCGGTTTTAATTGCGCTTCTTCGCCCATAATTTTTTGTGCAGCACACCAATAGCCGATGGGAAGTTCGTACAGAGTTTGACTATTTTGCTGTTTTGCGACTTTAAAGGTTTCCAAAGCGCCGTCTTCGTAGGCATAAATTTGGCTAACGCCTTGTTGTATGCGCAGTTGCTTGGCAACGTAGTTATCGAAAGTATGGTAAACAGCATCAACAGACAGTAAGCCGGTTTCGTGCTCGGTCAGAAAGTTGACTTTCAATTTGCCGGCAAGAAGTCTACAAACTTCCAGCGAAGGTTGAGTAGAGATAAGCTTTGCCGGGATGCTGTTGTATTCCCGGCGTTTTAATGTTGCAGCCAATCCGGCAGGGAGCAATTTTGCTAATTTCGATTGGCTGTTCCAGGCGATAGTAGTGTAAAACCGCGCAAGTTGATCGGCTTTGTAAAATGCTTCGGCAGCATTTCTTGAATTCTGGTTACCGGTTGGGTGGCTGATAATTATCATGCTTTAAAAAGGATGGGCAATCTGGTTACTAAATAGGCTATTGGTGGCAGGTTTGTCTAAGCTTTCTGAAAAGTTGCTGTTAATAATTAGGCCTGTGTCCAGATTTTGCGTGGTTGGTTGTGTCAGAGTGCTGTTGATGAAATAGCTGTTTTTGCTGGTTGGCGTGACGATCAAGCCGGAAGCAGCTGCACTGTTGTCGAAATTGCAATGATGGCAGAACACGTTGCTATCAAACATGACATTACCGGGCTGTTTGCTGACAAAGTAGCTGCTGACGAAGCCGGTGACTCTGTTGGCACGTAGTAACGGTTGTTCGGATACGGTTTCGAAAACACTGTTCGCGAAGAAAGTTGAGTCAGAATTGGTTAGGTTAATGGCTAGCCCGTTATTTTTAAATAGACAGTTGATGAAGGCATTCAGGTTGTTGCCGCGTTTTGCCTGCCAGTCAATCGCTATATCGTTTTCAATAAACTGGTTTTGGTAAAAAACGTTTTTGTCTAGAAATGTGATGCCTATTTGGTCACCGCCAACATAAGCCGGATCAGGCCTTTGCTTGATGCCGGTTTTACAACGGTAAAAAACAGCGTGATCGATAAAGTTGTTATCCCAGGCATAGATATTATCAATCAATATGCCTGCATTAGCCATGTCGCGGATAGTGATATGAGACAGTGTAATCCGGTTGTAATCAGCTCCTTGACCTGAACCTGCCGCACTGTGATTTATGCCGTTAAGGCCGCCTTGTAAGGTTAAATCGGCCAATACAAAAGACGTGACAACGGTTTTGTCATTAAAATGGGTTGCCCCGGCGATTAGATCGATAGTGGGTGATTTTGCAATAATGGCCGTTTTGTCAGCTCCAGCGCCGATAATGCCTTGTCCAGCCTTAAGCAATAAAGGTTTACTGATGTAATAAGTACCTGCATCAAGCTCGGCAATGCCGTTTTGATCGATTAAAGCCTGGATGGCCTCAGAAGAATCAGGCTTTTTGCTGAGATTGGTTTGCCATTTTGATCCTGCCGGATCAGGAATTTGGTTAAATACCGGTTTTTCCCAGAAGTTGTAAATGCTCTTTTCGGATTGCAATAAATTGGTAATGGCACTTTTAGTTGTGTTGCTCAGTTTTTCCGGTTGCAGGGTTTGATTATTCTCAGCTATTGATGGATTTGAATCGTTGAAAATATCAATAACCTGTGTTGAACCATTAAACTTTGTAAGCCCAATATTCTGAGTGTCTATGGTTAAGAGCTTTTCAACACCATCCCTCAGAATAATGCCAGGTTTTTGGGTAGTGCCTATTCTCATGCCCTGCAAGACAATGTTTTTAACATCCAAATTAAAATACTGGCCGGTTTTGTTGTAATTATCGCCGCCATTTGACATGAATACCGATAGAAAATCAGTATTCATTACGTTCATCATGCCAGGATAATCGGCTTTGCGACTCCAGTTCCAAGATTCTGAATCAATGCCGATAAAACCAACATCTTGTTGGTTCTTGATAATAATCCCGTCGCCATGGGGGGTTAGTATGTTTGTCCAGATGAACAAATTACCCTGGGATTGCTTGGTGCTATCGCCAATTATTTTTATTGCAGGATAAGCGGCGTGCACCATAGTGCGGATGAATCGATTGTTTTTCAAATAGCCTTTTTGGGATGTGTCGACATCAATAGTGACATTGCTTAAGTCGGTGAACAGGTTATTTTCAAGCAGTGCATTTTTGGCTTCTATTTTTGAATTGCTGATTCGGTTAAAGCAGTTGCCTTGGCTGAGCTTTGTAGATCCCTCAAAGCTGATCTTTTTCGGACTCACATCGCTAAGTATGGCGTTGCTTGTACCTTCGGGAATAATTACTTGAGGCAGTTTTGTACCCGCCAAACCGTAAAGCGCTTGATTAGAACCTAACTTGATGTTGAATGATCGTGTGTAATCTTCACCCGCTTTTAATCGAACGATATTATGTGTATTGAGCGCTTTTTGTAGCTGTGAAGCTTGATTTTCAGGCAGGTAAAACGCGCTTTGGGGTACGGCAGCTTGTGCAAGCTGATCTTCGCATAAGAGCGGCTGAGCAAAAACCGGCTTGTTAAAGAGGCAAGTAACTAATGCAAGTCCCCAAAAAGCCGTTTTGTGTTTATGCATGGTTGATTTCCCTATTTTTTGCAAAACACTGAATAGCGAAAGTTGAAAACAAGCCGCCACAAAAGTCAGCCAGTAAATCCCAGCCATTGGCATTTCTTCCGGGTACAAAAGCTTGATGGAATTCGTCAAACACCCCGGCGATAACAACTAAAAATACAGCAAGAGGTAATACGGGTATTTTTTTATAAATGTCGATGATGTTTAGTATCGCCAAGATCATAAGACCTAAAATGCTGTAAACCGCAAAATGCGCAACTTTATCCAGCCCAGGTATTTCACCCAATATTTTTGGCGGCGGCTGTGAAGATTCAACATAAATTAATACTATCCAGCCGATGGTGATCAGGCTGGAAAAAATTAACCATTTGTTATTTGTATTAATCATCATTGCCTTGTGCCTTAGTTGTGAAGAATACGTACGATTTGGAAATCATTCGCTAATACGCCTGCTTGCTGACAAAGCCTTTAAATATTGTCAAAAATACTATTTTTAAATCCAGCCACAGTGACCATTGTTTTAAATATTCCAGGTCGTGGTGAATCCTGGCTTCCATTTTGTCCAGCGTGTCGGTTTCGCCGCGGCAACCGTTAATCTGTGCTTGGCCGGTAATGCCGGGTTTGACTTTGTGGCGCAGCATGTAACCTTGGATCTGCTTTCGATAATATTCGTTATGAGAAATGGCGTGAGGGCGTGGGCCAACAACAGACATGGTGCCGTACACTACGTTTAAAAACTGGGGTAGTTCATCTAGCGACGTTCTGCGCAGAAAAGCGCCGAATGGCGTAATGCGTCTATCATTTTGGGTGGCTTGTTTTATGTCGTTGCCATTTTCGCAGACGGTCATGGAACGGAATTTCCATACTTCTATTTGTTCTCCTTTTACGCCATAGCGTTGCTGTCTAAAGATGACAGGACCAGGTGAAGTTAATTTAATAGCAATGGCGATGACAAGCATGGGAATGGCAATAACCGGCAATATGATCATGCACAGCAGAAGGTCTTCAATACGTTTTGAGATACCATCAAAGGCATTAAACGGGGTGTCAAATACACTGACAACGGGTATGCCTTGCACATTGCTCCATTTGGACTGAATCAGGTTAAAGGTGAAAAAGTCGGGTACGATGTTCACGGAAACGGTGCTGTCGGCTAGCTGTTGAATAAGCATGCTGATACGTTTTTCCGCGCACAAGGGCAGGGTGATGTAGATATGGTCGATTTCACCATTTTTTGATTTTTCAAGCAGTTGTTGAAATCCGCCCTTTATATCGCCAATCTGTTTTTGCTCTAAGCGCCTGTCATCGCATTCGGCACGGTCATCAAAAAAACCGATAAATTGATAACCTAACCAGGGCATTTCCGACAATGCAATTTTAAGTCTGTGACCTAACGGAGTGGCGCCGAGTATGGCGTAAGTCCTTGTGTTAAATCCATGCTTTCTTAAGTAGGATAAGCAGCCGCGTCGTATAGAGTGTGTCAGAATGATACTGAAAGGGGTAAGCGGCAGCCATAATTCTATGACTTCTAATGAGTAATCATATTCGGATTTATAAAGGTAAACACCGCTGATCAATATTGTAAAAGCCCCCAGCCAGGAAAACAGTATGCGCAAGGCTTCATCAAACATGGGCGCTCCGCGCCAGCCTTGATAAATCTCGTTGTTTTCAGCAAAAATACCGAACAGTGCGGCAGCTATCAGACAAGGCAGCATATATTCACGATCGAATGGAACGTTGTACTGATTTAACGAGACATACAAAGAAGCCACAATCAAAGCGCCGTCAAGCGTACGGGCTAAGGCTTGTAGTTTGGAATGCAGTGGACGAATAAATCCTTTATAACGTTCTCGGTTCATTGGCGTGGTTAATTGGATGTAGGTAGTGAATACCCTTTCGCTTTATCAGTATAAGTAGGGTTTGTGTCAGTTTGATGAAAAGGCAAACCTGATGAATTACCTTGATCTAAAGGGTGAAGCTTCCAATTTCACAGGTACTGGCAAAACACAGGGGACTTGTCTTCTCTGCCTTGGCTAACTATGCCTTGCTTCTTAATTAAGATTTTGAAGAAATCCTGTAACAAAGAGGTGTTAAAGTGGATAGCGTTACGTTGAATCGTTGGGGTGTTGGTTATTCGTCTTTCCTCGCGTTGGCGGCTCAAAGTCGCCAATGCGCGGTAGCGATTTTCTTGCGAATGGATGAAACCTGCATCAACCTTGTGAGGGTGAATGGGTCTACTTATCATAGTACTCTAATGTGTTGACACATCACTTGACGCTATGTCACGATGCCTCGCATTTTCTCCGCAACGAAAATCGCTCGGCACTACACAGCTTGTGGACTAAAAATTCCGTTCTGTTTCCTGGATTTTCAAGGTTATTTAATCAGTTTTCGCCTATTCATCATTGGTTATTTCAAATGAAGCATCTATGACATCGAATCATAAAAAATTCAGGCTAAATCGAATACTGATACCGCTTATGACGGTCGGAGTTATATTTGAGGCTCAGTCTGGGCAATTAAGCAGCACTCTTGGATCGATAGGGGCTATGGGTGTTAACCGCGTGTTGGAAAATTTTGGTTTTTCCGGTAGCAGTGATAGTAATTTGGCGGATGCTGTATTTCTTGCAACCAATAGCGATGAAAGTAATTCAGTGAATTTGCAAGGTGGCGTTAGTAATAATGCAGAAGCGGGTGGATGGGTAAAAAGAAATGGAGCTAACGGCGCAAACGTGAGAAACGTCAATGCTTTGGCGGCAGCGACCGTGACCGGCGGCGCCGGTTCAGGGGGACAAGGCGGAGATGCCGCCGGTTCTTCTGGCGCGAGCCGGGGTGGCGGCAATGCAAGTGCAATCATACCGGCTACTGACAGCAGTTCTAGATTAATTTTTGTATCGGCTCACCCCTTGGATGGTTCTAGCGTTAACTCTTATGGGGGTAACGGTGGTAATGGCAGTAAAGTCGCGAGTAGTGTCATCGTAAGCGCCGACAACAGCTATCTCTTGGTAAGCAACACCGCAACGGGCGGTAATGGTGGTGATGTTTATAGTGGGAGCGGTAACGGAGGAAGAGGAGGCAGTGCCAGCTCGAGTGCTATAGCCAGTAACATTGGTGCACAGTCGGTGTATGTTTTTTCGACGGCCAATGGAGGTGCCGGTGGAGTCGCACATGGAAGCGGCAGTAATGGTGTGGGCGGTAATGCTACTGCATATGCCAGCGCGACTAGCAGTGACGGTTATGCATACGCTTATTCGACAGCAAATGGCGGGCGTGGTTTGACCGTTCCTATCATTAATGCGCATGCAGTATCAAAGGGTGGCGCAGGTTCTCAAGCAAACGCTGTTGCAATAGCAACGGGTATTAAAGTCCATGCCCAAACAAAGGTAAATAATACTTCGGGTACGAGCGATGCCATAGCTACTATCATGCAACCGGCTATAGCGGCATCAAGTGCTGTTGGTAAAGAGGCTGCGGCTTATGGAACGGCTTTACCACAACTAGCGGACGTCAGTACTGCTTTGGAGGGGCAATCTACAGTGAAGCATTATTTTGATTTGGATGGAAATAGCCAGATTTGGTTGCTAGGCAATATGAGTGTCCTGAATACGTCGATAATCGAGGGTCTTCATGACTATCACAGCATGCTGAATTTTAATATAGATACCACTTCGATCAGTAATCCTCAGCATGTATTAATAGGATTACTGGATCCTTTATTTGGGAATAACAGCTTTTTGAATGGGAACGGCGACAGTCTGACTTTTTCTTATAGTATTTCCGGTGCTGGTGCAAACCGCTCGAAGACCTATGCGTTCAATTCTGCGGACGCTAATGATGCAGCTGATTTTTTTAGTGACAGGATTCTGGATTTGGGTCCATTATCAGGTTTTGTTACTTCAAATAATAAATATCTTAATTTGGTATTTAATCTTGATTTACAAACCAGTTTGACAGGCGCCGGGCTAAATTTGGGTTTAATTGCCGGAAATTCCAGCTTAGGTGGTGGTTCTGTAGCACCAGTGCCTTTGCCGGGAAGTTTTTGGCTGCTTGGTTCCGCTATTGCCGGAATGGGGTTCATTAATAGGCGCT
The DNA here is from genome assembly GCF_004322395.1 of Methylobacter sp. Taxonomy (GTDB): domain Bacteria; phylum Pseudomonadota; class Gammaproteobacteria; order Methylococcales; family Methylomonadaceae; genus Methylobacter_A. The sequence goes on from NZ_SCTW01000001.1 coordinate 17,526, forward strand.
ATTTAAGATTACCTTGGAAAGTTAAATTAAGGACATCTCTTTATCAAGTTTGAGTCTCAGACATTGATAGCGGACAAAGGAAATAATCAATCACATAGGAAATAAAATGATTCCAGTAATTTTATCAGGTGGTTCAGGTACTAGGCTTTGGCCATTATCCCGTGGCCAGTATCCGAAACAGTTTTTGCCATTGGTGTCTGAAAACACCATGTTGCAGGAAACCGTATTAAGGCTCGATGGTGTCGCCGGTTTAAAACCGCCTTTAGCCGTTTGTAACGAAGATCATCGTTTTATGCTGGCGGAACAATTATGGGAAATTAACATTAAACCTGCTGCGATAATTCTTGAGCCGGTTGGCAAAAATACCGCACCAGCGGTAGCTCTGGCAGCATTAGCGGCAGAATCTGAAGATGAAGTTTTGTTGGTATTGCCGGCGGATCATGTCATTGGCGACAAGGAAGCCTTCCACGAAGCCATTGCAGAGGCCAAGCGTCTGGCAGAGCAGGATTTGTTAGTGACATTCGGCATCGTGGCCATCGAACCTGAAACGGGTTACGGCTATATTAAGCGCGGAAACACAGCTTATGGTAGTGCCTTTAATGTAGCGGCTTTTATCGAAAAACCCGATCTGGATACCGCCAAACACTATCTTGCCAGCGGTGAATACTTCTGGAACAGCGGCATGTTTGCGTTTAAAGCGGGTGTTTTTCTGCATGAGTTGGAGCGGTTTAATCCCGAGATGCTGGCAGTGTGCCGCGAAGCATTGAAAGCAGCCAAAACGGATCTCGATTTCACCAGGTTGGATAAAGTCATTTTCTCCAGTTGTCCAGCCGATTCTATTGACTATGCCGTGATGGAGAAAACGGATAGGGCCGTGGTTATTCCGCTGGACGCGGATTGGAACGATGTCGGTTCTTGGTCGGCATTATGGGATGTGCACGGGAAAGATGAACAGGGTAACGCCACTAAAGGCGATGTATTAACTTTCGATACCCAAAATTCATTTATACATTCTTCGAATAAACTGGTCGCAACAATTGGCGTTAGAGATTTGGTAATTGTGGAAACCGATGATGCCGTGATGATTGCGCCTAAAGATCGGGTTCAGGAAGTCAAGCAAATTGTAGATCAGTTAAAACAATTAAAACGCACCGAAGCGACTTTTCACCGCAAAGTGTATCGTCCCTGGGGGCATTATGACTGTGTCGACAATGGCGAAAGGCACCAGACTAAACGCATCGTGGTTAAGCCCGGCGCTAAATTGTCAGTGCAGAAACATCATCACCGTGCTGAACACTGGATAGTGGTGAAAGGTACTGCATTGGTCAACAAAGGCGAAGAAACAATACTGATAACTGAGAATGAGTCCATTCATATACCTTTGGGTACAATACATAGCTTGCACAATCCGGGGGTGATCTCTCTGGAAATGATTGAAGTGCAATCCGGCAGTTACTTAGGCGAGGATGATATCGTGCGTTATGAAGATCAGTATGGCCGGGCTTAATCGCTTAAATTGAGGTTGCAACAGATCATGCTGAGTTCAGTTATCCAGCATGATTAAACGGGTGTGATTAAAAGAGCGGTTTTTTAGATGATTATCACCCCCGTCCTTTGAGTGTATAAGTATCTACAAGACACGTCATCCCTGCCGGGATGACGATAATACAATTTGCGTAATATCTAATTTAGCGAAGATGTAACAATCAGCCGGGTAACACCGGCTTTTTTATGCTTGTTTTTAATGGCGGATTTTTTGAAACGCCTATTCACACAACCGGACGTACTCGGCAATAGGTATGTGTTTCTCAGACGCTCTTCTCTTAACTTCTACTGTGAAACAGGCATGGCGAAATAATTCGTGTTAATAACGATAAAAATTTCAGAGCTGTTGTCATCAACCGGTAATTTCACAATGTTAAAACTAAGCACTCAATCTAATTTATTGCTTGGAGACTTCCATGAAAAAAACTTTGCGTTGCTCGCTATTTTTATCTTTATACGCTGTTTCAGCCTTGTGTTCAGCTGCACCAAAATTACTGGCCATAGGCGAACTGTCAGGAACTGAGGATAAATCCGAATTAACCGGCACTTTGGAAAATAGCATTGATGACGCTAATGTTCTGGGTGGAATAGGCTCCGGATTGGCCTATGTCGGTAACAATACTTTCCTGGCATTGCCCGACCGAGGTCCTAACGCTGCCGAGTGGAATCCAGACGTCGATCACACTACATCTTACATTTCCAGATTTCATACCATCAGCATGGCTCTTACCGACACGGCTAATGGCGCTTTGCCGATGACCTTGACACCGAACCTGGACAGCACCACTTTGTTGTTCACCTCCGCTCATTTGAATTACGGCGAAGTGGTTCCTGGCAACAATACCCATAACAAGTTTTATTTCAGCGGGCGTTCCGATAACTTTGCCAACGGCGTATCCACTAATCCCATTAATGGCCGCTTTGATCCGGAAGGCATTCGTGTTAGTCACAATGGCAAGGTATATATATCCGACGAATACGGCCCTTACGTTTATGAATTTGATCGGGTAACCGGTAAGAGAACGCGTGTTTTCAACTTGTCTGTGGCGTTCGATGCAGACAATCTCAGCGCCAAAGGCGGCGATGAAATCGCAGGCAACACCAGTGGCCGTGTCGCCAACAAGGGCATGGAAGGCTTGGCGATTACCCCGGATGGCAGCATGCTGATCGGTTTCGAGCAAAGCCCGCTGATTCAGGACGGTGGTGATGGCGGCAGAGCTAATCGCATTATTACCATCGACATTGAAACTGGCGTAACCCATCAATATGTCTATGACAATTATTTGGCTGACAAAGCTAAGACTTATAACAGCAGCGAAATTCTGGCGATTAATAATCATGAGTTTTTGGTTCTGGAGCGCGACGGCAAAGGCTTGGGTGATGGCAGCAATGCTTCGGTCAAACGTCTTTACAAAATCGATCTGGACGGTGCTACCGATATTGGCGCATTAAACGAGGGTGCAGGCATCAGTGGACAGGCCAATTTATTGCCTTATGCCGTCGAAAAAACATTGTTCCTCGACATCAAAAAGGCATTAGAAAATAACAGCATTACTGCCGATAAAATCCCTGCCAAACTGGAAGGCGTAGCATTCGGTGATGACGTGGTGTCTGGAGGAGCGAGCTACCACACCTTATGGATTGCAAATGATAATGACTTTTTGCCGAACATCGCTGGTGGAAACAAGTTTTTTGTATTCGGTTTTACTGATGAAGATTTGCAAGACCTGGGTGTTAAAGACGGCCTAGTCGCACAAAGATTCGATCGTCGCGCTAACTTACGTTAAAAAATCGCAAGCGAAATCCGGGGTAATTCCCGGATTTCTTTACCTTTAAAATAACCCCGTCAGCAATTTATGGCACGGCTGATAGTCGGCAACGCATCACTGCAGATGCGTCAGAAACTCATCAACTGGCATCGGCTTACCGAACAGATAACCTTGGTAAACGAGACAGCCGCTATGTTCCAGAAAGTCGCTTTGTTGCTTAGTTTCAACGCCTTCGGCAATGACGTTTAGTCCAATGGTGTGAGCCATGCTAATGATGGTTTGCACAATCACTTTGTCAGAGGGATTGGTCAAAATATTTTGTACAAAACTTTCATCGATCTTTAACTGATCCAGTGGGAGTTGAGTGATATAAGCCAGAGATGAATAACCGGTGCCAAAGTCGTCCATAGAAAAGCCGATACAAAGCGCCTTGAGCGCCAGCATTTTTTTTATCGCGTCGGTGACGTTTTCCAACACCAGGCTTTCGGTAAGTTCGATTTTGAGGCGCGCCGGATTTATGGCCGTTCGTTCCACTATTTCGCGTATCCGCTCGACGAAATCGGTTTGGCGGAACTGGCGTGCACTGACATTGATGGCAATATGCAAGTTGCGGGTGCGCCAATCCGCTTCCCACTCTTTCAGTTGGGCGCAAACGGTTTCCAGTATCCACAGACCGATAGGAATGATCAATCCGGTTTCTTCGGCGATTGGGATAAATATTGATGGCGATACCGGGCCGCGTTTGGGATGAGTCCAGCGACACAGAGCCTCGGCGCCGATAACGTGACGCAAGCTGTTTATCTGCGGTTGGTAGTGGACTTGTAGTTCTCCGCGCATACTGGCTTGACGCAGATCGGCATCCAGTGCGCTACGCTCGTCCAAAGCGGTTTGCATGGAGGGGTCGAAAAAACGCAAGTGATTGCGATCGAGTGCTTTGGCCTGATACATGGCGAGATCGGCTTGTTTGAATAGCTCATCTTCCGGCGTGTCTTGGTTGTGAAACAATGTGACTCCAATGCTGGCCGTGCAGTAGTAGACGTGATCTTTGAGGTTATAGGAGTCGCCGGCAATAGCTTCATGGACCTTCTGGGCTACCAACTCGGCCTGGACGGCCGCTTCTTTAGATTCCTTACCCAAGTTTTCCAATAACACCACGAATTCGTCGCCGCCTAGTCGCGCCACGGTGTCATGTTCACGCACTGTGTCAAGAAGACGATGCGCCACACCGATCAGCAGCAGGTCGCCGACATCGTGACCGTGCGTATCATTAAGCGCTTTGAAGTTATTCAGGTCCATAAACATTAGCGCGCCGTATTGCCCGCTACGTTGACTGGAAACGCGCGCTTGGTTCAGCCGGTCACTCAGCATGCGGCGGTTGGGCAGTTGGGTGAGCGGGTCGTTATAGGCCATGTCCATGATCTCCGCCTCAGCCGCCTTGCGCACTGTGATATCAGTATGTGTGCTGACATAGTGGGTGACCGTCCCGTCATCCGCTTTCACCGCCGTAACGGTTAACCATTGGGGATAGAGTTCTCCATTCTTGCGCCGATTCCATACTTCGCCTTGCCATGTTCCTGTGCGGTTGATGATCACCCACATTTCGGCATAAAAGGCGTCGTCATGGTGCCCGGAATGAAGTATGCGCAGCTTTTGGCCCACTATTTCTTCGGGCGAATAACCGGTAGTTTCGGTAAAGGCGCGGTTGACCCGCAGGATTACTTGGTTGGCATCAGCGATTAAAATGCTTTCCTGACATTGGAAAGCGACAGCGGCTATACGTAGCTCTTCTTCAGCATATTTGCGTTTGGTGATGTCGGTAAGCGTTATGCAGATTATTGGAGCGCAGCCGGCCGTTAGTCGCCATGAGCAGTTAAGCTGGGCATGAAATACTGAGTTGTCGCCGCGTTGGAGCATCAGTTCGAAATTATGCCCTTCTTCATGCTGCATCTCCCCCATAAATATGCGATGCCAGCGGTCACTGTCTTTGGACACGACCAATGTAGCGAATCGGCGGTTAATCAGTTTATTCCGCTCCACGCCGAGAAGTGTGGCGCCGGTGAGATTGATTTCGGCGATCAGGCCTTCGCGTGTGACAGTGAGGTAACCAACCGAAGCAAATTCATAGAGGTTTAGGTAGCGGTCACGCGATTCTTCCAGAGCGAGATGGGCGCGCCCCAATTCTTCATATCGCGCCTCCAGTTCGCTTTGGTGAACATTGAACTCATGCGGCATTTCATCGGCAGGGCGAATTGATGCTTCGATGGCCGGTGTATGGGCAAGTCGAGTTTCTGAGTTCTCCTGTAGCGAGTCTTGTTTACTTGGCTTCTTGCTCATGAATTGATTCTCTTGGTATAGCGTCTACGTCTAATAGTGTTAAAGATTACTTCCAGCGACACCAATGCAACTTAAATTATATCTCAAAAACTGAATTTAAGTTTCTCTCTTTCACCCACGATTCAAGCTGATCTGCCGGCAGCGGTTTTGAATATAGGTAGCCTTGGACAGATCCGCAACCGCTGGACTGTACCATGGCCAGCTCGCTATCAGTTTCAACCCCTTCTGCAACCAATTCCAGCGACATGCTTTTTCCCAAAGCTGCAATGGCCCGGACAATATCGATATTTACGGGTTCTCGCTCTAAGTGACGGATGAAGGATTGGTCGATTTTTAATCTATCGATGGGAAATCTTTTTAGGTAACTAAGGTTTGAATAACCGGTTCCAAAATCATCAATTGCTAGTTTGACGCCAAATTTATGCAATTCATCCAACGTTTTAAGGACGATATCCACATCATACATGAACAGGCTTTCGGTAAGTTCGAGTTCAAGATAAATTGGTTGCATGCCGCTATCGATTATAATGGAGCGCACCATCTCGCAAAATTCGGTTTGGTAAAATTGCATCGCGGAAATGTTAACCGATACGGGCATTGGTTCTAAACCATTTTCTATCCAGATCATGTGCTGTCGGCACGCTTGTTCAAGTACCCATTTGCCGATAGGAACAATTAGCCCGGTTTCTTCGGTGATTTCAATGAAATGAATCGGGGAAAGCAGTCCACGTTTCGGATGCCGCCACCTTACCAATGCTTCGTTGCCGACTATTTTTCCGGTGGAGAGCTCCACTTGGGGCTGGTAAAACAACTCGAATTCATTGCGTTCCAAGGCCATGCGCAAGTCGGTTTCAAGAGTCATGCGGTCGAGCGAATATAAATTCATGCCAGGAACGTAATGTCGATAAGTATTACGACCACTGCGCTTGGCTTCATACATTGCGGCATCTGCTTTCGCCAGCAGGCCGGTTGATTCGCTGTCGTCATTGGGACATATTGCAGTGCCTATGCTGGCTGTGATGAATACTTCGCGGCCCATGATCTGAAAAGGCTGCTTCATCGATTCCAATATGCGATCACATAAGATATTCATATCGTCTTGGCAATTCGTTTTCTCCTGCATGATCGTGAATTCATCGCCTGACAAGCGAGCGACCGTGTCACTTTCCCTCGAGCAACTGGTCAAACGCGCAGCTACCGCCATTAGAACCTTATCCCCGAACCCGTGTCCCATCGAGTCGTTAAAATGCTTAAAGTTATCCAGGTCGACGAATAGCAGTCCTACTTGTGTTTTTTGACGATGGGATTCAGCAATAGCCATATCCAACCTATCTAGGAAGAGCAGACGGTTGGGTAGCTTAGTTAGTTGATCATAGTGAGCTAGGTAAAAAAGATTGGCTTGCTTGCGCTGTGTAATCTCATTCAATAGGTCAAGGCCATTCGCAACCCCAATGTATTGTTCGTTATCGGTGGCAATGAATCCGCTCACCATATGCTGCATACCTGCGTCAATAATGATCCTTGCAACATCATCGATGGCGGCTCCTTTGTCGACGATAATAGAAGACTTATTCATGAAATGAGTGTCCGAAATTTTCTTTTTTCCGAAAATTTCCTTGGAAAAGGGCTTAATGAAATTTTCGATAAAAGCTTTGCGATCAACAATACCTAAAGGGATGTTGCCGCTATTGACTACCGGAAGTGCAAATATGTCTGAATTTTCCTGGAATAACTCAAGTACTGTCAGGCATAGCATGCAGTCCTCAACAGGCGGAATGAATTTCAGCAAAGTCATTACTGTAGGGTTTTCGTTATTTTTAGCTAAATATGCCTGCATCGATAACTTTTTCATAAGCCTCATTCCTAGTTATTTCATGGTATTCAGTATTTGATATTAAATAAGCTGTAACCTTGGTGTAGTAAATTATCAGTGATTATTGTTACAGGAATAATAAAACACGCTGGAATTAGAATGATGATTGGTTTGCAAGGTGTTTTTATTTTTTTACAGAATAGTTCTGCGGCTTATTTCGATATTTTATGCTTGGTTATTAAGCCATACTCAGGCGCCGCTTGTGCCGAATTTCCTAAGACTTATAACGCAGACTATTCGATTAGAGCGTTTACGTCATACAACAGTCATATTCATGTCATATCATAAATGCATCACAAAAATTCATGTTCACTAGAGTTACGTTCAGACGTGTTCAAATACGCTATTCTGCAAAACACATCCATGCCTCATCTCGTCCTGATTCCTGCGCTAGCCTATTTGCTTTATGTAGCTATTTCAACGATTCTGGCTTTCGATAACCCTGAGCAATTGGCTGTTCTAACAGTTGAATCAGAGCAGTTGGATCAAGAAAAAACCGAAACAAAACAAATGGATTTTCTGGTTATCAAAGACTGGCATTTGTTCGGACAATCTGCAGTTATATCCGCTCAAAATAGTGAGCAGCAGGGCACACCCCAAGAAACGCAATTGCAGCTCAAATTGTTGGGTGTTTTTTTTCTGCCAGAGCAAAAAAGAAACAGCTACGCGATTATCGAGACAGATGATCATATACAAAAAAAATACCGCCCGGATGATGAGTTACCGGGTGGCGCCACTTTGCAATCGATAGCGACAGAACAGGTGATACTGCTGCGCAACAATCAACGCGAATCCCTTTCCATGGACAGGAAGAAAACCGGATTGCTGTTCAAAACTAATTAATTTTCTTTATATATAAATTTATGCGCATTGGTTTGCTAATCGGCCTAGGGTTGATGGTTTTTTGTGCTGTTTCGGCGGCAGAGAAAGACGAGTTTTCACTTAATCTTAAAGATGTCGATATTCACGCCCTGATTGAAACGGTTGCCGACGTTACCGGTAAAAACTTTATCGTCGATCCCAGAATAACCGGCAATATCTCCGTTGTTACCTCAACCCCGATGAAAGCATCGCAGGTTTATGACGTGTTTTTGTCGATACTTAAGGTACACGGCTATGCGGCGGTGCCCAACGGCAACATCGTCAAAATTATTCCCAATATCACGGCCAAACAGGATGGCGAAGAGAGCGAATTACGCTCAAGTTCGCAAAACGGCGATGAACAGCTGACCCGCACCGTGCAGGTGCGCCATCTTGATGCCAATCAGGTGGTACAAACCCTGATGCCTCTGATGCCGCAATATGCTTTTATGGCGGCGGTTCCAGAAAGCAACACCATCATTCTTTCCGATACTGCCGCTAATGTGAATCGGTTGGCAATGATGATCAAACAAATAGACAAAAGAGATGCGCAACAAATTGAAATTATCAATCTGCGCCATGCCAATGCGGCGGACCTGATTCAGCCGCTTAATACTCTGATTGCCGGCAATAACGCCGGAAAAACCGCTTCGCCTGCGCCGCCTCTGGTCGCTGATGAGCGTTCCAACTCCATTATCGTCGGCGGTGGTACCGACCTTCGTTTACAAATACGGGCCTTGATTGCCAATCTCGATACACCGATAGAAAAAGACGGTAACACCGAAGTGATTTACATGCGCTATGCATTGGCTAAAGAGCTGGTGGAAACCTTGACCGGTGTTGGTTCACTCAAGGACGAAAACGCGGATAAAGCTAAAACCACTGCTAGTACTCAAAAGGATTTCGATATTCGTGCCGATGAAGCTTCCAATGCGCTGATTATTACTGCGCCGCACGATCTGATGCGGACGCTCAAATCGGTGGTCAGGCAGCTGGATGTGCGTCGTGCGCAAGTCCACATCGAAGCAATTATTGTCGAAGTCGGTTATGGCAAGGCTCAGGAAATAGGTGTTGAATGGCAAACCAAAAAAGTCACGGATGGTGTGTATGCAACGTCAAGATTGCCGATTACTAGCGGTAGCACTTCCGATCTTGCAACTTTTGCCTCCAATATAGGGAAGGGTTTGAGTGTGGGTTATTTTGTCGGCGGTGAGTTGCGTGCGCTGTTGAGTGCTTTTGCTAATGATTCCAATATCAATGTTCTTTCAACACCTTCCCTTATTACGCTGGACAACGAAGAGGCCAGCATTATCGTCGGACAAAATATTCCATTGACGACAGGACAATTCTCCACCAATGCCGGAACCGGTGGCAGTCTAAACAGTCCTTTTCAAACCATTCAACGACAAGATATTGGTATCAAACTTAGAGTCTTACCGCAAATTAACGAAGGTAATGCGATAAATCTAAAAGTGACCCAGGAAGTATCTAGTCTGGCTCCCGGCAGCGGTGGGCAAACTTTTGACAAACGCGAAATTGTAACTTCAGTGATGGTCGATGATGGAAAAACTCTGGTTTTGGGTGGGCTGATCAAAGACGATGTTAAAGAAAGCGTCGATAAAATACCCATACTGGGAGATCTACCTTTATTGGGTTATCTTTTTCAAAGTAGTCAAACTAATATTCAGAAAACCAATTTAATGGTGTTTTTGCGCCCGCAGATTCTCCGGGACACATCTAAATCCGCAGTGTTGACTCATGACAAATACAATTACATGCGTGATAAGCAACAGGAGTTTAACAAGGACGGCGTGTTATTGATGCCTGATCAAAAACTGCCGTTAATTGACAGCTTGCCTGGAACCGGTTCGGCAACTCCGGCCACCATTGGCGGAGCGGGCAATAATGACGAATGATACGGAATCCGCAAACAGTGAAACTGTGATGACAGGCAAAATGCCTTCATACGGTTTTGCCAAGCGTCATGGTGTTGTTATAAAAAACAATACAGAGAATCAGGTCTGCATCGCATACTTGCAAAAAACACCGCTTAGCGCCTTGCTGGAAATGCGTCGCTTTGTGGATAAATCGTCTGTATTTGAACAGGTTTCGGAAGAGGGTTTTGAAAGCCTGCTGCAATCTGTTTATGAGCAAAAGGCCGGTCATGCTCAGCAAATGGTCAATGACATGCATGAAAACCTTGATCTTTCAGACATGGCCCAGCATTTGCCGAAACCGGAAGATCTGCTGGAGAGCGCAGACGAAGCACCGATTATTCGACTGATCAACGCGCTGCTGACTGAAGCCATCAAAGAAAACGCTTCGGATATTCATATCGAATCCTACGAAAAACGTATGGTAGTCCGTTTCCGGGTTGACGGCACTTTGCGGGAGATTATCGAGCCGCAGCGCGAATTTGCGCCGATGGTGATTTCCAGGCTAAAAGTCATGGCCAAGCTAGACATCGCCGAAAAAAGACTGCCGCAGGACGGCCGCATATCCTTGAATATCGGAGGGCGCACCGTCGATGTCCGGGTATCGACGTTGCCTTCCGGACATGGTGAGCGCGTGGTATTAAGGCTGCTCGACAAACAGGCAAACCAGCTCACTTTAAGGCAGATAGGCATGGCCGATCATGAGCTGGACAGTATTCAAGACATGATAGTACGTCCGCATGGCATTATCCTGGTTACAGGACCTACCGGTTCAGGTAAAACCACCAGTTTGTACGCCATTGTCAATCAGCTTAACGAACGCAGTCGTAATATCCTGACGGTAGAAGATCCCATCGAGTTTTATCTGGACGGTATTGGCCAAACCCAGGTCAACAGTAAAGTTGAAATGACTTTTGCAAAAGGACTTCGGGCCATTCTGCGGCAGGATCCCGATATTGTTATGGTCGGAGAAATACGCGATAGAGAAACAGCAGAAATTGCGGTGCAAGCCAGTTTGACCGGCCATCTGGTGCTGTCGACCTTGCATACCAATACCGCAGTAGGCGCCATTACCCGATTGCGCGATATGGGCGTAGAGCCGTTTTTACTCGCATCGAGTCTTGTTGGCGTAGTAGCGCAACGACTCTTACGCAAGCTGTGTCCAATGTGCAAATTGGCGGTAACCGTGCCGGTTCATGATCTGGAAAAGCTCGGCTATGTATCCGATGACCGGGACACGGTGACCGTTTATCAAGCACAAGGCTGCTCCCATTGCGGGCAAAGAGGATTTAAAGGCCGTGCCGGGATTTTTGAAATCATACCCATCGATGCTTCGATGCGCAGCTTGATTCATGAGTGTGCAGGCGATCAAGCCTTGGAGCAACAAGCGCGCTTATATTCCCGCAGCATTCAGCACAGTGCGTTGGAGAAAGTCCTCAATGGCGATACCAGTTTGGATGAAGCCATTCGTATTACCCAAAAGGATTAATCGGACATGGCAGCGTTCGAATATCGGGCAATCAACGCTAAAGGCCAAACTGTCAAGGGCACCATCGAGAGCGATACTGTTAAATTAGCGAGGCAGCAATTAAAAAGCAAGGAACTGACCTTGCTGGAAATTGATGAGGTCCATAAAAAGGAACATAGCCGCAAAGGACCGTTGATTGCTCAGCGTATCAGCATGCGTCATTTAGCACATATTACCCGCCAGCTCGCGGCACTGCTTAGTTCCGGGTTGTCCATCGATGAAGCGCTGGGGATTACCGCGAAACAGCTTGATTCAGCAAGAGCCAAACGAATTCTGCTTGGCGTCAGAAGCAGGATCATGGAAGGGCAAAGTCTGGCACAGGCTTGCAGTGCATTTCCCAGTACATTTCCTCCGCTATATCGAGCCACGGTTGAAGCGGGGGAGTCGTCAGGCAAGTTAGATCAGGTATTGCAAAGGCTAGCCGATTATCTTGGCGAGAAAGGCCAGTTACACAGCAAATTGCAGATGGCAATGATTTATCCCATCATGCTGACCTCGGTTTCATTATTGGTGGTGATTGGCTTGCTTGCCTATGTAGTACCGGAAATCACCAGCGTATTCGATAAAATGGGCGGGGAGTTGCCTGACATCACTAAAGTGCTCATTGCCTGTAGCGATTTTTTCAAGCATTACGGTTTGGTGTTATTGGGTGCTGTTATCGTCCTGTTCATTGGCGCCAATGCCATATTGCGATTACCCGAACCACGCATGCGCTTTCATTATTTGTTGCTGAATACGCCATTTATTGCCCGCTTTGCTAAAGGCATGAATACGGCTCGTTTTACCCGGACATTAGCGATTCTTACCAACAGCGGTGTTGAGCTGTTGCAAGCTTTAAAGATCTCAAGCCAAGTGTTGACCAATAATGCTATGCAGAAAGCGGTTGAAAATGCGGCAGTCAAAGTCAGGGAGGGGCAGAGCTTAAACAAAGCGATGGAAGCAAGCGGATTGTTTCCGCCGGTAACTATTCATTTAGTGGCGAGCGGCGAGGCCAGTGGGCAGCTGCCTAAAATGCTGGCCAGTGCGGCTGATGATCAGGAACGCGATATTCAGGCGCTAACCGAAATGACATTGGGACTGTTTGAGCCGGCACTCATCCTGTTTATGGGATTGGTAGTACTAGCCATCGTGTTGGCGATACTGTTGCCGATTTTTGAAATGAACCAGCTCGTTCGATAGCGCTAACAAATTATAGCGCTGTAATAATAATGTCATTTTTGCTTTCTACTCTTATCAGTTAATTCCCGGCAACTGCACGGGCTTACTTTTAATCCGATACTTTTATATACACATGTCTGATAAAAAATCCCACGGCTTTACACTGATCGAAGTCATGATTGTTGTTGTTATTCTTGGAATTCTGGCTTCTATTATTGTGCCAAAAATTATGGGCAGGCCCGATGAAGCCAGGGCAACCCGTACTCTGCAAGATATTAGAGCGATTACTGCGGCGCTTGATTTATACCGTCTCGACAACTACAGCTATCCAACAACAGAACAGGGATTGGAAGCACTGGTGACCAAACCGGCCGGTTTGCCGCAAGGCACTCACTGGAAACAGGGCGGTTATCTCGACCAATTACCTGTAGACGCCTGGGGAAAGCCTTACTATTATCTTAAACCCGGCATTCATGGAGAGTTTGACCTGTATTCTTACGGGGCCGATGGTATTGAAGGCGGTACCGATGCGGGCGCAGACATTACCAACTGGATACAGAAATAAAACTCAGCACGGGTAAAGCATGAACACAAGTAAAGGCTTTACCCTAATAGAATTGCTTATCGTCATAGTTTTGATGGGCCTGATAACCGGTATGGCCATGTTATCAATGGGCACAGCCGATCCGCGTGACCAGCAGAAGCTCGAAGCGGAAAGACTGGTTAAGCTGCTGGAACTAGCTTCTCAGGAAGCCATCGCCCGAGGCGATATCATTGGTTTGGAACTATTTAGCCAGGGTTATCGCTTTGCCGTTGTGCAAAATCAGAAATGGCATCCGGAAACAACCGATATGGTGTTCAAGCCGCGTGCGTTAATGCATCAAATGCAGCTGGCGCTGGTAATGGAACAGAAAACTGTCGACTTAAAGCGTGAGCCAATCCATGCTGTCGATCCGCAACCACAGATTATTTTGACCCCGGATGGCGATATGGAGTTGTTTCAAGTCAGAATGACTGTAAAGAATGGCGATAGCATTTTTGTGGTTAGTAATACGCAAGAAAACGGGCTGGTTATTAGTAACGAAGACAAGCTATGAACATGAGCTGTCGTACCCACCGGGCAAACGGATTTACCTTGTTGGAAGTGCTGATTGCGCTGGCAATATTGGCAATCTTGATGGTTAGCGCAATCAAGATTACGGCAGAAAACATCAAAAATTTGTGGTATCTGGAAAACAAGACCATTGCTTCAATCATAGCCAGCAATCATGCCGTGCAATTGCGACTGGATAAAGAAAAACCGGAAAGCCAGGATGGCTGGGATCAAATGGCAGGGCGGCGCTGGTACTGGCAGATAAAGAGAAATACAAATGTTATTGCAGGCGTATGGCGTTACCGCATTGAGGTATTTCTGGAGGGCGACAAAGCGCCTTATTTCAGTTTAATTAGCGATGTAATCAAAAGCTGATGAAAATTTCAGCTAAACAGCAAGGCTTTACGTTGCTGGAAATACTGATAGCACTAGCCATCTTTGCAATAATGTCGATGATGGCTTATGCAGGTCTGGCTGCGGTATTGGATGCGCGTGCTGCTACAGAGCCCCGGTCTGAACAGATGGCGCAATTGCAGACTACATTGTATCTGCTTAATGAAGATTTGAGCCAGGTAATCAACAGGCCGATCAGGGATGAACTTGGCGGTGCCGAACCCGCTTTCAGTGGAGGCCGCGGCAGTGAACTTCTGGTTTTTACCCGCCGTGTGCCGACATGGTCTAGTTATGCAGCGGCCAATAGCTTGCAAAGAGTCAGTTATCGCTTTGAAGATGGCGCTTTGTATCGACAGGTCTGGACCTTGCCGGACAGAACCCAGCAGACACAGTACCGGCGCAGAAAACTCATGAATGCAGAGCAGGTGGCTGTTAAGTTCTACAGTCAAACAACGCAAACCTGGCTGCCATTTAACGGCAGTAGTGGCGGCATACCGCATGCGATTGAAATCAGTTTTAACCTGGCCGGCTTGGGCAGCATTCAGCGTTCGTTTTTAATACGTTAATGACCTCAACCGGATACAGACAGCCAACCTCCGAACGCGGCATTGCACTGATTACGGTCATGCTGGTGCTTGCTGTTGTTACTGTGGCGTTGGTATCGATGTCAAGTAATCGGCAGATGGATATACGCAGAACCGAAAACCAGCTGCGTGCAATCCAGGCCTGGGAATATGTGTATGGGCTTGAAGCTTGGGCAGAAGGCCGGCTTCGAGATGATTTTGCCGACAATAAAAACGATGCGTTAACCGATCTTTGGAGCAAGCCGCTGTCTACGCCAATACCGGAAGGGAGCTTTGATGCAGACATCACTGAATTGCAAGGCCGGATCAACTTGAACAATCTGCTGGTCGATGGCGCAGCCAGCGATGACGATGTACAGCGCTTGAAACGCTTATTCAGCAATCTCGACATAAAACCCGAGTTGGTTGATGCCATGCTGGATTGGATAGATGCCGACATGGATATACGGTATCCCCACGGTGCGGAAGATGAAACCTATACCAAATCGCCGCAGCCATATCGTAGCGCCAACAGCCTGTTTTCCGACGTTAGCGAATTATTGCGCGTGCAAGGCTTTACACTGAAAGATTACGAAAAATTGCTGCCCTATATTTATGTGGCCGAAAGCTACGAACCGCTCAATGTCAATACAGCCAGCGCGGTAGTCTTGCGCGCTATGGTGGGTGACATAAAAAAAGATCAGGCGGAATCCATATTCAGGGCCAGTGGCAAGCCATTTGAAAAAGTGGAAGACTTTTTAAAGGACGAAGCCATGGCAGGCATTAGCGTCAACAAGACGAGCCTGGGCGTGACCAGCAACCATTTTCTATTATCAGGACAAATCGACATGGGAAAAAACGGATTGGCCTTCCGGTCACTGTTAAAACGCAATAAGGATGGCGTGGTTACAGTGGTCAGGCGGATGCGCAGGAGTTCAATCGATGGCTGAACGGATCATAGCCAGACTGATTAATCAACAGGATGCGTGTGTGCAATGGTTATTGGTAAACGATGCAACGCCCTCAGAAACACAACAGGGAACATTGCAGGATTTGGCCAATAGTGCCAAAAACAAGCCGGTTACCTTGATATTGCCGGCTTCGGATGTATTGTTGCTGGCATTGGACCTGCCCGTTAAAACAGCCAGCCAGATTAAAAAGGCGCTGCCTTTTGCGCTTGATGACCTGCTCGCCGACGATGTGGAAACGTATCACCTGGTCTGGCATCGGCATCCCAAGGATAAGGTTTATGTGGCTGCAATCAGTCATGACAAATTTCAAGCCTGTCTGTTGCCTTTTCAGGATGTCGGCATCGAGCTTGACAGCGTTTATCCGGAAACCTTGTGTCTGCCTTATCAGGATCAGAGTTGCTCGATATTGATTGATCGGCACAATGCTATTTTGCGCAGTGGGCAATGGCTGGGTGGCGGTATCGATGTTGAGGTTTTGCCCGCTTTTGTAGACAAATTGCTCGAAGAAAATCCACACCTGCAATCGTTGCAGGTATGGGATGCCGGTGTGTCAAAGCAATGGCTGTTCGGGTTACCGATAATCAAGGTTGAGCATGAGCTGGATTCGCCTTTGCAGCTTTTACAGGCTGGAGCTGTAAAGCTTGGCGGGGAACTTAACCTGTTAAGCGGACAGTACAGCCGAAAAAATAAGGCTGATTGGCAATGGAAAAAGTGGTCGCCTGCGCTTGGGGTTATCCTACTTGCTGCACTGATACAAACCGGCGGATTTTTAAACGGATATTGGAAACAGAAATCAGAGCTGGCGTCATTGGAAACACAGACACTAGCCCTGTTTAAGCAAACTTTTCCTGATGTAAAACGCGTCGTCAATATCAAAGTTCAGGCCGATCAGCAATTAACCGAATTAAAAAAGCAAAGCTCGGAAAATGGCAGTCGCTTCATGCGTCTGTTGTATCAGTCTGGCGAAGTGCTCAGCGCTAATCCCGGCTTTCAGTTGCGACAACTGGATTTTGCGAATGACATTTTGCAATTGCAACTTACCGCTCCGGACATTAGCCAAATTGAGCAATTCAAGCAACAGCTTGAAAGCAGTAATGAGTTGTCAATTAAAGTCCAGTCTGCGGAAGCAGGTCAAAATACTGTGGAGGCTCACCTTGAAATTAGAGAAAAATGATATCCTGCAACGTCTGGCAGAGCTGTCGCCTAGAGAGAAATTATTATCCGCCGGTAGCGTTGCCGTTATTGTGTTTTATGGCTTATATTTGCTGATTTACGCGCCGATAACAGTGGAAAAAACTCAGCTGGAGCAAAAAATTAATGCGCAACAGCAGACGTACCGGCACATAAAAAAGATTAGTGTGGAAGTCGCCGCGTTACGCAAAAACAAGCAGGACACCGTTAATAGCGGAGAAGAGCAGTCGTTAATGGCCGTGGTTGATGAGAGCAGCAATCAGCTGGAAGTCAAAACCGCGATCAAGCGCATGATACCCGATGGTGCGGATAAAGTTACCTTGTGGCTCGAAAACATTGCTTTCGATAAATTGACCTATTGGCTGGCCGTGTTGGAAACAAAACATGCAATTACCGTAAATCAGATTAGCGTTAATCGTGAACAGACCAATATGGGAACAGTAAACGCTAAGCTATTATTGAGCAATTAAATAACCATCAGCAGAGCCGGCGATTTATGGGGCAAACGCCCCAAGACACCCAAGATTAAACTTTTGCACCTTTTTCAATAAAGGGATATTTCTATAAAAACTACAGGAACGGCAATAGGCCATGAAGAACGAAATCTTGACTATAGAACAAACGTATCGGGGAGCATCAAACCGAATCGACAACATACCGAATTTGGTTAAAGCGTTAAACAGGTGGTATCTGGCCTACCCTGGGCAAAATTACCTCCATCCCTGCGTTATAGACGGCAAGGCGGCGCTGGTTTGCCAGCGCGGTTTAAGTAACAACTCTGGCCAAGCGTTTGTCGAGTTGCAGGCAATTGCCGATCAGTATCGGATTTATCTGAAGGAAGACATCCGGACTCAGGAGAGCAGCCACAATTTTAATAATCGCCGTAAAAATATAGGTTTAGTCCTGACCTTTTGTTTGGGGTTGATGGCTTCTTCAAGACTGGTGACAGCGGCCGAGTTACAACAGCCGGCGGCCAGCTCGGTAACAGTCCAGCTTGCCATGCCGATTAATTCAATGCAAGCAAAGGTAGAGGTTGGGCATGATGGCGAAGAAGTGATCAGTTTGCGGCGTACACGGTTGCCGACAGCAGAGCAGGTTCTGGAGTCCTATGCCAAGCAGAAACCTTCTATAAAAATTGATGGACAGGCGCAAGAAAAAATCAAAAACTTCCTGTCTGCTGCATACCAGCCGGAACCCGGTGACCCAGCCAATATTGGCAGCGATATTGCCGACATTGCCCAGTATTATGCCCAATACCCGCAAGTCATCGATTTGCTGGAGGAATTGCAAGGAAAAAAACTGGTGCTCAAGTACAAAGCCAACAACTGGCAGGCGCAGGCTTGGGGCAATGAGTTCTCTGTCGATAGTGTCGTCATTTCTTTCGACACACGGGTCGGCGCGCAACTGTTGAATCAGGCCGATTGCCATGCCAATCCGGCCTGCAATATTTCTCCAGCCGATGCTTTATTGCACGAGCTCCTGCATGCAAAACTGATGCTGATAGACAGCCAGCACTTTATCGATAGCGGTGGCATGAAGCAAACCCTGTATCCTTTCGAACACGAGCGGGAAGTGATCGCCAGCGAAAACCAGCTGTATCATGAAATGAATCAACAAGACGGCTTATCGAGGCCGTTACGCCACCGGCACAGCGGCGAGCTGTTTCAAGTTAAATGCGCCGCTTGCCTGCCTACCGAGACACTTGCTGCAAATTAGAAGGGTGAGTAAAACTCCTGGCAACTGCCTTTCTATAGGCTCAGGGCGAACGGTGGCAGTGCTGAATATACCGTTCGTGGCGAGCCCTTCGACTTTACTCAACAGAGCCTTGTCGAACCCACATGCTTGCGGAAGTGTTGTAATCGGAATGACTGCATGGAGCAGCTGCCGAGAGAACGGGTACGGCAGCAAAATGTTTTTTATGTGGGTGCGATTTATTCGCGTTTTTTAATTTGCCGCGCGAATAAATTCGCGCCCACAACATTCAAGCATAACTATTTTTCGGCTTAAATTAATGGCAGAGCCTGCTGGACAAGGAGTAGTCATACTTGTGTGGAGCTTATGGCCGCTCAGGACGTGTGTTCACTGAACTATTTTAAATGTCGAATCGGATTCGGGCTGACTAGTAGTTGGGCTATCTACCCTTTGGCTTCATCTGTCTCAATATCTTCATTGATGTTTTTAGCTAGTCCGTATTTTTCTACAAAATAACTCTCAAGCCAGGCGTTGATATCATACTGTTTAAACGCAACCGCATTCTGTATCTGCAATAAGCGTTGGCGCACCAAATGCTGGGGAAGCAGCAGCAATTCTATGTCGGACATGGCAACAAATTTTTCAGGGTGCGAAATGCCGTTGTTGACAATATTAAACAGCTGTTGTTTTTTCAAGCCCAGGTTCTGATTCAATTCTTCCCTGAATTCAATAAACAAAGGTAGTAAATCGGTGCCAGTACAATCCAAGTCATGTAGCTTGTGCATGCGGTTTAAAAGAGTATTAACAGCGAAGCGATAAAGTTCGGATTCTCGTACAAAAAGACGGGACGCCATCGACTGGATCGCAAGGCGGTCATCATTATTCAATCGCATGGAAACGATATGTTTTTTTTCGTTTTCGGTAAATCCTTGTTCTGACATGGTTTCGATTCAGATTGTAAGTTGAATGGTTAAGAAGCCTTTGCGCAGTCCTTCGGCAAGTTTCACCACAGGGTAGTCGAAGGACAGACAAGCGGTACAACTTGATCTCCCACCGGTATGCGCTGTCTTCGTTTAGCTGACGGTTCTAGCTCATCAGGAATTTTGTTAACTTTAATAGATTAATGTTACAGCTGTATAACAAAGGGTACATTTAATCAAATTGTCATCATTTCAAAATGCCGGCCGTGTTCCCATTAGCAAATAGCATCTGTGGTTCGACAGGGCTTTCCTGAACGAAGCCGAAGCCTGTCATGAGCTTGCCGAATGGGGCTCGCCACGAACGGTATCACGATCACCGTTCGTCCTGAGCCTGTCGAAGGTTGGTTATCGGAAGTTATAACCCGCTTTAATTTTTCCACTGCTCGTCGGCAACTGTCTGCAGGGTATTACAGATGTAATACATTACCTGTTCCTGTAACTGACCTGTAACCGAAACAACTTAATCGTTATGGGATACTGTGCACCAGTTGAGAACATCTGGAATAGATGTTGGCTGAACAGGGAAAGCAGGATGCAATGCATCGGCGGTACTGAAAAAAAGCATCAGGAAGGCTTTATTCTTGTTTCAGTACTAAACAGTGAAAGGATCAAGGGAAAACAACAGGAGCAGGAAGCAAGGAAATAGGGAGTAGGAAATAGGGAGTAAAGAGAGAAAATAAAAAATGGTAGCGGGGTGCGGCGCTGTCTGTATGTTAGATAGTGCTGGTAAAGCAGGAATATCTATAACGTGTAAAAAGCTAAACCCGCTGTGAAGCGGGGACGGAAAGCTGCGGGTCTTGGAGTAGTTGTTAAGATAGCCGGGTTGTCACCTTATGTAATTTATTAAACTTTAAATTTAACTAAAACATGAGGCTTTTCTAATGAAAACATTTAACAAAACATTGATTGCTGCGGCGTTGATGATAGGCGCAGGTTCGGCTAACGCGAGTATCGCTAACCACAATGGCGGATTGAACGAAGCTTATTTGTCAGCTTATGACATCACTACCGGTAAAACTTTTACTTTGGATACCGGTGTTACATATAACCAGTTGGTTGCTAACGTTAACAATGCGGCTTACAGCCTGAATTTTGACCTGTCTGCTTTGAGTAACTGGACATCATTTATCACTGGCGCAACTACAAGCGCTATCAAATACGTGGTTGCTGTTGGTAATACTATCGATTTCGGCGCAGCGATAACCGGTGCGCCTCTGGCCACTTCTCCGGCTCTGTTGTTCGGTTATGATACAGCCTCTGCCATAGAAATACATGCGAACGATATCAACACTAAAATTGGTGTGATTAACAATGCAGCAAACTTAAGTACTATGGTATTGGACGGCGAAGCTGGAGATGCGGTGGGTCAGCATGGTTTCGCTTCGTCTGTATGGGGCGGCTGGATCCAGGATCCGCAAGCTGATTACGGTCAGTCTATCGGTTTTCAATTGGGCCAAATGGACCAACTTACCGGCGACAACATTGCTACAACTTTTGCTGGTAAATGGTTGCTGGCTGGCAATAGCCTGACCTTTTCCGCGCCTGCTGTTGCAGCTGTGCCTCTTCCTGCCGCGGTATGGATGTTTGGCGCAGGTTTGATGGGTGTGTTGCGTTTGAACCGTCGTAAATCAATGGCCGTATAAGGTTATTGGTCATTCCCGCGTTGTTGCGGGAGTGGCTTCCATCTTTATTTAACAAGCGAGAAAAAAAATGAAAAAATTACTCTTAGGCGCGGCAGTTTCTGCCGCCTTGTTTGGTGGCGCTGCACAAGCTGCCATTACTCTGGACGGTGCGGGCAAAGTGGTTGTTACCCCGGCCAACACTTATGAAATCTATTTGGGAGGCGCTTCCGCGGCGCTGGATTATATTGAGCATTTAGTTACCAGTCCTTTAGTGATTGCGGCTGACCGGATGTGCGATTCAACTCAGCCTGTCTACAAATTCAAGGATAACGGCACCGGCAAGGATCAAAACGCTTACTATTGCACATTGAATCCGCTTAACCCGCAATTGGTAGGTCTGGCTGGCGGCAAAACCGAGTTGTTGATCTACAAACGTAGCGCAGGCGGTTCAGCGTATGGTGTAACACCTATCATCGATGACGCCAAGGGAGCGGCTACTGCGTCGATTGCCTTCTTGAACGTCGATCCTAGCGTTTGTACGGTACCTGCTCTTTCAGCTGGTTTGAATGTTTCTACCTGTACTTATTCCGCAACCACTCCCGGTCAATTTCAGTCGCATAAGCCTGACTTCGGTGTTTCCGATGTTGACCCTGAGCAATTTCGCGGCGTCAATACACCAGCCGGCTTTTCAGGGGTTACTTCATCCGACGTCAGCTTACTGAATGTTGAATCTGCCGGCGGCCAAGTGTTTGGTATCGGTGCTACGCTGAAACTGCGTAATGCCCTGCAGGAAGCGCAATTCGGCGTAGGAAATGCTTGCGTCGGTTCGGAGACCGAAGCCTGTATGCCTAGCCTGACTCGTGATCAAGTAGCCAATCTCTTTACCGGTAAAATGGATAGCTGGAAAGACCTGAAAGTCGGAGCCAGCGATTTGTATACTACAGCCAGCGCCGCCAATAAGCCGGGTAATGCCAATGCACGAGTACATATCTGTACACGTACCGATGGCTCGGGTACTAAAGCGCAATTGGGTATCAACTTCCTGAACTATCCTTGCTCTTCAGCCGCCACAGCTCCAGCAGTCGATACCGGTGCTTTGATTGAAACCATCGCAAAAACTCAGGTACATGCGTTGTCTTCATCTGGTGCTGTGTCCGAGTGTTTGAGAGAACTGGACGCCGGCAACAACACTATCGGTACTGGCTTTAATAACACTTATACGGCAGGCGGTGCACGCTGGGCGATCGGTATTCAGGGTCTGGAAAAAAATGGTCACTTAACACTTCCACCAGAAAACTGGCGTTTTGTCAAAATCGACGGTATCGCTCCGACTCTGGAAAATGTCGCGAAAGGCAAATACCACGATTGGGCTGAATTGACTTTCCAATATTCCAAAACTCACGTTTGGGATACTAGCGAAGACCTGATTGTTAAAGAGTTCATCAAAGCTGCCGGCAATCCGAATGTTATCGTTTCTCTAAATGCGACTAACGTACATCCTTTCGGCCAAAGCGGCTATTTGGCTTCTCCTAAAAACTTTACGCCAGCTGTCGACGGTAACTTCGTGGCTACTTACCCTGTTAACATATACAGCCATGCTACGACTGCTTTAGCCGTAAACAACTGCCGCGTACCAACTGCGTATGACCTTACTACTAACCCTGCTTCTGGTGTTCAACTTCAATAATGTGCAACGCATTTAAGATGTTGTAGCGGTAACGGATTATCGCAAATACAAGCAAACCAGCCGTTTTAGGACGGCTGGTTTTTTGCGTTTGTAATGGCTGGCCGTTTGAACTAGCGGTTGGCTAAACGCATTTAAAATGCTGAAAAATGAAGAATTGCCGTAAAAAGCAAGCGAACCAGCCGTTTTAGGACGGCTGGTTTTTTGCGTTTGTAATGGCTGGCCGTTTGAACTAGCGGTTGGCTGATGAAGCGTATGGTTAACCGGATAGATGTCGGGTTCGGGTTAGTTCCAGTTCGGTTTGCGTAAGCAAGCCGGTATATTTAATTAACAGGAGTCACTCTTATGAACTATCAAATTAAATCATTATTCATTGCGGCGTTAAGTCTGATCGCTTGTACTACCGAGGCAGCGTTGATCGATCGCGGCAACGGTCTGATTTACGACAATGACCTGAACATGACCTGGATGAAGGACGCCAATTTTGCGAAAACGTCCAATGCCGATAGCGATGGCCGTTTAAACTGGGCCGCCGCCAATATCTGGGCTGAGCAGTTAACCTTTGCCGGTTTCAGTGACTGGCGTTTGCCGCGTCTGACTGACAGCAATGTTTGTGTTGGCGCCAACTGCAGTAACAGCGAACTGTCGCATCTGTTTTACGGCGAACTGGGCGGCCATGCCGAAGCCGATCTGGCTGTTCAACATAACGGAAACTATGCCCTGTTCAATAGCCTGCAATCATCGGTGTACTGGCAGAAAGACCAGATGGCTATTGCGCCCGGTCTGGCGCTAGGTTGGGGCTATGTGATCAGCGGCGGTATCATCAACGGTTATCAGAATCTCTATAACGAAAGCAGCGAGCTATATGCCTGGGCGGTTCATGACGGCGATATCGGCGCGGTCGCTAGCGATATTCCTCCGGCCAGTGTACCTGTACCGGCAGCGGCCTGGTTGTTTGTAAGCGGTTTGTTGGTTGTATTGGGAGCCCGCAGTAATAAACGCGGTCTTTAAAGAATTTTGCCCGTTTCCGCAGTCAATACTAGGACGGTAAACGCTAAAAAGTCAGTGCTTCGATGCTCAGCACGAATGGTTCTAATTTTATTGAAAAGTTATGTTCGTGCCGAGCCCCATTCGGCAAACTCATGACAGGCTTCGACAAGCTCAGGAGAACTCTGTCGAATCCTGAATGGCTTAGCGGTTTCTTTATAAGTAACGGCAAAAGCCCTATAAATTAATCGCATACAAATGTAATTCATGTAACCAAAATGTAATTATTCTGAAAATAGCGGCATGTGAAAATAACCATGTTTTTGAAGCTAAGCGCGATGCGAAACGGAGGGAAGGATTTCGAGACTGATTAAGACAAGAAAGCCGATCTGTTCCATAGTGGCTCTTTTCGACCAAACTTTGAACCGGATTATTACCTCTATCCTGTCACAAAAGTTTAACGCAAGCGTCATAAAATACATGGTTTAGAGGTTTTCAAAGGGAAAGCCGGCAATTACACGGATAACACAGATTACATGCAGACGAATAAAATCAAGCCGGGCTGGCCTTTGTTGTGGCTGGCGGGCTGCGTTTTCACAGTGGCTTTCGACGCGCTTGCCGAGGAAACCGCTCAGGATGCGCAAGTAGGGGCGGAAACGGTGAATCAACAGCAAAATGCGCCCCAACAACCCGCTACTTTCGATCTGATGGAATTGCGGGTGAAAGGTAATAGCCTACTCGACAAAAAGCAATTGGAACGCACCATCTATCCATTTCTGGGACCGAAGAAAAGTATAGATAACGTCGAATCAGCACGCGCTGCGCTGGAAGAACTGTACCGGACGCAAGGTTATCAAACCGTATCGGTGGATATTCCCGAGCAAGACGTAAAAAACGGCATCGTTTATCTGCAGGTGGTGGAAGGCAAAATTTCGCGTTTGCGAGTTAAGGATTCGCGCTATTTTTCACTGGGGGCAATCAAAGCCGGTGTGCCGGAACTGGCAGAAGGCAAGACGCCCAATATGCCGGAAATGCAAAAACAGCTGGCAGCCTTGGGCGGAGAAAGTGCAGATCGGAAAATCGTGCCGATTTTGCGAGCAGGCGAAACGCCGGGAACATTAGAAGTCGATTTAAAAGTGAAGGACGAATTGCCGTTACACGGCAGGGTTGAACTCAATGGCCGAAATACGTCCAGCACATCGCGGCTGCGCTTGGTGTCGTCATTACGTTACGACAATCTCTGGCAGGCAATGCATAGCGCCTCGCTAATGTATCAAGTGTCGCCGGAGAATAATAAGGAAGTCGATGTTTGGGCAGGCACCTATGCGATGCCGCTGTTCAACAGCGATACCCGGTTGGCGTTTTATGCGGTCAGTTCGTCGTCGAGCGCGCAAATAGCCAGTGCCGGAGCCTTGTCAGTGATTGGTATCGGTAACATATACGGAGCCAGGTTGGTCAAACCTTTGCGACCGCGTGGAAATTATTTTCACAGCGCAACGCTGGGCGTCGATTATAAGGATTTTCAGGAAGATTTAAACCTGATCGGTGCTGACACCATCAAGACGCCGATCGCCTATACGCCGTTTTTGGCACAGTACAGCGGCAGTTTGCGGGGCATGGAATCGATGACGAGTTTCGATCTGGGGCTACATTTTTCAGTTCGCGGCTTAGGTAACGATCAGTTGCAGTTTGAAAACAAACGCTTTTTGGCCAGGGCCAATTATATGTATCTGACCGGCGACCTGAAGTTTCAGCACGATTTGCCGCTGGGCATGGAACTGGTCAGCCATTTTTCCGGACAAATGGCCGATTCACCCCTGATCAGTAATGAGCAGTTCTCGTTGGGCGGCGCACAGAGTGTACGGGGATATTTCGAAACCCAAGCGCTGGCCGATGACGGTGTGTTCGGTTCGTTGGAATTACATTCACCGCACTTGGGTTTGGATGATTGGGAGATGGTTAACAAATTAAAACTGCTGGCGTTTCT
Source organism: Methylobacter sp. (assembly GCF_004322395.1). GTDB lineage: Bacteria > Pseudomonadota > Gammaproteobacteria > Methylococcales > Methylomonadaceae > Methylobacter_A. The sequence continues at coordinate 43,691 of NZ_SCTW01000001.1, forward strand.
GGATGCCGGCAGAGGTTGGATCAAAGACGCGTTGCCGGGTAACGTCAAGGGCAACACGCTCAGCAGCGGCGGTTTCGGTTTGCATTTTCAGTTATGGAAGCAGCTTAGCGGTGCGTTTGATGTCGGTATTCCGTTTGCAACGCTGGCGCCGGTGCACAGCGGTGATCCGCGATTGCATTTTACTATTGCTACTGACTTTTAAAGCTGCGGAACGATTTCACTGGATTTCAAGTAAGAGCTTAGGATTCAGTAGAAGGTTTTTTATTGTGTTAATGCTAAACCCGTCATCAAACGGGGGGTGGAAAGCTGCCGGGTCTTGTCTTGCAAGACGGTCGGTTTGTCGCTGACTAAGTGTATTAATTATTTTTGGTAAAGGAACAATTATGTCTCACAAAAAACAGTTGGCTACGCATAAACCTGTAGAAGATGTTTTCAGATTAAAACCGCTGGTTGCATGTATGCGTCTGGTAATCACCAGTGGATTGTTCGCGAGCATAGTCGCGCCGGTTCATGCCGAATTACCGGTTCCAATGGCCGGTTGGGTTGGAGCCGGCAGTGCTACCAATCAGGTTATCGGTGACACCTTGCGAATCGATCAGCAGACGGATCGAGCGATTCTTAATTGGCAAAGCTTTAATGTTGGCCGCGAAAATACCGTGCAATTCGTTCAGCCCGGCGCTTCGTCGATTGCACTGAACCGTATCTATGATAAAGATCCCAGTCAAATCCTCGGGCAGATCGTCGCCAACGGTCAGGTGTATCTGTATAACCAAAACGGCTTTGTGTTCGGCAAGGATTCGGTCGTCAATGCCAATAGCCTGCTGGCTAGTACACTGAATATTACCGACGAGGTGTTCAATCGCGGTATTACTCGCGTGTTCGATGAAAATGGCAGTGCCGCACTGGTGATTGAGCCGATGAAACCCGGCGCCACTATGGACCCTAAAACCGCCAAGATTTTGATTGAAGCCGGCGCCAAAATCCATACCGACAAGGCAGGTCGAATAATTATTGCCGCACCTACCATAGAAAATAAAGGATCTTTGTCCAGCGACGAGCAGGGGCAGATTATCCTGGCGGCCAGCCAAGATAAGGTCTATTTGCAAGCGGCCAGCAAGGACAGTCCTTTCGCGGGTCTGGTGGTTGAAGTCGATACCGGCGGTAAGGTGACCAACGCCGGCGATATTCTGGCGCGGCAAGGCAATATTACAATGGCCGGATTTGCTGTAAATCAGGAAGGCCGGGTTAGCGCCACTACCTCGGTGAATGTGAACGGTTCCATTCGGTTGTTGGCTCAGGAGCAACATGGTTCGCTCGGTGGAAAATTGGTAGCCACCAAAACTACCCGCGCTGCCGATAACAACGACGGTTTGGGAACTAAAGCAAAATTGACATTCGGCTCAGGTAGCGTCACGCAAATCGTGGCTGATAATGACGGCGCTACCGCAATTGTCGAGCAAAATCAGCCGTCATCCTATTTAGAAGCCAAGGCCCACACCGTTGAACTGAAATCCAATTCGGCTATTGTCGTGCCCCACGGTAGGGTTGACATAACTGCAACCGATAATCTGGGTTCGCCAACTCAGGGAACTTCAGGTCGCATTTATATGGAAAAAGATGCGCTGATTGATGTGTCGGGTTACAAAGGTGTGATTGTGCCGATGGAGCGTAATGTCGGTGAGATTTCCGTGCAAAGTTATGAATTGCGCGATGCCCCATTGCAGAAAACCGGCGTACTGAAAGGTGAAACGATCAGGGTCGATCTTCGCAAGGACACCAAGATTGTAGATACTAGCGGCGCCTTAGCCCGGATAAAACAAGGTATCGACGAACGTTTAGGTGAAGGCGGTGAAATCAATTTGACCTCCAGTGGGGATGTCATTATCAATGACGGTGCAAAAATCGACATTTCCGGAGGCTCGGTTGATTATCAGGATGGCTACATCAGTACTACCAAATTATTAACGGATTATAATCGCATCGTTGATATCAGCGACGCCGATCCTAATGAACATTACATGGCAATATTCGGTGTAATTAAGGAAGTACACAGAAAATGGGGTATTGAAAGGGTTTGGGATATTCAGAATCAATTCGGTCTGGGCCAGTTTGAACAGGGCTACCGGCAAGGCAATGCGGCCGGATCGATAAATATTCATTCGCCGAATTTAATCTGGAACGGCGATTTAACTGCCGGCTCCGATGCAGGACGTTATCAGCGTTTGCCTGGCAAGCGTCCGGATGGCGGCCGGTTCTTGTTTGATTCGACCGTAGTTGCTGCTTCCTCTCTTCAGAATATTCGCTTTCAAACCGAAAAAGGATTGGTTCCGATCGGTCTTGAAGATTCGTTCCCTGTTGATGCAGATAACAAACCTGAAGCTACAGTGTTATCGACTCAACTGACTAATCAGTCGGGCGTCCAGCATTTGACAGTTAAAACCAGAGGTGAGGCCATAGTAGCTGGTGGGACAAATTTACAGATGGTGCCAGGTGGTGAGTTTTCTTTGCAGGCTGCCGATATTGACGTTCAAGGACAAATACATGCGGCGAGCGGTTCAATCAATTTGGCCATTGCCGAGAATTTATCGGGTGAAGTGAATTTGGGGGCTTCATCTACTTTAGATGTTTCCGGGCGCTGGGTGAATGATTTAATGCAAGACTCGACGGCAGCCCCTGTTGATCCACTGTATCTGGACGGCGGCTCAATCAAGGTTAGTTCTTTAGGCGATTTGTTTTTACAAGCAGGATCGAAGGTAATTGCGGATGGCGGGGCATGGCTAGCACAGAATAGCAAGCTTACCGCTGGTAAAGGAGGAGCAATTGAACTGGCTGCGGTGGGTAATGGTGTTGCTTCGACAATACATCTGGATGGAGAGGTTTCGGCAGCTTCCTTAAGCGAAGGAGGCAGCTTAACATTAAGTAGCGGTGAGATTGTTGTCGGCTCCGCACCCTCAAAAACGGCCGATCCTTTAATACTGGCAGTGAATAATGGTCATTTTGCTTTTGATCCTGAATCAAGTTTTGGCGAAATCAATTTGGTAGGAAACTTTGAGGGAGTAACAGTTGCTTCCGATACAAGCCTTGATTTAGAAACCAAAAATTTGTTGTTTAACGACAATTTCAGGGACAAGCCATCCGATAGTTCCATCCGTGAGTTCGCCGGTCTTGAATTATTACCGGAGCATTTGCGTCAACCTTTCCAATTAAGCCTAGACGGCAATACCGATGTCACCGTTGCAACCGGTAGTTCGATCACTACCGACAAACAGTCGACCGTTAATTTGGTTTCCCGGTTGGGAGGTGTTTATGTTGATGGCACTATCGCAACGCCCGGAGGCAAGATCAACTTGTCCATCATTCCTGCATCCAATTCTGAGTACGACCCGTCACAAAGCATACGCTTGGGTACGCATGCCCAGTTACTTGCTCAAGGCACAACAAGGCTAAAACCGTTGAATGCGCTGGGCCAACGTAGCGGTGACGTATTGGATGGCGGTCAGGTCGTGTTCGGTCTGAAAAGAGGTTATCTGATTGCTGAAAAAGATTCGTTGATCGATGTTTCCGGTACGCATACAGTTCTCGATTTACCGCAGACAGAAAATTCTGGTTTAGGCGTAGCTAATGTACCTGTTGACGTTGCTTCCAATGCGGGTAGTATCGCCATGACGGTCGCGGAAGGCGCAGTTTTGGATGGTAACATGCGCGGCATTGCCGGTTCCGATTCAGCACGGGCAGGCCGTTTTTCGCTGAAACTCGATAATACTGACCGTAAGCCGCCTGACGAACCCAAAGTCGCTTTTCCGAACAATCCGTTGCTGATCCGGGTCAGGGAAAATCAGCAGCAGCTATTTAACGCGGGTATTCAGTTTGGCGATAATATTCCTGGCGAATTTAACGGTCAGGCCGTGGTTGCTGCCGATGCGTTGGAAGCGGGCGGTTTTAGCGATATGCGTTTGTCGACTCCAGACGAGATTCGTTTTGAGGGTAATGTTGGCCTGACTGCCAAGGCTCGTTTGGATCTTGATTCCGGTAAAATCGGTTGGACTGGCTTGAATGGCGAGACTACGGGAGCGGTTAACCTGAATACGGCACTGCTGCGCATGGGGTCGTCACAACAGCGGGAAGTGAGCAGTTTGCCGGTAGCCGGTGCGGGGCAATTTAATGCTAATGCACAATGGATCGAGTTGTTTGGCGCTTCGCGCTGGGATAACTTCAGCCAGATTAACCTCGATAGCGCTCATGACTTACGTACTGTCGGCCTACGTTCCGGTTCGCAACGCGAATTTTTGGGCGCGATGGTGACTGCCGCCAACCTGAATCTTCATGCCAGCCAAATCTATCCAACCACGCTTAGCAAATTTACTTTTGCCGTCAAAAACAATCCTAATGGTCAAATCAATATTGCCGGCAGTAATACTGATAACTCTCCATTGTCGGCGGCTGGCGAGTTGACTTTCGAGGCCCCGGTTATTAATCAGTCCGGTGTGATTAAGGCGCCACTGGGCACTATTAATTTAAAAGCCGGCAGCAAACTGACGCTCGCAGAAAATAGTCTGACGTCGGTGTCTGCCGCTGGTCAGGTTATTCCTTTCGGTGTAACGCAAGGCGGTCTCGATTGGTTGTATCCGCTAGATATTGTCCGCAATCTGGTGTTTAACACTCCGCCCGAGAAAAAGCTGGTTCTGCAAGCGCCGGAAGTCATTTTGGCCAAGGGTAGCACAGTCGATCTCTCAGGCGGTGGTGATCTGTATGGATACGAATTTCAGCCCGGTTCCGGCGGTTCCTATGATTATCTGAAACCCGGCAGCGATTCTTACCAAGGCGGTTTTGCGGTAGTGCCTAATTTGGGCTCGGATTTGGCGCCGTTTGATCATTATCAATATGCCGATTGGGGTGTTGAGCCAGGCAGCAAAGTCTATTTAAGCGGCAGTGCAGATCTGCCTGCAGGTGAATATACAATATTACCCGCCCACTATGCCTTGTTGCCGGGTGCATTTTTGGTAACTCCGCAAGCTAAAACCCAGGATCAAAACCTTACTACCTATACTAAGCAAGGCTTGCCAGTGGTACCCGGCTTTCAAACCGTTGCCGGAACAGATACGCGCGATGCCCGTTGGAGTGGTTTCCGTATAGAAAGCGGTGCTGATATTCGTCTGCGCTCACAATATGAAGAACATCTGGCTAACGATTTCTATATTGCAAAAGCACTGAAGAACGAAACAGCCGTGCCGGTGTTGCCTATGGATAGCGGTCAGATTTCGATCATTGCCCAGAATAAGCTGGTTTTGGACAGCACTTTTATGGTTGATGCTATGTCGGGTGGCAGAGGTGCGAAAATGGATATCGCCGCCGATAAAATTCAGGTGGTTAACCAGTTGAGCGAAGCGCCTGATGCCGGTACATTGGAAATTCTCGCCGACGATTTGAGTGCATTGAAAATCGACAGCTTGATGCTGGGTGGTGCACGTAACCGTAATACGAACACCGGTGCAACCGATGTCAACGTTACTGCGAAGGAAGTGATTTTCTCTGCCAATAGCAAAGTACATGTCTCCGATATGATTGCGGCCGCTACCGATCTGCTCGAAGTGCAGAGCGGTGCCAGTTTGGCCGCAAGCGGTCAGGTCAATAGTGGCGACAGCATACTGAATCTTAACGGTGATGGTGCGTTGCTGCGGATTTCCGGCGATAAACAGGTGATTTTGAACAGAACCAATGCGCCTGGGGCTAAAGGCGAACTGCGTGTTGCTGCCGGATCGACACTGACTGCATCGGAGTCGATGCTGCTGGATGCAAGCAAGTCGACTACGTTGACGGGCGATATTCTAATGCACGGCGGTTCTTTAAACTTGAGCGCTAACGCCATTAATATGGGTGATGTAGCGGGCTTGGCCGGCAATGATTTAAATTTGACCAACCAAAAATTATTGAATCTGTCCGTTGACGAATTGGTTTTAAACAGTCGCGGTACGGTCGGTTTCTATGGCAATATCGGTCAGGTTGACGGCAGCAACAATCCAATTTTGGGTGATGACGGTTTGCAGGCGCCGATAAAATTCGACCGATTGGTCATTAATGGTTCCGGCTTTTCCGGCTTTGGTAGCAGTGGGCAAGCGGCAAGATTACAGGCTAATAATCTGTTGTTGGCAAACCCGCAGAACGCTGCCGCGACAACCACAGGTACCGGGCAAGGCCGTCTGGATTTATTGGCGACGAATTTTACTCAGGGTGCCGGAACTTTTGATATTAACGGCTTTAATGCTGTCAATGTAATCGTTAATAAAGGATTTAATGCCGACGGCAAAAGCATATTGAATGTTGCCTCGGATTTGACTTTGAACGTCGGTTATCTGACGACGACCGGCGGTTCCAATCTCAAACTGGATGCCGGCGGTCATACACTCCACGTTAATGGTAATGGTAGTGCAGTTAGCGAAGCTTCATCCGGCTTTGGCGGAGCAATGGAGTTTATTGCCGATTCTGTTGCCTTTGATGCCAACGCGTTACTGCCGTCCGGCAATCTGAATCTACATGCCCTGGTCGGCGATGTGGCTGTCGGTTCATCTGCCAATATTGACTTGGCCGGTCGTGCAGTCAAATTTGCCGACAAGATTGATTACACACCGGGCGGCACTTTTTCTGCCATTGCCGATAACGGTGCTGTTACGCTGGCTTCAGGATCTAAACTGGATTTAAGCACTGGCGGTGGTTTGGCGGCAGGCGGCAACCTGGTTCTGAAAGCCCCCAAACAGACGGTAACATTGGCCGGCCAGATCAAGGCCAGTGCCGGTAGCGCCGAATTCGATGTATCGACTTACAGTGCCTCGTCCGGTTTCAATAGTTTGATGGACGTTCTCAAAAATGCCGGCATATCCGATTCGATTTATTTCCGTAGCCGCGATGCCGACATCATTCAAGCGGCAAGTTCAGTAATTGACGCTAATAAAATAACATTGGTGTCCGATAACGGCGCTATCGAACTTTTCGGACAGCTTCGCGCCAACGGGGTAGAGCAGGGCGGCAAGATCAGCGTCTTTGCCGGCGATAGCATTATTCTGGAAAATGGTGCCGAATTGACCGCCAAAGGTACAAAAGGCGGCGAGGTATTGTTGTCCTCGGTTGATTCCGATAATGATAACCTTAGCGGTATCAACCTCAAGACCGGTTCGCTGATTGACGTCAGCGGTGCGACAGAGGAGAAAGGCGGTGAAGTCACACTACGCGCCTTGCGCGACGGTAACGGTATTAAGATTCAGCCGATTGCGGGCTTGGTGCAAGGCTATGCGAATAAGTCCCCGGTCTATGATGCCAATGATGTGTTGACAGAATACGGATACAGCAATTTTTATGCGGAAGGTGTCAGGAAATACGTCAATGCCGGTTTGGGTAATGATGGAGAAATCAATACTACCGATATCGCTACAATCAAGGCCGATACCGATGACTATATGACAGCGGCAAATATGCAAAGTGTTACTGATACGCTAGGTAACTATATACGCCTACGGGCCGGCGTAGAGATTAACTACGATGGCGATCTGAAATTAGCCGATAAATGGGATTTTGCCGACTGGCGTTATAACGAAGGTACCGGGTTAATCGACCTGCCGGGTAATTTGTCCGTTAGCGCTACCGGCAAAATCACGCTGAATGCTTCTATTTCTGATGGTTTCAAGGATGGGTTCATTTATTTTGATTCACTTCAAGTCAAAGATTTACTCCAGGCTGGTGACTCATGGTCCTATCAGGTGACTGCCGGTTCAGATTTGACATCGGCTGATCGTTTAGCTACTAGCACAGAAAATGACCTAGTAATCGGTGCAGATGTGAGTGTCAGAACCGGTAGCGGCGATATGCATTTGGTATCAGGAGGCAATATTATTTTTACCGATGAAACGTCAACTGTTTATAGTGCAGGTAAACCGACAGATACTGATCGTTACGGTACTTTGTACGCAGACACTGTCGGATTTGTACTCTATGCTGAATATCCTGTTCAGGGTGGTGATCTTGTCTTGAAGGCTGGAAAAGATATCCAAGGCGCGGAGACCAGCCAGTTTATAAGTCCGTGGTTATTGCGTCAGGGTAATTGGACAGATAACGCCAATCATAACGGAGAGACGCCGACAGCGTGGGGTGTAGCTCTGGGTTATACCACCGATTTGTATGGTAATGCCGCTGATTCCAGTTCACCGCTATTCAAGCAAAATATAGGCTCGTTCGGGGGAGGTAAAGTTGAAGTTATCGCTTCCGGTAATATTAAAGATCTGTCTGTGATGATGCCAACGACAGGCAAGCAAATCGGCCAGCCTGTATTTGATCCTAATGTCCCTCAACCACCCTCTTACGATTTTATAAACAATAAAGTTCAAGTTAACGGTGGAGGTGAAATGCGGATTTCAGCCGGCGGTGATATAGCGGGTGGTGCGTATTTTCTGGGGCAAGGGCAAGGTTCGCTTTCAGCCAACGGCGCTATCAAGGGAGGTAGTCAGTTCACGGCCGGGCCGCAACTGGTGATGGGCGATGCTCAGTTCGAGTTGCAGTCCAAGAAGGATTTAAGCCTGACTGGAGTATCCGATCCGATGATGCTGGAAAAGGGTTCAGGTAATACCAAGTTCTTTAGTTATAGCGATACCAGCGCAGTCAGTGTCAGATCTTTGTCCGGCGATGTGCATTTGGGGGCTAATGCTACCAAACTTGCCGAGATTCTCGGTTTCGGAAACAATCAAAAAACGCTGGCGGAAGTTTATCCGGCCAGCCTGCTGGCAACTGCTTTTGGCGGCAGTGTGATTCTGGATAAGGCGATGATCTCGAATAACGCTCTGTTCTTGTTTCCTTCGGCTAAAGGGGCGCTGAATGTGTTGGCTGAGCAAGATATTAGATCGAATGGTGAGGCGATTAGGCTAGGTATGTCCGATGCGGACAAGACGCTGTTTCCGACCGCGTTGTCGCCTCGTAATGAATCAGGCTTAGGCGACAGTGCGACTCGTATCAAACCCAACGGCCTGGCGAATCTGGTGCATGCCGCCACGCCGGTGCATGCCGGTGATAACGAGCCGGCAAGGCTGGTAACGCGTCAGGGCGATATTAAAAATATCCAGTTTAATCTGGCTAAACAGGCGCTAATTCATACCGGTCGCGATTTCGCCAATGTGCAATTGGATATTCAGCATCCGAATCAGAATGACGTTTCCATTCTTGATGTGGGTCGTGATTTGCGGTATGACAGCGACAGAGGCCCTGATGGTGATGTGCTTGACAATACGGGTGAAATCAAAGTGTCAGGCGCCGGCGAGGTATTGGTTAAAACCGGCAGGCATTTTGATTTGGGCGCGTCGGTCGGTTTATCGACGATTGGAAACCTGGTCAATACTGGTCTGGAGGATCGCGGAGCAAATATTACTGTAATTAGCGGTCTGAATGGGGGTAATCCGAACTATGCGGGATTTATCGGCAAGTATTTAGAAAATAGTTCGCTTTATGCAGCCGATTTCGCTAAGGCTTCCAATCTGATTACCGGTTTTATGCGCCAGCGTTCGGGTAATGCCGGGCTATCTGCCGATGAGGCATTAGCCGGATTTAAATCGTTGCAAGCCGAAGATTATCTGGCGATAGAGCCTCAACTTAATGCGCTGATTCTGCCGGTTTATATGAACGAAATTCGAGAGTCAGGCTCGGCTTCCGCTAGTGGCGCGGGTCTTGCCAATGAGCGTGGCTATGCCGCTATCGAATCCTTGTTCCCAGGTACGCAATGGAGCGGCGATTTGACTCTGTTCTTCAGTAAAATTCAGACCTTGGATGGCGGCGGAATTAATATGCTGGTGCCCGGCGGCAAAGTTAATGCCGGTTTGGCGGTGTCGATTACCGATAAAGGTCCAAAAAAAGATACGGATAAAGATAAAGATAAAGATGCCTCGGATCTGGGTATCGTTGCGCAGAAGGATGGGGCTATTAATGCGGTGGTTCGTGACGATTTCCTGGTTAACCAGTCGCGGGTATTTTCGTTGGATGGCGATGATATTACGCTCTGGTCGTCCACTGGCGATCTTGATGCCGGTCGCGGCGCCAAGTCTGCAATTGCCGCGCCGCCACCGAATGTCAGTTTCGACGAGAACGGTAATTTGGTAATTGAGTTTCCACCGATCGTTTCCGGTAGCGGTATCCGTACTGCAGCGAGCTCGGCTGGCGTTGTGCCTGGAGACGTCTTTCTGTTCGCGCCGAAAGGCGTAGTTGATGCCGGGGAAGCCGGTATCGGCGGCACTAACGTCACAATCTCTGCAACAGCAGTACTGGGAGCCAGCAATATTCAGGTTAGTGGCGTCAGTACTGGTGTGCCGGTCGCTTCTACAGGCAGTGTGGCTGCGGGTCTGACCGGTACGAGTAATGTTACTGCTAACGCCAGCCAGGTAGCACAGGCTACAACTGGAATGGATGACAATAATAGCAGCAGCAAGAATGTTGCATTGGGTATGTTGAGCGTCGAAGTTCTGGGGTTTGGAGAATAAGGCCTTAAGTACGATCTAATAATCTTTAATACTTTAAGAATCCGGTTTTAATCAAGACTAAAACCGGATTTTTATGCGCTTAAGGAATCGCTAACAAGCTGATTCCATTCATGGTTCGACAGGCTCACCACGAACGGAATCGACAGGCTCAGGACTAGTGGAATCAAACAGTTACCGCTCGTCCTGAGCTTGTCGAAGGACTTAATCATAGATTCCTTAAAGTTCTCGACGTAGCCTTATGTGCCGGCGTCACATTAATGTAATGAATCTTTGTAATAATTCCCTAATTGATACACAACTGAGAGAAAGAATGAAACGGTTTGGCTTTTTATTGATGATCCTTATGCTAATACCCTCATTGGCTTCAGCCTGGTGGAGCGATGATTGGGGATATAAGAAAAAAATTACTTTGGATATACAAAAGCTAAAACAGGATGGTGTTACCGTCCCTGCTTCCGGGTTTGCGTTAATTCGTTTACATACCGGAAATTTTACTTTTTTTGCCGATCTTGCCGACAAGGGCAAGGATATACGCATACTGGCTGCTGACGAAAAAACGCCTCTTAAGTTTTATATTGAAAAGCTGGACAGCATTAATGAGATGGCGTTGATCTGGGTGAAATTGCCTGCTGACATAGCCACTGCTGAAGATCCTGCAGTTTGGCTGTATTACGGTAATCCACAAGCAGTGGATGCGCAGGATGCGGGAGGTTCTTATGATGTTAACCAGATTTTGAGCTATCAGTTTGGCTCGGCCGGCGCAAAGGATTTGACGGCGTATGGCAATAACCCAAGCGAAGCTACTGCAACCACTGGAGAAGGCGGTCTGATTGCCGAAGCTGCGGTGTTTAATGGCAGCCAGATTATCCGTATTCCAGCAACGCCATCCTTGCAAATGTCATCGGCATCCGGCTGGACTGTTTCAACCTGGGTGAAAATAGACCAGGCGCAAAATAACAGCATTATTTTTCAAAGATCAGGTTCCGGAAGTAGGGTGAGCTTATCGATCCTGGGTGAAACGCCTTATGTAGAAGTTGAGGAGGGCTCTAAACAGGAAATTAAAGGGCCAATGCCGTTAGCATTAGGCGTTTGGCATCATCTGGCTTTGACTGTAAGTTCGGCCAATTTGACGCTGTACGTCGATGGTGTTTCCGTAGGGTCTTTGGGCGTGGCGACTCGGGATTTAACCGGTGAAATGACGATTGGAGCAGATGCTGCCGGCGCTCGCAGTTTAACGGGTTTGCTGGATCAATTATCCGTTTATAAAGTCGCGCTGGATGCCAATGCCATCAAGTTTGATGTCCAAATGCAAGGGGTATCAATGACGGCGTTGACTTACGGCGAAGACAGTACGCCGGACAGCGAGGAAGGCGGCGAGTCCTTAATTATGGGTTCGATAAAAAATGTGACCACAGACGGCTGGGTCATTATCGGTATCCTGGGCGTCATGTTTGTGGTCAGTTGGATGGTAATGATAGTTAAAGCCATCGTTCTTAATCGTGTGCATAGCGAGAACAAAAAATTTCAAGAAGCCTATAGTCAATTGACTACCCAAGAAATTGGCAATCTAAACAAGGAAGACGATGAAGATGACCAAGACTTTGATGAATCTCCGTTGTTGTTGTCATTTACTACTAAACATGGCGCTTTTAAGGGTTCTACCATTTATCGCATATACCATGTAGGTGTCGAAGAGATGAATCGGCGCTTGAAAAAAGTCGAAAACGCTTCAACAAGCGAACAACTTTTAACAGCCCAAGCCATGAATGCCGTTAAAGCAACAATGGACGCGACGTTAATCAGAGAATTGCAAAAACTTAATTCACAGATGGTTCTGTTAACTATCGCGATTAGTGGTGGGCCGTTCCTCGGACTGTTGGGTACTGTTATTGGGGTAATGATTACTTTTGCAGCGATTGCGGTCAGCGGCGAAGTGAATGTCAATGCGATCGCGCCGGGTATTGCGGGCGCGCTGACGGCAACAGTGGCTGGTCTGATGGTGGCGATTCCTTGCTTGTTTGGATACAACTATTTAGGTGGCCGCATCAAGGAAATCACTGCTGATATGCATGTGTTTGTTGATGAATTTGTCGCAAAACTGACCGAGCAGCATACCTAAGGGTATTTCAATTGAAGATGCTGGAGTACAGCGCTTATCTGGACATCATGTTCTGCTAGAGAAAATTAACTATGAAATTACAAGAAGAAAATGCGGCTTATGACGAAATCAACGTTACGCCGATGCTTGATTTGGCATACGTATTATTGATTGTGTTTATTTTAATGACCACGGCGGCAGTTCAGGGCGTACAGGTCAATTTACCTAAAGCCAGTAATACCCCTAGTTTGTCCAAACCCCAAACCAAGGCGATTACAGTGACTGCTGACGGCACCATTTTTCTTGATACGTTTCCTGTCACTATGGAACAGCTGGAATCCACTTTACAGCAATACAAAGCGGTTAATCCTGCCTTGCCGGTGGTCGTCAAGGGCGATGCCACAGTGCAGTATCAAAGTGTTATCAATATTCTTGCTTTGTTGGGCAAGCTGGAGATTACCCAGGTCGGATTAGTGACTCAAAATCTGGTTAAGTAGGTTCTGCCCGGCTCATGACTAATAAAAAGCATTTAAGAGTGTATGTGCCTAAAATCATAGGCGGGTTGATACTTCTTGTGGCTATCGGGTACGTGGTAAAGATCATTAGCCGTTTCATTGATGAGCCACCTAAACATGAGAAAAAAATCCAGCCCATTACGTTATTAGCGCCGCCTCCGCCCCCACCCCCACCGCCGCCGAAAGTTGAACCGCCGCCGCCCGAGCCGGAAATGGAAAAAATTGAAGAACCGCAGCCGGATCCAGAGCCTTTACCCGATGTACCGGATCAACAACCGGCCGGTGATACGGGACTGGATGCGGAAGGAACGGCGGGTTCGGATGCGTTTGGTTTGGTCGGCCATAAAGGCGGCAAAGGGCTTCTAGGTGGTGGGAACCCTAATGCCTGGTATGCCGGAACGATAAAAGCCAGCTTGGTCGATATTTTGTCAGAACATGACGAATTACGGAAAAAAGGCTATTCGGCTGTGGTCAAAATTTGGCTGAATCCTGACGGTACCGTCACGCGCTTTGAATTGGCGAAAGGCAGTAATGACCCGGACATCGACAAGTTATTGGAGAGGCTGTTAGGCAAATTCAAAAAAGCAAGCGAAGTGCCGCCGCCGGGTATGGAACAGCCCATTAAATTTAAAATTTCATCAAGACTTTAATCTTAAAATTTGTAGGAAACACCCATGGACAACAAGAAACCGCTACTGGCTTTGGCATTGATGTGCGTAGCCGGTGTGACTCAAGCGGGCGAAAAGGAGGAATTGCTAAAGTTACGCAATACCACTACCAATCTGATCAAACAGCTGGTCAAACAAGGGGTGATTACTGACAAAACGGCCGAGGAAATGATCAAGCAGGCCGAGGCGGATGCCGATAAGCAGGTAGCCGAAGCGAAGGCCACGGCGGGTAAGGAAGCAGTGCCTGCCGATGAGGTGCGAGTGGCTTATGTGCCGGACTTTGTAAAGGACGAGATTCGCCAACAGGTGCGTAGCGAGCTGCGTGAGGAAGTGGTTGGCGATGTGATGCAAAAAGCAAAAAATGAACAATGGGGCATGCCCAATGCGCTGCCGGAATGGACGCGGCGTTTCAAGTTGTCCGGGGATTTGCGGTTGCGGGATCAGGCGGAATATATGGCGAAAGATAATACCCAAGGCTATTACAAAAATTGGCAAGCAATTAATGACCGGGGTGGGGAAACTGCGGCAATAAATAATAACGAGGAGTTTCTAAATGTTAGTCATGACCGGAATCGGTTTAGAGAACGTTTGCGTTTGGGGATAGATGCACAGGTCGCCGATGGTCTGGTTGCTGGCATACGTTTGACGACCGGTAATATCAAAAATCCGACATCGACAAACCAGACTTTGGGCAACTTTGGCGATCGTTACGATTTTAGGGTTGACCGCGCCTTTCTTAAATACGATCTGGTGGACGATAGAAAATTTAGCTGGCTGACTCTGGCGGGTGGCCGGATTGTGAATCCCTTCTTTACCGGTGGCAGTGAACTGGTGTGGGATGAGGATCTATCGTTTGAAGGGGCGGCGGCTACGGTTCGCCACCGCTTTAGTAACTCCGGCAGTTTGGGCGATATAGGCGCCGCCGGGCCAACTGTGTTTGCAACCGCAGGTGCTTTCCCATTACAGGAAACTGCATTAAGCGCGCATGACAAATGGTTGTTCGGCGGCCAGGCCGGATTGGATTGGGGGTTTGATAATCAGGATAACTTAACAATCGGTGCCGGCTACTTTGATTATCGAAATATCCGAGCCAAGCCTAATACCAACGCCGCTCAAAATAATATATGTAATTTCAATACGCCGGACAATACCTTTTCCAAACCAGATTTTATGCAGTTAGGTAATAGTTTGGCCACTATTTGTGCAGACAATACCAATCCCCTACTGATTGGCCAAAATGTTGGTTTAGTCGGGTTGGCACCGGATTACAACATTCTCAATATCAATGCGGCATACGACTTAGCTTTTTTTGCACCGCACCATCTTAAACTTAGCGCGGATTACGCAAAAAATGTCGGTTTTAATTTGCAAGAAATTCAGAACCGCTTTGGTAGAAATTTTGCCTCACAGGGCGGGGATGAGACTAAACCTCAGACTAGCGCTTGGCAGGTCAGAGCCGATCTCGGCTGGCCGAAGGTCGATGTATCAGGTAACTGGAGTGTATTTACCTTGTATAAGCATCTTGAGCGTGATGCGGTGCTGGATGCTTTTACCGATTCTGATTTCCATCTCGGCGGCACCAATGTCAAGGGTTGGGTCATAGGCGGTAATTACGGCTTAGTGAAAAATGTCTGGTTAACTGGCCGCTGGCTGAGTGGCGATGTGATTACCGGGCCGCGTTACGGTGTCGACATATTGCAACTTGATGTTAATACACATTTCTAACTGGATGTCGGTATGAACAGAATTATCAATGTGTCGGTGGTATCCATTCTATTTGCAGGCAGCTTGTTGTCGACAGCATTGCAGGCAGCACCCCGCGCAGCTGACGGTAACAATAAAGTCGTTAGTAAACTGCAATCCATGGTTAAAGATATTACCGTTGAACGAGATCAGCTTAAAACAGAAAAAGACAAACTCGCCTCAGAGATTGAGCAATTAAAACAGGAGAAATCAGCAGCTGTTTCGGCCGAAGACCGTCTAAGCAGTGAGCTTGATGCTCAAAAAAACAGTAATGTCGAAGTTCGCAACACACTTGAACAGACCCATGCAAAATTGCTGGAAGTGATTGAAAAATATAATGCCTTGAATCAGGCTAAAAATGAGCTGAGTGCAACTCATGTTAATCTGCAAAATACCCAGAAACAGACAGAAACCAATCTGCAAAGTTGCGAAGGCAAAAACATAAAAATGTTTGAGGCGGCTAAGGAAGTACTGAACAGTTATGAGAATAAAGGCGTGTTGGACGCGCTGTTAAAGTCTGAGCCGGTATTGCAATTCAAGAGTGTGGAAATGGAATCTATCATTCAAGAATATGAAGACAGGCTGGTCAAGCAAAAATACCAGCACAAGGATATAGCAACGTCAAATAATGCAACATCGCTAACAGAACAAGCCCAAGAGGCTCATTAGTCTTTGTCTTGAGTTTATAAAGTTAAAGCATCGGTATCTACTAAAGTTATATCGCCGCCATTCCTGCAAGGATGAGGAAAACCAAGTCAAGGACGGTTTCATGTGACTAAAAACGGTCAGCGAGATTTGGTATTGCCATCCCGTCTTCTGGATATCGGAATTCCCTGCTGAGATGACGAGCGGTGTATTTAAACGGCCTCTCAAGTAAAAATCACATGCTTCATTTTTAAATGATCAACGCTAATTTAAACAGGATCTTAATTATGTTACAAACAGCACCCGGTATGAAAAAGTTGTTAATTGTGGCTCTAGCCAGTGTACTAACAGCTTGCGGCGGTTCTGACGGAAGAAAAGCCAAGTATATGGATGAAGGAAAACAGTTATTTGCAGCTGGCGATTATCAAAAAGCCCAGCTTTCATTCAAGAACGTATTGCAAATTGATCCCAAAGACATTGAAGCACGTTATCAAATGGCCGAAGCTTCAAGCAAGTTGGGTGAGTTACAGAATGCAGTGAGTCAATACCTAGCAGTCATCAATGAAGATCCTAAGCATCTGATGTCCAGATTAAGAATGGGACAAATTTATCTGTTGGTAAATAAAGCCGATGAAGCGGAAAAAATGGCCAAGGAAGTTCAGGCCATTGATCCGGAAAACATCGAAGGCATGGTGTTGATGGCTGGTGTTTTTGCTTTTAAAAACAATACGGATAGTGCTATCACCCAGATTGAAGCAGCGCTCAAAAAGCAGCCGGATGATGCACAGGCTAATTTGCTATTAGCCTCTCTGAACGCCCGAACCGGAAAAATTGATCAGGCCATCGCCATTTTGCAAAAAAATAGCGAAAAGAACCCGGTCAATCCAGCGCCGTTGCTAATGTTAGCCAAGTTGTATACGGAAACAAAAGCCATAGACAAAGCGCAGCAAACCCTTGAGGCCATCATTAAAGTTCAACCAAAACAACTGGAGTATCGTAAACGCCTAGCTGTGTTTTTATTGGCTAACAATCAACTGGACAATGCGGAAGTGATATTGCGTGAGGCCGTTAAGGAACTACCTGAAGATGTCAATGCCAAGTCAATGTTGATTGAGTTTTTGGTTGCTAAGAGAACACCGGAAATAGCTATAACCGAGCTTCTTCCGATGATTGAACAAAATCCGGATAAGTATGATTTACGGTTTATATTGGCCGATTTAGAACTGGCACAAAAGCATACCGTTGAAGCAGAGCAGACACTAAAAGAGGTTGTCGATCTTGATAAACAGGGACCACAATCGATCAAGGCTCGTAACAAGCTCGCCAGGTTGTACGTTGTAACTAAACGCGTTGACGAAGCCAAGGCACTGGTTAAACAAATTATTGAAGAAAATCCGCGCGATGTTGATGCGCTGTCACTACGCGGCGAGTTCTCATTGGCAGAACGTAAAATACCCGAAGCCATTGGCGATTTTCGCGCCGTTCTGGTTGATCAGCCTCAAAATGTTAAAGTGCTCAAATTGTTGAGCGCAACGCATTTGATGAATAATGATTCGGTGCTGGCACGTGAAAACATGGAGAAAGTCGTTGAAATTGCACCTAACGATGAGGCAGCCAGACTCGATCTGGCCAATCTGTTGCAACAATCGGGCGATACCGTTCGAGCGGCACAACAGATTAATGCGGTATTAAAAGCAAATCCAAACAGCAAGTTGGGTCTTGAGACGGCTTTTAAGGTTTTCTTGACACAAAAAATGTGGGATAAGGCGCAAGATACTGCAAAACGTATACAAGAAGCCTTTGCTGATGAAGGAATGGGGTATTTTCTATCGGGGCTGGCATTTCAAGCTGAAGGAAAAGTTGACAAAAGTGTGTCTGCGTTTGAAAACTCGCTTTCGAAGCAACCTGAAGCTATAGAGCCACTAACTCAGCTGATTAAAAGCTATCTGGCGCTTAAACAGTCTGACAAGGCCTTGGGTAAGTTGAATGAAATCATTAAACAACAACCTAAAAATTTTGTAGCTTACAATTTACTTGGCAGTGTTTATTTAAACGATAAAAAGTTTAGTGACGCGATAAGCGCATTTAAAAATGCGGTATCTATCAAACCAGAATGGCCAAGCTCCTATCGCAATATGGCGTTGGCTTATGTTGCCCAATCCAATAAAGCTGAAGCAATAAAAGCTTATCAGGAAGGCATCGTCAACACGAAAGGTTCGATGGAACTGGTGAATGATTTGGCCATAATTTATCATAGAGGCGGAGAACACGATAAGGCCGTAGCTGTGTATGAAGATGCCTATAAACAGCAACCCGAGTCAATGGAAGCGCTTAATAATCTGGCCAGTTATTTGTCTGATTATGTTAGCGACAGTGCGGGGCTTGAACGAGCCGCTAAACTGGCTGAACCGCTAACTAAAATTAATAACCCTAATATGCTCGATACTGCCGGCTGGATTGCCTATAAGCAGGGTAGCTATGTTAAAGCGCAGGAATTATTGTCGAAGGTAATTGCGTTGGATCCGGGATCTGGAATCAGCAATTATCATTTGGGTATGATTTATTACAAGCAAAATGATACAGCTAAAGCTCGCGAGTACCTGCAAAAAGCTATCGATAAAAAAGTCGATTTTATTGGTATAGATACGGCAAAAGAAACTTTAAAGTCGATTGACAGCGCCGGTTCGGCTAAAGGCTAAGAGCTTATCCGTAAATAATATTAAATCGATTTTGGCGTCGATTTTATGAAAACAATCACTGTAATTCATGGATTATGTTGACATTTCAATAATAGACATCAAAAAAACAATCGCTTACAAATATTTGGTAAGGCTGTAAGTTATTGTAATAGGAAATCTTTTTATTAAATGTCAACAGAACCTAATAGTCGTAGCTTGCATCGTTAGAACCGGTGTTAAAAGTATACTGATCTTCAATATCGGAGATTTGCGATTTTCTCCGTTTTAAAAAAATTCTACTGCCTTCGGTTGATTCCAGAATCATTTCGACGCAACCGCCCAAGATAAAATTGTACGAGAGTATTTTGAAATCATTGGGCATGCCCTGAACTTTCACATGATTACCTACCACCCAAACACTGCTCATACTGTTTTCTTCTTTTAGTAAAATGAATATTGCAAAAATAAATCAAACACAAATTTATTATAAGCTATTTTTAATCATTGAAAAAGTGAAGCTTTAATACTTTTATTTAAAAAATAAATAGTTAAATTATTTTGTTAAATTATTTTATAAGCAATAGGTAGTAACGGATACATTTTTAAAACATCCTTCAACAAGTCATGAAGCCCCTCAAAATTCACAATCACATCCATGTTAAACTCTACGCCACAAAACCGAACATATGCCTTGATTAAGAACCTAGCTCATGCCTGAATTACCCGAAGTTGAAACCACTTGCCGAGGCATTGCGCCGCATATCGAAGGGCAAATCGTCAAACAGGTTATCGTCCGCCAGCCAAAGCTGCGTTGGCCTGTACCTGAAGCGCTCAATCAAACTTTAACAGGACTCAGGATTCAATCAGTCTCCAGAAGAGCAAAATATCTGCTATTTTTCACTACTGCTGGTACGGTGATTTTGCATTTAGGCATGTCAGGCAGTTTACGAATTATGTCTTCGGATCAGGCAGCCGGTAAACACGATCATATAGACTTTATTTTTAATGAAGGAACGCTGCTGCGCTTTAATGATCCGCGCAGGTTTGGCGCGGTATTATGGACGGGGGAGCCTATTGCGGAACATCCCTTGCTCAAAGATTTAGGTCCTGAACCGCTGTTACCCGATTTTAACAGCGAACTGCTTTACTCGTTGTCCAGAAACCGCAAAATAGCGGTAAAGTCATTCATTATGGACAGCCATATTGTGGTGGGAGTTGGAAATATTTATGCCAATGAAGCCTTGTTTATGGCCGGCATACATCCAGCGCGCCAAGCTGGCAAAGTTTCTTTGATTCGTTATCAGAAACTTGCTGAGTGTATTCGCGTGGTTTTAAGACAAGCCATTCAACAAGGCGGTACAACGCTGAGAGATTTTGTCAATGAGGCCGGAAAACCCGGCTATTTTCAACAGCAACTTAGAGTTTATGGTCGCTCCGGATTATCGTGTGTCAGTTGTAATCAGCCGTTAACGGAAATTCGGATAGCTAATCGATCCACTGTGTTTTGTAGCAACTGCCAGAGATAATCAAGCAATGTTGGACATGGCTTAAGGCGGAGATACAGAAGCCGAATCATTATCTTTGTCTGACACTACTGTTTTAAAATTTGCAAACAGTCCGGAAGCTTGGCCATCCGGTGCTTTATTTAACAAAGGCGCTAGTGTAGGTTCCAAAAACTTGATTATTTGCACCGGCAGCGAGCTGGTAAAGTGATAGCGTTCCGCATCCGGCCCCGCCACATAGGCTGTAATTACCCCAAAAAAGCGATCCCCAAGAAAAAACGTAAAGGTGGCGGCGCGGCTGATGAATATCGAGTCAATCAAGCGTCCGCCCGTACCCCATATTTCCCGGCGATGATCCCCGGTTCCGGTTTTGCCGCCCACCGACAACGGTTTGCCGTCAGCGCTTTTGTAAATGCCTCGAAGGCGGCCTGCCGTTCCAGCTTCGACTACGCCGATCAATGCGCCGCGCGCCGCTTTCGCCACTTCCGGGACAAGCACCTGCTGGCCTTGTTCAGGCAACTTGTCCAGCACTGTTTCATAAGGCGTCGCTTGGGCGTAATGCAAGCTGTCAAACCGGACTGTCGGCAATCGCAAGCCGTCATTGCGCAAAATACCCATCAGTTCGGCCAATGCGGCCGGACGATCCCCCGATGCTCCGATAGATGTCGCATAAGAAGGCGTTAGCGACCCAAACGGATAGCCCAAACGATCCCATGCAGTATGAATTTGTTTAAAAGCCTCATCCTCCAGCAAGGTCATAATGCGCCGTTGCTGGGCATTTTTTCTGCTGCTCTTAAACAGCCATCGATAAACGTTTTGCCGTTGTTCGGTACTGGCGGCAATGATTTCGGCACGCGTGGCATCGGGATGTCGAACCAGATAACCGACCAGCCACAATTCAAGGGGATGAACTTTGGTGATATAGCCTTGATCTTGCAAATCAAAATTCGCCGGTGAATACTTCCGATGAAGTTGTTCAATATCCTCGGCATCCAAGGCGGTCGCGGCCAGATGGGCACTTAAATAACTGCTTAACGCATCGGTTTGTGCGTCAGGGTAAACTGCCTGATAAAGCATGGTCAGACGCGACGGTTTGGCAAAAACTCTCTGGGTAAGCAACTCCATGATTTCGTCTGTTGGCTTGCCGTGATATTTTTCGTAAAAACGCCTTAAATAAACTTGGCCTTCCTTATCCGCAAATCGCATCAGATATTCCATACGCCGAGGGTCATCGGGGATTTCCAGCCATCGTGCTATGCCTTCCGGTTTATAAAGATGATGATAAACCAAATCGCGCATTAACCGAATGAACACCAGATTGACCGAATCGCGAAGCGCATCACGTACCGACATGATTTTGGAATTCTCATCCGGGGTAAAGTTACTGAAACTATGTACCCCTCCGCCGGTATAAAAATTTTCGTAAGGGCTTGCCGAATAACGTCGATCCAGAGCCTGGTTAAGCAAATTCTCCAGATTTATTTTTGGGTTAGCACGTAACTGGCCGATAACCCATGCCGATATATAGTCACGCGGATGCAGTTCGATTCGGCTCAGCTCCTGTGCCGGTTTATCTTGATATTGCTGATAAACCTCGGTAACCAGTTCCAGATAGTGCACCATAGTCCGCAGCTTGGCGGTGGATCCCAAGTCAAGCCGTATACCTTCGTTAATATCAAGCGGTTGATCATAGTTATCGGTCTGTATGCGCAGCAGGTTGCCTTTTTCGCCACGCTCAAACAACATCAGGCTATATACTATCGGAGCCAGATTAATATCTTCATTAAGCATCCTAAAGCCCACTATGCCCGCAGCGCGAGCCTTGTCGGGCTCGCTCAACTGTCGTAAAGCATGAGTGACTGCTTGTTGGGTATCGTAATCGAGCGTGGTTTTAACGGTTAAGTCCAAACGATCCAGCTCATAGTTGGACTTTATGCCTAGCGTCTTGGCAAGGCGGGTGCGCAACACATTCTGGGTCTTTTGTTCCGCCATAAATTTGGCCGGCAGTTGATCCGGCTTGGGAAGACGAACTATAGCTGCCTGCATCGCCGCATCCCGTAACGATGTTGAAATAACGCCCTGTTCAGCCAATATGCGCAAATAACTGTCGGTGAGATTTTGCAGCACATCGAATCCCGCTCCTAAAAGATAGGAAGGGCGTCTTTGCGATAATAAAATACTCAGCACCTGCCGGTAGGCTTGTCCCTGCTGCGGTGTAACCCGTTCGGTTGAATTGATCGCTTTCGGTAACTGCTCCTTGCGTTGCTCTACCTCCTGAGTCCGTGCAGTTGTACCGATTGCAGTGCTTTTGTCATTCGTGGCAGCCGATCCATTGAACGCGACATTTCCACTCTTCAGAGCATCTGTACTGAGCAGTTGGTTAACGGTGTCAAAATCGGCGCCAAACCAAGCCGACAGACCATCGCCCAAACCATGTACTTCGCCTAATTTCGCAGTCGCAGCCAGCGGCATCGAATTTAAATAAGCAAGCGCTATTTGCCGCCTCATTTTACGTGTGTCCGGTCCTTGTAAATAAGCGCGTAAGGAAGCGCTACCCATTTGGCGAAACTTTTCTACCATTGACTCGGTATAGCCATCCGGCGAGTGCCGGTACTTTTCCAATTGCGTAGCCAAGGTGCTGCCCCCTGGCACATTGATATCCGCGCCCAGTTTCCGCGCCATCATTTGCAAAGCGGCAAAGCCTAAGCGGTCCCATTCCACGGCGGGATTAATATTCTTGTGGTTTTCGTTAAGCAATTCGCGGTTTTCGATAAACAGCAAGGTGTTCAACACCAGCGGCGGAATGGCATCAAAATTGGGATAACCATGAGAAGGATAGATTGCGCTGAATATGGTTTGTCCGGCTTGATCGACAATCTGAAGCCCAGCCCGGGTTTTTTCTTGATAGATGGGGAACAGGCCGTAGTCATCGACCAACCGGGTCATCATTGGCGACATAGATGCCTGCGAGGTAATGGTATAACCCGACTTCTCCAGTCGCGTAATCTCGTTTGACAGTAATGTATAGCCCAAGCGCTGATCATAAGGGCCATGGTCGGGATAACGTATCGCCGAACTATGCCCCGGTTTGAGTTCAGAACTCAATTGATTGCTTATTTCCGAAAGGTAATGCGCCTGATATTTAGAAGTTTGCACTTCTTTTTTTACTATCGAAGTAACTGCTATTCCGATTGCAATACATGCGCTCAAAATATAGAGCAGCAGTAGCCGTGAAAGCACTCGTTTATGCATTTTCATTACCCGACATTAGCCTCAAAACAAATCCCCGGCTCTTCCCTGAACGGAACCACTCAAGTATTCTGCTTTCAGTATTAACATCAAAATAATTGCATCTCTTTTTCGGTTGGGGTTGTGAGCGGCTTTACGAATCCGTTGCGGTGAATGGTGGGGGCTAAAATCCGCTTCATGATCAATATTCTGTATGATCAATTATAGCGAGCTACAATAGCAATTGAAAGAAAGCTTGTGATTTGACAACGCTCCGTTTAAGCCGCTTTAAATTCTCAGATCAAGTCATCGCAGCGTTAGAATTTATAAAATCAGAGGTTGCCAATATCGACTGATATGTTTCACTAAAGTTCACTTTATCTGCAAAGCTTAAGTCAAAATTCGTTTGCATGGGCAATATATGCTTTCTGGCAACGGCTTTTGGATTTTGCCGCTGCATCTTTCATAAATTATACAAAAAATAGAGAACAAAAAGTCAGCGTTTTCAGTAAGGCAAGCAGAGGTTGGCGGCCGAGTTCATGTATAATTTCACGCCATGAGCATTTTAAAAAAGCTTGCATCTCAAACTGCAATTTACGGTATCAGCAGTATTTTCGGCCGATTCCTCAACTATCTGTTGGTGCCGCTGTATACCTATTATTTCACAGCAGCGGAATACGGGGTGGTATCGGAGTTTTATGCCTATGCCGGATTTTTTTCGGTGTTGCTGCTGTTTGGTTTTGAAACCGGCTATTTCCGGTTTCGCGACAAGGAACACCCGGGCCGTGATGTAGCTTATTCAACAGCGCTGCTGTTCGTGATCTTAATCAATTTGGGCTTTTTTGCCTTAATATTGCTAATCAATACACGGCTTTCGACAGCGCTGAACTACGCCAATCATCCTGAATACGTATTGTGGTTTAGTATGATTTTAATCATGGATGCTATTGCCGCAATTCCGTTTGCCCGGCTGCGAGCGGAAAACAAGGCATTCCGCTTTGCCGGAATCAAGATCGTCGAGATACTGATAACCGTGCTGCTGAGTTTGTTCTTTATTATCTATTGTCCCAAAGCTTATGCGGAAGATGCCGAATCGTTGGTAGCGAGCGTTTACAGTCCTGCTATAGGCATAGGTTATATTTTTATTGCCAATTTAATGGCCAGCGGCTTTAAGTTTTTGCTGCTTACTCCTCAGCTATCCGGTCTTGCTTGGGGTTTTGACCGAGCATTATTTTTCCGCATGGTTCGCTACTCGTTGCCGATGGTGGTGATCGGTTTCGCCGGGATCGTCAACGAAATGCTCGACCGCGTCCTGTTGAAATACTTGCTGCCTTACGGTAACCCGGCCAATATGAAGATGCTGGGGATCTACAGCGCCTGTTACAAATTGTCGATTTTGATGTCGCTATTTATTCAAGCCTTTCGTTATGCCGCTGAGCCGTTTTTCTTTGCTTATGCAGACAAAAGCGATGCCCGAAAGATTTATGCGACGGTGCTTAAGTTTTTTGTCATTTTCTGCGTGTTTATTTTTCTATTGGTAACTTTATTTATCGATTTCTTTAAATATTTTGTCGGTGAAGAATTTCGCGCAGGGCTTGAGGTCGTGCCGATTTTGCTGATGGCTAATCTATGCCTGGGTGTTTATATTAACCTGTCCATTTGGTATAAATTAACCGACCGCACCTTGATGGGGGCTTTGGTATCTTTAGCCGGAGCGGCGCTGACTATCGTGCTCAACGTTTGGTGGATACCGCTATTCGGTTATATAGGTTCAGCTTGGGCGACGTTGGCCTGTTACAGTAGCATGGCTATCGTCTCGTATCTGCTGGGACAAAAATATTATCCGGTGGATTACGATGTCAAACGCGTGATCGGTTATATCGGGCTAGGCATCGGCTTATATTTTGCGCACGGACAATTATTGATGACTATCGCTTGGCAGCCGTGGCTATTAGCCGGCGCATTAATGCTAATTTATGTGCTGATTGTCGCGCTATTTGAAGGCCGTCATCAGAATCGTAAGCCTTTTTTTGCTCCCTATCATGACTTATGACAAACAAACCGGAAGTTAAAGCTCGTGTAATCGGCGTATTTATTTTGCTCTTGCTGGGCGGCTGGGTTCTGCACAGCTTTATTTCCTTACTGGCTTGGGCAGTTGTTCTTGCTGTTACCACTTGGCCAATTTATCAGCGTTTACTGATTAACAAAGAATTGCATGGTAAAGCGACATGGGGCGCTGTCGGGCTTACCTTGCTGATTGGTGCAATTATTCTGGCACCACTGGGCTATGGCTTACACCGATTGCTTAATGAAGCGCAATCGCTCGGGCAATTCCTGACTGATGCTCAAAATGTCGGCATTCCAGCGCCAAACTGGCTGGAAACCCTGCCCATGATAGGTCAGTGGGCCAAGAATTTCTGGATCGATACATTGGGTAGTGCTGAGGCTGCCAAAGAATCATTACACTGGCTGAGTACTGGCGGCGCTGTGACGTACACTAAAGATTTTGCCGGTCAACTTTTACACCGGTTTTTTAGTTTTCTGACGATACTCTTGATACTGTTTTTTATTTATCAGCACGGTGATGGTTTGAGTCGTCAAATATTAGCAAGTAGCCGGAAATTGTTTGGCGAAATCGGTGTTCGTTATGTGCTACATGCCACGGCGGCAGTACGCGCCACCGTTAACGGCATGGTATTGATTGGTTTGGGCAAAGGTCTGTTACTGGGCGTTGGTTATGCACTCGCCGGATTAAGTCATCCTGCCATATTGGGGGCATTAACAGGAACTTTTGCGATGATTCCATTCGCAGCCAAGATAATCTTTGGCGCTTGTTCACTAGTTTTGGTCGCGGAAGGACACATAGTGGCAGCCACTGGACTTTTTGTTTATGGCATGATCCTTACCATGATAGCAGACAATTACGTCCGTCCGGCGTTAATCGGAGGTGTAGTTAAACTACCTTTTATCTGGGCTTTGCTGGGGATTTTTGCCGGCATGGAAACATTAGGTTTACTGGGATTGTTTCTCGGTCCTACCTTGATGGCGGTGCTAATGTCGCTTTGGCGCGACTGGATTGCCGATATGGATAAAACTGTACGGACACAAGAGACAGAAGACAGCGTATTGAAAAATGCACAAACCGAAGTGGAGCAATTATCCAGTTCATCGGCAACAGAATTCGACGATGGGCAGTAATTATTAAATTTTGCCGCCTTTTCATTGTCGTTTGCTGCTTTAACACTGTTGGCGTCCAAGCGGGGTTTAATGCGCTGACGATATTAAACCTATCGTCCTAAAAACCGCAGCTGAAGGTTCCGGAACGCCCTCGGCCAACATAGAGAAAACAGGACTTCGAAACACTCAACGGTAGTTTTTACATAAATAAAATACCACGGCAAACAGCCAGAAAGCCTTCCGAATTTTTGTCGGGAATAGGTATAAGAACCTATAGACTCGATTCACTGGAAATCAAATAATGTTCTTTCGTTTTATGACCATTGCCCCAACCAAATACGTCGGGAACGGTTGCTGAGGAAACTGATGCGACTAGCAATGTGTTAGATTAAGAATTAGCAGAGGAAACGAAACATGAACTTATATGATTTGCGACGCAATCCGCGCCGGTCGTCAATGACCCGGCGCATGGCTGACAGACGCAAAATTCCCT
>NZ_SCTW01000109.1 GCF_004322395.1 Methylobacter sp.
CCGGAGAACTGAGCGCATCCGATCAGTACCTAATCCATGGCGAGATGTACGCCGATTTCGGTTTAAATCATCTTGCCGAAAAAAGCCTACACGAGTCTGAGCATGAACGGCAGCATGCCCGAGCATTGATTCAACGCATCCTGTTTTTAGAAGGCGAACCCAACTTAGTTAAACGCGAGGCTTTAACTATCGGCAGTACGGTGCCGGAAATGCTAAAAGCCGATCTGGAAGTCGAATATCATGTCGTTGGGGAGCTAAAAAAAGCCATTGCCGCCTGTGAGAAAGCTCAGGATTATGTGACACGCGATATGTTGACAGTACAACTGGAAGATACGGAAATGGATCACGCCTACTGGTTAGAGCGACAGTTGCAGTTGATCGGCCTGGTAGGCCTGGAAAATTATCAGCAAAGTCAAATGAAACTGGGCATTTAAACTAGCGAGGGACACCAACATGAAAGGCGATAAAAAAATCATTGAAATTCTCAACAAGATACTCAAAAACGAGCTAACCTCGATCAACCAGTATTTCCTGCATGCCCGTATGTTTCGTAATTGGGGACTGGAAAAACTTAACGACTACCAATACAAGCAATCGATCCGCGTCATGAAGGAAGCCGATGAGATCATTGAGCGCATCCTATTTCTGGAAGGCCTGCCCAATCTGCAAAACCTCGGAAAGCTGCTGATCGGCGAAAATGTTATCGAATGCTTGAACGGCGATTTGGAATATGAAAAAAATGTACAGAGGCCACTATTAATAGAAGCCGTGGCTCTCTGCGAGGAATTACAAGACTACGTCAGTCGCGATCTGATGGAAGAGTTGCTGGAGCACTGCGAACAAGCCATCGATTGGCTGGAAACCCAGCAAGATCTAATAAAGAATGTCAGTTTGCCTAATTATTTGCAATCGCATATGCAGCATGGCGGCGATTAACACAATCTCCAACTTCCAGATAGCCATGACCTTTGTTGTGATATTGATTTTTGGAGCTGAAGGGTATTGACAGATTCTAAAAACTAAATGAGAATGCTTCTCGATAATTATGTATTGTTATATTTTCAGGGGAGCAGTTTCATGTATGTATGTGTTTGCCAGGCTGTGACGGATCGCGAGATTCATCAAGCTGCCAGAAACGGAGCGAGAACACTCAAGGACTTACGCCGCGATTTGGGAGTAAGCGTTGATTGCGGCCGTTGCGCCAGTTGCGCCCGTGAATGCTTAAAAGCAGCTAACGAAGATTTTCTGGAAAACCTGCAATTAGAGGTTAATTAATCCCCATCAAGAAAGATGGGGGCGAAAGAAATCGCTTGGAACACACAAGACCTCTAAAAATTTCGTAGCAAAATTGATTTTTTAGGTCTTAAACAGCTTCTAATGCAATATAGAACGCAAATTAATAATTGCCTACGTAATCCTTTTTTCCTATTTCCAGGCCATTATGCCGCAGTATGGCGTAAGCGGTGGTGAGATGAAAATAGAAATTAGGCAGTACAAAATCAAGCAAGTAAGCTTGACCTAAAAAACTGAGCTCTCTGCTGCCAAATTTCAGTGTAATTTTGCGTTCTTCACTGCCGTCGATTTGTGACGCGCTTACACTTTGTATGAACGCTTTAGTCTTGGCGATACGCGCTTGTAAATCGGCAAAAGTGGTTTCATTATCTTCATAACTCGGTACTTCGATACCTGCCAGGCGGGCAGCACAACCTTTGACCATATCAGTCGCAATTTGTACTTGGCGGTTAAGTGGATACATGTCAGGCGCTAGACGCGCATTAACAAAAATAGCGGGATCGATTTTTTTCGCTTCGGCATGAGCGGCAGCTTTATCGAGTATCGCAGATAAATTCTCTAGCATACGCACAAAAACAGGGATAGAAGCTTGGTACATGGTCAATGACATAAAAATTCCTCCAATGAATGCTGGAAATATTACCTAAACCATAACGCTATAAAATTTTTTTAATCGGTTAGGGTTAAAGTTGGATTTTCGGCGAACTTTTCTGAGTTTAACACAGTAAGGCTGTGTGTAAGTTGTCAAAAAGCTATGAAAATCAGTAAGGTCTTATTCATTCAACACAATGAAACCACAGGCATATAACCCAAAATGGTTACACTATCGGGTATATATTCTCATCTGTCGAATCAAATGCTAATAAACAGTCTTTACTGGCGCCGAATATGGAAAAATTAAACGACGTTTTTCAATCTTTGCAAACCTCAGTTCGGAAAGACAGCGGAACCTGAGAGCATTGGCTGCGGCACGAGTCCGATTATTTAATTGTTCATTCGGTCTTACGGCCATAAAAAAGCCCAGATTCGATGTTGAATCTGGGCTTTATCGCTAAGTTGTTCTTCTTTTAATTGTACTTAACACCATTCCTCCTCAGAAATTGGTGAACATATTTTATATTACATATCTGTAATAAAACATAGGTACCATTACTTATGTAACTGATGTTACGCAGTTGCTAGGATTTAGACTGCATCAACATTTTTTATTATTGAAAGTGTCGCTACCGCGACGTTATTCGAATCGGGTTCTCGCACCCGAGGGCGAGTTACTTTCTTTTGCGTCGCCTCGGCAACTGCTCCTGCGTTGCTCTACCTCCTGCATCCGTGCAGTCGAAAAGAAAGTAACCAAAGAAAAGGC
>NZ_SCTW01000110.1 GCF_004322395.1 Methylobacter sp.
CCTTCAATATCTGATCGACCACGATAACCAGCGAAGCAATAATAGTCATCTGCACGATGATCCTGATGCTGCCGGGAATGTGGTTTCTGATCGCACTGATTGCCGCACTGGAAAACGCGGTCACCAAAGTCAACGCCAACGCCATAATCAGCGAAGTCGACATTTGTGAAGTTACCGCCAACGCTGAACAGATACCCAGAACTTGTAAAGTAATCGGGTTGTTGTCAACTAATGGCTCTATCAATACTTTTTTGGTTTCATCATTTAAAATTTCACTCATGACTTAACTCCTTTAACCGCTCTTACTTTAGCTATATACGGGGCAAAACCTTCTTTGCTCATCCAATATCTGACTAGGTTAGTCACACCGGCGCTGGTTAATGACGCACCCGCCAGACCATCGACCTGATACTGCGACCCCGGCTTGCTGTTATCGACCACGCCTTTAATCAAGGCTAGCGCAGGCTCGCCAATCTCGGCTTCCTCTATAACGCCTTTTTCCAATGAAGCCTGCTCAGTTTCGGCATAGACTTTTTTGCCTTTCCACAGCGCACGCCAGTTCGGGTTGACTACTTCACCGCCCAATCCCGGAGTTTCCGCTTGGTCGTAAAAATTGATGCTTTGTACGGTTTGTCCATCGGGATCCAATGACAGGAAGCCGTATAAGGTTGACCATAATCCATAACCGTTTATCGGCAGAATAATCGACTTAAGAGCTCCACCTTCCTTAACTAAAAAGACTTTCGCATATTTGGCTTTTACCCTGATATGAGCAATATCTTTCTCTTTAGGAATCACAACGCTTAAATTAGGATCTTTTGCCGCTTTACGTTGATCGTATTCAGCAGGATTCATATCCTCAACATAATCGCCCGTTTCCAGGTTGACGATTTTAGCTTCGATTTTGTCGCTAAACGCCTTGTCAATATCGCCACTTTCCTGAAGCAAGCCCGCCACATCAAGAATATTCCTCTTCATGTCCAGTTCTTTGTTATTGACTTGAAGCGGCTTTAACGCAACTGCGGAAAATGAAACCAGAACCGCGCAAACCAAGCAAAGCGCAACCGCGATGGCAATAGTTTTTTCCAGGCTGTCATTGCCCATGGCAAGGACTTTATCCCGGTAGACTTTAAACTTCTGGTAATGCTCGCATTTATCCAATGTTTCGCAAATTTTATTAAACTGTTCGCATTTAAGCATGACGTTTCATCCTTCTTCTGATATTGGCCTGAATGACAAAATAATCAATCGTAGGCGCGAACATATTGGAAAATAGAATTGCCAGCATAATGCCTTCCGGGAATGCCGGATTAACAACCCTGATTAATACCGTCATAACTCCGACTAGCCCCCCGAATATCCAGCGGCCGGTATCGGTCATTGCCGCGCTGACCGGGTCGGTGGCCATATAAACCATACCGAAAGCAAAGCCACCCATCGTCAGATGCCAGTACCAAGGCACCGCAAACATGTGATTGGTGTCGCTGCCGATAAAGTTGAACAACAACGCAGTAGCAACCATGCCTAGAAACACGCCGCCCATAATGCGGTATGATGCCACCTTGGTGTATAACAGGAAGGCCGCGCCGATCAAAATAGCCAGCGTTGATGTTTCGCCTAAACAGCCAGGTTCGAAACCAAAGAAAGATTGCATCCAACCGTAGTTAGCTGCGTAAACCGCATCCATACCGCCATTTGCCGCCAAACCTAAAGGCGTTGCCGCAGTATAACCGTCAACCGCAACCCAAACGGAGTCGCCGGAAATGGACGCAGGATAAGCGAAATATAAAAACGCCCGTCCGGTCAACGCAGGATTCAAGAAGTTTTTACCTGTGCCGCCGAATACTTCCTTACCGATAACAATACCGAAAGAAATACCCAAAGCCACCTGCCATAAAGGCATATCGGGCGGCATAATCAATGTGTACAACATTGACGACACCAGGAAGCCTTCGTTCACTTCATGTCCGCGAACGGTTGCGAACAATACTTCCCAAACACCACCGACAGCCAGCGTCACAATGTAAATAGGCAAAAAATACAAAGCGCCGTGCACCAGGTTGGAAAACGGATTCATCGTACTGTACCCAAAGATCATCATCGGGATACTGCGCCAGCCCTGAGCTTGTTCCAAGCCCATTTTTGCCATGGCCAAGTTAGCTTGATAACCTGTGTTATACAGGGCCATCAAAATACAAAAAAACGTAGCGATGACCACAAAAGTCATGGTTCGTTTCAAGTCATTGCCGTCGCGAACATGCGTGGCGCCACGCGTTACATCGGCCGGCGTGTAAATAAAAGTATCCACCATCTCGTAGAGGCCGTAATACTTTTCGAACCGCCCACCCTTGGTGAAATGCGGTTCCATGCTATCTAAAATATCTCTAGGCGACATTATCCTTCCTTCTCAATTTTAGTTAAATTCGCTCTCAGAACAGGAGCGAAATCGTGTTTACCAGGATCCACAAACGTAAATAAGGACACGTCTTCCTCATCAAGCTCCAAACAGCCTAACAATTGAGCCTGATCCGAATCTCCCACTACCAGCGCTTTTAGCAGCGGCGTAGGTAAAATATCCAGCGGCATCACGGCTTCATAAACGCCGACCGGAACAATCGCCCGGTTGCTGCCGTTTTTGGTGGTTGTTAATGGAAACTTACGATCCAGCTTACGATCAACGCTTGATGTATAAACATTAAGTGCGGAATATTTGTCTTTACCGGGAACAATCCAGCCGAACAATTCGCGGGCACGACCTTCTTGCAATACCGAAACCTGAGTATTGTAGCAGCCCAAAAAAGCAGCCCAATCTGCCGCAAGATGCCCATAAAGCACTGAACCCGAAATCACCCGGTTTTCAACTTCTTCCAATTGACCGGCAACCAAATCATCGGTGTTAGCGCCGGCACGGGTACGAATCAATCTTGGCTTCTTAACAGTAGGGCCTGCCAATGAAACAACGCGCTCGACATTGATTTTGCCGGTAGTAAACAATGCGCCGATTGCAATCACCGCTTGATAATCCAGATGCCAGACGAATTTATCGATAGCAACAGGATCAATCAGATGAATATGAGTGCTTGGCAATCCCGCAGGATGAGGGCCGGAAAACTCGGCGACGGTTACAGGCGCATTACCGGTTGCAACATCAGCACCGGTCGCCTTACAAACATAAGTTTTACCTTCCGTCAGCTTGGCAATAACAGCTAAACCATTAGCAAAATCATCACCGCGCTCTTTAATAATAACCGCAGGATTAGCCGCTAACGGGCTGGTGTCGATTGCAGTTACAAAAATAGAACGAGGTTTGCTGTCCACAGTAGGAATTTTGCCGTATGGACGCGTGCGAAGCGTCGTCCACAACCCGGACGCCAACAGGTTTTCTTTAACCTGGTCTGCCGATAAACCACTTAACTCGGAAACCTTGTATTTTGCAAACGACTCCTGCGCCGTTCCTTTCAGTTCGATAACAACAGATTGCAAAACCCGCTTTGCGCCGCGATTAATAGATTGAACAACACCCGCACCGGGCGAAGTAAAATTGACACCAGGATTTTTCTTGTCAGTAAAAAGCACTTGGCCCAGCTTGACCGTATCACCTTCACTAACCATCATGGTAGGCTTCATGCCTACATAATCCATCCCCAGAATAGCAACGGATTTAACCTTATTGCCATCCTCAATAACTTGTTTGGGCTCTCCCGTGATAGGTAGATCCAAACCTTTTTTAATAATAAATCGCATAGTTAATAGCCTGCTCTCCAATCAAGTTGCGGCGAAACCATCCTTTCATTTCAAATACCAATAAAACAAAGGCGCATAAAGACGTAAAACCGCAGTATTAAACCATAAAAACGGGGCATTCTCAACACTGGCAAGGCTTACTTCAAGCCTTTTAAGCGGCTTAAAAACATTGATTTCTATAGCCCGGACTTACCTGACTTTTTCCTACGGCCCGTAAACCATAAAAGAAAACGCAAGCCGGTAGCCGAATCGATAAAGATAAATTGATTTCTCGCCATCAATTTATTGGCTTTTTGCTTCCGCTCACTCGAATTTGATTCTTCAGTGCTAAGGGGTTGACTTTACTCTGGCAAAACATCATTAAACTTGATAAATTCAAGCAATTCGCTTACCAGCCGCATCATCGCCGCACAAACAGAGCATATCGCAATGACCCAAAATCAAACCAAATCGACTCAAACAACTCCTCCGGAAAATCAACCTAACCGCGCCAGCGGTTTCCCCATTGCCGGCTTGGGCGCATCCGCCGGCGGCCTGGAAGCTTTGGAGCAGTTCTTTCACCATGTCCCTGCCGATAGCGGCATCGCCTTCGTAATAATCTCGCATCTCGATCCTAGCCATGCCAGCATTCTCACAGAAATTTTGCAACGAACCACGCCAATGCCGGTGATTGAGGCGCAAGATCAAATGCAAGTTGAGCCTAACTGCGTCTATGTGATTCCTCCTAACCGCGACATGTCTATCTTTCACGGTTCATTGCAATTAAGCATACCGACAATGCCGCACGGGCTGCGCATGCCCATTGATATGTTCCTGCGCTCGCTGGCTGAAGATCAGTCGGAAAAGGCCATCGGCATTATCCTATCCGGGACCGGCAGCGACGGCACATTGGGATTACGCGCCATCCTAGGCGTTGGCGGCATTACACTGGCGCAAGAGCCTACTACGGCTAAATTCGACGGCATGCCGTCCAACGCCATTCAGGCAGGCTATGTCAGTCATGTTTTACCGGTAGAGAAAATGCCGGAAGTACTGATGTCCGACGCGCGAACACTGATCCTTCAAGAGTCGGCCCTCACTCCTCCTAAGTTAAGCGGCTTCAATCACATCATGATGCAGTTACGCACCGCCACCGGCCACGATTTCTCTCTCTACAAAAAGAGCACCATTAATCGCCGCATTCAAAGACGCATGTCGCAAAACGGCATTGAAGACACCGAAATCTATGCCCGCTACCTGAAGGAAAAACCATCCGAGGTTACGTCGCTGTTCAAAGAACTGCTGATTAATGTCACCAACTTTTTTCGCGACCCGGAAGCCTTTGTTGTGCTTAAGCAGGATATCCTGCCGACAATGCTTGCGAACAAACCTATTGAGTCTGTTTTCCGTGTCTGGGTGGCTGGTTGCGCCACAGGTGAAGAGGCCTACTCCTTCGCGATGGTATTGCGCGAACTAATGGATGAAAAGCACTACGAGTTTAAAGTGCAAATTTACAGCACCGACCTTGCCGAAGATACCATCGCTATCGCCCGCGCCGGCTTATATCCGCCCAACATCACTATCGACGTCACGCCTGAACGGTTGCGCCGTTTCTTTATCAAGGAAGACGGCGGCTATCGGGTGAAGAAAGAAATACGCGAGATGATAGTATTCGCCGTGCAAAATATCATCAAGGATCCGCCTTTTACCAAGCTCGATCTGCTCAGTTGCCGCAACCTGATGATTTATCTGGAGCCGGAACTGCAAAACCGCCTGATTCCGGCCTTTCACTACGCACTCAAGCCGGGCGGCGTACTGTTTCTGTCACCGTCGGAAGGTATTGGCAACCATACCGAACTGTTTACGCCGCTCAACCGCAAATGGAAGTTTTACAAGGCCGCTCCCACCCCGGCATCAACTCGAGTTATGTTGACCAGTAATTTGAACTGGACGGCAGAACCGGCATATAAAGCGCCTGAAGAAATCATAAAAACCGCCAAAGACAGCAATTTGGCCGAACTGACCCGGCGGATGCTGCTCCAATTCTACTCGCCCGCCTCGGTGTTAACGGACATCAAAGGCAATATCCTCTATGTCTATGGCGAGACCGGCAAATATCTACGCCCTGCACCCGGCCATGCCAGCCTTAACATCATCGAGATGGCGCGAGAAGGTCTGCAGATGGAACTGCGCTCCATTATCCAGTCAGCAGGCCAAGACACAACGACAATCCTGAACCGGGAACTCTCGGTCAAGACCAACGGCGATTTTCACCCGGTACTGCTTAGCGTACGCACCGTATCGAATCCTCAAGATCAGCAAAGCCTGCTGCTAATGAGTTTTCAAGAAATAAAGTACCCGGCGACATCCTACAAATCGACGCCCACCAAACACAAACGCGCTTCCAAACCGAACGAACTGCACCATATCGAGGACCTTGAGCGCGAGCTGGCTTATACCAAAGAGAGTCTCCAAGCCACTATCGAAGAACAGTTTGCATCCAACGAAGAGCTTAAATGCACCAACGAGGAGATGCAATCTACCAATGAAGAGCTGCAATCCACCAACGAAGAACTGGAAACCTCCAAAGAAGAACTGCAATCCATCAATGAAGAACTAATCACTGTAAACTCCGAACTACAAGCCAAAATTGGGCAACTGGCCGACATGCAGAATGACATGAAGAACCTGCTCGACAACATCCATATCGGCACTATCTTCCTCGATCAACACCTGATCATCCGGCGTTTCACGCGCGAGGCAACGCAAATCTACCGTCTGGTTGCCTCTGATGTGGGCCGCGCATTGAGCGACATTAAACCCGAACTGGAAGGTGAAGATTTGCTGGATGCCGCTCATTCCGTGCTCGATAACCTGGTACCCGTCGAACGTGAAGTAAAGACAGTGAACGGCAACTGGTATCTGGCGCGCGTCCAGCCCTACCGGACACTGGAAAACATGATCGACGGCGTGGTGCTGACCTTCACCAACATCACCGATCGTACCCAGGCTACACAGGCACTGGAAACGAGGCTATTGGCCGAAGACATCGCCAAAACAGTGCGCGAACCGCTACTTGTACTTAATGATAAATTAGAGGTCGTCACCGCCAGCCGCTTGTTTTACCAAAGCTTTCAGGTTACTGCTAATGATACCGTGAGTTATCCGATCTACGAACTAGGTAACGGCCAATGGAATATCCCCGTCTTGCGCAATCTGCTGCAGGCCGTTCTGTTGCACAATCAGGCTTTTGAGGACTATCCGGTGGAGCATGATTTTCCCGCCATCGGTCAGCGCAAAATTCTGCTCAACGCCCGCAGCATCATCGGCCTGACCGGTGAGCCGCAATTGATTCTGCTGGCGCTGAATGATGTTACCGGCAAGGCGTAAACAGGATTTATCGTTCTTACGTTTCGGCGCACCTCGACATGCACAAAGTTTTCGGAGAATTGGCATACCGGCAGGAAAGCCGGTCCAACGCCATGGATGATAAGTTGCCATATACTCCGAGGCTTGAGTTAGACAGCTCGTATTCTTATAACCGGAACCGGCATCACTATTCAACCGCTGAGCTGTGACGATGTAAAGCACTAGTCCAACAAACAGCTCGCCTGATAGGTGATAGTACTTATTGATTGAATCAGTTGAACTCCCTATCCTACCCCCCCTTGTATGACAATGCTGTTGACTTAAGCAGTACAAAGCCCTCTCCAGAGGGAGAGGGTTGGGTGACGACTGCAAGGATGCAGGAGGTAGAGCAACGCAGGGAGCAGTTGCCGAGGGGAAATTCAAATAAGGAAAAAAGCTTATTTACCCCCCTCATCCCAGCCTTCTCCCTAAGGGAGAAGGGGCGCACACGCTTAAGTCAACAGCATTACCCTTGTATGACACCAGCCGATTTTTAGGATATTCCCAAGGAACAAACCGTGCAGGCTATCTAAAATATCGGTGAGAAGTTTATATGAGCAGCAAATCCACGAAACTGAATCATCAATTAAAGCCACGTACCGACCCCCAGGAACGACGTACCCGAATCACCAAAGAACCGCCGTCCCGCTCTATAGAAGAACTGCTGCATGAACTACAGGTGCACCAGATCGAGCTGAAGATGCAAAACGAGGAGCTACAGCGCGCCCGTGACGATCTTGAAGCATCCCATAACCGCTACCTCGATCTTTATGAATTCGCTCCCGTTGGTTATTTAACCCTGACGGTCGAAGGTGAAATCATCGAGACCAATCTTACCGCCGCCGCTTTAGTCGGAGTGGAGCGCTGCAATCTGATCAATCGTCATTTTTCCAGCTTGATCTCACCCAAAGACGGCGACCGTTGGCATCTTCTACTCAAGAAACTGCTAGACTGCGAAGGAGAACAGAATAATCTCGAACTGAGGTTGAAACGCGGCGACAGCTACTTCCATGCCCGGCTGGACTGCCTGCCGGCAATAACCGGCGACCATACGCCAGTGCTGCGCATTACCCTTACCGACATCAGCGAAAGCAAGCATGCCGAAGAGGAATTACGTATCGCCGCCGCGGCCTTTGAAGCTCAAGAAGGCATCATGATCACCAATGCCGATAATATGATTTTGCGGGTTAACCGGGCCTTTACCGAGATTACCGGCTACAGCACCGAAGAACTCATCGGGCAAACGCCCCGCATATTCAAATCGGGACAGCACGACTCGGCCTTTTACGCTGAAATGTGGGATTGCATCAATCGTACCGGGTCCTGGCAGGGCGAAATATGGGATCAACGCAAAAATGGTGAAATCTATCCCAAACGGCTAACCATCACCGCAGTAAAGGACAGCGATGGCAACGTCACTCACTATGTCGGCTCGCATACCGATATATCCACACGTAAGGCCTCGGAAGAGGAAATAAAACAACTGGCTTACTATGATCCGTTGACCGCCTTGCCGAACCGCAGACTGCTGCTGGACAGGCTGCAACAAGCATTGGCCACCAGTACGCGTAGTAGAAAATACGGCGCATTGCTGTTCCTTGACCTGGATAACTTCAAATCCCTTAATGACCATCTGGGGCATGATATGGGCGACATATTGTTGCAACAGGTCGCACAGCGCCTAATGGATTGCGTGCGGGAAGGCGACACCGTGTCACGTCAAGGCGGCGATGAGTTTGTGATCATGCTGGAAGAACTGAGCGAAAATATTGAAGAAGCCGCTGTCAAGGCTAAAACCATAGGCGAAAAAATTATTGCTTCATTAAACCAAGCCTACCAGCTCAGCAAGCATGAGTATCGAAGCACCCCGAGCATCGGCATCACGCTATTTATCGATCATCGGCATGAAATAAACACCCTGCTGAAACGGGCGGATATCGCCATGTATGGCGCCAAAGCGGCAGGCCGCAACACCTTGCGTTTCTTCGACCAGGACATGCAAGAGGCGGTTACGGCTCGGGCCGCTCTGGAAGCGGATTTACGCTTTGCGCTGATGAAAAATCAATTCAAGCTCTATTTCCAGCGGCAGGTGCACCATAATGGACAGATTATCGGCGCCGAAATGTTGTTGCGCTGGAAACACCCTAAACGTGGCATCGTCTTGCCGCATGAATTCATTCCACTGGCTGAAGAAATCGGCTTAATAATACCTATTGGGCAGTGGATGCTGGAAGCCGCCTGCGCCCAGCTTAAACGCTGGGAAAGCCATGCACAAACCCGCGACTTGCAGCTTGCCGTTAACGTCAGTGCGCGTCAGTTCCATCAACCTGACTTTACCGAACAAGTACGCGCCATGCTGAACAAATTCGCCATCAAAGCGGATCGGCTCAAACTCGAATTCACCGAAAGCCTGTTATTCGACGACATCGACGATACCATTGCCAAAATGAAGACACTTAAAGAGCTTGGCGTGAGCTTCTCCATTGATGACTTCGGCACCGGCTATTCATCCTTGGCTTGTCTAGCGCAACTGCCGTTCGATCAGCTGAAAATCGATCAGTCATTCGTAAGCAATATCGGGATCAAACCCGCCGATACGTTGATCGTGCAAACCATCATCGGCATGGCCGATAACTTGGGGATGGACATCATTGCCGAAGGCATAGAAACAGAAGAGCAACGCGCATTTCTGGAACTTCACGGCTGCCATGCCTTTCAGGGCAACCTGATAGGCATGGCAATGCCGCTGGCGGAGTTTGAACGTTTCTTGGGAGATTAAAGTATTGTGATCCAAGGTTAGGTATGGAGTAATGTTGACTTAGGCTCCTCCCTTAACACCTATCACTTTACTCAAATAGCACGTCATACCGGCATGGACTGCCGGTATCCAGAACACATGGATGTGATGTCTGAGTCTTGCCATCCCTGGCTTCTGGATTCCGGCAGTCCATGCCGGAACGACGTATTGGATATTCTCGTTAAACTGATAGGTGTTAAGGGCTCCTCCCATTTACCCTGATATTTCTACAATATCCCCTTAAGATAACGAGTTTTGATTCATGCCGGGCGCGCTAAGAAACGCTCAGGCTTAAAACTAAAAAACTTGGGTCCGATACTTCCGGGCGACCGGCCGGCAATGCTGTTGACTTAAGAGTACGTACCCCTTCTCCCTGAGGGAGAAGGTTGGGATGAGGGGGGGGTAAATCAGCTTTCTTCCTCATTTTGATTTCCCCTCACCCAACCCTCTCCCTCTGGAGAGGACTTTGCGCTGCTTAAGTCAACAGCATTGCCGGTCCCGGTCGCCCCTATAATGGTCACAATGCTTTGGTTAACTGATTTTTTAGGATTACGTACTAAAACTCTTCCCAGTCATCGCTGGAAGATTGGAGGATCGGTTTAGGTTTAACTGATGCCGATTTTTTAACTGCTCCGGCTTTAGCGATTGCGGTCTCTCTTTGCGGCGGCGCTGCACGGAAAGAGCTTACTTGAGCCATGCTGTTATGCGCATAGCGAGAGTAACCCTCCACTTTGAATTGCGCTACGGTGGCCGATAGGCTTTGCGCCTGTTCTTCCAATGATTCCGCTGCGGCGGCAGCTTGCTCTACCAAAGCGGCATTTTGCTGAGTTACGTCGTCCATTTGACTGATAGCTTGATTAACCTGCTCGATGCCGCTCGTTTGTTCCGCTGAAGCGGCGCTAATTTCAGACATCATGACGGTAACGCCGCGAATGGAATTAACAATTTCTTCCATAGTTTGACCGGCTTGTGTTACTAATTTACTGCCGCCGGTAACCTTGACGACCGAGTCGTCAATCAAGTTTTTGATTTCTCCGGCTGCTGTAGCGGCGCGCTGCGCGAGGTTGCGCACCTCTACAGCCACCACGGCAAAGCCCCTGCCCTGTTCGCCGGCGCGCGCCGCTTCAACGGCAGCGTTCAGGGCAAGAATGTTA
This sequence comes from Methylobacter sp., assembly GCF_004322395.1. GTDB lineage: Bacteria > Pseudomonadota > Gammaproteobacteria > Methylococcales > Methylomonadaceae > Methylobacter_A. The sequence goes on from NZ_SCTW01000110.1 coordinate 11,083, forward strand.
GTTTGAAAAGCAATGTCGTCGATCACCGAAATAATGTCGCCAATCCTGCGGGAAGAATCATTAATAGTATCCATCGTCTTAACCACTTGACCGACCACTTCAACGCCTTTGCCGGCTATATTGGATGCATCAACGGCTAGTTGATTAGCCTGTTTGGCGTTTGCGGCATTATGCTGTACCGTTGAAGTCAGTTCCTCCATGCTGGCCGCTGTCTCTTCCAGGCTGGCGGCTTGTTCCTCGGTGCGATGCGACAAGTCATTGTTCCCGGAGGCGATTTCTTTAGCCCCGGTGTTGATGCCGTTGGTCGCGTCCTTGATTTGCCCGATGATTTCCTTAAGTTTTTCCACCGTGGTATTGGCGTCATCCTTGAGTTGTCCGAAACTGCCGGCATAATCATTGGTAATAGTTTGTGTCAAGTCACTACGGGATAGAGCGCCCAATACGCGTACCACATCGTTAATGCCGCTCTCGGTCGTTTCCAGCAGTTCGTTCAGCCCTTCGCCCAATTGTTTAAAGAAGTCTTCTTTGCCCTGTATGTTAATACGCCTTGTAAAGTCCCCCATAACCGCACCATGCACAAGGGCGGCCACTTCCTGCTCTACAGCGACTTCATTGGTGCGGTCCTGCCATTCGGCTACCGCGCCCAGCCGTTGGCCCTGTTCATTAATGACCGGATTGGCGCTCACCACCATAGATCGTCCGCCGAGATTTATTTTGGCGACATAGGTATTGTTGAAAGTAGACAAAAGTTTTTCTTGCTGCGAAGGAGCTAGGTGAAAACCGTCAATATTGGTGCCGACCAGATTGGCCGCTGAGAAGTTCGGCAACTGTTTACGAATATCCGCTTCGGCCTTGCCGAGGATATCAACCACAGATTTGTTAACATAAATAATGTGGCGAGCATTGTCTGCGATCATCACGCCGGTGCTGACATTATCCAGGCCGATTTTGATGCGTAAACTCTCGTCGGCAATGCGTTTGCTTTCCGCCATATCGAAACCGAGCTTGGTCTGCATGGATTTAAGCGCTTCCATGACCTTGCCGATTTCATCCTGGCGTTCAATGTCTATGGCATTGTTATATTTGCCTTGGGCTATGCGGCCGAAGTGGCTGATAACGGCAGCAAACGGGCGCGCAATCCCGCGGATCAGAGTAAAACCCAGCCATAGGGCCAGCATAATGCCTAGCGCGATCAAGCCGATGGCGATGTTGCGAGTGTGGCCGTAGCGGGACTGCGCCGATTCAAACTCCTGCTTGGCGACATCGATCTGTAATTGCATCAGCCGGTTGATGCCTTCACCGACAGGTTTATAAAGCGGGTTAATCCGGTCTACGACAAGCTTGTTGGCGAGTTCGAGGTCATGGGCTTTCAGCGCTGCCATAGTGGGCTTCAAACTTTCTTCTACGAATAATTTCCTGTCGGCGGCGAATTTGTCGGCCAGGTTTTTTTCCTCCGGGGTTAAGTAAGTGGCCATGTAAGCAGCCCAAATCCTGCTTATTTCCGTAATGTTTTGTTCCACTTCAGCACTATTTTTCTGGATCATCTCAGCAGTTGGCGTAAGCAAGACGGAGGTAATGTTCAGCCGGTTGGTCAACAGCAGTTCCTTGATAGTGGATATCTGGTCCATCGGCATTGTGCGATCCTCATACACTGTGCGCAAGCCTTCGTTGGCCTTGCTCATGCCATGTAAGCCCATGCCGCCGATAATTATCATTAGTGCGCTGAGCATGCCGATAACATTGATTAAACGGCTTTTGATCGTGAGACTCTTGAATGGGTTAAGTTTTCCCGGAAAAGTCGATTTGACGACTTTCCCGTCCTGTATTTTCAGGTTGCCGGCCTTGCCTTCCTTAAACAGCCGGTAGGCGGCATCTGCCGCATTGATTTGTTCGAAGCTGGGTTTGCTGCGCACCGACATATAACCGGCCAGTTGGTCGTTTTCATAAAAGGGTATGGCATTGGCCAGCACCCAGTAAAAATCCCCGTTTTTGCAGCGGTTTTTTACCAACCCGGTCCACGGGCGATTCTCTTTCAACGCCTTCCATAGATCCGCAAACGCTTCCGGCGGCATGTCCGGGTGCCGCACTATATTATGCGAGACACCGATCAGCTCTGCTTTGGTAAATCCGCTAATGCGCAGGAAGTCCTCGTTGATATAGGTAATCGTCCCCCTCAAATCAGTCTTGGATACTATGGAATCAGTCTCTTTAAGCTTGTATTCCACGTTAGTTACCGGCATGTTGATTTTCATAAACTGTCTCTTAATGATTTTTTTGGCAGGAGAGTTGGCGAATGCTTAAAGTCATATATATTTGATGGTGATTTACATCCTGAATCAGCAAACCACCAGAGAAGCGCTGAACAAATTATTTTTCAGCCATAAATTGCGACCCTGATTTTTTAAAAAGCGATACGTTGAGTTTGAAATTAGACTATCAAAACCAATTTGTAAAGGTACAAAAAATTTTCTTTGCACCAATAAAAAAGCCCCTGATAACAGAGGCTTGGCAACATTACATACAATTTCTACAAAACAATTTCTAAAACGGAATATCGTCGTCGAAATCGTCGTAATTAGGCGGTGGCGGCATGGAACCGGACGGATGTTGCGGCGATTGTTGGGGCTGAGCGGGTCTTGATGAAGGCGCTGCATATCCGCCCTGAGGCTGCTCGCCGCCAAACTCGGAAGTGCCGCCACTGCGGCTGTCCAGCATGTTCATGGTGTCGGCAACGATTTCAGTCGTGTAGCGGTCCTGACCGTCTTGGGCTTGCCATTTCCGAGTACGAATATGCCCCTCTATATAAGCTTGACTGCCTTTTTTCAAATATTCGCCGGCGATTTCAGCCAAACGATTAAAAAGCACCACTCTGTGCCATTCGGTTTCTTCGCGGCGCTCACCGGTTTGCTTATCTTTCCAGCGCCTGGAAGTCGCCAGACTCAATGTCGTAACTGCACCGCCGCTAGGCATGTAACGAACTTCAGGATCGGCGCCCAGCCTTCCTATCAACATCACTTTGTTAAGCATATATTTCTCCTATGGTTTTTTCGGATTCTATCAGATTATGCGTTGACGTAGTGTGTAATCAAACTTTGTAATTGCTCTTTATTCAATTGTTGATTATCAACTTTAAGATAAACCAAAGCCTCTTCATAATGCAGCGTGACGTCTTCTACACCATTGATTTTAAGCATTTCGGCAACGAATTCATTTGCGTCCTGCTCACTGAGCCGTTCCAATGCAATCAGCAAATTTGCCACATAGCGAGGCGGTTTCATCCACAGCGATACTATCAACCAGCTGAACGCAGCAGCAGCGCAAAATAAAAACACCGCCGTAACCCCAAACTTACCGTTAAACCAGCCGCCCACCAGTCCGCCCATAAAAAGCCCCATGAACTGCGAACTCGAATAAGCGCCCATCGCCGTACCTTTCAAGTCAGCCGGTGCAGTCTTCGATATTAAAGAAGGCAGTGTCGCTTCAAGCAAATTAAAGCCGCAAAAAAACAACCACAAGAAACCTACAATCCCGATCAAATCTTGATGAATCGCCGACAAGCCCAATTCAGCCATTATCAACACCGCGATAGCGCCCAAAAACACCTGTTTCATTTTGCGCTTCTTTTCTGCCAGAATCACGAACGGCACCGCGAATGCCATTGAAATAACAAAAACCGGCAAATAAACCTGCCATTCATGTCCGGCTATTAATCCCGCGTTTCTCATCAACGACGGCACCACGACAAAGATAGCCATTAAAATCAGGTGCAAAGTAAAGATACCGTAATTCAGGCGCAACAGATCCGGATTTTTCAGCACATGCAACATTTCCTCGGGAACGACTTCCGCATCCCGATGCAATTTGGATTGTTGAGGATTAGGCACGATATAAATGATCGTTAAAATAGCCAGAAGCGTGAGCACCGCAGTCACCCCAAAAACGCCCTGCACACCGCCGAATCCGGAAATAACAGGCCCGGCAATGATGCCGACACCAAAGGATGCACCGATACTGATTCCGATAATCGCCATGGCTTTGGTACGATGAACTTCCTGAGTCAAATCCGCGACCAAGGCCATGATAACCGCCGAAACCGCGCCGGCGCCCTGGAAAGCCCTACCGACTAAGACTCCGTAAATGCTTGTCGACAGCGCCGCAATTACGCTGCCGATAAAGAACAATACCAAGCCGATAATAATCATTTTTTTACGGCCGAAGCGATCCGATAGCAGACCGAACGGGATTTGCAACAAAACCTGAGGCAAGCCGTAAATACTCATAGCCAGACCGATCAGTGCAGGCGTTGAACCTTCAAGCTGCTCGGCAAATAACGACAACACCGGCAAAATCATAAATAGCCCCAGCATCCGCAACGCATAAATGCTTGCCAACGACCATGTGGCGCGTTTTTCCGATGACGTCATCGAACTTGTAATGTCTTGCATTGTTGTCAAAACCAGCTTCTCCTTTTTGAACCAATTTCAATAAATGTAGAGTGCGCATCGCGCACCTTTACTGGGTTTAGAAAAATGGCATGTATACATACCTCACTAACCCAGTGGTTTATCTCACTATTTTAATGGCGTCCATTATAACAAGCTTTGTCCGCCCATTTCCGCTGATTAAGTAAACAGCGCGACGACTTGACTTAAAAAGTGCTGCCAGACGGACTGAAAATCAACGACAGAAAAATGACTGGCCCTGAACATGCCGACAATGCCGACCATAATCCAGAACACGTTCAGCAAGGTATAGGCGCTGTCTTTCTTGAGCATCGAACACCAGGAAAGTATCACCGCATCGGTGGTATTAAAAGCCCATACAAACAGAAACGGACTTTCCGGCCCCAACCAACTGACCAGCGAAAAACTGAAAATCCGCATCAGTACGCCGAGCATTTCGATGAATTTAATGTATTTAAAAATGAATGAATTTAATGTATTGATGAGCATTGTTTAAGGCCGTCCAGTATGTAGCCGTTTGTGTTAATAAGGCTTTGCTCGTATATTATACGGTTGTTTAAATTGCCGGATTTATTTAATGGATACGATCAGCATTCGTGGCGCCAGAACCCATAACCTAAAAAATATCGATCTTGACCTGCCCCGAGATCAGCTCATCATCATTACCGGACTGTCCGGTTCGGGCAAATCGTCGCTGGCATTCGACACCATTTATGCCGAAGGACAACGGCGCTATGTAGAATCTCTGTCTACCTACGCGCGCCAGTTTTTGTCGATGATGGAAAAGCCCGATGTCGACCATATCGAAGGCTTGTCCCCGGCCATTTCAATTGAGCAAAAATCCACTTCGCACAACCCGCGCTCCACGGTTGGCACCATCACCGAAATTTACGATTATTTAAGACTGCTCTATGCCCGAGCCGGTACGCCGCGTTGTCCTGAACACCAGGTTTCACTGGAAGCGCAAACGATCAGCCAAATGGTTGACCATGTACTATCGCAACCACAAGATCAACGCTGGATGCTGCTGGCGCCGGTGGTTAACGACCGCAAAGGCGAGTATATCCAGTTGCTTGATGACCTTCGCGCCCAAGGCTTCATTCGCGCCCGGATCGACGGCACCGTATACGACCTGGACGAGACGCCGGCGCTGGATTTAAAAAAGAAACATACTATTGAAGTCATCGTCGACCGCTTCAAGATTCGCGACGACATCGCGTTAAGATTGGCCGAATCGTTCGAAACTGCGTTGCGCATCGCCGACGGCATCGCCATCGCCGCCTGCATCGATGATGCGGCCGAACTGCTGTTTTCCGAGCGCTACGCCTGCCCTCATTGCGGCTACTCGCTGCCCGAACTGGAACCGCGCATCTTCTCGTTCAACAACCCGAAAGGCGCATGCAGCAGTTGCGACGGTTTGGGCGTGCGGCAGCATTTCGATCCCGAGTTGATTATCCATAACCCGGACATCAGTTTGGCAGGCGGCGCGATTCGCGGCTGGGACCGACGCAACGCCTATTATTACCAAATCATCTGCTCGCTGGCCAAACACTATAACTTCGACCCGGAAGTGCCGTTTTCGGAACTGTCCCAAGAAGTCCAGGACATCATTCTTTATGGCAGCGGCCGTGAATCGATTGAATTCAAGTTCATGACCGGAAACGGATCGGTCAAAAAGCGGCGCCACAGTTTTGAAGGCATCGTCGCCAATATGGATCGGCGTTACCATGAGACCGATTCGCAAATGGTGCGCGATGAGCTGGCTAAATATTTATCCAACAAACCCTGTAACGCTTGCGAGGGTGCGAGGCTGAATGTTTCAGCCAGGAACGTGTTTATCGAAGATTTGCCGCTACACCACCTGACCCGCTTCCCAATCCGTAAATCGTTAGACTTTTTTGCCCATCTTCAGTTAAGCGGCAGACGCGGCGAAGTTGCGGTAAAAATCATCAAGGAAATCCAGGAACGGCTGGAATTTTTAGTCAATGTCGGCCTCGATTATTTAACACTGGACCGTAGCGCGGACACGCTATCCGGCGGCGAAGCGCAACGTATCCGCCTTGCCAGCCAAATCGGCGCAGGCTTGGTCGGCGTGATGTACGTGCTGGACGAGCCATCGATAGGCCTGCATCAACGCGACAACCAACGTTTGCTAAACACTCTGTTCCGCCTGCGCGACCTCGGCAATACCGTTATCGTCGTTGAGCATGACGAAGATGCGATCCGCGCGGCCCAGCATATTGTCGATATAGGCCCCGGCGCCGGCGTGCATGGCGGACAGATCATTGCGCAAGGCACGTTGGAAGACATTATCAACACCCCTGACTCGTTAACCGGCCAGTATTTATCCGGAAAAATCGGCATTACCGTGCCTGAAAAATTAACGCCTGTCGATAAAGACAAACAAATAGTCATCCGCAATGCCCACGGCAATAACCTGAAGAATGTCGACATTGCCTTCCCTATCGGTTTACTGACCTGCATAACCGGCGTATCCGGTTCCGGCAAATCGACGCTGATCAACGATACCTTGTATTGCCATGCAGCGCGGTTAATCAACCGTGCCGGCGTTATTCCCGCGCCTTGCGATGCAATCGAAGGCCTGGAGCATTTCGATAAAGTCGTCGATATAGACCAAAGCCCGATCGGCCGCACGCCCAGATCGAATCCGGCCACTTACACCGGCCTGTTCACGCCGATACGGGAATTATTCTCGGCAACGCCGGAAGCAAGGTCGCGCGGTTATTCACCCGGCCGGTTCAGCTTTAACGTCAAAGGCGGCCGCTGTGAAGCCTGCAAAGGCGACGGCGTGATTAAAGTCGAAATGCACTTTTTGCCGGATATTTTTGTTAATTGCGACAGTTGCGGCGGCAAACGCTACAACCGCGAAACGCTGGAGATACGTTATAAAGGCAAAACCATCAACGAAGTACTGGACATGACCGTGGAAGACGCCGCCGAATTTTTCAGCCCGGTGCCGGTGCTGGCTCGTAAACTACAGACCTTAGTCGAAGTCGGCTTAAGCTACATCACCCTGGGACAAAATGCGACCACTCTGTCCGGCGGCGAAGCACAACGGGTAAAACTCGCCAAAGAACTGTCCAAACGCGATACCGGCAAAACCTTGTACATACTGGATGAGCCAACCACCGGCCTGCACTTCCACGACATTAAGCAATTACTGAACGTATTGCATACCCTGCGCGATCACGGCAATACCGTCATCGTCATCGAGCACAACCTGGATGTCATCAAAACCGCGGACTGGATTATTGATATGGGACCGGAAGGCGGCGATGGCGGTGGGACGCTGGTTGCCGAGGGTACGCCTAAGCAGGTTTCCGGGAATGTGGCTTCACATACTGGGGTTTATTTGAGGCGTTTTTTTGAGTGATACGGTATCTAAGGTACTAATCCCGCCCGTGTTTCTGGCAGCCCAGCATGCAATATACTTGAATTTTTGTTGAGCGCATGGGCGATATAGGACAATGATGATCTGCGAGGAATAACTAATTGGTCAGAAAATATAAACACCTCGTTTCCTTTATAGGCTCTCGAAGCGTTATATTGAAGTTCATAAAGAAATTTCCGGCGATTTTTATAATAAGCTAATATCTCATCAGCACCATCATAAGACACTATCCATTTAATGTTATCTAAACCTTGAGTCAGCTTGGCAATTCGTTCGTGGTCGTCTTGTTTATAATGATTCAGATACAACCGACTTCCCTTTTCGAAATAAGGAGGGTCGCAATAAACCAAACTATTATTGGGTAGCGTTGGAAAGTGAGTCAAAAAAAACTGTTCTGCGTCCAAATTGCACAAAGTAATGTGGTCTCGTAATGATCCAATAAGTTCAACCCTTCTAATGAGGTCGTTCATTGGGAAACGAGCATCGATTTTCCACTTGCCATTTTGATTCAACCCGCCAATAACACCCGCGTTAAGAATTCCGGATCGATTGGTACGGTTTAAATAAAAAGTGGCAAAACCAACTTCGAGAATACTGTGTTGATCAGGATGGCGAAGGATTTCGCGATGACCAAGCCATTCTTCGACATTAACAAGCGACCGGGATATCTTTGAACAAAACGCCTCGGTCTGTGTTAACACCGATTGCCAGAACGAGTATATGTGATAAGAAGAATCGTTTAAGTGTACATGGTCAACGTGCCCGTCAACTAATAACTCCATAGCAACGCCGGCTCCGCCTGCATAGGGTTCAACATAATGGCCGCCTTCCAGACCATTTGCCATGATGATCTCCAAAATAAATGGAGTCAGTTTTTGTTTTCCTCCTGGATAGCGGAGCGGTGTGCGATTTTGAGCCATCGATAATATTCGGTTATTTGTTCATTTGATCCAGTAACGGAAAAATATTCGAAAACAATGTAGGAATATCACTCGGTATGATCGTAAATGACGGGTTGTGGACTAATTGATTCATTGACGTAATTGACAAAATGCCATCATGGCGTTGAATTTCTGTCAGTGGTCCATGAAGTAATCTTACCATTTGCAGGTCTTTTTTATTTTGAGTTAAATAAGTGACAATGTCGCGAAGAATATCTGCAAGTATTCTATCACTTCCGTCACTCTTTAAATACGTTGGAGCATTTGGCTGAGAAGCGTGGTCTTGACAATATGCTTTTGCCGAAATCTCGAACATGCTGCGAAGCAAAAAACAGAATGCAATTGGATTGTCTTCTAATTTTAGTTTCAAAATTTCTTTGCGGAGAGTTTCAATTTTAGCCCGATTTGCACCATATAGCTTTAGCGATTTTAAGGTCTTTTTTACCGATTTTTCGTCGTTGGTGGCTGTAGCTAATGTCTTGCGGCCTGTAGTTGGGGTGCTACTACCCTGGGAAGTTGGGTTAGGATTAGTCTGACTTCCGGCATTAACCGGATTGGCTGTAGGATTTGTTGCCGCTTGCTTCCCGGAACTGCCTCCAACATTCGGTGGTGCTCCGGTTCCAGTTTTTCCGCCCGAAGACTTCGTAGTAGGATTTTGTCCGGTTGAAGGCGGTAATGGTGGGACGCCAAATCTCAACGCAAAGTCTATTGACTCTCTAATTGCCGGAAAAGTGAGTGATTCCATGCCGATGGCATGAATGATATCGTCAAGCGGTTTCTTATGGGAAATCTTGGGGTACAGCTTTGCCAGTTCGACACTTGAACTCGCCCCTAAGCGTTGGGCTGTTTTCTTTATGGCTTCGTCAAGAACGGTCAGATGGTAATCGCCGGCCCATCTAAGTTTCTGTTCGTGCGTAAGATTGGTTCCATGCAATAAATACTTTTCCAAAAGATCCAAACCGGGTTCCGATGCGCCATTTTCGATTTTGTTGTGCCGCGCGCGAGCAACTGATCCCCATGCATCTCTACCCGCTTTTTCACTCTTGCCGTGTATAAGAGTAACGATTCGATCGACAATGGCCGCTTCCGATAATTGATAGATCGTGCAAGGAATTTGGGTATTCGAATTAATCCAATCCGCGGAAAGTTGCCCAATACGCTCGACAATTTTGTTTGGGAGTTCCAAATCGGTTAAGGCAATCGAACCAAGCATAATTTTTAAGGAGGCAACGCGCCGATTTCCCTCTTTTACCAAATACCCACTTGTAGCGTCTCCAAGAACGATGATGTTTTCAGTCGGAAGATAACCATCGTCGAGCAAACTTTCCATCAAGCCCCAAAAGTACTCGGGCTTAATAGAGATCATCGCTTTGATTGCTTCGACTTCGTTTTTCTGAGCCACAGTACGAAAATTCTGCAAATCAATGGCAAGATCGTTTACCGGTAAGAGTTGTGTTCGCTGCATCTTGTCTCCTAAATTTATCTCAAAGCCCTTCGTAATTATAGCAGACAAACGTCCATTCTAACCTGCCAAGTGCTTAGACGAACCACATCAGTCGCGATCGATGTGCTTCACGTTGTTCAGCGCATTCCTATACCGGACGGAGCATGCTGCCCAGTCCGCAAAGTTTCACGCCCCTTATTATCTATTTGTCTATTAAACAGCAAACATAACTCATACTACACGCCCCTTTTGTATTTCCGCCAGCGCCGCACGTGCCAAAAAACCGGATCGCGTTAAATGATGCGATTTGGCGTAGCGATCAATGTCTTGCAGCAAATTTTCCGGCAAGGAAATATTGATGCGTACCGGCTTGGTTGATAACCGTGAAACATCGACATCCACAAGCAGCCATGCTCCGCCTTCATATTCAGGGCGAGATACTAATTGTTCTAACGGGGTTGGCGCGGGGATTTCCATATCCTCCCCTTCGCAATACAATTCAATAGCTTCCTGAATATTAGCCGGCAACGAATCCCAATCATCCGCCGCCGAGAAGCACCCCGGAAAATCGGGAATGGTCACACCATGCGCGTGTTTATCATCCCCCAAATGCACATAAACTGAATATAATATTATTGCCACTCCCAACCGGCTTGCCGGTAAATATTTCTTAATATGCCTACCGCCACGTCTCTACGTGAATGCGGCACAACCACATGACCTTGCTTATCCGGATGCTTGAATTTGATGTGGTCGCCTTTACCGCCCACATTAATCCAGCCTTCTTGAGTTAACCGCTTAATCACGTCTTTGCTGTTTATATTTCAGTTATATACAAAATTACACAAATTTAGTCATGGCGTTCGCACTGCAAAATTTTTATCGTTTCCACACTCCAGCGCTCATCGTTATACACAAGTCTGTCCAAGAGTGTCATTCTGCATGGGTGCTGGAATGGCGGACTCGGATGTAGGCCGGAATAAGGCCATCCAAGGCTCTCCTGAGCAAAGCCGAAGGGCGCGTAGCGCGAGGTGGCCGAGGTGGCGTTTCCGGCGAGTTTGGTAGGTGTTTACCGGAAAAGCTTCCGCTCCTCGGCAACTACTCCTGCGTCGCCTAAAGCGCCTACTGTTGGTACTCTACCTCCTGCATCCATGCAGTCGTGCTCACGCCCCTTACCTACATAATCCACATGGATGTGGTGGCCGCGATTGCTCCATGCAATCTTGCGGCATTTCCTCCATCCGTGGAGGTCAAGCGGATATTGCAGGAGCAAATATCTGTCCATGTAGGCAACGCCAATTCTCGCTGTCGCTCGAACCGGCCGCTTCGACAAGCTCAGGACAGGCTTATTCCGTCCTACATCCTGCAACGTCTCGCCTGCTCAGAACGTTGCCAGTTAGACCTTCCAGGTTTTAAAAACCTGGAAGGTCTGCATATCGGCATGTTTCTGAGCAAGGCCCGTGGGAACGATGGGGGATGCGGTGTACCGCAGACACTTGTGTATAACGATGAGCGCTGGAGCGTGGGAACGATAATTAAGATGTAATTTGGATTACGGACTGTCGTCAACAAGGTGTGGTGCAGAAGGCACGCCTAAGCAGGTTTCTGAAAATAAAGCTTCGCATACCGGGGAGTATTTGAAGCGGTTTTTTGAGTAATGCGTAGACCCACATAACTCCCACTCTCCGGCATGGGAGTTATAAAGCCCTATGAACTTGTAATTTATATGCCGGCATCAGGGGTGACGCAGCAGCGGCACTCCCGGTGCTTTGGGAGGCACAGGGCGTTGCCCGGGTTTCACAGCCATATTATAGGTTTCATTATAGGTTTCGGCATCACTCTGTCTTTCAACCGGTCTATGTTTATCCTGCGGCGGCCTATATGGAAAGCTTCGATCACCTAATGGCCTCACAAAAGTATAGTTGGCGGGCAAGAGAATTAAAATTTTGCCGGTTTTGACAAACGCATCGTGTGGCTCAGGTATGGAAGCCAAGGCCGTTAAGGGACTTATCCCGATATACAATCCGGTGCCAATAATTGTTGCGGCCAAACCCACGGGCCGGTAAAGCAGGACATCCAACAATACAAAGCCAGGCCGCACTTCCTCGACGTCTTGCGAGTGCGCAACTGTGGAGCAAGAGATTATCGATACTAAAATAAAAAAGCCGGTCAATTTTTTCATAATCTCCTGCCTTATAGTTAGTTTTAGTTAATGAAAAGAATCTAATCTAATTTTTAATCATTGTCCAGAGCCGAAGGTTTCAGCATACGATAAGACGCGCCTGCTTTTGGCGTCCGTATGCTATTCTGCCAGCTACTGAATAGCTTCTTTCAATTTATATGCTCCCTATCATTCGATTCGATCAAGTATCGGTCACTGCCCACGGAAAATCGATACTCTCCGACGTCAGCTTTGCGCTGTTCGCTGGCGAAAAAGCGATGTTATGCGGCAAATCCGGCTCCGGTAAAAGCAGCGTGCTGAGAACCTTGCTGGGGCTGCATCCGCTAAAATCAGGCACGGTGTATTTTCAGGAACAACCGCTAACGCCGGAATCTGTTCAATTCATTCGTAGCTGCACGGCTTACATCGGACAGGAACCGATATTGGGTGCTGAAAGCGTGCGGGAAGCACTGTTATTGCCGTTTCAATTTAAAACGCATCGCGACCACCGGCCCACACAAGCCCAATTGACTGAGGTGTTGCAACGATTGCAACTGCCTGAAGACATTTTAAACCGGGACAGCAGCCGTATTTCCGGTGGCGAAAAACAGCGGATTGCGCTGGCCCGCGGGCTGTTGTTAGGCAAGAAACTGTATCTGCTCGACGAGGTAACCAGTGCGCTGGATGCGGAAAGCAAACAAGTGGTGTTCGATGTGTTCTCCGATCCGCAGCTGACCGTGCTTTCGGTCGCTCACGATCCTGAGTGGATGGAACGTTGTGGCAGTGTTTATGAACTTGAAGCGGGTCGATTGACTCAGGTAAAACGCAATGGAAACTCTTGATATTAAGTTGCCGCAGATGGCGCTGCTTTACGGTCTCTGTTTGCTGCCGTGGTTCTTGCTGTGGCTGATCGGCCTGCGCTTGAGCCGGGATATTGGCATCGGCATTCTGCGCATGAGCATTCAGTTAGCGCTGGTCGGTATTTATCTAAAAGCGCTGTTCGATCTTAACAATCCCTGGCTCAATGGTTTATGGATTTTGGTGATGCTGTTGGTCGCCGATTTGAGTATTTTGCGCCGCGCCGGGCTGAAAACGCGTTATTTTATGCTGGCCACCTTTATCGCGATTGCCACCAGCATACTGCTCTCGACCGCCTATCTGGTGATTCTGGTCATCCAGCCGACGCACTTTTACGATGCTCGCTATATCGTTCCATTGGCGGGTATGATCCTGGGCAACTGCCTACAGGGCAACGTTATTGCGTTGGAGCGCTTCTATTCGACGCTACGAAAAAACGAAAACGAATACACGACCTTTTTAATGCTGGGCGCGACCCGGTGGGAAGCCGTGCGTCCGTATTTTAGGGAGGCCGTTAAAGCCGCGATCAATCCGACTATCGCAGGCATGGCCACCATGGGACTGGTATCCCTACCCGGCATGATGACGGGGCAGATTCTCGGAGGCAGTGAACCTTGGCTGGCCGTGAAATACCAAATCGCCATCATGATCTGCATTTTCACCAGTACCACCATTGCCAGTATCATCAACTTGAAACTCAGCTTGGCTATTGCATTCAATGCGTTTGATGTGTTGCGGGATGAGGTGATTAAGAAGCCGTGATCCAAAAATCGTAACCATTCAACTCATAGAAAAATGGAACACGGATGCCAAAAGTAGGCGACAGCTATTCAAAGCAAGTTTTGATTGCGTAAGCGGAGCGGTTACTTTCTTCTGCCCCAAATGCCCGCCAGTGCGCTACCGATCAAACAATGAAATACCGCTGAAATCGCGGCGGGAACGGGAGCCATAGCCATGCCGGCGAAGTGCGTTTTAGCCAGCGATGCACCTAGCCCGCTGTTTTGCATACCCACTTCTATCGATACGGTGCGGCATTCTATCTTGCCGTAGCCCAACCATTTCATCACAACATAACCTAACGCAAAGCCGGTAGCGTGAAATAAAAAAACCGAACAGAATAATTTTGGCCCGACCAGCCCAATCGCCGCTTTGTTGCCAGCCACGATACTGCTTACCACCAACACAATCACTGCGACGCTGACGATAGGGCCGACCGTATGAATAACGGCGCGTACGACATGACGTTTATGCTGCTGAATACGATCCAATGCAGTATTGATTAATAATCCGGCTATCAAAGGGATCAATACCACTACAACCATCGAACGAAACAAACCCCAGCCGTCAACCGGCAAATAAGTGCCCGCCAGCCATTGGGTCAGTAATGGCGTCATCACTACGGCAGCGAAGGTAGAGCACATTGTCAACAGTACACTTAAGGCCACATTGGCACGAGCCAAATAAGTGATCACATTAGATGCGGTGCCGCCGGGACAAGCGCCAACCAGAATCAGCCCTATCGCCAGGCTCGCCTCCAGATCCAGCACTTTTGCCCAAAAGTAGGCCGACAGGGGCATGATGATAAATTGCGCCAGAACGCCGATAGCGATAATCTTGGGCATGCGGAACACTTCCGAAAAATCGGCCAGCCGCAAGGTCAGGCCCATGCCTAGCATGATCACGCCGAGCCCGATGGCAATGTAAGGCAGGAACCATATCCACACTTCCGGCTGCCACCATGCCCATAAGCAGCCGATTACAATCCACAACGAAAACCACTCGGCTATTTTTACGCAGGTTTTTTGCCAGACATTTAACATTGATGTTCCTTTTGATTTGCTTTTTTGTCACTTGGGTTACGGCACGAATCTATCTGGAACAGATTTGCACTA
Source organism: Methylobacter sp. (assembly GCF_004322395.1). GTDB lineage: Bacteria > Pseudomonadota > Gammaproteobacteria > Methylococcales > Methylomonadaceae > Methylobacter_A. The sequence goes on from NZ_SCTW01000110.1 coordinate 26,254, forward strand.
ACCTGAAAGCCTGACGTGACCCGACAGAGCGCATAGCGAACTCTGCCAAAATGACGGTTTAAAACGGCTTAAATCAGGTTATCTCAATCCCCAGCTTTGGGCATTAACAATCTGTATTTTAAACGCTGATTGCGCGACTAAAGCGCAAAAGGCTTTATCGACTATGTTTTGCTCGGCAAGTTGTTGCAGGCTAAAGTTAGTATCAATGGCAGCTGACTTCACCAAGATCAGTTCGGTTGCCGAAATGGTGTTAGCCAGCCATGCCGCGAGGCTGTCTGAAGTTATATCCCAAGATGCCGCTATGCCCGCATTATCCAATTCAACAATATCCGGCGACCAAATAACGGTTTTTTGCCGATTTAGTCGGTCTTGAATCGCTGAGACGGTGCGAGCTATAGCAAAATCAGGTTTAAGTCCTTTAAACATTAAGGCCATTTGCTGCATGGATAGGAGTGCCATGTGATGTGCGGTGGTATCGTCAAATTGCCAGTGTTGCTGAGCCAGCCTGACCTGATCGGCAAACGCACCACCGCCGGGAACAATAACCACGGCCCTGCGCTGATAGTTTTTCTCCACTGCATTCAGAGAGTTAACAAGAGCATCCGAATAGGACAGGCTACCGCCCAGTTTGATAATAATCATGTTTAGTCCATAGCGGAGTAAATTAAGAAAAATAAACTCTAAAACCAGCCGCGTTTTAAGTTTTTAGTTATTCAGCAATCTGTTATCAGCTTGGCTACCGATTAAAAACTATTCCAAATTCAGTAGGCTTTATTAGCTTATCATGAACGAGGCTTTAAGCTTTTTCAGACTCGTTTTCAGTTAAAAATATCTCCCTAATTTTATAATGAAAATAGCTATCATTTAACAAGTCTGCGCCGCTGCTGTATCATAAAACCCGCGTGCCCCCTTTTTTTCAATCAAAAAGGGGCAATATCTTTACAAAATAAGCGAGGAAATTAATGACTGTTGGTGTTGATGATTTTAAAAAAGCTATGCAACTATGGGCCAGCGGTGTCACCGTTGTTACGACATATTCTGAAAAACTGGGCATTCAAGGCATGACAGTAACTGCTTTCTCCAGTGTTTCGGTTAATCCACCTCAAGTATTGGTTTGTATTAATGAATCCGCTGACACCGGCGCTGGAATTCAAGAAAGCCAGTGTTTTGCTGTCAATATTCTAAACTCAACCCAACAAGACGTTTCTAATCAATTTGCCGGCGGCAGCAGCCAAGAGCAGCGGTTTGCAAACACACCGTGGACAGCAGGTATTACCGGCGCACCCGTTCTAGATAACAGTCTGATGTCTATGGAATGCAAAGTCATAGAAAAAGTTCATGCAGGCACTCACTGGGTTATTATCGGTGAAGTACAAGATTGCGTGTGCCGTTCGGGTCAGCCTCTTTTATATTATCGCGGAGCTTACCAACAGCTGGCGGTTCATTCATAAATAAACCTACTCCTTTGCTATAGGACATCACCATACCACCGTAAGTTGGACAATAAACTCCTCGCCTTATAGCTTTTTTGATATCAGCATTATATTCATGATGGAATTATCTTTGAACCTAGTTAAAATACTTTGCTCTGCTCATATTTTTAATGCTATTATTTGTCTTAATTAAAGTTTGAGCCGGCTTTATTTTATGAAGCGGGAATTTGTAACGCTGAGAAATTGGCGATTTTTTAAGTTAAGAGTGTGATATGTCAGAGCAAGTTGTAGGTACCGTTAAATGGTTCAATGATGAAAAAGGTTTTGGATTTATTGAACAAGAAGGTGGCAAAGATGTTTTTGTTCACCATAGTGCAATTAACGGCTCTGGCCGCAAGACCTTGAAAGAAGGCCAAAAAGTTACTATGGAAGTAACACAAGGCCAAAAAGGACCGCAAGCAGAAAATGTAACTCCAGCTTAACAAGCTCATATACTTGACCCAAAACTCGACCGAGTTTTGGGTCAAGCTAGTATTTTGTTATCTTAATATCAAACGCCCAGCAGCATGTATCCGCTGTATAATTTGTTATAGTCAATATCTATTTCATTTCAGTTAAATCGAACGCATTCTCTGTAGCGCCCCCTGTTTGAACAAGTTTTAGCTTATACAGCTGCTCATTTATATATCTTTGTAAAACCACACATTCTATTCTAGCTTTGGTTTTGTGCATCTAAAAATTCTTATTAGCAATCTTCCTTCATGGCGTTTGCTGGGAAGTAACAGTTCGGGGCTGTTTTTTCCAGACTTTTAGGAACTCAGCAAAATTTCAGTCGTATTTTAGACATAAAAAAACGCCCTGTTAGGGGCGTTTTTTTTACATCTAGCAGAGCGACTCGTATTAAAAAGTCGCCCCGGTTTTTATAAGCTGTAATACATATCGTACTCAGCTGGATGAGTACTCATCCGAATGCGAGTCACTTCTTCCATTTTTAATGCAATAAAGCCATCAATAGCGTCGTCTGTAAAAACACCGCCGCGTGTCAAGAATTCACGGTCAGCGTCCAGAGCTTCCAGTGCTTGGTCAAAAGAATGACAAACTTGTGGGATGTTTTTAGCTTCTTCTGCTGGTAAGTCGTACAAATCCTTATCCATAGCATCGCCAGGATGGATTTTGTTTTGAATACCGTCCAGACCAGCCATCATCATGGCTGAGAACGCCAGATAAGGGTTTGCAGTTGAGTCAGGGAAACGAACTTCGATACGACGGCCTTTTGGATTATTGACAAAAGGAATACGGATAGAAGCTGAACGGTTACGTGCAGAGTAAGCCAGCATAACAGGCGCTTCAAAACCGGGAACCAGACGCTTGTAGCTGTTGGTTGATGAGTTGGTGAAAGCATTCAATGCTTTAGCGTGTTTAATGATACCGCCGATGTAGAACAGAGCAGTTTCAGACAAGCCGCCGTACAGGTCGCCAGTGAACAGGTTAACGCCGTCTTTAGCTAAAGATTGGTGTACGTGCATACCGCTACCGTTGTCGCCAACCAGTGGTTTGGGCATGAAAGTCGCTGTTTTGCCGTATGCATGTGCAATGTTGGCAACAACGTATTTCAATTCCAGAACTTCGTCAGCTTTTTTAACCAGAGTGTTGAACTTCACACCGATTTCGCACTGGCCGGCAGTTGCTACTTCGTGGTGATGAACTTCAGTGGTCATGCCCATTTCTTCCAGTGTCAAACACATTGCAGAACGCATATCTTGGAATGAATCGACAGGAGGCACAGGGAAATAACCGCCTTTAACGCTTGGACGGTGACCGGTGTTGCCGTCTGGATAAACTTTTTCCGAGTTCCAGCCCGCTTCTTCCGAATCGACTTTATAGAAAGAGCCGCTCATATCGGTGCCCCAACGGACATCGTCAAAAATGAAAAATTCGTTTTCAGGACCGAAAAATGCCGTGTCTGCAATGCCGGTTGATTTTAAGTAGGCCTCCGCGCGTTTGGCGATAGAGCGTGGGTCGCGTTCGTAGCCTTGCATGTTTTTAGGTTCAATGATGTCGCAACGCAAGATCAGTGTGTTGTCATCAAAGAAAGGATCCATAACCGCAGTAGATGGATCGGGCATTAAGATCATGTCTGATTCATTGATGTGTTTCCAGCCGGCAACCGAAGAACCGTCAAACATATTACCTTCTTCAAAGGTATCTTCATCAATTGTATGAGCAGGGAATGTTACATGTTGCTCTTTACCGCGGGTATCACAAAAACGAAAATCGACGAATTTCACGTCGTTTTCTTTGATCATTTTAAGTACTTTTGCTGCCGACATTTTATTTTGTCTCCTGAGATGGATTATTGGAATCTATGTTTTATGCCAAACGACGTAACGATACCATTTTTTTTGTTGGATTAGCCACTAAAAAAATGAAGCGAATAAAGTTACTTTAAAAACTGGAAATGAGCAGCCAAATGAAGATCCATTATGGTGCGAAAACAATGCGTGACGCCCAAAATATGTGCATGTCACTTCTATTTTATTGCACCAAACTTATGATTATTAGAGAGTTTCAGATAATTTATTTTATCGATAGGTGTTTTAACTTATTGATAATTAATAATATTAATTCAGTATAGTTGAGATTCCCACCTAACGAATTTATTGCACAAATACAGTTGGCATTTTACTTGCTCTTGGTTGTTTAACGGGCATCTTGCCTTGAGTTTAACTAAATTAAGGATTTTGAAATGAAAAACCATCTAACCAATAATAATTTCAAACTGAAGCCACTGGCTTTGGGCATAGCTCTGGTTTCTGTTTTTGGGGCAGCACAAGCTAAGAGCTTGACAGAGGCCACCACTTTACTTGAAACGGTAGGTGATCCTAATGAAAGCCAGTTCATGAAAAATATTGGGGTGAAGATCGGTGGCTGGGCCAATGCTGGAATCACTTATAACGCGGCAAGCCCGGATAATAACTTCAACGGTCCGGTTACTTTTGGTGACCGTTCCGGCGAATTCCAGTTAAATCAATTAAATCTGTTTGTACAACGCGCAGTGGCTGCGGAAGGCGATGCCTGGGATTTTGGCGGACGCTTCGATGTGATGTTCGGTACGGATGCTATTTTTACTCAAGCATACGGTGTTCCCGCATTTGATGTAAATACCGGACTGCCTTTGAATCGGAACCATTGGGATCTCAATATGCTCAATAGCAACGACAACCGTTTTTACGATATTGCGCTGCCTCAGGCTTATGCCGAAATTTATGCGCCTGTCGGCAATGGTTTGAACATTAAAGCCGGTCACTTTTATACACCGATCGGTTACGAGACGGTTCCGGCCCCTGACAACTTTTTCTACACCCATGCTTACACCATGCAATATGGCGAACCGTTCACCCATACCGGTGTGATGGGCAACTATACCGTCGATAAAAATTGGGCGGTTATGGGTGGTGTAGTCACCGGCAGTGCGACTGGCGGCTGGGATGGCGGCTGGGACAAACAGTTGGGCAGTTGGGCAGGCTTGGCCGGTACTACCTGGACCAGTGATGACAAAAACACCTCTGCCAATATCAGCGGTACCTATGGCGGAACTTCCGAACATAGCAGCCAATCCTGGGGCCTGTACAGCTTAGTGTTGAAGCACAATATCACCGATAAAACCCATCTGGTTTTGCAGCATGATCATGGTTATGCCAACGGTGTTTTAACAGCTGTTCCAAATGTCGATGCCGAATGGTATGGCGTCAATTCTCATCTAACCTATGACATAAAAGATAATTTGACAGCGGGTATTCGAGCTGAATGGTTCCGCGATCAAAACGGTTTCAGGGTCTGCTCTCCAGGTCGTGTAGCTGCCGCAACTAATGGTGCAGGCAGTAGTTTTGCCGCTGCCGGCAATTTCACCTCTACCTGTAATGCCGGCAATGGCGCCAGCTATTACGGAATTACCGCTGGTATGAACTGGAAGCCGATGAAATGGCTGAATATTCGTCCCAATGTCCGTTATGACTGGGTGGATGGAACAGTTGCAGCCACAGGCGGACAGTACCGCCCCTTCGGCAACGCCAAGCAGGATCAATTTCTATTCTCTACCGATTTCAATGTTAACTTTTAACGCAGCTTGATGGATACATCAAAGTAGGCGCTTTAAGCGATACAAGAGCAATGTAAGAGTGCCGAAGAAAAGATTTTTCGGCTCCTCTACTTAAGCTGGATTTTAAATTTACAAAAGAGGCTCAAATGAAACTAATAACTGCTGTTGTTAAACCCTTTAAGCTCGACGATGTTCGAGAAGCGCTTTCGGATATAGGAGTTTCCGGAGTAACCGTCACCGAAGTAAAAGGTTTTGGTCGTCAAAAAGGGCATACCGAGCTTTATCGCGGCGCTGAATATGTGGTTGATTTTTTACCCAAGGCCAAAATTGAGGTGGCGGTGGCTGACACCATGCTGGAGCAAGCCGTAGAAGCCATTACCAAAGCTGCCAATACCAGCAAAATAGGCGACGGTAAAATTTTTGTAACCAATTTAGAGCAGGTTGTCCGGATCCGTACCGGAGAAACAGGCGAAGAAGCGCTTTAATATTAAGGGGGAACTATGAAACAACTTTTAACTACCTTAATCCTGTTTGCCTTGCTAGGTTATGCAGGATTCTCTGTTGCGGAAACTGCCGTTCCTGTTCCGCCTGCAGCCAACAAAGGCGATACCGCGTGGATGATTGTTGCGACCGTGCTGGTTATCCTGATGGTCATTCCAGGATTGGCATTGTTCTATGGCGGCATGGTGCGCGCCAAGAACATGCTGTCCATGTTGATGCAAGTGTTTGTGATTTTCTCGATGATGGCTATATTGTGGGCGATTTACGGTTACAGCATCGCATTTACCGAAGGCAATGCGTTTTTTGGCGGATTTAGCAAGATGTTCCTTAAAGGCATAACGCCGGACTCGCTTGCAGCCACTTTCAGCAAAGCTGTTTACGTGCCTGAGTATATTTATGTCGCATTCCAGCTGACCTTCGCCGCTATTACTCCTGCGCTGATCGTTGGTGCTTTTGCCGAACGGGTTAAGTTTTCTGCTGTACTGTTGTTTATGTTCTTGTGGTTTACCTTCTCTTATCTGCCGATGGCGCATATGGTTTGGTATTGGGCCGGTCCTGATGCTTATACTGATGCATCGGCGGCAGAAGCGGCTACTGCTACGGCTGGATTTTTGTTCCAAAAAGGTGCACTGGATTTCGCCGGCGGCACGGTTGTGCATATTAATGCCGGTATTGCCGGTTTAGTAGGTTGCTTGTTGATAGGCAAGCGTATCGGTTACAAAAAGGAGTCGCTTGCACCACACAGCGTCACCATGACTATGATTGGCGCCTCTTTGTTATGGGTCGGCTGGTTCGGCTTTAACGTTGGCTCTAATCTGGAAGCCAACGGCCTTGCCGCTTTAGTCTTTGTCAATACTTTACTGGCCAGCGCAGCGGCTACTCTCGCATGGGTAGGTGCTGAATGGCTGTTGCGCGGCAAACCCAGTATGTTGGGCGGTGCTTCCGGCGCTGTTGCGGGGCTTGTCGCCATTACTCCTGCTTGCGGCTGGTCCGGCCCTATGGGTGCTATTTTCTTAGGATTAGTTGCCGGCGCGGTTTGTTTCTGGGCGGTTACTACTTTGAAAAGTATGCTTGGTTATGACGACTCCCTAGATGCTTTTGGTGTTCACGGTGTTGGTGGAATTATCGGTGCATTGGGTACAGGCATCGTCGCCAGCCCATCGCTCGGCGGCACCGGCGTTTGGGATTATGTTGCCAACGGGGTAGCTGAATACAGCATGATCGGTCAAATCACCAGCCAAGCTTGGGGCGTAGGAGTCTGTATCATCTGGTCAGGTGCGGTATCTTTTATCGCTTATAAAATCGTGGATATGTTGATTGGGCTTCGGGTTAGCGAAGAAGTCGAGCGTGAAGGGCTTGACGTTTCCGAACATGGCGAGACCGCGTATCATATTTAATTGGTGGTGAACTTTTCTCAAAAATGACCTTTGGGTAAACAACGGGCGCGCGATGCGCCCGTTTTTGCGTTTAAGAAAACGAAAAAGCACGTCAATTTAGCGTTTTTATCCGGTCTATTAATTGTATGTTGATTGATAATTCACTATGATTGCAAGCCATATTACCAATACTTTTTGCCATCTACCGTGAGAGAGAGAACATGAAATTAATAACCGCGATCATTAAACCGTTCAAATTGGATGATGTCCGAGAAGCATTATCTGAGATTGGAGTTGCTGGCGTTACTGCAACGGAAGTAAAAGGCTTCGGCCGCCAGAAAGGTCATACCGAGTTATATAGAGGTGCCGAGTATGTAGTTGATTTTTTACCTAAAGTTAAACTGGAAATCGCCGTTTCCGATGATGTGCTGGATAAAGCTGTCGAGACCATCGTTAATGCAGCCAATACCGGCAAAATCGGCGATGGAAAAATATTCGTATCAAATTTAGAGCAGGTTATTCGTATTAGAACGGGTGAAACCGGCGAAGATGCCATTTAGGCGCAAAGGAAAAAAATGTTGTTAAAAATAATAAATAGAAAGCTGGTTTTAGGCTTCCTGATGTTTCCCGGTCTTGCTTTTGCGGATCAATTAAATCAAGCTGACACAGCTTGGATCTTAACATCGACTGCATTGGTTTTGTTTATGACAATACCGGGCCTGTCGTTATTTTATGCCGGATTGGTTAGAAGCAAAAACGTTCTGTCCGTATTGATGCAGTGTTTTGCGATTACCTGTCTGGTTTCAATTCTTTGGCTTGCCGGCGTTTACAGCTTTATTTTCGCCGACGGCGGAGAACTGCAAAAAATCATCGGCGGCGCTTCAAAAGCATTCCTGCCCGGCATAGGCGTCGCATCGTTGAAAGGTACTATTCCTGAAACAGTCTTCTTCATGTTTCAGATGACTTTTGCGATTATTACACCGGCGCTGATAGTCGGCGGTTTCGCCGAGCGGATGAAATTTTCGGCGATGCTGTGGTTTAGCGGCTTATGGTTGATTATTGTTTACCTGCCGATATGCCACTGGATGTGGGGCGGCGGTTGGTTGGCCGATTTGGGCGCAATGGATTTTGCCGGCGGCATCGTCATCCACATTAATGCCGGCGTTGCGGCTTTAGTATCGGCCTTGGTATTAGGAAAAAGAAAAGGTTTTCCAAATACAGCAATGCCGCCGCATAACATGACCATGGTAGTTACCGGTGCGGGCATGTTGTGGGTCGGCTGGTTCGGGTTTAATGCCGGCAGCGCGTTGACCGCAGACGGGCGCGCAGGAATGGCAATGCTGGTGACGCATATCGGCGCTGCTTCCGGCGCTTTGACCTGGATGTTTATAGAATGGAAACGTTTTAGCAAGCCCAGCGTATTAGGTATTGTGACCGGCATGGTTGCAGGTTTGGGCACCATCACCCCCGCTTCAGGCTTTGTCGGCCCTTTCGGTGCGCTGGTGATTGGCATTACTGCCGGCGCCGTATGTTTTTATGCTACCCAATATGTAAAACGTACCTTGAAAATCGATGATTCTCTGGACGTATTTTCCGTCCATGGCGTAGGCGGCGTGACCGGCTCATTATTGACCGGTGTCTTTGCCGCAAGCAGCTTGGGCGGCCTCGGTTTAGCAGAGGGCGTTTCAATAATGGACCAAGTCAGCGTTCAGGCGTTGGCGATCGTCGTTACTGCGACCTGGAGCGCGCTATTCAGCTACCTGATTTTAAAATTACTGGATAGATGGATAGGTTTACGCGTAACTCCCGATGAGGAAGTGCAAGGCTTGGATAATGTTCTGCATGAAGAAACCGGCTATCTTGATTTATAGGTTTTTTCATTAGAATTTTCGATTTAAAAAAGCGGCTTCCTCAGTAATCTGAGGAAGCCGCTTTTTTTTGTTTATAATGGCGATAAGTTAAAACGGATGAGGTCACTGGATTTTATGAAAGTTCGACACATAGTATCTAAAATTAAAATCGCTGTTTTTATAGTGGTCGGTCTTCTGGGTATCTATGCTGCGCTGGGCTTTTACTTGTTGCCTACGCTGGCAAAGTCGAAACTGCCGACATTCATCCAGCAGGAAACCGGCAGAAAGGCATCTGTTGCAACGGTTAAATTTAATCCCTTTTTGTTACAGTTAAGCTTACAGAAGTTCGAGCTTCAAGAACAGGACGGCCAACTGTTTGCCGGCTTTGACGATCTTTATGTCGACATTAATGCGCTACGATCCATCGATCAGCGAGCTATGGTTATTGATACGGTGTCGCTGAACAAACCAGTCGTCCGTATCGCCATAGACAAAAACGGGGCATTCAATTTTACAGATCTGCTAAAAGACAACAAAGACAAGCAGGATGACAATAAAATTTTCCCGGTCAATATCGCAAAGCTATCGATAATCGAAGGAAAGCTGAACTGGGAAGATGCGCATTTAACAAATCCCGAAAAGGAGACTGTTTATCCGATTAACCTTGCCATTGAAAACTTCGCGACAAAAACCGACAACCAAGCCAAATTAGGCTTAACCTTGGAATTAACGACAGGCGGCAAGCTGGATTGGCAAGGCGCCATCGCCCTTAATCCGCTCTCTTCATCCGGGCATATCAAATTAAATAACGTGCAATTGCCAAGAATCCGAGCGCTGGCCTTGCAGGACTTCTTGCAACTGGATTTGCAAGGCTATGAACTGTTCGAAGCCGATTACAAGGCCGATTATATAAATAATAAATTTAACGTTAACGTCAATCAGGGCAAATTTGAACTTCGCGATGTTCAGGTTTCAGCATCGGCCCAGGACAACCCACTGATTAAAACGCTTCAGTTGGCCGTGCAGGGCATCGGCTTTAACCTTGGCAACCATGAGCTAACGATTGAATCCGTTTCAGCAAATGACGGCGATTTTAAGGCGTGGTTGGATACCGAAGGCACGCTTAATTATCAGGCCTTTCTGCCTGAGGCCAAACCCTCTCCCGCAGAATCGGAACAAGCGCCGTGGATTATCAAAATCAACAACATCGCACTGAATAACTTCGGGCTCAGCTTTGAAGATCGAAGCCTAAAAAAGCCCATCACCATCAACGTCAAGCCTATCAATTTAAAGCTGACGAATTTCAGCAATAACGCCGCTGCGAACCTGCCTTTTCAGTTCAGCGCCTCGGTTAATGAAAGCGGCTCGATCAAGCTTGACGGCAATGCCGTTATTGAACCCTTATCCGCGCAGATAGCCGTTGATGTTAAAGACATTGCACTGGAAAATTTCCAGTCTTATGTCGATAAGTTCGCGCGTTTGGATATCATCGACGGAGCTTTAGCGATTGACGGCAATATCCTACTCGCCAAATCGGCGCCGGATAAACCGGATATTAAGTTTACCGGCAATACCAAAATTACCGACTTATTAACCCGCGATCAGATAAAGAACAAAGACTTTGTTAAATGGCAGAATTTAACTCTTAAAGGTATCAATATTGATTTGCCAACAAAACAATATAGCGCTGAATCACTGAGTATTAACAAACCTTATGCCAGAGTCATCATCAGACAGGACAAAACCGTCAATTTTAGCGAAATCATGATTGCCGACAAAAGCGAATCCCCCCCGACCCCCCTTTTACAAAGGGGGGGGACGGCTTTGCATAAGTCCACACCTTTGCAAAAGGAGGAGAATAAGCCTCGCCCTTTACAAAAAGATGGGAATAAGCCCCCCCCTTTGCAAAAGGGGGGCCGGGGGGGATTGGAACCTCAATTTAAACTGGGCAAAATCCAAGTCATTGACGGCTCTTCCGATTTTGCAGACCTTTCGCTGATTTTGCCGTTCGCCGCGCAAATCAAAAGCTTGGACGGCGGCGCCAGCGGTATTTCCTCTGATCGAAAGTCAACAGTCAAAGTTGATTTAAAAGGAAATGCTTATGACTTGGCGCCTGTCGACATCAAAGGCGAAATCAGTCCTTATTTGGGTGATTACGATGTGAAAGTGAAGTTTACCGGCATGCCGATGCCGTTGATTTCGCCTTATATGGTGCAGTTTGCCGGTTATAAAGTTGAAAAAGGCAAAATGTCGTTGGAGCTAAATTACAAAGTTGCCGACGGAAAACTAACCGCTTCCAATAACATCTTGATTGAACGGTTCGAGTTGGGTGAGAAAGTTGAAAATCCCAATGCCGTGTCATTACCGCTGAAGCTGGCGGTGGCTTTAATGAAGGATTCCGAAGGCAAAATAAAAATGGACGTACCCATTACCGGCAGCCTGGAAGACCCTCAATTCAGCATAAGCCACATCGTTGTCGATGCGTTGGTTAACGCGATAACTAAAGTGATCGGCTCGCCTTTTCACGCATTAGCTTCATTAATAGGCAGCGAAGAGGATTTAAGCACTATCAGCTTCCCTGCGGGTAGTGCGGAATTAAGTAAGCAGGAAACCGACAAGCTGGATGATTTGGCTAAAGCGTTAAAAACGCGTTCTATCTTACAATTGGAAATTAAAGGAGCGGCTTTTCAGGAGCAGGATTGGCCGGCGGTCAGCGACGATGCTTTATACGATCAGCTTAAAAGAATAAAAGCCGACGAAATTAATAAGCAAGGCGGCAGAAAAATACGGGCAGAATATGTCGTAATTTCCGACCAGGATTACAGGCGTTTGATGGAACAGCTATTTGCGGAAAAGTTTCCGTTGATGGTGGAGAAATCCTTACTGGGTAAGCTACGTCTGGTCGGCAGTAAGGCTGATACCAGCACCCATGAGTTTTATGCGGTCGCCAAGGAGAAGCTGTCAGCCATCATTAAGCCGGAAGAGCAAAGGCTAAAAAACCTGGCCGCAGAAAGAGCGCAAGCGATTGCCCGTTACATCGTGCAAAAAGGCGGCATAGCGAACGAACGGGTGTTTATACTTGATACTGTAGTTGCCCCCAAAACAGAGAATAACGAGATTGTTAGTACCTTGTCATTGAAAACCGATTAACACGTTTAATGCCATTAATAACAGCCGATTAGCCATGACTTTATTTAAAATTATCCGCATCCTTATCTTATTGACTGTGTTTGTAGTCGTGGCTTTTTATGCGAAAAACCAAAAATTAAAATCCAGGTCGTGGACAGAACCTTTAAGCGTGGTCATTTATCCCATCAACGGCGATAACAACAGCCCGGTCGTCAATGAATATATCAATGACCTGGACGACAGCGTGTTTGTACCCGTTGACCGGTTTTTGCAACAACAAAGCGAACCATATAAGCTCATCACCAAACAACCGACCCAAATACACATCGGGCCAGTGCTGACGGTGCTGCCGCCCGAAGCGCCGCTACCCGGCGAAGGTTATGCGGCAATAATCTGGTGGGCGCTTAAATTCCGCTACTGGACCTATAAAAACACGCCCGATTCGGATTCCACTATGCCTCGTATCGATGTTTTTGTGCTTTACCATGAAGCAACGCCAGGCAGGAGTTTGCGACATTCAGTAGGGCTCGACAAAGGCTTGGCAGCCGTAGTTCATGCTTTTGCCTCTATCGATCAGGATCAACAAAACAATATCGTCATTGCCCACGAATTCCTGCACACAGTCGGTGCGACGGACAAGTATGATGCCGATAATAAAGCCCTGTTTCCGATCGGCTATGCCCACCCGGAGCAATCGCCCCTTTATCCGCAAACCAAGGCTGAAATCATGGTTGGCCGCATCCCCCTGTCGGCAACCAATGTGCGCATGGCGGCCGATTTGGACGAATGCGTGATTGGCGAACAAACAGCGAAAGAAATCAACTGGGTGCAGGCAAAGGATCCGTAGTTTGCGTCCACATTAATTGCTTTGGATAAAGATAGCGTTGAGGATCTTATATGAACGACATTACCCCAGATAAAACAACGAACGTTATTTGTCACTGTAGCGGAACTACTAAAGAGCAAATTATGGGGCTTATTAATAATGGAATCGACAACCTGGACGGAATATCCAGAATGACCGGAGCTTGTTCAGGATGTGGAGCTTGTGATGTTTTAATATTGGAATTGCTGGCCGAGAATATAGCTAACTGTAGTGCTTAATAGAGGCAACATCGCCCTTCCCTTTTCGACTGGCATTTGTAAATAGTGCGCGATATTTACCCCACCTGGCTCATTTACCACCAAAACATCCTACGTAAAAAACTTTAAGTAGTTGTATGCATAGACATTTATTAAATACTGACACACAATTTCATCACACACGATAAAGCCAATCCTGCCGAAAGACAGGAGCAGAAAGTCGCGGATCCTATCAACGGAAAGCCGGACTGCCGAAGGTGACTACAAAAAAGTCACACAATAGGTGGTTCGGCTTTTTTGTTTTTGGGCAAATAGGAAAATAATCTCAGGCTAAGGCCTGAGATTACTACAGGAGGGCATTAATTATGTTATATAAAAATATTGTTTTTCGTCCTGCCCGTATCATGTTATCGACCTTAAATGGGCTTGTCTTCTTATCGCTAATTTTATTGAGGGTATTAACACTTCCGAAATGAAATTCTTTACTTTAATAATATAGAGCAGTTTCACTTCGTGCTCTAACGGGTCAAACCGCCAATCACTTAAAGTAGGCGCTCTACTGCAGGCTATCCATGGCCTAGTGTAGCGGTGCGCCGAGGTGACGTACAATATCAAAATGCCTGGACAGCTCTCAGCTTGAAAAAGTCCGAGGGGGGCATCAGGTTCATGGCTTCTATCATTACAACCAAATATCGGCTGAATTTAACTTGACAGAAACCTCTAAAAGCCGGTTACTGCATAAATTATGCTTAACCCATGCAGGAACCGGCATGACAAAACCAAACAACAGATCTCAAGCAGATGCCGAAAAACATCGCATACTGGCACAAAGCAGCGGCAAAGCGGCATGGCGATTATGGGGGCCGTACCTGAGCGAGCGCCAATGGGGCACGGTGCGCGAAGACTACAGCGAAGACGGGAACGCCTGGGACTATTTTAGTCACGACCACGCTCGCAGCCGAGCTTACCGCTGGGGCGAGGACGGCATCGCGGGACTCTGCGATGAAAAGCAGCGGCTGTGTCTGGGTTTGGCTTTATGGAATGAACATGATCCTATCCTCAAGGAACGTTTGTTCGGCTTGACTAATGGCGAAGGCAATCACGGCGAGGATGTCAAGGAACTTTATTACTATCTCGACGCAACGCCCAGCCACTCTTATCTTAAAATGCTGTACAAATACCCGCAGCAGGCATTCCCCTACACGGCACTGATCGAACAAAATCGCAATCGCGGCAAAGACATGCCGGAATTTGAATTGTTGGACACCGGCATATTCAACGACAAACGTTACTTTGATGTATTTATAGAATACGCCAAGGCCGGCGTCGATGACATCCTGATGTTAATTACCGCCCATAACCGCAGCGCGGACGCTGCCCCGCTGCATATATTACCGCAGATCTGGTTTCGCAATACTTGGAGCTGGGGCTATGATGCCACTCGCCCGACGCTTTCCGCTACCGGAACCGGCAGCATCATAATCCAACACTCCGACCTGGGCGGCTACCATTGCTATTTCGACAATGATCCAGAGCTGCTGTTCTGCGACAACGAAACCAATATACGCCATTTGTATAACCAGCAAAGCGCCGGTTATTTCAAAGACGCCTTCCACGAATATATCATCCACGGCAATCGCAACGCCGTGAATCTGCAAAGGAACGGCACCAAAGCGGCAGGACATTTTAGCTTTTCCGTTCCGGCTCATGGCAAGGTGGAAGTGCGTCTGCGCCTGAGTAAAGATCAAAACCTACAGCCTTTTAACGGCTTCGATGCCTTGTTTAGCACCCGCCGCAACGAAGCTGACGACTTTTATGCCGGGTTGCAAACTGCTTTGACGGATGCCGATGCCAAATTGATTCAACGTCAGGCCTTGGCCGGTATGATCTGGGGCAAACAGTTCTATTACTATGACATCCCCCAGTGGCTGAAAGGCGACCCGGCAACGGTTCCGCCGCCGATAAAACGTCGCTACGGACGCAACAGCGACTGGCAACACCTGAATAATGCCGACATTATTTCTATGCCCGACACCTGGGAATATCCGTGGTATGCCGCATGGGATCTGTCGTTTCATTGCGTAACACTGGCAATGATCGACCCTGCCTTTGCCAAAAACCAACTGCTGCTGATGGCACGGGAATGGTATATGCATCCTAACGGCCAGTTACCTGCTTATGAATGGAAGTTGGGCGATGTCAATCCGCCTGTTCATGCCTGGGCCGCGTGGGAGGTCTATAAATCCGAATGCCAATGCGCTGATGGCACTGGCGATCTCGACTTCCTGGAACGAATCATGCATAAATTGATCATCAATTTTACCTGGTGGGTCAACCGTAAGGACGCTGACGACAACAATGTTTTCCAGGGCGGCTTTCTCGGTCTGGATAATATCGGCGTATTCGATCGCAGTGCGCCCTTGCCGGCTGGCGGCCGCATCGACCAGGCCGACGGTACCAGCTGGATGGCGATGTATTGTCTAAACCTGATGCGCATTGCCTTAGAGCTGGCGTTGCATGATCGCGCTTATGAAGATATTGCCACCAAGTTTTTCGAACACTTCCTCTACATTGCCAAAGCAATGACCAGTATCGGCGGCGAACAATGTATTGGTCTTTGGGACGAACAAGACGAGTTTTTCTATGACGTACTGCGTTCTCCCGATGGCAAAATGATCCCGCTCAAAGTACGGTCCATGATTGGCTTGATCCCTTTTTATGCGGTAGAGATTCTCGAACCCGAATTACTGAATAAGCTGCCGGACTTCAAACGCCGTATGAAATGGTTTCTTGATTACCGCCCCGATTTAGCCTCGTTAGTTGCCGATTGGAACGAACCGGGGAAAGGCAACCGCCACTTATTGTCCCTGCTTGGCGGTCACCGAATGAAAATGCTGTTGCGGCGAATGCTCGACGAGACTGAGTTTCTATCCGACTACGGCGTGCGCTCTTTGTCGCGCGCCCATCATCATGGTCAACCTTACGTAGTTAGTTGCGTCAACACGCCAATGAACGTGCACTACCAGCCGGGCGAAGCCGAATCCGGCATGTTCGGCGGCAATTCCAATTGGCGAGGCCCTATCTGGTTCCCGGTAAATTATCTGTTGATCACTTCGCTCAGGCGTTTTGCCGGCTTCTACGGCGAGAGCTTTAAAATAGAATGCCCGACCGGTTCCGGTATTTTTCTATCTATCAATGAAGTAGCCGATGAGCTGTCTGAACGGCTAATCCGGATTTTCCGCAAAGACGAAAATGGGCGAAGACCCGCCTATGGTCACGATGAAAGATTGCAAAACGATCCGCACTTTAACGATTACCTGTTATTCCACGAATATTTTCACGGCGATACCGGCTATGGCTTAGGCGCGTCGCACCAAACCGGCTGGACCGGTTTGGTGGCGAAACTGCTGCAACCGCATCCGTGAAACGGAATCTGTCTATTTGTCAGGATTTAAGTTCAGAGACGATTTCGAAGAGCAATGGTATAGTGGCAGATTGTCTCAAGACGAATCCGCACAGCTTTTTCCCACATTTACAACCTTACCAACCAAACATTCCATGACAAAAATCAATATCCAACAAATGATGGCCGAGAGCGGCGTGGCGTTCGGCACCAGCGGCGCGCGCGGACTGGTCAGCCAAATGACCGATCAAGTCTGCGCCGCCTATAGCCTAGGGTTTCTGCACGGTCTCGGCTTGAGTAAACCGGGGCAAAAAATCGCCTTGGGTACGGACTTGCGCCCGTCCAGCCCGGCCATCGCTCGCGCTTGTGCGGCAGGTATCCGCCAAGCCGGATGCGAGGTGGATTTCTGCGGCGTGCTGCCCACCCCGGCGCTGGCTTTGTATGCCCTGGTGCAAGGCATCCCGGCAATCATGGTTACCGGCAGCCATATTCCGTTCGATCGAAACGGCATCAAGTTTTATCGGGCCGAAGGCGAGATCAGCAAAGCCGACGAAGCGGCTATCGCCCAAGCCGAGGTTGAATTGCAGGCGATTAACGACGACGCACTGTTGCCGACTGCCAATCCAACCGCGTTGCAGCAATATCAACAGCGCTATACCAGCCTGTTTAGCGCTGATCTGCTGAGCGGTTGGCGGATCGGTATTTACGAACATTCCAGCGCCGCGCGCGATTGCCTGCGTGATGTGCTGAGCGCTCTGGGCGCGGATGTGGTCGGTTTGGCGCGCACCGACACCTTTGTGCCTATCGATACCGAAGCAGTCAGCGATGAAGACCGCCAACGCGGACTAGCCTGGGCGGCAGAGCATCATCTGGATGCCATTATCTCCACCGACGGCGACGGCGACCGGCCGCTGATTGCAGATGAGACCGGCAACTGGTTGCGCGGCGACATCGTCGGCTTACTGTGCGCGCATTATCTAGGCGCCGACACCGTAGTCACGCCGGTGAGCAGCAATACCGCAATCGAAGCATCAGGACTGTTTCGACAGGTGATTCGCACCCGCATCGGTTCGCCGTACGTGATTGCCGGTATGGAGCAGATGCTCGCAACCGGTAGCTCCAGCGTGGTCGGTTTTGAAGCCAACGGCGGTTTTCTGGTGGGCAATGATTTGATGGTGGACGGAAAACCCCTGGCCGCGCTGCCGACCCGCGACGCGATATTACCCGCGTTGGCAGTGCTGGCGATGGCTCGGCGACAAGGCTGCAAAGTATCGGCCCTGCTCGCCGGTTTGCCGCAACGTTATACCGCCAGCGACCGCTTGCAGAATTTTCCGGTTGCCGACAGTCGGGCCTTATTGGATAGATTGCAAAGCGACGACACCGCCTATCGAAGCCTGTGGGGTAATGAGGTAGGCGCGCTTGCCCAGCGGGATTTGACCGACGGCCTGCGCCTGACTTTCGACAACGGTGACATCGTGCATTTGCGTCCGTCCGGCAACGCGCCGGAATTGCGTTGCTATGCGGAAGCCGCCGGCATGGAACGGGCTCAAGCGCTGGTTACATTAAGTTTGCAACGCATAGCCATGACCAGGAGATGTTGATGGGGGACATTCTGAATGCAGAGCTAAATAATTCGCTCAGTCAGCTTTGCCGGATGATTCAACCACCGATTTTTATATATCAGTGCTGCTCAGCGTTTATAACTGAGCATCCAAACTCAATAATTTAAGTAAGCCAATTGTTTCATCGTAATCCCCCAAGACATCGGCAGCTTCTTCCAGTGAGGCTTTGCGACGATGTCTTGCGGCTTTAATCTGTGCACGATCTGACTTATGTTGACCTCCTTGATCTTTACAAGCTACTAAAAGTTTTAGATTTCCTATTGATCATGTTTCACGAATGAGCTTGAGTCTTATGCTGCTTTCGGACAATTGAGTAGTCATGCTGATTGATTATATTGATTTTTTACATAGAATCAGAAAAATCAACTAACTTTGAATAGGAGGTTAATATGAAACTGATCAATGAATCATTGCTGGAAATAACTATCGATTTTCTAAAAGAGGTTAGAGAAACTAACGGAATATGTCTTGTCGGATTAATAGAAGATCTTGAAAAGATAATGGAATCACCAAATTTTAGCGACGATAAACAGCCCCCTCTCCGCAGGCGTAGAATAACTGATGAGGTAGATAATTGATTATAATAGCTTTCATCCCCTACCCCTATTCTTCCCACCCAAAATTATCCGCATAGTTATATCAACATCGTATCACTGTTCAGCGAACAATAACGCTACGATAGGTATTCGTACATATCTCAAACCGCTAAATTAACACTTAAACTAGCGCTCATCAGTTATACTTACATAGAAGTAGCTTGGTCGTTAGAAACTCGAATTGATGCACGGCAATATTAACGGTTTATTCTTCAACAAAACCGACATTCCGCTCTGATAGCCCAATTACTTTGGGACTTGCTCTCAAACGGATATTGAATGGCTTATGCTAAAACGACGCAAGTAAGACCTTCCAGGTTTTTAAAACCTGTAAGGTCTGGCGTATAGCGGATTGCTATACAAAATCGAGTTAGAAATTAATATTTTTACCTGCTCCTACCTTTTACTTTTTTAAATTAAAAACCACTGGCAGAGCCTAAATAATGATGACACTTTCTTCCTCCCAAGTAAGCCGCGCAGTTGAAGGCAGAATATCTTCTATCAAGCCGAGTCTCCTGATTCCGGCTTTTTCATTCATTATCAGCGCCTATATGATATTCGGCCGTTTGGGAGACTGGCCATTAATGAGGCCGGATGAAGGACGCAACGCTGAAGTGGCAAGAGAAATGAGTCTATCTGACTCCTGGCTGGTGCCAACTTATAACGGCCTTGTCTATCTTGATAAACCGGCTTTTTACTTCAAAACAATCGCATTATCTTTTTCCCTGTTCGGGGAATCCGAAGGCGTCGCCCGGCTTTCTTCTGCTTTATTCGGATTTTCGCTACTTGTGGCAGTGTTCCTGTTTTGCCGAAAAATATACGACCAGCGTACTGCCATTCTCGCCATTCTAATCATAGCCACGACACCGCTTTATATAACATTTTCGCGGTTTGTCATTTTTGATATGTCCTTGGCCTTTTTCGTAAGCTCAACCATTTTCGCATGCTTTCTGGCCGAGGAAGGCGAAGCAACGCAACGGATGCATTGGTATATGGTTGCAGCCTTATCAGCTGGAATTGCCACACTGATTAAAGGTCCGGTGGGATTTATTATTCCCAGCCTCGTGATAATTATCTTTAACTGGCTTGAAGGTAGGCTGGGAGTTATGAGACATGCCTTTGCCCTGCGCAATTGGGTTATTTTCTTAGCCGTCGTGCTGCCGTGGTTCATCGGTTTATCGCTACTTCGCCCCGACTTTCCTTATTACGGCATTTTGAAGGAATCGGTTGCCCGTTTTACCACCACAGAATTCCACCGCACAGCGCCTTTTTATTACTACGCACCTATTATTCTAGGAACTTTTTTTGCCTGGAGTCTGCTGTTACCGGAATCGATAATTGCGGCCTGGAAAAAAAGGAAAAACTGGTCTCGCGCCGATCGCCTGTTTATTGTCTGGGCTATTTCGGTCGTGTTGTTTTTCTCGGTTTCACAATCGAAATTGCCCGGCTATATTCTCACTGCGGTGGTCGCCCTTGGAATCTTGACTGCACGTATTTTTGCTATGGCATTGGACAACAGTAGCGGACAAGCAGCTCGAACTGTCTGGCGCGGAACGATTCCATTATTTCTATTAAGTACCCTGGCGGTTCTATTCATCAGCATTATCGCCTTTAATCCTGAAATACTAAAAAGCAGGCTCAGGTTTAAACATGAGCTGTTTGATCTATTTATACCGACGTTTCTACCTATGGCGATATCGTTCGGTATCGTTGCACTTCTTTCAGCGTTCGCCTTCCTGACTCGTAATACGCGACTGATATTCGCTGCCTTTATAAGCTTTCCTTTACTTTTACTGAGCGTTAATTTTGATCTTATAGTCCTTTACGCACAGAGCCGGTCCTCGCGTAATTTGGCAGAACAAATCTCAAAAGATTTAACGCCTACTACTGAACTAGCCTGCTTGCAATGCCTGCCTAACGGACTGCCGTTCTATCTCAAACGCTTAGTGACTGTATTAAGCAACAACGGCAATGAACTAACCAGCAACTATATCGTTTTTACGCTAAATTCAGGAAAGCCTTGGCCAGAGGGTCTCGTACCGACAGCACAATGGCATAATTGGCTCGTCACCCGCACTCACCCGGTCTACCTGCTTGCCAAGAAGGGCCAACTGGCACAGCTTAAAGATATTGCATTGGAGCATAGCGCTGAAGTATTTGACCTTGATGCCGACTATTTTGCGGCCTTGCTGCCTGCTCCGGTTAAAAAATAATATGTGCGGCATTTGTGGTGTAGTTGTCCATCAGGGGATAACGGAAAAGGATTTCGTACAGCTACAGATTACCCGGATGGTTGATGCGTTAAAGCATCGAGGGCCGCATGATGCCGGGATTAGCGGCGACTCAACAGCGCTGTTCGGCATGACCCGGCTTGCTATCCGAAGCTTAACCGATGGAAAACAACCGATTGTAGACTCTGCCAGTGGCGTGATTATGACTTGCAATGGCGAAATTGATAATCACAATGAACTCCGCGAATGGTTGCTGGCCCGCGGAAGAACTGTTGAACAAAACACCGATGTGGCGGTCATTCCCGGCTTATACCTGGAACTCGGCGATGCGTTTGTGGAACGGCTTCGGGGCGCTTTTGCGATTGCGATCTGGGATCCTCGCAATAAAAAACTGCTTCTTATCCGCGATCGAGCCGGTGAACGCCCGCTTTTTTTCTCGATTAACGACGGTATCGTTGCGTTTTCCTCGTTGATATCGACCTTGGTAGTATCCGCCTCACGCTCTTTTAGCATCAGCACAGACGCTGTTCATAGCTATATGCAACGAGGATTTTTTACCGCGCCTGCGACGCCTTTCACTGACATTCAAAAAGTATCGCCCGGAGAAATGATAACGATAGATGCCACAGGCATTCAGCGTAAACGTTATTGGCGCTGGAACGTAAGACAGACGGCCAAGCAGAGCGGTTCTTTGGATGCGTTCGACAAAATTTTTCGGGAATCCGTACGTCGGCAAAGCGAAGTTGATGTCGATTTTGGCTTATTTTTAAGCGGCGGTGTTGATTCTTCTTTAATCACCGCCGTAGCGAGGTCCATTCGTCCGGCATCTGCGTTCAAAGCTTACAGTCTTCGCTTTAGCGAAGCCTCGTATGATGAAGGGCATTATGCCGAACAAGTTGCCAACAGCCTAAATGTTGAGCCCGTACCGGTTTGGGTGCATCCGGATGACTTTCCGCCAACTCTTGCCCAACTGATTCGGCAGGTCGGCGAACCTCTCGCAGATCCGGCATGGGTTCCTAACGCTCTTTTGGCTAAGCGCGCGGCGCAAGATGTGCGCGTCGCATTGGTTGGCGAAGGAGCGGATGAACTTTTCGGCGGTTACCCGACCTACTTTGGCGCAGGGATTGCCAACCAGTATGCCCGGTTTCCTTATTCCGTCCGATCACTGATACGACGAACCATAGAAAGCTGGCCGCCCAGCGATAAAAAAGTAACCCTCCCCTTTCTGCTTAAGCGCTTCATTCAGGGTGATGACTTAGACTTCATGGGGCGTCATATTATCTGGAACTCCTGCATCTCACCCGTCGTTTTAGCCCGCTTGGGTGTAACACCGCCATTGCTTACCAGACCCGGGAACTTACCGACAGCCATGCTGGATCGGCTTCAACAGCATGACCTGGAAACTTCGCTGGCGGAAGGATTGTTAACCAAAGCGGATCGAGCCGGCATGAAATCGGCTTTGGAACTACGTGCGCCTTTTCTAGATCAGCACGTCATGGAATTTGCCGCCTCTCTGCCGGAAAAACAACGCGTCCGTCGCTTACAAACCAAGGTCTTTTTAAAGCAGTATGCGTTGCGGTATTTACCTGCGGAGATAGTGCACCGCAAAAAGCGCGGGCTTTCCGTACCCTTGAACAGCTGGTTACGCGAGCCGCTTTACCACTGGGCCGAATCGAGATTAGCCTCGCCTCTGCTGGATCGCGTCGGCGTTAATCGTTACGTTGCCCAGGAACTATTGCAGGAACACAAACAACATAAGGCCGACCATAGCCGGTCCATCTGGACACTCATAGTGCTTAGCGAATGGCTGGAGTGGGTATCTGAAGAGTATTTATTGCCTTATGACCCACTCTAAAAGCATCTCGACCGGAACTTTTTTTTAGGAGCGGTCTCGTGGAAAATGGTTTAGTGGAAAGCAGCGTCTAAAATTTGCCAATTTCATATTTACAAAAGCTCGATAGGATACTGCCGATTATCGGCGAGGCTTAGTCACAACCTTGCAGGTGAATTTGAATCCTAATAAATGCAAGTCTAAAATGACTGCCACACAAGCCCAACAAAAGGTACATCCCTTACCTTTACGTCAAATTTTCATGACTACACAAAGAAGCTCTTTAATTGATAGCGCCGTTGCACTCGCGGTAATCACGGCATTTTTTTACGCTATAAGCACCGCTTACTATGATGGTTATTTCCAACCTCTCCTGCTCGATCCCAACGTTCTGGATCGTAACGTTCAACAATCTTTATATCGCGGCTTCGTAATTTCACTTGAGCCAGCGACTAAGGTATTGTTTATTTACACCATTGGCTGCATCCTTTACTCACATTTTCTACTACCACGTTTCAACGGTTGGATCCGTCATAGCCGCTGGAACAAACGACAATTTCTTAAACAAAAGCACTTCTATCTGGGTAAACGAAAAGATCCGAAAATCGAGAAATCCCAAAAAAAGCATACGCTTACAGCCTGTTTGTACTTTGGCGTTTTTCTGGCGCTAATTTTTTCCCTGATGTACTTTGAAAACAAAGGTAAAGAATTAGCCTTTGCCGACTTGAAAAAAATTGAAAGCAATGCCATTCAGCCATTGGATCTGATAACAGTGAAGATAGACGACAAGCCAAAGCAGCTTCTGTCCTTGATGTGCGGCGCCAGAAACTGCGCCGGTATCGATCCTAATACAAAAATCATTTACTACTTCCCACAGAACGGCCACTCGTATCAGTTCATCGAAACTCAGACAAAACTGATTTCGTCTTCCGCAGAAAAAGCTCCGTAATATGGATAAATTTAACAGACCAAGTAGGCCAATATACGAAGTGCCATAGCCCCGTAGGGCGCGGTTCGCGTAGCAAACCGCCACATTCGCACAACGCCAATTACAGCTTGTCGTCGTGTGGGGCGGATTGCCTAGCTGCGAATCCACCTTATAGCTTTAGATTCCAATCCAAGCCATTTTCGCAAGAATTTAAAAACTTCGCCCATAGTTCCAGCGCCTCTTTGCGCTCTTGGAAATAATCATAGCGATCATAAATACCAGCCATGTCCGGTATCTTGTTATTTAAGCACCTCTCAGCGACGAACCGATCAGCTCCAATGTGTTTTATAAGGTTGGTTTTCATAGTTGTTCTAAAATCATGTATCGTGAAATTCTCAATGTCTCCCATCAAAGGCACTAATAAATTCTTTATTGGCTTATTCAAGTAGCCTTCATCAACATGCGGCTTTTTGCCGGTTCGCCCGCCCATCGCCGGTATAAGGTACTCACTAGTACCGATCCTCTGCGCTGTTAGCTCGCCGATAATGTCCAGTGCCGGTCGTGATAATGGAATATCAATGGCCGACTCCATTTTATTGTCCAGCGACATTCGCCACACTGCCTTTTCAATATCAAAGTCTGCAATCTTTGCTGTTAGTAACTCGCTTTTTCTACATCCAAGCAACAATAACAACTTAGTGCAAAGGTAATGATGACGGGTAAATTTATCGCACTCACGCATGGTATGAAACAGGCGAGCAAGTTCATCATGGCTAAGGTAGCGTTTGCGCAATGACTCCTTACCGCCGGCATCGGAAGAATTAAAGGCTGCTGCCGGATTGTGCTTAATGATCCGGAGCTTTATTGCATAGTTAAATATCTGTTTGGCGTGGCTCAATATGTCATTGGCGGTTGTGGGGGCGCCGGCACCGGTAATCTTATTCAGCATAGCTGAAATGTGAGTAGGCTCAACGGATTTAATGCTTAGTTTTCCAATAGCGGGGATTAAATATTTATTCACTCTCAATCGTCTGGTATGGGCCGTTTTCAATTTCCCGTCAACATTTCTCAGAAAAAACTCATCAACCAAATCCGATACGGTCTGTGCGGATTGTTCGATAATCGCCTTTTCCGCTGCAGCGCGTTTAAGCTCGCGCTTGGTTTCGGCCGGATTGTGGCCTTTCAAGATTTCCGATCTATGTATGGCTGCGCTTTTTCGTGCATCAACTAAAGAAATGTCCGGGTATCTGCCAAGTATTAGCCGCTGCTCTATTTTGGCGATTTTGAATCTTAAAAACCAGATAGGCGATTTATCTGTTTCCCGATAACGGATATATAGGCCGCTACCGTCCGATTTTGCATCGAAACGGATGTTGTTTTTTATCCACATCCTAATTTGTTTGTCTTCTAACTTAGCCATGCTCAACATCTCCCTTAACCATGCTCTTTGGACTTAGGGTACACTCTAGGGTACACCTTATGCATGAGCTTATATGGAACAGCTTGAGCTTGCAAGTAATTAATGTTTAACTATTTTTTAGTCACTTAAAAACAACATAAAGAACGCCTACTGCCGTAATAAACATTAACCCTTGCTCTTATTAAGAGCATGGACTAGTATAAAACACCAATTAAATTCACCATTACACAGGAGCAGCCAACCTGCTATTTCAGCCAGATTTTTTCCGGCATGAAATCGCACCCTTATCAACAAATACTAATATACCGTTACACAATAAGATTAAATAAATGGCATTTTTTATGCCGCTAAATAAAACTTCTGAATAACTTATTTCAGAAATATAAACCTAATTTTGCTGGTTCAGTTTTATTAAAAATGGCTTTATTGGGATGTATGGAATGATAGGAAATTTAATATTCGCCCTAATAACAAAGATGTCGGCTAAGAACAAAATCAATTAAGTTGCCGACATGACTGACAATTGCGAGCTTACTTTTAATACATTCACCTCGAGGAAATCTCCATGAAAAGTATAGGATGGATATTTAATAGCATTGTTCACCTCACCTTAATGGCAGTGCTACTGTTTGACCGGAAGACATATTTACACTGTATTGACCTTGACGATTAATTCGCAAGAGATCGTATAGTTCGTGAGTTTTTAATAAATGGAGCTGTACCAGTCTTTGATTTTTTTGATGGCTGGTGCAGCCGGACTGAGTTTTAAAGATTAATTCGACTTACCACCCATTACCATTAGCTCGTCGACGCTTGCAAGCGCTCTAGCTAAAAAGCCGGGGCTTTTCCTATCCTAAGGGGAAAACATCAGATTCATGGAGGGCTAACGGTCATTTTTATCGGCATACACATTATCAACAAGTTTCTTAAACCAGATAGGTCGAAAAATCACTATAAATAGTCCTATCGTACCGGTGACGGGAAGTATAGGTATCAACGAGAAGATAATAAGAACCAGGGCACATTTGATTCTGGCACCGATGGAGGACGCTATCATTTCTCTCTCCCATATCTGTTTTATTGAAATGCTAAAAGAATGTTTATCAATTGCCCAATATAGCCCTGTTTCATTAAATCGCAGACATAAAAAAGCTCGTGAAATAAGCATGAAGAACACATACGGGCAACACTGATTACAGTCTATCATCATGCGGTGGATTGCCTGACGCTGAATCAGCCTTACCGCTTTGGACCGAGGGCAGCACGTGGGGCGCAATTCTAACGAGCTCATGGTATACGCAAAGGCTGGCATAGGCATCATTTGCTGCGTAGAGCAATTGACGGTCGGACAGTGTTTTGGCGGCCCAATTGGAGGTAGTTAGCTTCTTAGACTTTTGTAAGTACTGACCAAGCACAACCGCTACCGCCGCTTGCACTCCAACTTGCTGTTTATAGCCTAAACGGCGTACCGCTACGGATAGTTCTATGGTCGGATGAAGCATAGCGCCCAATTTGTTGTAGAGCGGGCCGCGGTCTGACTTGAGCCCAACCCCTACCTTTACAATTTTATCCGACCGGATAATCCCGCTGAGAAGTTCATTGCCCAGCGAATAATCAAGTGTAAACAGAAACGCATACTGCTGGGTGGCGATTTGGACAAGATGGGGGCCTGTTTTCGGTTGATTGACAACGAAGTTTGGCTTGCTCTCTGTATCGAATCCGACGTGGCTAACTTTGGAGATTTCATCGTGCGCAAAAAACAAGTCGTCTGCTGTACGCACTAAACAAATTTTTTGTAGCGGCAATCCTTCAAACTTTGGCAGTTCGCGAATGGCTTCTTTTGTTGGCCTTTCCAAGAATTGACGGGTATTCATATCAGTGTAATGCTTGAGTTTTGTAGTTCCGTAGGACGGTTTCACGTAGCAAACCGCCACATTCGCACAACGCCGATGACAGCCTGTCGTCATGTGGTGTATTGCCTCGCGGCGCATCCACCTTACAGCTTTCGACGGTTATCGCCTGCCGGGACTTGAAGCGTGGGTTTGTGGGGGTGAGATGGGAGAAGCGGAGTTTGAGGGGGCAGTGGGGCGACTGGAGAAATAAAGGCTTTGTTGTGTGGGTTACGCTGCCGATAACCCAACCTCCAGCAAAGCCGTTCATCTCAATACGCCAACTGTTCCAGCGTAATACCCAAGGCATCGGCGGCTTTTTGCAGCGTGGCTTTGCGTGGACGCTTGGCGGCCTCAATCTGCGCATAACCTGCTTGGCTAATACCCATGCGCTCCGCCATGTCGGTTTGAGTCAGCATCAAGTATTCACGCCAAGCTTGCAGCATACTGACCCCATCCATGATGCGCTTACCAACGACAGCGTTCGGAATCGTGCCGGGGCGAACAACGCCAGACAGTTTTACGAAATCGGCATAGGGCAGCACCACAAACGCCGGTTTGCCGTCGTCGCCTAGAATGGTTTGATAATTAGTAAGTACGCTCATCGCGTTTTTTCACCTCTTCAATGTCAATAATACGTACGTCGCCCCGTCGAACTCGAAAAACACCCGAAAATCACCCACCCGCAGGCGGTAACTGTAGGCATGGTTAGTCAGCTTTTTAACGCCCTGGCAATTCGGGAAATCAGCCAATACCTGCGCTTCGGTGTAAATCCGCTGACGCATAGCGATTTCCTTGATCTTTTCAAGCTGCTTAAGGGCTTTGGGTTTCCAGCTGATCGTGTTCATAAGTCAAATTATAAGTATTTTATAAGACTTGTCAAAGATAAGAGGGGAAGGATTTAAGTTGTAGTCCCGTAGGGAGGTTTCGCGTAGCAAACCGCCGCATACGCACAACGCGGATGACAGCCTGTCGCAGTGTGGTGGATTGCTAAGCGAATCCACCTTACAGCTTTCCAACAGTCAATTGGATACGCTTGTTGACTGTATTTTCTGTTCAAGATATGAGTATCGATTCAGTTCAGAAATGAAGAAACGCGACAATACAGCTAAGGACGAGAACTTCAACAAAATAGGAACAGCCACATAAGTAACGATAAACATAATCGGTAAAACAATCAAAAAATACCCAAATATTATGAAGAATAGCGAAAACAAAAAATAGCTTTGAACTACATCCCACGGAACATCTTGCATCACTTGATATATACTGTATTGGCTTTCAGGCTTTATCACAGTTAAAATAGCTATTAAGCTAATCAAATAAATTATTAAGCTAAGAATCCTACTTTTAGATTCAGGGTCGTATAAAAACTTTGAAAAGTGATAGCCAATATTATCAAGAACAAAATTTCCATTCTTATTGTTAGTTTCAACAATTTCTTTAAATATCTTCATAGTTTCAAACAAAGAAGGGGCAACATGATACGTCAGCTCATGAAGATATAAGGCTTTGTGGTCTGAAACTTTCTTGCTCTCTAAATGCGAGTAAAAACTTAAATGACGAATTAAATTTTGGTCATATTCTTTTTTAGCCTGAGCCCAGAGAAAAACACATACAGAAATCGGTAACAACATGATATTTTCGGCATGTAGCTCAAAATCTAAATAGAGAGAAATAAGTAAAAATGGGGTAGAAAAAATCAAAAATATTCCCCCCTTGATTCCAAAAAACCTAATGCCCACCGTGTTCTGATAGTATTGAATTGATAATCTACGAAGTTCTTCCATTTACTTTAATATAGGATAATTTTTAGCGGTTAATAGTTTGCAGCTAATCTAATATACACAACATCAAATGTCTTATAGAAAGACAAAATTGTTATATTTCCTTAGAGCCCATCCAGTTAATTGTTTTAATTGATCTGAGCCAGTAGCCTGGATGGAGCTTGCGGAATCCAGGGTTTTAGAACTCGGCTCATAATATGCGCCTCAGATCGGAGCCGCAAAGTGTTGGGCTTCGTACCTCAGCCGAACCTACAGCACTGCTTCAATAACTACTTACTATCATCAGGAAGAGCCTGCGTATTATTAGCTAAACTCGGATAGTCCACCCCTAGCTTGAAAGTTGGAATCACCGCGCCAAGCGTCGAACCATTCGCGACATTCTTAACGCCAACTATGTTGGCGGTTGTAATCACCTCACCTTTTACCCTTCCAACTACGTTCAACAATATCGGCTTTTCCGTTGTAAATGCTTTCATAATGGAATCCATCTCATTAATGCCCAAATGGCCTTTCAAAAGCTCAGTTGGAATTGATTTACCGTCGGACATGCGAATAATTTCAATCCTGTAACTGTCGGACTTAATTTTCAAAGACGAAATTAAATATTCATCGTCAATGCGTTTCAGCTCGGTAGGCTGACGGTCTTGCTTGGTAATGGCTTCGATATGGGCTTTGCTCAGTGTCGTATTGTTTAGTTTCACTTTATCAGCATCCGGCACTGCTTTAAGAATATTGGTGAGATTCGCCGCCGTTTCATTTTGAATTTCCAGCAGCTTGGGTTGCTGTTGCATCAATTGCATCGTGATTGCATGGCGATTATTCTCGGCTTCAGATTCCTTCTTAAATTCGAGATAAGAATCAAATTTTGAACTTGCCGTATAAAGCACAGCGCTGCCCAATACAATTGCCACAACTTGCCTGCCAGTCATCTTATCCATTGCATTTTTACCTAACTCAGTAAAGAAGCCGCTTAAATCAGCGAATATATCAGAACTGCCCTTTTCTATCTCAAGCGCCGCCCTTTCTTCCGTAGTTAACGATTTGGCTGTCTTTCCGTAAATAACCTCAGCATAAACCCGATTTAAGTGACCTTGAAAATCGACCAAAGATCGCATTAATGAAGAAGGCAAAGTCGAATCATAACGCTGACCCTTGATATTAATGGCTAATATAGGCCAATTTTCAAACTTTAGTTCAATAACCTCATTATCATAAACTCCCTCTAATGCTTGAGAAATAAACTCCCACGCGTTTTCCTCCGATTTAATTTCCATTGCTTGGGTTGTCATATTAATACCTTATTGATTTATTATTTTTGCCTTGATTGCATAACTGTTTTTTATGCGAGCGGCCGAGATTCTTACAAACAAATTCAGCCGCTTTAGTTCCGTAGGGTGGTTTCGCGCCAGCAAACCGCCCCACTCGCGCAACGTCGATTATAACCTGTCGTCGTGTGGTGGATTGCCTAGCGGCGAATCAACCTTACAGCTTTAATATATCAAAACCGATTGAGAGCATATCCCTACAAATCACAAAAATGGTGGACAATAAAAAAAACGCCAAGCCCTACGGCTCTAATGATCTAAAGCAGTCTATCGGTTGAAAATGCATATTTTCATATGTAAAGTGTAACTATGGACTTCACCTGCAACCCGATTAAAAACGAAACTAATATCCGTGAACGCGGGCTACCGCTGTTGACGGCAAGGTTGATGTTTAACAGAGGAATGCTGGTACGAGAAGACACCCGCAAAACATACTCTGAGCGGCGTTTTATCGGCTATAACACAATAGACGGGCGATTAATCGTAGTGGTATTTTGTACGCCCTCCGATAACTGTATCCACATTATTTCTTTTAGAAAGGCGAATCGACGTGAGTAAACGAAATTTGAAAACCAAGCCCTCTAATATAGACTGGGCGGCGGTGGATGCCGCGCCCTTGGCTGATGTGCCGGATGAAGACAGCCCGGAATTAACTTCTGCGGAATTCTCCGAACTGCGGCCATTGGCCGAGGTATTGCCAGAGCTGAATTTAGGCAAACAGCGTATTACTATTATGTTGGATGAAGCAGT
Source organism: Methylobacter sp. (assembly GCF_004322395.1). Classification (GTDB taxonomy): domain Bacteria; phylum Pseudomonadota; class Gammaproteobacteria; order Methylococcales; family Methylomonadaceae; genus Methylobacter_A. The sequence goes on from NZ_SCTW01000110.1 coordinate 57,507, forward strand.
GGTTCAGGCATACAAGGCCAAAGCAGGTGGGCGCGGATACCAGACGCTCATTAATGACACATTGCGCCGGGCATTGGAGGTTGATAGCGTAAAAGAGGCGTTGAGAGAGGTGATACGGGAAGAGTTGCATCGGGCTTGATTGCTGCCAAATACCCTCCCCTCATTGCCGCTTACCCTTAGTCACGAGATGTTTTACTTAAGCTTGTCTGACGAAGTTCAATAATTTTGCTGACGATTTGCTTGAACAAGGTGGGCGGTAAAAATCCATAGTCGTAAGTTCCAGCTTTTCCTGATATTGGCCGTAAATCATATCCTGGTCATAAAAATTCATTAAAATCATCAAGAATGATCCACAACCGTTCACCATCCAGCCCAAGATGCTTTTTTACCTTAGGCGGAATTTCAATGGCGACAGCCGGATCAACAGGAGGGATGTGCGTGATAGGCGCAACGGTAACTGTTCGGCTATCGTTGTCATTTTTGACTACCAAAATAATGGCACAGGGTCTGTTTTTTAAACCTTCGTTTTTTCCTGCTTTGTATTCATTCCGCCATAAATATGAATAGGAAATAACAAGCCCAAATTCCGGTTCCGGTAGCGCCATTTTGGGTTAATCATCCATCAAGTCATTCAGATGATCGTGTGCTGAGTCCATTTGTGCTGTAGCAATTGCATTAACAGTTTGCTCCGGCAGTTCGCTAAGATGGTATGCGTGCCGTGATTGGGCTTTGAGTGATAAATATTCTTTAAAATCATGTTCGGAAACGAAATAGCCGCTGGTTCGTCCATGACTTGTAATCGCTATGGCTTCCCGTTGAACCTGCTCTTTGTATTGGCCGAAATTTTTGACAAATTTCGTTGCTGGAACTTCTTGCATGACGCACCTCAACTGCACAAAATACGCATATTACGGAAAATACGTAATATGTCAATGATTCACGAAAACCGAAACACGGTGCATTATGCCTGCATGGATAGCAGTCATTTCTCTGTATTCTCCTCATCCCTGTAAGAAGTGCAGGAGATACAAAAATATTCATAGATTTTGCTGCGTTTCTTTAGACAATAAAAAACCCGCTAAGCCTTTCGGCTTGCGGGTTTCTATTTGATTTTGTAACTTGGTGGAGGCGGCGGGAATTGAACCCGCGTCCGCAAGTACTCCGCCACAAGGTCTACATGCTTATCCCGCACTTTTGATTTAACCAGTGACTACCCGTCGGGCCAAGAAAATCACCAGCGATTCCGTAGAGTTTTAGCGCATCCACACCGGACAGATTTCAGCGCGATCTTATGTAGATGACCTCTGAGCGCCTCTCATACCTAAAAGGTACTAAAAACTCCACCCGCATAAGCACAGATGGTCAGAGGAATGGTGCTGTTTTTAAGCAGCTATAGCCATTGAGTAGTTTTCGTCATTTGCGAATACTTTAGTTTCAGTAGATTTTACGAGGTGTACTGTCCTCGGCATGCACTTAAGGTTTCGCTACCCACGTCGAAGCCATGTCGCCCCCTTAATGTACATATTATATGAATTGGCTAAAAATTGTACAATTATTTTTTTAGGCTAGTATTCATGGGGCTTTTAGGGTGATTACAGACGGCTTTACCGCTCGCCCTGAGCCCCTGTCGAAGGGGAACGAACGGTAAAGCCTTAATTTGGTGTTTACACATCAAATCCATTTTTAAATGCTCCTCTCCCTAACCTTCAATGCTGTTGACTTAAGCTGTACAAAGCCCTCTCCAGAGGGAGAGGGTTGGGTGAGGGGAAAGCAAAATAAGGAAAAAAGCTTATTTTATCCCCCTCATCCCAACCTTCTCCCTCAAGGGAGAAGGGGCCCGCACGCTTAAGTCAACAGCATTGATTCCTAACCTTCTCCAACAGGAGAGGGGATAACAGCGCCTGCTTTAATCAATCAGCATCCGAGCCAATGGACTGTTACTGTCGATTGACGGTTGTCGTTCAGCAGCACCGCAAAGCTCAATAATTCCATCTAGCTGCTTGATCTGCTCTGCGTGCTGTTTGCCGATATTTTCTATCGTCATCTGCACTTCCGCATCAATCATGTTAATTGCACTGTTTAATCCCTTGTTTAATCCTCTTAAAGCGCTTTTTTCCAACGAAGGCTTTAATTTCTTCAATATAAAAAAAGGCGTCAGCCATGTGATGGCGATTAACAGGCTGCTATGTATCGCAAAATCCACGCCCAAATATTCTACTTCGGTCATATTGCTGGTGTAATAACCGATAAAAACCTGATAGCCAACCCAGCAAATGGCTGCAAGCGGCAGGATTATTTCGCATAAGCGCATAAACTTCAAAAAACCGCGATGTAATGCATTGCCGGGATTCGCTAATGCTTGTCTGGCGGCCAGTTCGCTTTGTGCCTGGACGATTTTGGGGGCTTTATCACGTAGCGCGGATAGCTCTGTTTTAAGCGGGTTGACCGGAACGCCAAGTTGGTCGGCATTGATGACGAATTCATCCAGCGCATCGCTAAAACGGGCTTCGGCCCAATCATCCCATAAATTTAATTTAACGCCGGTTGCTGAATATTTAGCAGTCGCCGGATTACCCATTAAATCGGCCGCGTGATCGGCATAGTGCCTTGCCAACTGCTGTATAGGCCAGGCAAACCCCTGTTGCAGTACATAGCTTGTTCTCTGCCATTGGTCTTGCCACAGTGTCGGCAATCGTTGAAAAGTCGATGCAGAACCCAGCGATTGTCTAGCATTTTGCAGGTTTTGCTTTAACTCGTCTCTTTTAAGCTGGGAACTTCTTTGTTCCAATTGTGCAACGATATGCTCTGTTGCCAGCGAACTGATAGTTGACTCCAATGCGGCAAATTCATCGCTTTGCAAACTTTCGCCGCACACGGTTTTGAATATGACCGGATCGGCAAAACCGGCTTTATGCAGTTGCTTTTTAAAATCTTCATACTGCTCGGTCTGGCCTCTGTCCCACTGATTCAAGACAAACAGCCAAGCATGCCTGCCGCCTTCTGAAAGCAGCAAACGCCAAGCTTTTTCATCCCGGTAGCGTTCGGGGCTGACCACATAAATCAGCACATCGATATGCGGCAGCCATTCCAACACCTGATGCTTGTTGCTTTGCTCGGTACTGTCGAAATCGGGCATGTCGATCCATATGACGCTTTTTCTGGACTCGTTATCATGCTCGGCGATTTTGATTTGCGCCAGCGGCAGTTGTTCGGGCAGATGTTTTATCGAGACGCTATGGTGATGATATAGCGTGACTTCCCGCGAAGTGGGGCGCTCGACTCCGGCTCTGGCGATGGCCTTGCCTGCCAAGCGGTTGAGCAAGGAACTCTTGCCCACTCCGGTGCCGCCCATGAAGGCCACGATCAGCGGTCTGGAACCATCGTGGTTAAACAAGGTATCGGGCGCCCTGGTATCGACATCGCTTAACTGCTGAGCGGCGTCTGCATTAATCCAGCCGGCTGCAGCAGCCTGCTTTGCCCAGTGTTTTGTCTTTTCTACCAAACTAGAGTAATCGTAAGCCATTGCGTTTTTCCGTGAGTTGAAGCTCTGCCGCATGCAGCTGGTCAGGGGATATATTAAAATGAGTCGCCATCGACAATTGCTCAGGCAACTGCACTAATTTTTTGCGCAAATTCTCGATAAATAATGCCTGTTTTACGGCATTGAATTGTTTTTGTTTTAACTCGGCTTCCACTTTCTGCATATAGCCGCCTACTGCACTTTCAGCCAATAACGAAGTCACTGTCAGCATCGCCGGGGCAATGACCAAGTCATGCAGACCTATGCCGCCCATATAAAAGGTGATTGCAATAACGGTAGCATCGGCAGTCGCCCTGGTTGCTCGCAAGCTGTTTAACACCATCGGCTGTTCTTGCAGCTTGTAATGTAAACGATGCGCGGCGCTTTCCACATCTTGCTGAAAAGACAGATGATATTTTTTTGCCGCTTGGGAAAAATCCTGTAACACGTCCTGCCGCTGATTGCGCAACATAGTATTTATCTGCCGCCACCACTGGCCCTGTTGGTTTTGATCGGCTTTATCCAGCAATCTGTCTGCCAATTGGATCAGCGCATGTTCGGCTATTTGATTTAACAAGGCTATTTCGTAGCTGCTGTCCGGAATATGTAAGCCTTTACGCCCCAGTTTCATGACTTGCCTGACCGGCCAGGTCAAGACCTTACGCGTACCGGCCAGAATGCGGGCTAATCCGGGAACTTCCAGTAAGTTCAGCAATTCCGCGATAGCAAGCTGAAAAGTTTCATAGTGGTGCGGATGATTCAGGTAATCGCGCTGATAGCTGTCCATCGCCTGCTTGATCATAACATCGATTAATTCGTGCCAATCGTTTAAGGCCTGATGCTCGGCAAAAACCGGTTCCAGCCAGGTTTGCCAGTGTCTTTTCAATAACTCCTGTTCAAAGCGCGCATGTTTTTCTAAACGCACTTTTTTTGCCAATTGGTTAAGCAACTGTTGCTTGGACTCAGGCCATACAGGCAACCCTCCCGGCTTCTGGTAATATAGCGAAACGACTTCCGGGAATTCATCGGTTCTGGCTTGCCGCCATTTTTCTTTTAATGAATTAATAATGACCGATTCGGAACCTTCAACCAGTTTATTCAGGCAAATAATCGTCGGCTGGTGCAGCTCTTCAAGGGCCACCATGATGTCCCAGACCGATTGATCGGCATATTTTTCCTTGCTGACTACCAGAATAACCATATCCGCCAACGCAACCGCCCTGATCACGCCTTCCCGATACGTAGCTGAGTCTATCGAATCGAAATCCGGCGTGTCCCATAACACGCCTCGTGGCAAAAGTTCCGAATTGGTGGTGTTTTCGGTCAGCGAATAGCAATCGTACCTGTCTTTGCTTAGCTGTGTTTGTTGCAACTGTTGAAAGCGTCCGAAATAACGTTGCAGCCCGTTGCAATCGGCAATGCTGACGCCATTGCAAAAACCTTGAGGATGAATGGTATAACCTGCTAAAGGGCTGATTCCGGCAACACTGCTTTTTAACAGCACGTTAGCGAGCGAACTTTTTCCGGCCTGAGTCGGACCCACTACAGCTACGTGTAGCAACGGTTCCGGCGACGCGTCAATCAACTGGCCCTTACGTATAAAAGCTTCGGCCAAAATCAGCTGATCGATTCGCTGTTGATAGTTTGCTTTGACGGTCTCATTGCCCAGTTGAGCTAGAACCGCTTGATAACGTTGTTTTAATAATTGGATAAATTCCAGCATAAAAAGCCAGCTCAGGGTTATAATAGCCGATCATTTTACTTCGTTTGGCGATCTAGCGTTATATAATAACTATCGCAAACTGTGTAAATAGCATGACATGCGTCCGTACTTAAACTCGAGGTTATCTTTATGAAGAAATTACCCATTCTTCTGCTCATTCTCTGCTGTGTATCATTAGTTGCGTGCAGTAAAGGGCAACAAATCAACGGTCATAATACCCGTACCGCCTATAGATCAGTAAAAGCGTTAAAAGAACGCTTACCTCCCGATGCCCGCATTGAGTTTGAAGTCTCTTTCTGGACGCTTCGGGATTCCATTAAAAACGACAAAGAGTTTCTTGACACTGTCGATGGTAAAAAACCTGAAGAAATTATCGTACTGGGCAAAGAACTTTATCAACAACGAAAAAATGCCGGCTTTGCAGGCTATGACAAATATACAAGCTGGGATGACATGATCGCTAAATTCGGCAAGGAAAGAATCGATCAGGATAACCGCAAAGGCAATAAAGAATCCCCTCAAGACAAAGCCAACGACGTTTTGTACAAGCTCTAACAATATCATCGGCTGGGCAAGGCTTTTTGTTCGGTTAAAACCGCAACAAATTGACTTGCCTCAGCTATCGTTTGCTCCATCGCATGAATAAGCTGGGAAATATCAATACCTATTTCAATAAATTCATGCCTTAATGCCGCGATAGCCTGAGCATTAAGGTTGTGTTTAAGATATAACACCTGATCTTTAAATGCCGCCAATACCGGCTGGATCTTATCTTCGGCTCTTTGCATAGATCTTATAAGCCGAACATAATTTTGTCTGGCTATTTTGAGCTGCTGCTTGCTGTGGGCTCGCAGATTACGATTAGTGTATTCGCTGAGTTCGTTTTCCCATTCTACAAACAGCGCCTCGCTGACCTGTTCAATCGACCTGATTCTGTCGCTTACCGCATCGGATTTAGCACAGCAAAACTGATACTGCCTGTTGAGCAGATTATATTTATGATCCAGTGCTGTTTCATTGACGCAGACTAAAGTCTTAAAACGCTCCAGCGCATCCTCAAACTCGCTTCTGGTCTCCTGCAAGCCTACGCAAGCCTGCTCAACATGAGAAACGACTATGTCGCGCTTATGTTCACCAATGGATTCTCTAGCGCTGTAATAAACGGTGCGGATTTTTTTTGAGAGAAAACTACTGATTAAATTTAACGATTTTTTTGCCAAATCGTTCGATGGCGGCTTGTTATGATCGGCCATTAGAACCTTACTTATTTACTTGAATTTTAATACTTCGTTTTCCTTAACATTCTGAGCTATTGTACCGCATGGAAATGCCGCACCGGCAATTATTCCCGCCGCCAGCTGGTAGTACCATCGGGTGAATCCTCCAGTATTACGCCCTGCTCTTTTAGGTCGTTACGGATTTTATCGGCCATAGCCCAATCTTTAGCTTTTTTTGCAGCAATGCGCTCCTGAATTTGTTGTTCGATTTCTTCTTCCCCAACTTCAACTTCAACGCCACCTTTAAGAAAAGCATCGGCATCATCCTGCAATATTCCCAGCAAACCGCCTAAAAGTTTTAGACTTACCGCCAACTCTGCCGATCTTTCAATGTTATTTTCTTTTTTTGCCGTATTAAGCTCTCTGACTAAATCGAATAAAACCGACAAGGCAACCGGCGTATTAAAATCATCATCCATTGCTTGATCAAAACGAGTTTTGTAAGCTTCTTCGACTATTGCATCTGCAAAAGTTTCCACTCCCCGAAGAGCCGTGTATAGCCTTGTTAAAGCCGCTTTTGCGTCGTTGAGTTGCTCATCGGAATAATTCAACGGGCTGCGATAATGACTGGAAAGAATAAAGAAGCGGATCACTTCCGGACTATACTTTTTTAATACTTCACGCACGGTAAAGAAATTGCCCAATGACTTCGACATTTTTTCGTCATCTACGCGAACAAAACCGTTGTGCATCCAGACGTTAACGAACTTCTCACCAGTCGCCCCTTCCGATTGGGCGATCTCATTTTCATGATGCGGAAACTGTAAATCCATGCCTCCGCCGTGTATGTCGAAATGATTGCCAAGGCAGCAAGTAGACATCGCCGAACACTCGATATGCCAGCCGGGACGGCCCAAGCCCCACGGCGAATCCCATGCCGGTTCATTGGCTTTAGCCATTTTCCATAATACGAAATCCATCGGATTGCGCTTGGCCAGATCGACATCGACCCGTTCGCCGACTTGTAAATCGTCCAGATTCTTGCCCGACAACCGGCCGTAATCCTTAAACTGGGTCACCGCGTAGAATACGTCGCCATTGGTGCCGACATAAGCCAGACCCTTGTCCACCAAGGTTTTAATCATTGCAATAATGTCGGCGATAGATTGGGTTGCCCTCGGTTCAAGATCGGGGGGCAAAACGGCCAGAGCCCGCTCATCCTCGTGCATCGCATCAATAAACCGCTCAGTCAACTTGCCGAAATCTTCGCCGTTTTCGATAGCGCGCTGAATGATTTTGTCGTCAATATCGGTAATGTTGCGCACGTAGGTCAACTGATAACCCTGATAACGAAAATAACGCGCAACCGTATCAAACACCACCATAACCCGCGCATGACCGATATGGCAATAATCGTAAACCGTCATGCCGCAGACATACATACCGACTTTACCTGCTACGCGCGGCAGGAACGGTTCTTTTTTTCGGGTCAGGGTGTTATATATTTTCAACATGTCATTAAATAGTTTAGGTAGGCAACATTTTCCATTGCCGATCGGTCGAGGCCAATTAATCAAAACGATACAATCTACCAAGCACATGCTTCTCTTTCAAGACAAAAACACTTAAAATTTGTTCTTTGCATCAATCTATTAGGAAATCTATGCGCACTTTCATTTTCTCCATGATGCTGTTTTTAATCACAACACTCTCATTTGCAACGGAAAACCTTATGTCTGATACATCATCAAAAGTTAAATTAACAACGTCTCTGGGCGAGATTATTATTCAGCTGAATCCTGAAAAAGCGCCTATTTCATCAGCAAACTTTCTGACTTATGTTAATGAAGGCTTTTACAACGGCACCATTTTCCATCGCGTAATTCCCGATTTTATGGCTCAAGGCGGCGGTTTCGATACTCACTTTAACCAAAAAGAGGTTCATGCCCCTATCAAAAACGAAGCAAATAACGGCTTAGCAAACAAGCGCGGCACCTTAGCCATGGCTCGCACCAATGTTCCAGATTCGGCAACCGCCCAGTTTTTTATCAACTATAAAGATAATTCATTTTTGAACCACACCAGCCCAACGCCAAGCGGCTGGGGCTATGCGGTATTCGGCGAAGTTATTGAAGGCATGGATGTTGTCGATGCGATGGCTAAACAACCTACCGGCAACCGTGGCGGCCATCAGGATGTGCCTAAAACCGACATCGTTATCGAAAAAGCTGAAGTTTTAAAATAGACGAAAGGCGCAAGGCTAAAGGCGAAAGGTGTCGACACAACACTCGTCTTTAGCCCTTTGCCCTTTGCCCTTTGCCTCTCACTCGCCTTTGAATCAAGAAATCCTGTTTATCTCAGACCTGCATATTTCGCTGGAAAAGCCTGAAATCACCCGCCGGTTTCTTGCTTTTCTGAGCGACAGGGCACCCAAAGCCGCAGCCGTTTATATACTCGGCGATCTTTTCGATGCCTGGATAGGCGACGACGACTTTACCCCGCCCAACAATAAAATCCGAACTCAGCTTAAACAACTGATCGATTCAGGCACACCGGTTTATTTACAGCAGGGCAACCGCGATTTCCTGCTGGGCAAGCAATTTTCCGAAGATACCGGCGTTACACTACTCGATGAGTACGCTGTGATCGATTTACACGGCACACCGACATTATTAACCCACGGCGATTTATTATGTACTGACGACCTGCCCTATCAAGCATTTCGTGTTAAATCGCATAGCCCGGAATGGCAACACTCCGTTCTGTCCAAGCCTTTATTTTTGCGATTGTTAGCCGCACGCTGGTACCGCATCCGGAGCTATTTCCATAAGCGGAAAAAAAACAAAGACATTATGGATGTAAATCAGGATACGGTAATTAGCATTATGCGCGAACGGCACTGTCTGCGCTTGATTCATGGACATACGCACCGTCCTGCCGTCCATAATTTTGAAATAGACGGCCAAGCCGCCCAACGCTTTGTATTGGCCGCATGGAGTAAGAATGCAGGCGAGGTATTATGCTGGGGAGGCAACGGTTATCAAATTGAACCACTTTAAGTTGTTGCCCGTTTTGTAACATTAAAAAACTGAACTTAAATATTCAATTTCGTCAGTAAATATATTTTTACCATTCAGACTAATAACATTTCAGACATTTTGATCTGTAATTACTTATCTTGAAAAACTTAAAACTCTCTTAAACACCCTCTGTTTTATCAAAACGTTACGTGCATCATTGTATGTTAGCCACCTTTAAAAGTTGACTTTTGGGGCAAAATCATTAAATTTAGGCCCCTAGAGTGAAAATTTCCTGTCTCCATGGAACATGAAAACCACCCTAAAACTAATATTAGTCCTAAAAAACATAATCACTATTCTGTCAAATTAACAGAATACCAGGAGAAATATAATATGAAGAAGCCTTTGAAAAGTTGGCTGCTTGCTTCAAGTGTGGCTGCTTTATTAGCTGCACCTGCAGTTTCAACTGCTAACAGCGATCTTGAAAAACTCACCCAAAACCCTGCCAACTGGGCAAGTTGGGGTGGTGATTACGCAGGTACTCGTTACAGCAAATTAAGTGAAATCAACGCTACTAACGTGAAGAACTTGCAACCAGCCTGGTCTTTTTCTACCGGTGTCTTGCGTGGACACGAAGGCGGCCCCTTGGTTGTTAATGATATTCTTTACATTCACACGCCTTTTCCTAACACTGTTTACGCAATTGACCAAAAAACTCAATCTGTAATCTGGGAATTTACACCAACACAAGATGCTGATGTAACTATTCCGGTTATGTGTTGCGATACTGTAAACCGTGGTTTGGCTTATGGTAACGGCAAAATATTCTTACAACAATCCGATACCGTTTTGACCGCGTTGGACGCTAAAACCGGCAAACGCGTATGGAGCGTACAAAACGGCGACCCTAAATTGGGCATGACCAATACATCTGCACCGTTAGTTGTTAAAGATACCGTTTTAACCGGTATCTCCGGCGGTGAATTTGGTGTTCGCGGTTTCTTAGCGGCTTACAATATCAACACTGGTGAGTTAGTCTGGAAAGGCTACAGCATGGGTCCAGATAAAGACACCCTGATCGACTCCAAGAAAACTACTACCTGGAAAGACGGCAAAGTTGCTCCTGTTGGCGAAAACTCAAGCATAAGCACTTGGCAAGGCGACCAATGGAAAATCGGCGGTGGTACTACTTGGGGCTGGTACAGCTATGATCCAAAATTAAACTTGGTCTATTACGGATCAGGCAACCCATCTACATGGAACCCAGTACAACGTCCAGGCGACAACAAATGGTCCATGTCATTATGGGCTCGTGATGCTGACACCGGTGCTGTTAAATGGGTTTACCAAATGACTCCGCACGATGAGTGGGATTATGACGGTATCAACGAAACAGTCCTGGTTGACCAAGAAGTTAAAGGCAAAATGCACAAAACTATCGTGCATTTCGACCGTAACGGTTTTGGCTACACTTTAGATCGTGAAACCGGTGAACTGCTTGTTGCTGAAAAATTCGACAAATCAGTTAACTGGGCAACTCATGTCGACATGAACACCGGTCGTCCACAAGTTGTATCTAAATACTCTACTGAGCAAAACGGCGAAGACGTTAACACACAAGGCGCTTGCCCTGCTGCGTTAGGAAGTAAAAACCAACAACCTGTTTCTTACTCTCCACAAACCGGCTTGTTCTACATTTCAGGTAACCACCTGTGCATGGACTACGAACCATTCGAAGTATCTTACACAGCAGGTCAACCTTATGTTGGTGCTACTTTAACCATGATGCCTGCCGGTGCAGACGTTATGACTGGTAAACCTGACAATACAACCAACCTGGGTCAGTTCACAGCTTACGACGCCAAAACAGGCAAAATCGTTTGGTCTAACAAAGAACCATTCTCTGTTTGGTCAGGTTCTGTTGCAACTGCGGGCGGCGTAGTATTCTACGGCACTCTGGAAGGCTACCTGAAAGCGGTTGACGCTAAAACAGGTAAAGAACTGTATAAGTTCAAAACACCTTCCGGCATCATCGGTAACGTTAATACTTGGGAATTCGGCGGCAAGCAATATGTTGGCGTTCTTTCCGGTATCGGCGGCTGGGCAGGTATCGGTATCGCTGCCGGCCTTGACACTGGTGAAGCAAACTCAAACTCTGAAGGTTTGGGCGCTGTGGGTGCATACAGAAGCTTAAGCTCCTTCACTAAACTGGGCGGTACATTAACTGTATTCACATTACCCAGTAACTAAATCGATCTGATTTTTTAGATTGTATTGAAAGCCCCGGTTGATTTATCAACCGGGGCTTTTTTTTGCCTGTTTATACAGTAAACTATCATGCCTTATTGTTTGATACGCTTAGGAGATATTAATGAGGACCTTACCTCAACATACAACATGCTTCGCCATCTTGCTTCTAGCTGCATGCAGCTTTACTGCCTCAGCTGAAGAAAAATTCAAAGTTTGCGCCGACCCGCTGAATCCGCCTTACTCCACGAAAAACAAAGACGGTTTTGAAAATAAAATCGCCGAACTTTTTGCCAAAGAACTTGGACAAACGATTGAATACACATGGCTTCCGCAACGTCTCGGCTTTATCCGCAACACTTTAAATGCACCGTTAAAAGAAAGCGATGTCGAAACTAACGAATATAAATGCGACGTCGTTATGGGCGTCCCGGCAGATTACGACCTCACCTTAACAACCACGCCCTACTACAAATCAACTTATGTACTTTTAATCGCAAAAGGACGTGGTTGGGATGATATTACCGATGCAGACCAACTAGCCGATTTGCCTTTGCAAAGACAAAAATCATTAAAAATCGCGATGTTTGACCGTGGACCAGGAACAATCTGGATGCAGAAAAATGATCTACTCGACGTGGGCATTCCCTATCAATCAATGTCAGGCGACAGTGAAAATAATGTAGCGATGCAAATAGAGAAGGACCTTAAAGCGAAGAAAATCGATATGGTTATTCTGTGGGGACCTATGGCGAGTTATGTCGCCTCACAAAGTTCGAAAAACAGTTACTCAATGATTCCGATGAAATCAGCGCCCGACATGAAATTTGATTTTGCTATGGCGATGGGCGTGCGCAAAGGCGACAAAGAAAGAAAAGAAGCCCTGGATAAGTTGATAGCAAAGAACGCAGATAAGATTCGAACCATTCTGAGCAGTTACAACTTTCCGTTGCTACCGCTTACTAAGCAGGCTGTTCGTGAAGACGACGATTAATCCCGGTTAATATTTAATCAGGGGCGACAACGAGACCGGTTGCCCCATTATTTACGGTTAAATAATCCAACCAGATACGCGAACCTGCCCGCCCGCTCATGTGACAGCTGATCCCATTGAAAACGCCACCTCCAATTACCTTCCATAGTACCTGGGATATTCATACGATGCTCGGAACCCAGCTCCAAAATATCCTGCATCGGAATTACCGCAAGATTAGCAACCGAAGCCAATGCAGCATGAATCAGCGCACAATGCAATGGCATTGCCGGACTGCCGAGGTAATCGTAAATGTGGCTTTTCTCATTATTGCCAATACCCTGTAACCAACCTAAGGTCGTGTCATTATCATGAGTACCGGTATAAACAACGCAGTTTTTTTCATAATTGTCGGGCAAATAAGGATTATCGGGACCGTCGCCAAATGCAAACTGCAAAATCTTCATGCCCGGCAAATCAAACTCATCCCTTAACTCTTCGACTTCGGGAGTAATAATCCCCAAGTCCTCAGCAACTAACGGAATCGAACCATGCTCGACCTTTATTGCATTCAATAACGCTTTGCCAGGCGCCTTAACCCACGCCCCATTCTGTGCAGTTTCTTCGTTTGCAGGTATTTCCCAAGCCGCCTCAAGCCCCCGGAAATGATCGATCCGGATAATGTCGAACAGCTCAAGCTGGGTCTTCATCCTGTCGACCCACCAATGAAACCCGGTTTTTATTAAATGATCCCAGTTATAGTGCGGATTCCCCCAGCGCTGACCTGTTTCAGAAAAATAATCGGGGGGCACCCCCGTCACGACAGACATTTCTCCTGATTGATCGAGTTTAAAAATATCTCGATGCGCCCAAACATCAGCACTGTCGTAAGACACAAAAATAGGAATGTCGCCAAACAAAAACACGCCGTGCCGGTTCGCATAAGCTTTTAATTCCAGCCATTGCCGGAAGAACACATATTGCTCGAATTTAATGCATTCAATTTGCGTTTTTAGGCGGCGACGCGCTTCTTTTATTGCTTTTTCATCCCTTTCCTTAAAATGCTCAGGCCACTGATTCCAGCATTGCTGATTAAATTCAAGTCTAAGCGCCAGAAACAAAGCAAAATCATCAAGCCAGAACGCCTTTGCCTGACAAAAGCGCTCAAAATCATCCTTATCCTTTTGCTCTGCACGTTCCAAGAATCCAGAGTAAGCTTTTGTCATGTGACATGCTGTAGCGCCGTTTCCTGCGTACACCTCACGCTTATCGGAATGCTGCAACCAACCTTGCTTCACCAACCAATCCATATTAATTAATACGGGATTACCGGCGTGAGCAGACAGGCACTGATAAGGGGAGTTATCCGCATGAGTCATGCCTAAAGGCAAAACCTGCCATACACTTACTCCGGTATCATGCAGAAATTTTACAAAGTTAAAAGCTTCCTGCCCTAAATCGCCCTGAGGACCCGCACCCGGTAACGATGTAATATGAAGCAGAATACCGGCACGGCGTTTATTTAAGATGTCATTCACGCTCAGTGATCTCTCTTTTATTGCGGCTATTTATACAGATCGAACGGATTTAAACGGATTGTTGGTGCTTATCAGCCTAATCTGTATCATCCGTGTGTTATTTTTTAGTATTAGCGTTACGCAAGTTCTACGCCTGGCCGCATGGCGCCTCCCATAGCAGGAGCACCGGAACCCTGCGTAAACGACATCGCCAAATAAGCGGGAGGCTCTTCTTCCAGTAGCCTATAAAGATTAGCCAAGTTAAGCCGGAATTGTTTTTCAAAGTTACTGACTGCTTCCCCAGGATTATAATCCCCAAACCACCAAAACCAGTCTGACCCCTCACAAACTGCTAATTGAAGCTCAGCTTGCTGGACTTGCTTATCCGTTAATTTGCCGGTTGAGATTACCTTGTCAAATGTCCATTTAGCGTCACCCAGCATATCCCAACCTCGGTTCTTGTCCGCATCGCCTATCCAAGTCGAAAAAGTACCGTAAACCCAACTGCCCGCAACCATTCTGGCCAGCGGTTTAACTTGAACATTTTGCAGACATTCCGAGAAAGTGGTTAGCTCAATATTCGGATGATCTGCCAGCCGTTGATATAAGGCATTGAGAAAATAATAACCGTTTGCTGGAAAATATTCCCAGGCATTCTCTCCATCCATGATAATTGAAACCACCTTATCGCCTGAATTATGGTCAACAATATTTTCCAGATGGTGAATCAAGTCGCCAACTGCATCGTCGGCATGCCATTTGGAGTACTCAAAACCGATAAGATCAGATAACCCATCATCCCGAAAAAAACAGGCTATGTCGGTTTTTTCAAGCTTAAAAGGATGATGAATTCCTAATTGTTTGGCATTTTCAGCAAGACTTAAACTATTATGCAGTACTGAGCCGCCGCTCGCGGTCCAGTCAAAGCCGAAATCGCCCAACATTTTCAATGTCTGGTCACTGATACCGCCCTCTGAAGGCCAGCATCCTTTAGGCTTAAAGCCGAATAACCGTTTAAAAGTTTGTACGCCTTTCTCAAGATGCCAGTTTACCCGTTCTGCTCCACCCGGATAGGTATCCAATTCCGGCAAAGGGGCATTCGGCATCGCCTCGTGGGTAGAACTCAAATCCAACAAAAGCGGCAGGATTGGATGGGCATAAGGCGTCACAGAAAGCTCAACCTGTCCCTTTCTGGCTAATGCCTTATATCTACAAATAACGCTGCTCAGCTGCTCGGCAATGACTTCCACAATTTCAATCCTGTCGTGCAGGGTAAAACCGGAACCTTTCTCTATCAAACGCTTTATTCGACTATCCGTTAACTTTATTGTTTCTCCCATCCAAATCAAATGATACCAAGCCAGAATATCGCTGATAAATTGTGAATTGACATAATTTAAAGAGTCATAATGATGTTCAAGCCAATCGGCCATTTCAATTAATCTTTTAAAAGCCGGATAACGGTTTATCTGTCTCTCCCTGTTCGCCCGCATACAGTCTTTAACCAGCTTCATACGCTGTTCGGGATCTGACGGAATGCTGGGATCAACCAGCGCCGCCAGTAAAGGATCGCTGATCAGGATGCGATCATGCAAATAGCCGTTGACTTGCCGGGCATACTCCTCAATTTGTTCCAGCAGTATAGGAGCAAAATTCACCACCGCTTTGGCCTTAGGCACGGTTTCCAGATGCGCCGCCATATCGATATAGTCTTTGATAACATGCAGATACGTCCAAGGCAACTTAAATTCCCCTGTTTGTAAATCTCTATATTCCGGCTGATGCATGTGCCAGCACAAGACTAATTTCAACTTGTTTTTGTCTAACATACGATTTTATTTTTCCATTTTTAACGGTAACAGTTCATTCCAAAACCTCGTAACTTTTATCTGACGTAGTGCCTTTTTTGCCCCAGCATATCCGTAGTAACCAAAACGACTCCACCCGGACTCACATGAAATTTTTTTGCATCTTCCGCTTTATTTTCACCAATGATAGTGCCTTCCGGAATTTCGCAGCCTTTCTCTATAATGGCTTTAGTAATGCGGCAATGACGACCGATATTAACTTCGGGCAAAACAATAGTGTCCTCCAACGTTGTGTATGAATTAACGCGGACATTCGAGAATAACAAAGAATGCCTGACTTTTGCTCCGGAAATCACACAGCCTCCTGAAACCATAGAGTCCACAGCCTGTCCTCGCCGGTCATCGTTATCAAAAACAAATTTAGCGGGCGGTGTTTGTTCTTGATAAGTCCATATAGGCCAGGTTTTATCGTATAAATTCAAATTCGGATTTACCCCAATCAATTCCATATTGGCCGACCAGTATGCGTCTATAGTGCCTACATCGCGCCAGTAACTTTGTTCCCCGCTTTGCAAATCCAAAAAGGGATAGGCATTGGCAATATATTTATCGATAACGGCAGGAATAATGTCTCTACCGAAATCACGGGTTGAGCCTTTGGTGTCCGCATCTTTGAGTAATTGTTCAAACAGGAAGCGGGCATTGAAAACATAAATCCCCATGGACGCCAACGCAGTGTTGGTTCGGCCCGGCATAAGAGGAGGATGCTCCGGTTTTTCCACAAAAGCCCGGACTCGCCGGTTTTCATCGACATCCATCACGCCAAAAGCCGTTGCATCTTGTAGCGATACTTCTATACAGCCTATCGTTAAGTCGGCATTTTTTTCAACATGATCGGCAAGCATAGCGCCATAATCCATTTTATAAATATGATCGCCGGCCAACACTAAAATATATTCAGGATTGCGGCTGCGCAGAATATCGATATTTTGAAAAACCGCATCGGCAGTTCCTAAATACCAGGAATTCTCATCGTGCCGTTGCTGAGCGGGCATCAAATCCACATATTCACTAAATTCACCACGCAAAAATCCCCAGCCTTGCTGAATATGCCTGATCAATGAATCTGCTTTGTATTGAGTTAAAATACCAATCTTACGTATACCGGAATTCATGCAGTTCGACAGGGGGAAATCGATAATCCGGAATTTGCCCCCAAAAGGCACTGCCGGCTTGGCGCGCCAATCAGTCATATTCATTAACCTTGAACCGCGACCGCCAGCTAATATGAGTGCAATAGTGTTGCGAGTTAAATGACTGATATTATGATCATACTTCTGATTGCTTGACACTGACATTTTTCATCTCCATGTGGAATAGACTGACAACTCTTGATGTGTTTGGTAACATTCGCGCAACTATTATTCCATTACGCTGAGGCTATTCATAGTGAAAAAGCAATCTAATACCGAGCCTGTTCCAGAAGGGCTTGCGGGATACACACCATCCTTGGTGACAAACGCACTTGATTCAGATGCTCTAAAAATCATGGAAGCCAGACATCATGATCCTTTTTCAGTTTTAGGTCGCCATCTCAAGAACAACCATATTCAGGTTAAAGTGTATCTGCCTTATGCAGAAACAGTGCGCTTTAGCCATAACGGCGCTGTTTTAAACCGGCTACCTGATACAGACTTTTTTGAATATAACGCCGAACATGAACAATTGCCAGAACATTATCAATTGTCATGGATCGATAAGAGCGGCTACAGTCACGAGAACTATGACCCTTATGATTTCGGCGCCCAGTTACCGGAGTTCGACCAGCATCTATTCGGTGAAGGCAAGCACTGGCATATTTACCAAAAACTGGGCGGGCATTTGCATACCGTTGATGGAATTGACGGTGTTTTGTTTACAGTCTGGGCGCCCAATGCCGGACGGGTCAGCGTGGTAGGCGATTTTAATCGCTGGGATGGGCGTTGTAATCCAATGCGCAGCTTAGGCGGTAGCGGTATCTGGGAACTATTCGTGCCGAACTTGCAGGCCGGTTGTTACTATAAATTTGAGATACTAAATCGCAACACCCATGAAATTCTGTTAAAAACCGACCCTTATGGTCAGCAGTTTGAGTTCCGTCCCAATACCTCGTCAATCGTGGTTCATGAAAACAGCTATATTTGGCAGGACCGGCAATGGATGGATGAACGTGTCGGCCATAATTGGCTGCATGAGCCTATGTCTATCTACGAGGTTCACTTAGGCTCCTGGCGGCGTGATCATCTAGGCAACTTCCTCAATTACCGTGAGCTGGCTGTCGAGCTGGTTGAATACGTCAAGGAAATGGGCTTTACCCATATTGAATTATTGCCGGTGACCGAGCACCCTCTAGATGCCTCCTGGGGTTATCAAACAACCGGCTATTTTGCCCCGACCAGCCGTCACGGCACACCGGACGATTTTCGCTATTTTATCGACATCTGCCATCAAAACGGCATCGGCGTGATTTTGGATTGGGTTCCCGCCCATTTTCCCAAAGACAGCTTTGCGCTGGCCCGTTTTGACGGCAGCGCGCTTTATGAACACGAAGACCCCCGCAAGGGCGAACACCGCGATTGGGGCACATTAATTTATAATTATGGCCGCAATGAGGTTAAAAACTTTTTGCTGTCCAGCGCAATTTTTTGGCTGGAGGAATTCCATCTTGATGGCCTGCGGGTCGATGCCGTCGCCTCCATGTTGTATCTGGATTATTCCCGCAACGATAATGACTGGATTCCCAATATGTATGGCAGCAACGAGAATCTGGAAGCGATCGATTTTTTAAGAGATCTAAATACCGTCACTCATCAACAGCATCCCGGCACAGTGATGATGGCTGAAGAATCCACATCCTGGCCGCAGGTAACCCGGCCGACCTGGACCGGTGGACTGGGTTTTTCGATGAAATGGAATATGGGTTGGATGCATGACACGCTAGCTTACATGAGCCAGGAACCGATACATCGCAAGTATCACCATGACCAACTTACTTTCGGTATGCTCTATGCGTTTACCGAAAACTTCTGCCTGCCTTTTTCTCACGATGAAGTGGTGCATGGCAAAGGCTCGCTGGTCAGCAAAATGCCGGGGGATGAATGGCAGCGCTTTGCTAATCTTCGGCTGCTTTATGCCTTGATGTATACTTATCCAGGCAAAAAACTGCTGTTTATGGGCTGCGAATTCGGGCAAGGCACCGAATGGAATTTCAACAAAGCACTGGATTGGTATGTTCTGGACTATCCGCATCACAAGGGCGTTCAATCGCTGATAAAAGACCTGAATCAACTCTATAAAAAACATCCTGCCTTATATCAGCACGACTTTGATTATCAAGGTTTCGATTGGATCGATTGCCATGATGTACAACAATCCATCATCAGCTATCGGCGCAAAACCGAGCATGAAGACTTGATTGTCGTGCTCAACTTTACCCCGGTGACCCGTGAGCAATACCGGATCGGTGTGCCTATGGCAGGCACTTATACGGAAATATTCAATTCCGATTCCGGTTATTACGACGGCAGTAATGTCGGTAACGGCATGGCATTGTCAGAACCTACAGCATGGATGAATCAACCCCACTCTATCAGCCTGACCTTGCCGCCTCTAGGGGCAGTGATTTTGAAATTATAGGTTTTGGGCGAAGGGCGAAGGGCGAAGGGCGAAAAAGTTTGCATCTAAATTTAAAAAGCATTCCAATTTTTAGCCTTTAGCCTTTAGCCTTTAGCCTTGAAAATATCATCCGATATTCCATGACAAGCCTAACATCTGCTAAGCAATTACCATTAATAAAAACTAACAACCAAGGTAAATGAAAAAAATACTTTTTGTCACCAGTGAAGCCCATCCCCTGATTAAAACAGGGGGGTTGGCTGATGTTTCAGGCAGTCTGCCCAAAGCGTTATTGGAATTGGGTGAAGATGTGCGCATTATCATGCCAAATTATCAGTCCATCAAAACGACCGAAGAAGTTCGCTACCTAAGCACAGTCCATGTAAACAATTATGCCGTAAATATTCTGGAAACCCGGTTACCGGGTACCGATGTCACCGTGTGGCTGGTAGATTGCCCGGAATTCTTTAACTTTCCGGGCAATCCGTATGTTGATGAACAGGGCAAGCCTTGGGCGAACAGCGCGGAACGTTTTGCCCTATTTTGCCGTGTCACGGTAGAAGTTGCGATGAACCGGAGCTATTTGGATTGGAGACCCGACATCGTGCACTGCAATGACTGGCAAAGCGGACTGGTGCCCGCTCTGCTATCTTTGGAATACAACCGGCCTGCTACCGTTTTTACCATACATAACATGGCCTATCAGGGAATGTTCTCGAGAACGACTTATCTCTCTTTAAATCTGCCCGGCCAACTTTGGAATCCGTACGGTATTGAGTTTCATGACATGCTGTCATTCCTCAAGGGCGGGCTGGTTTATTCAGACCGCATCACTACCGTTAGTCCGACTTACGCCAAGGAAATCCAAACCGCCGAGTTTGGCTATGGCCTGGAAGGTTTGTTAAGCTACCGAAACGACTTTCTGAGCGGCATTATTAATGGCATAGATATCGATCACTGGAATCCTGAAACCGACACCAATATCAGTCAACCCTTTAATCACTTAACGCTGGATAAAAAATCGCTCAATAAAGCAGAGCTACAGGAAAGGTTATCCCTGCCCGTTGATAAAAATATTCCTGTTTTCGCGCTTATCAGTCGTTTAGTAGAACAAAAAGGTATCGACCTAATACTGGAATGTCTTCCCGAGATGCTGACCCACCCGCTGCAATTTGTACTGCTAGGCAACGGTAACAAAGATTTCGAACAGCGCTTGCTTAATTTTGCCGAGGATTATCCCGACAAAATATCGATCGTCATTGGTTATAACGAAACGCTGGCCCATCTGATTGAAGCGGGCGCAGATATTTTCCTGATGCCTTCGCGCTTTGAGCCCTGCGGCTTAAACCAGATATACAGCCAACGCTACGGCACCATTCCCATAGTCAGAAAAACCGGCGGCTTGGCCGATACCGTCGTCGATACCGTTCCTGAATCGCTGAACAACAATACCGCAACAGGCCTTGTTTTCAATGAAGCAAGCCCCGGTGCATTGATGGAAGCAATTAAACGCTCGCTGATCTTATACAGTTACCCTAAAACCTGGAAACAGCTACAAATCAATGGTATGCAAAAAGACTACTCATGGAGCAAAAGCGCTAAACAATATATGAGTTTATACAGCCATCTGTAGAGGTAAGCATCTTCTGCCAATAAGTATAAACATACGAAAAAGCCAAGGCCGTGCCCAAGCTACGGTTCTTGGTTTGTCCGAAACATTACACTAACTCGATCTACACCCTGCACGATTAACAAACCCATCAAATGATATTTAAATCAGC
>NZ_SCTW01000111.1 GCF_004322395.1 Methylobacter sp.
TCTCACTATTCATTAAAATTATTGATTAGTGCATAGAATATACTTAACAAAGTCGAGCTCATCTTTCGTGATTGATGCGCTTGTTTTATAAAGCTCTTTTGTTCAAAAATGCTTTCATAAACGTTCTTGATGCGGACACTGGGCTAATTCCGTTAACTTGTGTTTGACCTTTTTCCTCGCCTTCATAGTAAACATAAAGCCTGTTTTCATCAAGAAGGTAATTCACTGTATATACACAGCTATCTATTTCCAACTCAACCTCATTTTCTATCATTATTACCTTACCTTTTCGAACAGAATGCCATGTGAAATTTTCATGATTTCCGGAACAAATATTCATCCCCCCTTCAAAGCCCGCTGCCGCCGAGCCTCTTTAGGGTCATGGAGCAAAGGCCGATAAATTTCTATTCTATCCCCCTCTTTAACAGGCTGATCCAGTTTACAGGCTACGCCAAAAATGCCCGCCTTAAGTTCGGACAAGACAATCTCAGGGAAAAGATCCAGCAGCCCCGAGGCTTTTATCGCAGCTTCAACAGTCGCACCCTCCTCCATTGCCAGCGTGACTATCACCTGCTCTTCGGGCTTGGCGTAGACCACTTCGACATTAACCATAAACGGCTTTGGCCCGTGCGGTAAACGAACTCACCATGGTGTTGCAGATCTGGTTAAAGACTGCGCCGAAAGCCAGATTTGCCAGCTTGCCTGACATTTCAAACTCCAGATCCAGGGAAATTTTGCTGGCATCCTCGCGTAGCGGTAAAAATTCCCACTTTCCTTCCAGAGAAGAAAACGGGCCGTTCAGCAGCGAGAGCGTCATGCTGCGGCCTTTATCAATCTTGTTCCGGGTCGAAAAGGCTTTTTTAAAGCCGCCTTTGGAAATCAACAACTCAGCTTCAACAAAGTCATCTTCTCGTTTAATGATTCGACTGCCGCTGCACCAAGGCAAAAACTCAGGATAAGCTTCAATGTTGTTAACCAAGTCAAACATCTGCTGGGCTGAAAATTTGACCAGAGCGCTTTTTTGTACAACGGTCATGCTTAAAGAACTCCGACCACATGCAAAAATACAAAAAACACGGCAGTGGGAGACACATAGCAAATTAAAAACCGCCATACTTGATAGCTGAGCGCATCAGGCATGTCCAGTTCATGCTCGGTGTGTTGCCGTTTCATGATCCAACCCGCGAACACGGCAATGCAAAAACCGCCGATAGGCAACATCAAATTGGCGGTTAGATAATCCAACAATTGAAAAATAGTCCTGTCGAAAACCTTAAACCCGGACCAGACATTAAATGAAAAAATAGTACCCAATCCCAATAGCCAAGTTATCAATCCTGACCAGATACAGGCTTGTTGCCTGCTCATATCTTTATTTTCAACCAACCACGCAACAGCCGGCTCGATTAACGAGATCGACGAAGACAAGGCCGCGAACACCAGCATCACAAAAAACAATATGCCGAATAACCAGCCGCCGGTCATGTTGCCGAAAGCAATCGGCAAGGTTTGAAAGATAAGACCGGGACCTGACGCAGGTTCCAATCCAGCCGCAAAAACAATCGGAAAAATGGCAATACCCGCCAATAAGGCAACCACCGTATCGGTGCCTGCAATCAAATAAACGGTTTTGGCAATCGACACATCTTTCGGCAAATAAGAACCGTAAATCATGATCGCGCCCATGCCTAAACTCAGGGTAAAGAAAGCATGTCCCATTGCAGTCAATACACCGTTAGCGGTCAACTTGCTAAAGTCGGGCGTGAATAAGAATTTAATACCTTGATCATAATATTCATCGAAGGTCATTGCATAAGCCACCATTAGTATCAGCAGCACAAACAGGCTCGGCATTAAAAAACGCACGGCTTTCTCTAGGCCGGTATTTACGCCGCGCACCACGATCAACATGGTTGCCAACATGAACAGACTATGCCAGAAAGTTAACTGCACCGGACTAGCCATAAAATGATCGAAAAGCCCTTTTATTGTTATTGCATCGGCGCCGAAAAAACTGCCGGTCAAGGCCTTTAACACATAAGCCGAAGCCCAGCCCGCGATAACACTGTAATAAGAGAGTATTAAAAAGCCGGCAATAACACCCATCCAGCCTAAATAATGCCAGTTTTTATCGGCTCCGGCTTCGTCGGCCAGGGTTACCATGGTATTAATGGGATTCTGTCTGCTGCGACGCCCTAACATGGTTTCCGCCATCATAATAGGAATGCCGATCAACAACACGCACAGCAAATAGACGATAACAAAGGCCCCGCCGCCGTTTTCTCCGGTAATATACGGAAACTTCCAAATATTACCCAGACCGACTGCGGAGCCGGTAGCGGCCAGGATAAAGGCGAAACGTGAAGACCATTCGCCATGAATTGATTTTTTTGTATCCGTCATTTGTGTGCCTGTAAAACTTTATAATTATAAAATCGCCAAGGATGCGTCTTTCGTGGCGAACTTTTCCGGTTATTGCATAACATCAGTTAGTAATATCGAGTAAAATAACAAAATTATTCCTTTACGTCAGTTTAAAAATCTATGGCCGACAAAAAGTCCAAGAAAAATAACAAACAGCAAAACGCCACTATTGCCGTCAATCGCCAAGCTACTTTTGAGTATTCGATTGAGGAGCGGTTTGAAGCGGGAATGGTTTTGGAAGGATGGGAAGTTAAAAGCTTGCGGGATGGCCGCGTTCAACTCAAAGAGAGTTATGTGGCGATAAAACGGGGCGAAGCCTGGTTGTCCGGCGCACATATTTCGCCTCTGCTGTCGGCATCAACCCATGTCAACCCGGACGCTATTCGCGCTAAAAAGCTGTTGCTGAACCGTCATGAGCTCAACAAGCTGATCGGCTCCGTCGAACGCAAAGGCTACACGTTGATTCCGTTGTCCATGTACTGGAAAAACGGTAGAGCCAAACTGGAAATCGGGCTGGCAAAAGGCAAGCAATTACATGATAAGCGCGCTGCTTCAAAGGACCGTGATTGGCAACGCGAAAAAGCACGGATTATGAAAAAAGGCTAAAGGCGCAAGGCAAAAGGCGAAGGATGTGTTTTTTAGCCTTTTGCCCTTAGCCTTTAGCCTTCTTCCCCTAACCTTTTCCTTCAAATTAAAATGACCACACACCCTAACATCCTGTCGGTAAAAAACAGCCTGCTGATCGTCGTCGATTTGCAGACAAAACTATCAGCGGCCATGCCTGAGCAAGATGCCGAACTAATGACAGCCAATGTCGGCAGTCTGGTTGAGGCTGCCGGATATTTAAGCATCCCGGTGTTGTTGACCGAGCAATATCCCAAAGGCTTGGGTCCGACAGATACCTCCATTACCGACATATTGTCCGAAGACACCCTGATTTTTGACAAGACCGGTTTTTCCTGCTGTGCGGCTGACGGCTTTACTGACACCGTAGCTAATGCTGATCGCAAGCAAATCATACTGGTCGGTCAGGAAGCGCATGTTTGCGTATTGCAAACCGCGTTGGAATTGATAAATTTCGGCTATCAAGTGCATGTCGTTGAAGACGCGATCTGCTCACGCAAAGCAGAACATAAATTCTATGCCTTGCAGCGTATGCAGCAACAAGGCGCGACCATTACTAATTATGAATCGGTATTGTTCGAATGGGTCAAAGGTTCGACTCACCCTGAATTTAAAAAGATTTCCGGATTACTCCGCTAACCCTTGAGCCTTGCCCATGTCACTTGCATCTTTTCTTGAAAAAATAACAAATAATAAAGCTGTCGGTTTTGATGAAACCATTGCGGTCATTACTGAAAATTACCATTACCAAGCCACCGAGTTTAGCAACGGCCTGGGTGAACTGTTATTAATCAATCAGGCGGGTACTAATGAAGGCTCTTGCAAGATTTTCGCCTTCGCCCAACTCCACGGGCTTGATCCACAACAGACATTAAACCTGTTCGGCGACTATTACCGGGTAGATGTTTTAAACGACCCAAACGGCACAGGTCACCAGAACATCAGGAATTTCATGCAATACGGCTGGGATGGAATTTGTTTTAAAGGCGTAGCGTTAACAGCTAAATAAGAGTAGGAGCGGGCCATGCCCGCGATATTTCGGCAACGATTGTGAAATATTGGCTTATGTCAATCGCGGGCATGGCCCGCTCCTACGGATAACCAACAATCATGATCGACTACTTAATCATCGGCCAAGGACTCTCCGGCAGCCTACTAGCTTGGGAACTGATACAACGCGGCTGCAAAGTCGTCGTCGTTGATAACGGCCGCGAAAACGCCTCGCAGGTTGCAGCGGGTCTGATTAACCCAATCACCGGCATGCGCTTTGTCAAATCCGCCGATGTCGATGCGCTGTTACCGGCAGCAAAACACTGCTACTCGCAATTAGCCGATTTTTTCCAACAAGCGTTTTATATAGAAAAACCGATGCTGCGGCTTTTCCGTAGCGACAACGAATTTAAAAACGCCGGCAAACGCCTTAACAGCCCCGATTATCAAGCCTACCTGGGCGACATCCTGCCACCGGGTAGCGCCGTCAACCCTCTTGCAACACCGTTCGGTTTCCTGGAACAAAAACAAACCGGTTACTTATTAACCCGGCCGCTATTAAATTGCTTGAAAGCGTTTTTCATTGCCAACGACAGTTACAGGCAGGCTGATTTTGATTACCGGGACGTACAGCTGCAACCGTCTTTGCGTTGGCAGGACATTTGCCCCAAGCAAATCATTTTTTGCGAAGGCCATCAGGGAACACAAAACCCCTGGTTTTCCTGGCTGCCTTTCCAACCGGCCAAAGGCGAGATTCTAACGTTGGAACACCAAACCGACTTGCCCGATAAAATACTCAATCACGGCAACTGGCTGATCCCATTAAACGCCGGAAAGATCAAAATCGGCGCGACCTTCGACCGGGAAAACCTGGATACCCAAACCACCGAACAAGGCAAAAGCGCCTTATTAAATGCACTGAACCAAATCGCCCCTGCTTTGACTGGTGTAACCTTAGTCAACCACCAAGCCAATATCCGGCCTTGTACCCGAGACAGACAGCCTTTTATCGGACATCACCCCGAGCATGACAACATGGCTATTTTCAACGGCTTCGGCGCCAAAGGCAGTTTACAGATACCTTGGTACAGCCGGCATTTTGCCGATGTTTTATTAAACGGCGCTCCCTTATCCCAAGTTTGCGATATTCAACGCTATAGGGAGTGCAAGCTTTGCTTGCCCGTGCAGGCAAAGCTTCCGCTCCTGCTCACGCCCCTTACCTACATCCCTGTAGGCAAAGCCTGCACTCCAATAATCAACTTATGAAACGCATTTCACTGGTTAACACAGCACATGACTTAATCCGGGACATACTCCACCCCGGCGACACTGCGATCGACGCAACGGTCGGCAACGGCCACGATACCGTGTTCCTAGCCGGACAAGTCGGCTTATCGGGCCATGTTTACGGCTTCGATATTCAACAGGCGGCTATCGATTCAACTCACAAGAAATTCCGGCAAACGGGATTGCTGGATTGCCTGACCTTGATTCATGGCAGCCATACCGACATGGACGAAAAAATCCCCGCGCATCTTCACGGCAAAATCCGCGCGATCATGTTTAATCTGGGTTATCTGCCGGGCGGCGACAAAAGCATCATCACACTTACCGATTCCACATTAATAGCCTTAACTATCGCCAGCCGGATTTTGGCGGTCAACGGCATCATCACCGTGCTGGCCTATCCCGGCCACCAAGGCGGCGACCTGGAAACCGATCAAGTCAAAAACTGGTGCGAGCAATTGGATAACGAACACTTTGAAGTTAACATTATCTACAGCACCGAACTCAAAGATACAGCACCTAAGCTTTTTGTGATTCATAAGCTTACCTCGATCTATCACACTCTGCGCTAAATACTATCGGTTGTTTGCTATTCGCCACAACAGATAATACTTCAACAGGTAGCGAAATTAGATTAACCAGCGCCCCTTGATTTGTGAAAAGTATGGGATCTTATGCCACACTTTTCATGAAGTGATTATTAGGTAAACTTAACCCCAATATTCGAACTGACTACCCTCTTTTTCATTCAATTCGATGGAGGAATATAACCTAAAGTTCCGGGATCGGTACCTTCAAAAGTAAGATACCACCCCTCTCCTAATGATCCGCCCAATGAAACTGGAAGTACAAAATTGCTGAAAGTTTTGGTAGTAACATTATAACGACGTACCGCTCCCGTATCAGGGCCACCACCGCTAATCGGGATAAAAAGGGACTCACCAGCCTGGTTGGCCGGACCAAAAAGTAAAGCCTGAGCAAAAGCACGGATATTGCCAGGCTCATCAAGGGCGATCTGGTCTACGCACGCCCCTGTACTATCGAAGATCAAAATCTTGTCCGTGTCGCTGGAGTCTGCGCGGAAAGCAGTGACATAAAGCTCCCCGTTAGGGCTGAACACTAAACCCTCAGGGCGATGGAGATGTTTGGCACATTCATCTCCTGAGTTACTACTGGCAAAGACATCAACAAAAGCTCCGTTGTTGTTGGGGTCAAAACGAAGAATCCAACCCGCCAATGGGTTGAAATTTATGCTTTTAGGGTCCAAATCATGTGTAACAGAAACATAGAGTAAACCATCAGGCCCAAGTACAACACCTCGAGGATGGAACTCATCGTTAGAAAAAGCTCCCGGAAACTCAGTAATAGGATCGGGCGTCAGGTCGGCAAGAAATACTCCATTTTTTGTGTATGTCATTAATTTGCCCGGCGGATTATTTTTCCCAGCACTTGATGTATCGGCGACAAATAAAATATCGCTGCTTAGGGCAATGCCACGAGGTGCAAAAGGAGCATTTGGGCTATTATGAGGAACAAGTGCCCCGAGAAACTCCCCGGTTACGCCGCTATGTTTCAAAATTTCCCCTGATTTATTGGCTCCAGCATTCTGATTAGAAATCAGCAGATCACTATCAGAGTTAAAAATAAGCCCCCGTGAACCTTTTATCGGACTATTCCCTTTCTTAATAAACTCTCCCAGATACTCTCCACTGTCTGCGTCGAAGCGCTTCACTGTATTGTCGCTTTGATCGCCAACATATAGAGAATCTGCAGCATGAGTGGGAGTGGTAACACAAAAAACCACCATCAGCACTAGCACAGCAGAATTTACTCTTGCTCTAATTCCTTTCAAATCTTTAATGTTGTTCTTCATGATATATTCCTTTTAGATTTTAGATGCCTGTTATACAAACTATTATCTAAACTGCATACGGTCATGGATTACATTTTTATTAAACCCTCACTCCAGCTCTTTCTTTCATTAACAGAGAGAGAAATATCCATGTCGAATATAACAGCACCGTTGTGATTCATTACTTTATGGTTTAAGAATGACTTTCCACTCTCATTTTATATTTTTTCTGAGACATACTTAAAAAACAATTCGTAGTAGCACTTATAAACCCATACCAATAACAGTGCACCTATTCACAATACTCCCCGCAACTCAAAACACAACCTTCAACCCCAAAGCATATTTGTGAATCGCAAGCACAAGCTGCGCTAAATCAAGGCAATCTGGTATCATGACGCCCCTTAATTTACTCATTCCCGATAAAGGACTTAACATGTCAGAATTCAATAACGTATCCATCGTCAAAAAAGCCAATGTCTACTTCGGCGGCAATGTCAGCAGCCGGACTATCAAGTTCGCGGACGGCTCGACAAAAACCCTGGGCTTTATGTTGCCCGGCGAATATACTTTCAACACCGCCGATCCTGAACTGATGGAAATCATCGACGGCGAGCTGGATGTTTTATTGCCCGGCACAGAATGGCAAAGCATCAAAGGCGGCGAATCGTTCAACGTGCCTGCCAATGCGGCATTTACGATGAAAGTTAAAACCCCTAGCGATTACTGCTGTTCATTCCTGAAGTAATCATGCAAAAAGTCGCCA
Source organism: Methylobacter sp. (assembly GCF_004322395.1). Taxonomy (GTDB): domain Bacteria; phylum Pseudomonadota; class Gammaproteobacteria; order Methylococcales; family Methylomonadaceae; genus Methylobacter_A. Next base: position 7,944 of record NZ_SCTW01000111.1, read on the forward strand.
TCTTTGCCGATGTGCAGAATATCTATTACACCACCCGGCAAAGTTATCAGCGGCATTTCAATTACGCTGCATTCTGGGCGCAGGCGACCGCAGACAGGGAGGTGGTTGCGGCGTTTGCCTATGCAATCGACAAAGGCGACAGCAAACAGCAGGGATTCCAGCAGATACTCAGGAATATCGGCTTTGAGGTTAAACTGAAACCTTACATCCAGCGTAGCGACGGTTCCGCAAAAGGCGATTGGGACGTAGGCATTACGTTGGATGTAATCGATTATGCCGCCAAGTTTGATGTGATTATTTTGTTATCCGGCGACGGCGACTTCGATCTGTTATTGGATAAAGTTCGAAATACTTACCATGTGGCGACAGAAGTCTACGGCGTGCCCGCGCTGACTGCTCCCTCGCTGATTAATTCTGCCGACCGGTTTATAGCCATCGACGATAAACTGCTACTGTAAAACACTCGAAGACTAAAATCTGTTAGAATAAGTCTTTATTTTCCAAACCGTAAAAAACCGCTTAATGGCGCTTAAGTCAACCATCTATAAAGCCGATTGTCAGATTTCAGACATGGACAGAGGCTATTATCAATCGCATAACCTAACCATTGCTATGCATCCTTCAGAAACCGAAGAGCGCATGATGGTGCGCCTGCTGGCTTTTGTGATGAATGCCGATGAACAGCTGCAATTCACTAAAGGCCTGAGCACCGATGACGAACCCGAACTCTGGCAAAAAAGCCTGACCGACGACATTGAATTGTGGATTGACGTGGGTATGCCGGATGAAAAACGTATCCGCAAAGCGTCCAACCGTGCCGACAAAGTCATCGTTTACACTTACGGCGGACGCAATACTGTTTGGTGGAACCAAATACAACCCAAGCTGGAACGCTTTAAAAACCTGACAGTCATTAACCTGCCCAAACAGGCGACGGATCAACTCGCACCGATGGTAAAACGTACCATGCAATTGCAAGTCAGCATTCAGGACGGGCAGATTTGGGTCAGCGACGAGCAAAATACGGCCAATATAGTGCCTGAGATTTGGCTTAGTTAACAATAGCGCCATCAAATACAATGGAACGCAGGTGCCAAAAGTAGGCGCCTCTAGGCGACGCAGATAATTATGATTCAATAAGATTTTTTCTTTAATTATCTGCGCCTATCATATTTATCAGCGTCATCCGCGTTCTATTTTGCCTTTTACCTTTAATATCTTTTTACCTTAATCTTCGGAACAAAAACTTGATCTCTACAGCTAACATCACCATGCAGTTCGGGGCTAAACCCCTGTTTGAAAACGTCTCGGTCAAATTCGGCGACGGCAACCGTTACGGCCTGATCGGCGCGAACGGCTGCGGCAAATCGACCTTCATGAAAATTTTGAGCGGCGACTTGGAGCCATCGGCGGGCAACGTCAGCATCGGCCCTAATGAGCGTCTGGGCAACTTGCGTCAGGATCAATTCGCTTATGAAGACCAACGCGTACTGGACGTGGTGATGATGGGACATACCGAAATGTGGGCGGCAATGTCCGAGCGCGACGCCATCTACGCCAACATGGAAGCCACCGAAGACGACTACATGCGCGCCGCCGAGCTTGAATCGGTGTTCGCCGAATACAACGGCTATACTGCCGAAGCCAGGGCCGGCGAGTTGTTGCTGGGCCTGGACATTCCGCTGGAACAGCATAACGGCCCGATGAGCGCCGTAGCGCCGGGCTGGAAACTGCGAGTATTGCTCGCACAGGCTTTGTTTTCCAATCCCGACATCATGCTGCTCGATGAGCCGACCAACAACCTGGACATCAACACCATACGCTGGCTTGAAGACATCCTGAACCAGCGCAATTGCACAATGATCATCATCTCGCATGACCGCCACTTCTTAAACAGCGTCTGCACCCACATGGCCGATATGGATTACGGCGAACTGCGCGTTTATCCCGGCAACTATGACGATTACATGATTGCGGTAACCGAAGTGCGCGAACGCCTGCTTGCAGGCAATGCCAAGAAAAAGGCCCAAATTGCCGAACTGCAAACTTTCGTCAGCCGCTTCTCGGCGAATGCTTCCAAGGCCAAACAAGCCACCTCGCGCGCGCGGCAGCTTGAAAAAATCAAACTGGATGAAGTTAAACCGTCAAGCCGGGTTAATCCGTTTATCCGCTTCGACCAGACCAAAAAGCTGCACCGCTTGGCGCTGGAAGTTGAAAGCCTAAGTAAAGGTTACGGCGAGCAACCGCTATTTAAAGACCTGAACCTGATGGTTGCCGTCGGCGAACGCGTTGCTGTGATTGGCGCTAACGGTATCGGTAAATCGACACTGCTGCGCACCTTAGTCGGCGATTTAACGCCGGATACCGGCGCAGTGAAATGGTCGGAAAACTCGGAGGTAGGCTATTATGCCCAGGACCATGCCGAAGACTTCGCCGAAAACATGACCCTTATCGAGTGGATGGGGCAATGGCGCAAGGAATCGGATGACGACCAGACCATTCGTGGCACTTTGGGCCGATTATTATTCAGCGCGGACGACATCAACAAATCCGTTAAAGTCATCTCCGGCGGCGAACAAGGCCGCATGCTGTTCGGCAAGCTGATCCTGCAAAAAAACAACATCATGGTGCTGGATGAGCCGACCAACCATTTGGACATGGAATCTATTGAATCGCTGAATACTGCGCTGGAAAATTATCCCGGCACCTTGATATTTGTCAGTCATGACCGTGAGTTTGTGTCGTCGCTGGCGACGCGGGTTATCGAGTTAACACCGAATGGAGTTGTCGATTTCAATGGCAATTATGAAGATTATTTGAGCAGCCAGGCGTAGAACGACCAACATCAAATAAGCTTACTCAGTAGCAAAAAATAGAACGCTGATGCCAAAAGTAGGCGCCTCTACGACTGCAAGGATGCAGGAGGTAGAGCAACGCAGGAGCAGTTGCCGAGGCGACGCTGATAAATATGATAGACGCAGATAATTAAAGAAAAAATCTTATTAAATCATAATTATCTGCGTTATCTGCGTTCCATTCAGTTTGATGGTGCTGAGTAGATAAGCGATTAATTTCCATTCCTTAACGTATTCCCCATCAAATCGGCAACTGCCCTGTCCGCCACGCCGACTACCTTGATATTGTGTTTAACAATGCCCGCGTAATTTTCATGCAAATGACCATGAAAGATATTTTTTACCCCCATAGCTACAGCCAAATCGCCAATCACGTCAAAACCATGCCGATGAGATCCTGGCGCCTCATGGGTCACCAAAATATCCGCTTTTAGCTTCTTTAATGCCTCAAACTCATCATGCCAAATCGCCGCCTTATATTTTAGCGACAAGGCTGTATGCCTAACATTAGCCGGCTGGTTATGCAGATAATGCTGTTTGTCCCGCCATTTTGGCTGCTGCGGCGGATACCAGACTCGGCCTAGAAAAATACCTCCTAAGCCGGCAACTCTAAGCCCCGCTATTTCAGTAACTTTCAAGTGCAACCCTTGATCAGCCAGAGCGGAGTCAAACAAGTGCTTATGCTTGGCGGGTGTTTCAAAATCATGATTCCCTGCAATCCACCAGATTTGGGTTAAACCGATAATTTCCTGTAAACAGATTTCCAAAGGCATTTCCAAGTCATAATCGCCCAATAATACAACGGCCTCAGGTTTGTATTCATGCACTGCCGCTATCAGTGGTCTGAAGTCCCCGTGCGGATCGCCTGCAAATAAAATCTTGTTCTTTGGGTTCAAATTCTTACTCCTATTAACTGGAACCTGACCCTAACACTGAAAATCACAACGTTTTATTTACGTTGCTCGACGCGGGTTTTAAGTTTCTTCCGATTATAGACAAAAGTCGCTTTGATTAATATCAGACTATTAAAAGTCGGTTATCAACTATCAGACTATCGCTGATTTTTGTACTGGCTTACTTGAGGGAACAGCAGATTGGATACAAGAAAAAATAGAAGACCCGCAACCGGCAGTGCAAACCTCGGGCGATCTGTCGCAACTGCTGAAAGCGGTCGGCCAAGTGCAACCGCAAGTCTTAAAACTATTGCAAGTAGTCGCCCAAAGAGTGAATGACTAAATCAATGGAACATATTGATTTATTACGTATCTTTTATGGACTAACTGCGATTTTTAGGTTTATAGCCCGCACGCACAAAGACTATTTGCTAAAACTTCATGATCTTCGCGATAAAAGCTGTAACTCAGTTACCCATGATTGTTCACCCTCAACACTAGCTTACTCAGCGCAGGGAGGATAATAAATGTACAAACCATGATCCAAAATATGCCGATGGTAATGATCAAACCCATACTGGCAATGCCCTGATGGGGCGAAAATGCCAATCCGGCAAAGCTGGAGGCTGTGGTCAGAGCACCGTAGAACATGGCTCTGGCGGTGCTGGATTGATAAATATTCTGTTTTTCAGAAAGCGAATGGTGCAATTTTTCAACCATATGGATGCCATTATCAACGCCCAATCCCAGCAGTAGCGGCAGAGCGATAATATTGGCAAAATTAATAGGGGTGTTGGTGAGAACCGCACTCGCCATGGTAAACAATCCAGCCAGCATCAGCGGTGTCATGACCAGCGCGGTATCGGCAATATTTCGCCGGATAGCGAATAACAGCAGCGCGATAGTAACCAGGGCGATCACAATGGCTTGTTGAAACGCTGAGACAACTTCTTTCATAGACTCCCAATACATGACCGGCAAGTCTGTTGTTTCAGGTGCGACGGATTGTACTTCGGTAATAAATTCTTCCAGACTTTTCAGATCGTTCAAGTCTTTTTTAGGGAATATCTGGATGCGGTACGAACCGTTCTTGCTCAACCATCTATCCTTGATGTCGGCCGGCAGGTCGGCCAATGTAACTTCTTTGGCATTAAAGCTGGCGGATAGCTCGTTCATGACGTTCGGTAATGTACCGAGCAACGTCGTCTGGATATGTTCAATAAACATGCGCCGGCTGGGTTGTTGCCGCGCATCAAGTTCGATCAAAATATCCTGTAATTCTTTTTTAAAATTTGTTAGTGCGGTACGCTCTGTATCGGTTTTTTCAGGCAGGATAGTATCAATCGTTTTTATCAGCCGATTAATGCCGGGAACTGGGTCAGGATCGGTCTGTAGCGCAGGAAAATTCTGCATCTGCGCACCAAGCATCAAGCCCATTTCTTCAATCAAGGCCAGTTTTTCGCCCTGGCCGGTGGGCTGAAAATCAAAAAGACTGACGGTTTTATCAACCGAAGCTAAAGCCGAAAGCTTTTGCTCCAAGGCTTTGGCGCTGCTTTCATCCTTGGCCAGCACAGTTAATGTCATCGGCGTAGTTTCCTTGTCCTTCATTAAATTTTTAAAGGCAATAACCGATTCGGTATTAGGGTCGCGAAGATTAATCGGATTAAAATCAGTCTTCACGTTGAATGTCAGCACAATGGAAACGACAGCGATAACAAAGGTTGCGATTGCAATCGGTTTGGCATAATGGAGCGGATAAGTCGCCAGTTTTTGTGACAGCTTTGCAAGTCCATTCGGGTTTTCTTCTGTTATCGCCAAGAACTTTGCCGGAGCCGGGATAACTCTTAACAACGCAGGTAACGCAATTAGAGTAATTAACAGGCAGATAAACAAACTGGTGCCTGCCAGTAGGCCGAGTTCGGATACGCCTTTATAGTCGGTCGGAATAAATGCATAAAGCCCGATCGATGTGGTGCCTGCGCACAATAATAGCGAGGGGGCCGTGCTTATTAGCGTGTCGCGCAGTGCTAGGCCTTTATGAATATGATGGGTTAGATTGTCCCGGTAACGTAAACAAAAATGAATCGCATATTCCACGCCCAAACCAATATTGGATACTGCAAAAGCCACTGAAATCAGGTTTAATTCTTTTACGGAAAAAGCCGCGAACGCCCCACAAAAAAGCATGCCCCAAGCCAGTGTAATCAATGTGGCTACAGTCAGCAAAACGGAGCGGTAGGCAACCAATAAAATAAATAGCACTAAGACAATGGAAAAAATGCTAGCGGTAAAAGTGCCGGTGCTCATACCGGACAATTCATCATCCTCAAGACCGGCTTCACCTGTGATCCAAACTTTAACCGTTGGCAGGTTGGGATCCTGAACTTCATCAACAGCTTTGCGAATTGACTCAATCGCATTTTCCGCCGGGCGGATTTGCGAGTAATCAAACTTAGGCGAAGCAATAATAAAACTGTTGCGCTCATGCATTTTCTTATCGCTAATCAACGACTCCCAGGACAGCAAAGCGTTTTCGCTATTAAGCGTTTTATGTAAGGCCGAGGTAACCTTGTTAATCAGCGAGGTCAGGTCGATAGGCACAACCTGAGTCTTGTCTGTGGACGTCAACGCATCTTCAAAAATCGAAAAAAAGCCGGTCAGATTGGGTTGCTGGGCAATTCTGCCGATAAAAGGCTGAGCCAGCGACAAGTTGGTGGATAAGGTCTGCAACTCGTCGGTATCAAGATAAAGCAGGCCGTTCTGACGGAAAAATTCGTTATCGTTGGGAATATAGGCCGAATTAAAATGATCTTTATCAGCCTTTATCAGGCGCAACAGTCTTTTAGCGGCCGATTTAGTCAGTTCAGGCGAATCCGATTCAACGACCAATAACAGCGTATGTAGGTCTTGCGAGAAAGCTTTTTCATATTTGCGGCGGTTTTGCTGAAAAGGCGC
>NZ_SCTW01000112.1 GCF_004322395.1 Methylobacter sp.
GGGGCAGGAGCCCCTTCTGCTGACCCTCGACAAAAGCGAGGAGCACAGGAACAAAGCGGCAACCGGGTCGCCTTTTCTTTGGTTACTTTCTTTTGGCGACGCAAAAGAAAGTAACTCGCCATCGGGTGCGAGAACCCGATTCAAATAACTGTCGCACTAGCGACACCTTTAATACTGAGATATTAAAGCAGTCTAAATTCGACTAATTGCGTAACATCAGTTGTTCATTACTTTATCAGCATCTGCAAGTGATTTGCGGCGCCAACGTGGGTTGCCATTGAGGAATTGGTATTGCTCAGGGTCAGGAGGAGGGAGATTTGTGTAATTAGTTTTTTGTCTAGTTTTTATAATGATTATACTTAGGCAGCTAAAAAGCCATTTGGTATGTTGCTGAACGCGGAAAACATCCACGTTCCGACGGTCATAGTAAGGTAGGCTGGACAACATCTTTTCATTGGCCAACATTTTGACTATACCGTTAGCTGACTGCATCACCCCGGCAGTCAGCTAACTCATTCAATGGGGTAGAGAGAAAGGAAAAAAATTATGAATTGGTATCTGGAAACTTTAAAAAAGTACGCTGTGTTTAGCGGAAGAGCCAGAAGAAAAGAGTATTGGTACTTTTTTTTGTTTAACTTTCTTATCAGTATCCTTTTGGTGGTCATTGACTCTGCAATGGGTACTGTTAGCGCTGAAACCGGCCTCGGCCTGTTGAGCGGTATTTACTCGCTGGCCGTTTTGATTCCCGGCATATCGGTAACGGTTCGGAGACTTCATGACACTGACCGTAGCGGTTGGTGGTGTTTTATCGCCTTGATTCCGGTCATCGGCGGCATCGTGCTTTTGATCTTTATGGCTCTGGACAGTACGCCCGGCGATAATCAATATGGCCCAAACCCAAAGTAGCGTGTAGGCTGGATGATTCCAGTGGAATCTAAGCACAAGGATGTGAATTCAATATATCCAACGCATCTGTCCCTAAATGGGTTTGCAACCCAGCTTTCAGAACATAAGTTCGTGCATTACAAATCCTGTCTAAAAAAATTACGTTGTAATTAATTGATTTAGAATAATTCCTCAATAATAAGGGGTGATGGTTCATTATCCCGAAGCTCTAAAAAATCCTATTTGAGTTACAATCGACCAACGCTTTGCCTTGGCGCCGGACGTTATAAGGTATTAGCTCATCTATAAGCTGCATAATTTAGAAATTGGAGTTGAATCAAATGTTAAAACCCGCCGTTATTAGTTTGGTACTGCTGTTTTTAGCTGCGCCTGCTGTTGCCGAAGAAGAACCTACAATGCATCAAGTCTATTTGGCGGCTGAAGCAGGGAAATTTAATGAAGCGCAGTCTATGATGGACAAAGTGCTGCGCGCCCACCCGAACAGCGCCAAGGCGCATTTTGTAGAGGCCGAATTGTTGGCAAAACAAGGCTTACTCAGCAATGCCGGCGCCGAACTGAATACAGCTGAACGCTTGCAGCCGGGATTGCCTTTTGCGAAGCCGGAAGCGGTAAAAAACCTTAAGAGCCGCATTTCTTCACCATCAACACCATCAAATGGCGCAGTGCAACCCAATGTCGCCGCTCCTCAGAGTCTACCGTTTTCCGTTAGTGATTGGATGCCATGGATCCTTTTGATCTTAGGTATCGGTTTAGTCGTGTTATTAATTGGATACATGAGTCGGCGAAATTCCAATGTGATTCCCGCCAATAGTTATGGTGGAAATGCTCCCGGCTCAAATATAGCAACTCCCGGCATGAACGGGGCAGGCCCGGCAATCGGACAACCCGCTGCCGGAGGAATGGGTTCGGGTATTATGGGGAGTCTGGCTACAGGGGCAGCCTTGGGCGCCGGGGTCGTGGCAGGCGAAGCGCTGATGCATCATTTTATCGATGGCGATAAGGATAACGTTATCCACGAACCGCCACACCATGATCCTTCTCCATGGAGCACACCCGGTAGCATAAGCGAAAATAACGATATGGGCGGTACTGATTTCGGTATAGCGGACGCGTCGTCATGGGATGACGATGGGGCTAGCGGCGGAGACGACTGGACTTGATAATGTCTTATAAGATCATAAAGATAAATATCTTATCTTCATTCTTTAACCGAGCAAAATAATGACTGCATACTATCAACGAATATCCCCTCTTTCTCTTGCCATCGTTGTAACAACTGTGGCATTACTCACAGCCTGTACTGAGAAGACAGCGGACAGTAATCAGGCAAAAACAATCGTGCCCGCTGTGGTCACTGTGACAGAAGACAAGGTGGCTCAATTGCAAAGGGAAGCACAGGCAGGAGATCCTGATGCGCAATATAATCTTGCTTATATGTATGAAAATGGCAAAGGCGTACCCAAGAATGAAGCTAAGGCTCTTAAGTTGTATCAGCAAGCCGCAGATCAGGGACATTCTGCGGCGCAAAATAATCTTGATGTGATGAGTTCGTCTAAATAAATGGAATCCTTTAAAAATGCTTAACCGGATCAAACTTTTTTTTGAGCAACATCTTGCGCTTTCAGCGCCGGAAGACATTACAGAAGATAAGCTACAGCTTGCGACTATCGTTTTATTCTTGGAAATGATGCATATGGACGATAAGGTCGAGGAAAAAGAACAAGCAATTATTTTATCTCTGGTTCAACAAAATTTCTCTTTAAATGCTGAGCAAGCGGCTTTTTTAATAGAGTTGGCCGAACAACAAAGAAAGCAGGCGACTGATTACTTTCAATTCACTTCCTTAATCAATAAGGAATACAGTTTGGAGCAAAAAGTTCGATTAATTGAATCGCTATGGAAAATTGCATTTATTGATGGCGTATTGGATATGAACGAAGAATATCTAGTGCGAAAAATTGCTGATCTTTTGCATGTACCTCATACCGCTTTCATTATGGCAAAGAACCGGGTAGGACCGGAGACCGGCAAAGTTTGAGATTAATCGATTAGTCTAAAAATGCTTATGAGAAATCATTATTCCAGCGGTCTTTCCGATCATATTTTGCCTAATTCTGCAATGGTGGCCGGTCTTTATCAAGGGCCAAGGGCAACGGCGGGTATTTTATTTATGTTTTTAAAAATTACATAAAATAAGCAAACTATGGGAATGAGATCGATAAAAACACATTTAACTGTCGCGCTGTTATTATGCATTCTGCTGCCCACTGGATTGATAGGCGCGACAGCCTACTGGTTCTTATACAACGGCATCAGAGAAAATCGTATCAAAGACGTAGGCGATATAGCCGAAGTACGCTATGAAGAATTGCGTATACGGTTGCACAGAGACAACGAGCGCGGCAAAGCTTTACTGGATAGATTGATTTCCTCCTGTGGCTACAGTAACGGGAGCATCAATGACTGCGTTCGAGCCACACTGGAGCAGTTTGCCGCCATCAATCATACAGCCGGCTTGACTTTCCATTCAGGAGTCGAGAGCGATCTTATCTTGGGTAGCGCTATCCCTTTCGATAAGTTAAATAAACCGTTCCTGCCCGGACAGATAGCGGCAATCTCTACAGTGAATGGCGCTTCATTGTTGTCCTTGATTGCTGCCGATTCAAAATCCGGCTTTAGCCTGATAACGACCTATCATGGACAGGAACTGCAAGATATTTTCGTCGGTTCAAAAGTGTTAGGGCAATCGGGAGAAACTTTTCTGGCCGATAATCAGGGGTTTTTCATCACCAAACCGCGCTATCCATCGCAACAAGGAGTCATCAAACCCATTTCTGCTATACCGATGCAACACTGCTTACGCCGTGAAAACGATGAAGTTCTTGGTTTCGATTATCGCGATACATCTATTATCCATGGTTTTCGGTTCGTGCCGGAAATCGGCGGGGGCTGTGTTATGGCTCATATCGATCAGGCAGAAGCTTTTGCACCATTAACACGATTGGTCATGAGCCTGAGCGTCGTAGCGTTCCTTTTTGCTTGTTCTGCCTGGTTAATCGCAACGCTGATTGGCAGGAGCATGTCCAAACCTATTATTGCGCTGGCTGACATGGCGCGGGCCTTGTCCCGGGGAGATTTCACACAGCGAGTTTCCTCAACAGGTTACCGTGAAATCGCTGAATTGTCGCAACTGTTCAATAATATGGCCGAGCAGTTGGACAACACCCTCAGCCGATTAAAAGCATCCGAACATGAACTGGCGCAAACGGTTGCCGAACGTACCTCAGAACTCCATGAGCGGCATGAAAAATACCGTTCGGTTATTCGAACCACCGGAGAGGGTTTCTGGCAAGTGGGTAAAGATGGCCGCCTGTTGGAAGTCAATCCTGCATATGCCCGTCTTTCCGGATATTCAGAGGCAGAATTGGTCGGTATGCGGATCACCGATCTGGAAGCGTTGGAATCACCGGAGCAAACGGTTGAACATGTTCGCAAAATTATGCTATATGGAACGGATACGTTTGAAACCCAGCATCGTCGTAAGGATGGGAGTGTGTGGGATGTTGAAGTCAATGCTTCTTTCATCGGCGAAGATGAAGGATTCTTTGTCGGCTTCTTCAAGGACATTACCGAAAGAAACCGAGCCAAACAAGAATTACGCATTGCCGCCACTGCTTTCGAAACTTTGGAAGGCATCACTATCACGGATGCCGATGAAATTATCATACGCGTCAACCGGGCATTTACCCAGATTACCGGCTACACACCGGAAGAAGTCATCGGCAAAAAGACTTCAATTCTTAAATCAGGACATCATGATCAGGACTTTTATCGGGCCATGCATTGTGCTTTGCAAAGCGATGGTCAATGGGAAGGCGAAATATGGGATCGTCATAAGGATGGCCATATCTATCCAAAATGGCTCGCTATAACGGCTGTCAAAGATGATTTGGGGCGCATTACCCACTATGTAGGTAATTTCACGGATATCACCGAACGAAAGGCTTCCGAAGAAAAAATTAAAAGTCTGGCCTTCTACGATACGTTGACGGAGTTAGCGAATCGGCGTCTCCTGACTGAGCGTCTGGAGTACGCTATCGGCATTCAATCACGCACTGAAATTTACGGTGCGTTGCTATTTCTCGATCTGGATAATTTTAAAGTATTAAACGATACCCAAGGACATAAGGTG
>NZ_SCTW01000113.1 GCF_004322395.1 Methylobacter sp.
CGATACCACGACCTTGGTATTCAAGCCGACATTGCCTGCCCCATTAGCCGGGCTGTATTGCACGACGCCGGTGGGGACTAAGTCGGCGCCGGTCCCGGTGCTGAACGATCTATCCGCCGCGCTGGCCAGCACGTTGCCGCTTAGGTCTTCTATGCCTTCCACATGCAGGGTGTAGGCGGTGTTGGCCAGCAACGGCTGCGCCAGTTTCAGGGTCAGGGTTTTGTGGTCGCCGCTCAGTTCCCGAGTCACCGCGATCACCTCGGCGCCTTTGCGCAGTTCGACCCCGCCCAGGCTCAAGCCGCTGACCGCTTCATCGAACCGGACTTGCAACTGTACGTTGGTCGGAACCGAGACTTGATCGGCTGCCACACTGAAACCAACAATACGAGGACCGGTCGCATCTTTGTCGAACGATGTCGTGAAGTAGTAATATGCGTAACTCAGGGGGTTACCAAATAAGTCCTTGATCGCGTTGGTCATATAGATGTGATGCTGACGACCTACCGCAAATGCACTATTGGGTACAAAGGTCAAACTTTGGGCGTCGCCACTCAAATTTACTACGCCAGGAACAAGCAGTCCGGTTACGTCATCGTAAACCAGAACGCTTTGTTCATTAACCGTATCAGCATTGACCGGCTCGCTGAAGCGAACTCCAATCACCGCATTAACAGGAACATTGGTGCTGTTGGCGCTTGGATCTATGTCAGTAACCGTTGGTGGCGTGGTGTCTACCGTATTGCCGGTTTTGTAATGGAAAGAATAAGGTGCGGCAATCGGATTACCGGCACGATCACGAACACCGTCAATAACAATTTTATATTCCGTAAAGTCCGCCAATATGTCATTTGCAGTAAAAATCAGTTGCAAACCATCGCTAGATAGCCGGATTTTTCCGGGAACGACAGGCGCCCCCTCCAGCAAACCCTGGTAAACAACAATAGAACTCGCGTTAATCGATTTTGCCTTTAAAGGCTCGCTTAGCGAAATAACGATTGGATTATTCTCAGGAATATCCAATGCTTCGTTAGCGGGCGCTGTTAATGCTACAGTCGGCGGCGTGACATCAGGGTTGAGCGGATCAGTCTCGTTTTGCTGCTCAACACCATCTTCGATACCATCCTGATCCGAATCGGAATCGGTTGGGCTGGTTTTTAAATCGACTTCATCGCCATCCTTGATACCATCGCCATCAGTGTCCGGATTGGCAGGATTCGATCCATAAAAATTTTCCTGTTCATCGCTCAAGCCATCATGATCGGTATCCGCCTGAACAATCAGGGTTAAAATGGGTGTTGTTTCCGTATTGCCGCCAAAATCGGTGGCCTTGGCGGAAACGGCGATACTGCTACCTACGGTTCCAAATGGCACGGTAACCGGATATTGATAGGGCCGGGAAGTATCAGTGTAAACGACCTCGCCATTAACCAGGAAAGACACTGACTTAACGCCTATATCATCGTCTGCACTGGCAGTAACGGTAATTTTCTTGCCTTCAACAACTGCGGCATCTTGAGCCGGATCGGTAATTTGGATAGTCGGTGCAACGCCCCCTTTATCTTCGGTCAACCGGTATTGACCAATCATAAGGGTTGAGCTGCCGGTCGATTCAAAATCTGAAATAGAACTGGAAGCAGTGAGGTAAACAAAGTTTGAGTCTAATGCCAGCCCAGTCCCGTTATAGTCATTGAACTGGTTAAAATTGACCGTTCCTTGAAATACCGCGTTGACAGGATCTTCGATATTGACATAAGGAACCGAGTTTACAAAAAGAACTTCGGCAAAAAATGCAAACCCATCCGTCAATTCCACGTCGGCGGGGTAAAAACTTGGCTGTTGCGCCACTATAGTTGGGGCAACAGGGTCAGTCAGGTCAACAACTTTGTACCCGGATGTGTAAGCCGCCACATAAGCATAATTGCCATTAAGCGCAACATCTTTAACCGGGCCTATGCCTAAACTGCCTTTTTTAATCGGATTCGTCTTATCGGTTACATCAATAATGTGAACGGAACTTCCCGCCACTACAACAACATTATTACCTTGCGCATCAACTCCTTTAACTTCGCCCAAACCGGTTAATGAACCCGCCGATATAGGTTGAGCGGGTTTACGAACATCGACTATTTCTAAGCCACTGTTGCCGTCAGCAATGTAGGCGAATTGGTTATCGATTTTCACATCCTGGGCAATACCAGCCGTTTCATAGGATGCCAACAAACTCGGCGCAGTCGGATCGGTCACATCAATGATCTGTAAGCCATGATCGCCGTCAGCCAAATAGACGACATTTCCGACCACACGGACGTCAATTGCGGTACCCGCCGTATCTAAATTGCCAACAATCGAAGGCGCGGATCGGTTGGAAACATTGACGATCTGCAAACCTTTGCTGCCTGCCGCCACATAGGCATAATCGCCTGCTACATCTACATTGTTGGCATAGCCTGGAATCGTGATGGAAGACAACGCAGTAGGATTAAACGTACCTACGGTTACCGTTACGGTTTTCTCCAAACCGGTATTTTTTACGGTTAGGTTAGCAGTGCCTGCCTGACCGGCAAATATCAAACCGTCTTTTGCTCCAAAATTTAATATACTCAAGTTGCTTGAGCTGTAAGAAGTACCTGTGGAGCGACTGGTCAAATCCACTAAGCTGCCATCGTTACGTTTACCGGATACCTTGACCTGAAGATTAGCTTCGTTATAAACCGTGTTAAAGGTCATGGTCGGATTGCTGGGAGTTATCACCAACTCGACAAAACTGCGTCCACCGCCATCGTTTTTGTCGGTTGGATTATAGCCGGCAAGAATCTCGGCACTATCACTAACGCCATCGCCATCGCTATCGGCTTGTAACGGATCGGTGATAAAACCATCGGCACCATTCGCTACTTCCTCCCCGTCACTAATGCCATCGCCATCGCTGTCGGCAATTTTAATGCCGGTACCCAGCAGATACTCCTGTTTGTTGGTTAGACCATCCTGGTCGAAATCTTCTTGTGCATCTAAAGGGTCATTAGGATTTAGGCCGTTTGCCAACTCAAAATCGTCGGGAATACCATCGTTATCATTATCACCGTTGGAAGAAACGGTGATGCGTTTGAAGGCTACCACTTCGTCTTTGCGGGCGGTAATCAATACAGTACCGCTAGCTACGCTGGTTACCAAGCCTTCCGCATTGACCGATGCGATAGCAGGATTGCTTGACGTAAAATTAGTGCCTTTAGCAGAGGCAGTGACGTCGATCTGACTACCATCCCGGTAAGTTGCCATCACTTTAAGTTGTGCTGTTGTCCCTATGCCGGATAGGTTTTCAACGGTTGGTTCGGTTACTTGCAGACTGACCGGTACCGGTTCGATGTTTTCAAATTTAATTTCCGGAACCTGGGAAATACCGTTTTGAACGATGTTGAAATAATCGCTTTCACCGGAAAAAGTTTCGCCCAGCTTAGTGCAGGTTGCACGCGCACGTACCCGACCCATTTGCGACGGCACATTAGGCATCGACCAACTGCCATCATTACTAACCTGAACAGTGCGATTAAGAATATTAACGACGCAGTTCTGATCGAGAACATTGGCAGCTGCCGCTTGGTAGTTAATGGCGATACCAAAAATCAGAGCAATCACATAAATAGATTTACTTAGCTGTAGTTTCATCGTCTCATTCCCCTAATCCTCGGCTGCCTTCGCTTAATGTCTATTATTTTTTGAAGCTGTCAATGATGCCGACAAATGTCTCGAAAGACTGTACACCGTCGAGTCGCTTGTAATTAACCAATTGATTGTCTTTTACTCTGCCCACCAAAAAAGCCGGCGTACCGTTAACCCCCAAGCTTGCTCCCAAAGCCATATCTTTTTCGATACTTGCCAGCTGCGCCGGATTTTCTTGGCATTGCTTGAACGCCTGACTATTCAACTTAAGCTTCTTTATAAGGTCATCAATCAATTGATCCGTTACCTGACCATGAACATCGAAAATTGCGTTGTGCATGGCCCAATATTGCCCTTGTTCACCCGCGCAACGCACCGAAAGCGAGGCTTTCTTCGCATGAGCATGAAATTCCAATGGAAAATCCTTCATCACATACTTAACGGTTCCCTTGTCGATATAGCGTTCGCGCAATTTCGGTAAGACGTTTTTATAGTGTTTGCCGCAATAAGGGCACTCGTAATCTGAAAATTCCAGAATGGCAATAGCAGCCTCCTGTTTGCCCAATGTCATTTTCTCTAAACCGGTCAATGGAATCGGGGTCAGCTTAGGCTGGGCATCGGTGAGTTTCTGTTCCAGGCCTGCGACCTTTTGCTGCAATTGCTGAATCTCTTTGCGCATTTCCGACATTTGCAGAAAAATTTCGTCGGCGACCCACTTTTCTTCGGCTTGAGCAACATTTGTCACCAAACTCCAGGCAAAAATTAAAATAATCCGTACAAGCCAACTCATGCATAATTCCAAAAATGTAGGATGGGTAAAGCGTGGCGAAACCCATCATAACGAAACCTAACCCGATCAAACCGCTTTGCAGTTAGACACTCCCAAATACCATCCTGAATGCGATCATCTATCCTTTGGTTGTTCCATGATTATTTCGAGTACTTGATGCAAGGATTTGCAAAGTCTCCCTGACCACCTCGCCACTTCGGTATAAAACTGAATCAATTCAATGCTTCAATCCCGAGGTAATGAAAAAAACAGTTTTTAATAGCGGCATAGCTTCTTGCGAACTCGGTTACCGAAAATGTTTGTTCAATGCACACTCTCTGTTCATATCGAACTTGCAACCCAGAATGTAGGTTGAGCAACTGCTTTATCGTTGCCCAACAATTCAGTTTAGAAACCAAGCCCAATAACCATTACCCAAATCCATTGACATAATCAAACAACGAAATGTCGGGCAACAAAAAGCCGTTGCCCGACCTACCCAGCTTTATCCATCGGGTTATTACCAATCATTTTTTATTTACATAAAAATCCATTAATTCGCCATAAGGATCAATTGTAAAAGTTTGGTATACATCTTCCGTCGCCGGGATTGGTCTTTCATACAAGATATATAAACATCGCAATTTAATTACACTAGTTTCATATTTAAGATATTTACCTGGTAGGTCAGTTCTTGACTTGCGTGCCTCTTCAACAATATTAATTAATTCAGATTCTGAATAAACCTTATCAGGGCACTTTAATTCTTGAGCCGATACCACATTAACCATAAAAATAGATATAACAAAAATAAAGCATTTAATCATAACAATTCCTTATATTAGCGACCACGCATTACATCGACAATAATACCTTTTTGATTTAGTTTAAAAACGATATTCTTTCCTGGTCTTTCCGGCACTGCAGATTCAATTACTGCATAATAACAACCCTGCCTGTTTAACACATAATTGCTCTGCGGATACGCTTTAGGTAGATCTGACCTATGGAGTCTTTCCTGCCTAATGATTTCTATCAGTTGGTCTTTTGTTAACTCTGGCTCGGTACATACAGGTTCAGCGTAAGCGGCATAACCCACTAAACTCAATATCAAGAAAATAACTATTCTATTTAATAACATTACCCACATCCTCTCTAAAATTAATTAAAAACACGTGGAAGGAGAAGTGAAAAATGAGTTGCCATAATTAATTGCTTCTTGAATCCAATGATCAACTACCGCCTGACAAGCTGCTGGATCCGGACTTAAATTACATGATGGCCTTTTATTTTCAAGGCACTGTTTTTCAGCCTTGCTGGCATCACACTCTCCTTGAGACTGTGTTACACTGGGTTTAAATCCTTCCCACGTCTTGCAATCACCATCACTACAATCTATGTGATCTTTGTGCGTGCCTTCATGCACAGCAACGCACTCCTTCGCAATAGAATCCCCTAATACATTCCCTCTACTAGTAAAATTTCCTGGATACATACAAAGTATTGCAGAACCTCGGCAGCAAGCTACAGTCCCCAAAAGCTTACCTGCTTGATAATCAGCGTCATTAGCAATATCCGGCTGTGTACAACATTCCGCATCAGTAGGAGGAGGAACAGTCTTTCCATCCTTACATGTGGCGCATTTTTGGCTAGGCTTTAGAGTATCGTCGTTAACAAGGTTGCAGTTCCCTGTGCATTTTTGGCATTCAGCATTATATGCACAACCACTCCCTCCCGGCTGACTCCCGCAATGCCAGCCTGCCTTGATCACGCCCACACCC
>NZ_SCTW01000114.1 GCF_004322395.1 Methylobacter sp.
AATTGAATGGTTTCTTCTCACTTAAAAACCGGTTTGGTGTTGTAAAAATAACTCCAGCCTAAACAATTCGACCTGGCCGGGCAATAAGTGCGGTTACCTATCGGCTGGAATTTGACGGGGGAAAAGCCTTGGTGTGTGCGGTAGAGTACAGACGTTTCCTGATTGATATTCTACTTATGATTCATGGAAGACAGACATTGAACCCTAAGTATCAGGCTACGCCTGTCTTTAAGCCATCGCATTCTCAACGCTGCCGATTCATATAATTCAATTCGATACAAGTAGCTACGCATGATAAGAACCGTATCTTTCCTATAACAGCGAGATATTCATATGACTAGAACCCGCCGTATTCATCTGATTAATCCGAGAGCCGATACGTTTGCAACCCGGCCTTTATTCTTCGGCAAAGCGCTTTATTCGCCGGTCGCAGGGCTTCTAGCTGTGGCTGGGCTGATTCCTGAAGACCAGTATGAAATCATCCTGACTGACGAAAATATCGAGCCTATCGATTTCGATTTGAATGTCGATATGGTGGGTATCTCATCGATGACTTCTTACGTGAACCGGGGCTATGAGATCGCCGACGCTTTCCGGGCTCGCGGTGTTCCTGTGATCATGGGTGGGGTTCATGTCAGCTACCTGCCGCAGGAAGCGCTTAAACACGCCGACGCGGTGGTCGTCGGGGAAGCCGAGCTGATTATGGACAAAGTTTTAGACGACCTGCATAACGGCAAATTAAAAGGTATTTATAAAGCTGCAAGCCTGCACTCGATGACCGGCATGCCGAACCCACGGCAAGGACTGCTGAAGAGCAATCGCTATATCAATAAGGGGTTTGTCCAAACCTCCCGCGGCTGTCATCACGGTTGCACTTTTTGCGCCGAACCCACGATGTACGGATTACGCTTTCGCTATCGGCCTATCGACGACATCATAGCGGAGATCGAACACATTAATGAGAAGGTAATCCTGCTCAACGATTCCGATTTTTTCGGCACGCCGAGTCGGGCCATGGAAGTCATGAAAGCCTTCAAAGGACGAGGTCTGCAATGGCAGGCAGCGGTGAATAGTCGCGATGCGAACGATGATCGCTTGTTGGAATTGGCGGCGGAAAGCGGTTGTTTCATGCTGTCCATCGGTTTCGAGTCTATCTCTAAGCAAACCCTGCGCAACGTGCACAAGTGCCAGAACGATCCGGAATCGTATCGCGAGCTGGTCGAAAAACTGCACCGATACGGCATCATGGTGCTAGGCTTGTTCATATTCGGCTTTGAAGGCGATGAGTCGACGGTATTCGACGAAACGTTGAAATTCAACATCGATGTCAAGTTCGACATGTGCGGTTATTCTCTGCTGACGCCATATCCCGGCACTATCAATTGGTTCGAGATGATGCGCCGCAAACAGATTGTCTCTTTCAATTGGGACAAATACGACCAATCTCACATCGTCTTTAAGCCGGCCGGGCTATCAGCCGATCAGCTCTATCGGGGTTATTTGGATACTTATGACGGGTTTTACACAGCGTCTTCGATGCTGCGCCGCTTTCCTTGGGACGGCTCTCGCAACCGCGCGAACTGGACCGTCTACAATGCGTTCTTTCGCAAAGGCGGCGTTGTGACTCGCGACCCCGAGCAACTGATCGCAAGGGCGACGCCTGAACCCGAATTTGCGGCTATGCCCCCGTTGATGCCGCAAAAAGCAGCATGGCGGGAATTGGTCATGGAAACGACCGAGACCGGGGTGGCGGCAGCTTCCGAATAACACCGGAATCTGCGTTTTTCAATCCGGCGGTGAAAGTTAAAGGAAGAGTTTTACAATAAGCTGCTTTATGTTCGATAACGTACAGACCGTGTCCAATTTTATCAATAAACTGGACCTCAACTCTCAAAGGAAGGTAT
The DNA here is from genome assembly GCF_004322395.1 of Methylobacter sp. Lineage (GTDB taxonomy): Bacteria > Pseudomonadota > Gammaproteobacteria > Methylococcales > Methylomonadaceae > Methylobacter_A. The sequence continues at coordinate 1,905 of NZ_SCTW01000114.1, forward strand.
TTATGAATATTGCAAAGAGCTGTTATCGGTACTTATGACAGAGCTACTGATTTTGCTGATGCAAGTCATAAATATTTCATGACTAAATATTCGATTGTGCGATAGGGCAAGTAGGCTAATGCATCCTGGTCCGGTGTTATTCCAAGAGGGTAACTCTTAGAAATGGTTTTCAATTTAATGCTTTTGTTCTTACAGGAGAATTATCATGTCAATCGGCACAATCTTACTGATAATTTTAGTTCTTATGTTAATCGGAGCTCTTCCCGCTTGGCCCTATAGCCGGGAATGGGGCTATAGAACCAGCGGCGGGATCGGGTTTTTGCTGATTATTTTACTGATTATGGTTTTATTGGGCTATATCTAGCTGTGAAGCAAAGTTAGGGGCGGCCCGGCCAGTCGCCCCCTACAAGGTTTTAACGGAGGGTACCTCATTCTAAAATCAGAGTTCGGCGCCTGATGTTTCGTAAGCGCATTAGTAACTGAAACAGCGGTCAAAACATTAAACATAGCTATTTTAGGCAGATATTATGATTAAGACGTGCCTCACTTGCCGCAGCAATTTCTCGTTGCGGCTTTTTTTTGCGAAAAGTGTATATGTGCGGTATCGCACTTATGTGGAGTATCGGCTTAAGTAAATATCTGTCGGTTTGCGGGAGCTATATTGTTCGGTGTTTTTGCAATTTGTTTGAAAGCGCATGTAGAGGAGTTTGAACCAATTACCGCCAATATGCAGTGGAGTATGCCGGCAAAAAATTTTCAACTGCCATGGGGATTTAAACCTGCCAGGACCTGAAACTGCCGGTGTCCAGATGGACAAAATCGAATCGTTGAGAATAGCCGACGCCTCCACGGCGCATAGCCAACGCGGCGTTTCTGATCTTGCGTGTCTCCAGCCCGTCCACGTGAATGTCGATAGCCCGGCCTTGCATATGCAGACTGCTCTTTGAGACGCTACGGTTTCTTTTGCGCAATCCGGCATTTGTACGCGGAGAGCGATAACCCGAGAATACATAGAAAGATTTATCGATTCCAAGTGCAAGCTTTAGATCGTATAACTGGTCGAGCAAGGCCGGATCAATCGGATGAACAGCGCCGGTATGATAATCGCGCAGCACATAACTGATTTCCTGCAAGGCATCTTCAATATAATGGTCCTGTTCAAAATAAGTTAACTTCAGCTTATCACCGGTATGGATATTGTTTAAGGCAAGCGTTTTGCACGGAGAATCACTTTTGATTGCCGCATTTGAAATCTCTGCCCCACTCAGTGTCAGCAAAGAAGCACTTGCTACAGTTTTTAAAAAACCGCGTCTTGATGCTACAACACTGCCTTCATCAATATTTCGGCTTTCTATTATAGGTTTATTCATGATTTGTCTTTATAACTCTCAGCCTTAAAAGGATCTTAAACAGTCACCACATACGCAGCTATTTATCCCCGACAGGTTCATAGTTAATTTTTTGCCATTTGGCATGTGATTCCTTATAAAAAACACTGAACCACATGCCATGCAATTTAAAATCAGTGCCTGACCATACTCGCCATTTGTCTACAGCTTCCAGCGCATTCACGACAAGTAGACGCGCATTCCTCCATATCGCCGATACTGTCACAGTCCATGGCACAGGCCTCGCAAATTTCGGCACAGACTTCGCATGTACGGTCATGGAAACGAGAGTTGCTTAGCATGAAGTTGGCCGACAGTTGGCAGATTTCGGCACAGTTCATCATCAGACGGAAGTGTTCCGGCTCAACGTGCCGCCCGCCCATTTCCAGGCATTGATTCATAGCCGTTTGCAGGCAGACTTGGGCGCAACGGTTACAGCTTTCTATACACGACTGCATGGATGAGAAAGAAAGGGTTGAGGGTTTTGCTTGTTCGGATTGAGAAATTTGCATAGTGGATCCTCCAAATTTTTGAAAGACAAACGCGATCTAAAAAAAGCGCGCTCTTTTTATCGAAAGTCCGGTTTTGCTATTACGCTTACCAAAACTTGATTTATAAATTAACTCAAATGGTAATTACAGTCAGTGCGTTGCCGTACGTAAAATAATTTTGCGATAAACAAAATGATTTTTATGAAAAACTTTCGCTCCGTATAAGAAAGCGTCGTCCACGAAAGGCACAAAAAGCACGAAAAAACGATCCCAAAAACGCCATCAGCAAAGCCTATCCAGCCGGACGGGAGATTGTTGCTCCGCTCGAAGCGTTCCGCCTGTTCAGAATGTTGCCGCTTAGACCTTCCAGATTTTGAAAACCTGGAAGGTCTGCCGATCGGCTTGTTTCCCGGTTAATGCTTTTTCCTTAACTGAACGGCCGAATAGAGTCTGGAATAAAATTGTCTCAAGAATCTCGAAAGGGATGTGAAGAATGCCGGATATGACGCCGTCAACGGCGAATCCATGGCTGATATTTTTCGTGCCTTTCGTGTCGCCTAGAGGCGCCTACTTTTGGTTTTCGTGGACAG
>NZ_SCTW01000115.1 GCF_004322395.1 Methylobacter sp.
TTATCGCTCCTCTGGGTTATATAACAATCTTCTTTCTCTATAAACTAGTAAAGAAAAAAATCAATGGAGTCAGATTCTGAAGTATCCCCACAAAATATTTATATAAAACATAAAGCTATTGGGATATTGATCCAATATAAAGCCCAAGTGGCGCTAACATAAGATTTCTTTCTGGAAAAATGCGCCAGCGGGAGAACCTTATGTCGATCATTATCACCTTGCATACCTTGTTAAAACAATCCCTTCCTGACCTTCATGCCGCGCGACTCAATGCGTTAATGGCTGCAGTTGGCGCCGGCTTAACCGGTGCCTCGGTATCCATTACAGCGCTGGGGCGGGCGGTTTCCGGATGTGCCTATCTTAAGCATAAAATCAAGCGCTTGGACCGTCTAGTGGGTAATCGACACCTCAAATCCGATCGCCTGGCCTTATACGGCGCTATGACCCGTTTTTTGTTGAAGTCTCTTCCCCTGCCTTTAATTATTTTGACGGGTCGCCGTTGACCGACGATCAAAGCCAGCAACTGTTACGTGCAGCTCTCCCGGTGGGTGGACGAGCTATTTCCTTATATCAGGAAATCCATCCCGACAGCAAATTAGGCAACCGCCGAGTACAACATCAGTTCTTGGCACGTTTGCAGCAGTTGCTCCCGGCAGATGTCACGCCTATCATCGTCGCTGACTCCGGGTTTCGCACCCCGTTCTTTCGCGAAGTGGAACGCTTGAACTGGCATTGGCTGGGACGGATACGCAACCGGGATTTCATCGCCTTTGCCAACCATCCGGATGACTGGCAACCGGCAAAATCGCTGTATGTTCAAGCCACCCGCAAAGCCAAGCTGCTCGGTGCAGCGCAGTGGACCCGCAGCAATCCGTTGTCAGGACAGTTAGTGGTTTTTTACCGACCCGCCAAAGGCCGCAAACAGCTGACGATTCATAAACGGCCTGCAAAATCGACGCAGAGCCGCAAACAGGCCAAACGCGAAAAAGAACCGTGGTTACTGGTCGTCTCGCCTTCACTCAAGGTCTACTCAGCGTTTCGTATCGTCAACTATTATCGAACCCGAATGCAAATCGATGAAGGATTCCGAGACACCAAGAGCACGCATTATGGGCTGGATTTAGCCAATGAAAGTCGGATTCAAGCCGAGCGAAGAGCGAATCTGTTACTGATTGCGGCACTGATCATCTTTGCCCTTTGGCTGGTGGGTCTCAGCCTAAAAGGTTCCGCCACCGAACGGCAGATCAAGGTCAATAGCGGCTCAAAACATTCGCCGTATTCGGTTATTTTTCTCGGCAAAATTGCTTGCCGCCATGTTGTGTTTGAACTACCGGATGATTATTTAGAGCTGGCGCAGGCACTCTTAGTCGGCTATTTTGAAAAATTGGAAGAAGGATAATTCGTGGGGATACATCAGGGTCAGGCCTTATTGCTTTTTCTTTGAATATCTGCAATGAGCCCAAGTTGCCTATCGTTCACTGTATCGTTACTGAAAAAACATCTATTTTTATAGCCTTCCTAATCCTTATCACTTACTCAGCTCTGAAGACGCATGCATCTTAAGGTCAATATCTTTTTCCTTAAGATTTGCTGTTTGATGCAACTTAAAAAACAGACCAATTACCATTCTAATTATAAGTAAAATTACTTGCTAATAATGAAAGGTTGAGCTACTGTAATTTCGCCAAAAAGGCTTTACAGATGTGCTCAAAATACAAAAGCTGTTGAAGAGTTCGTAGGCTTTAAAATTTCTAACCGTAAAGAGAGTACCTAGTCTAACTTGATCTGCTTCATTCATTCGTTAATATCATAATATAGCCTTAACATGCCCAAAGCCAACATGCAGCATATCGAACTCACCAAGGCCCATACTGGTATTCGTGGATTGGACGACATCACCAACGGCGGCTTGCCGCAAGGCCGAGGCATTTTGCTCGCTGGTGGTCCAGGTAGCGGCAAGACAGTGATCGCTTTACAAACACTGGTCAGTGGGGCATTAAACGGTGAACCTGGAATCTTTGTCGCCTTTGAAGAAGATCCAACTCGTATTATTGCTAACGCCGCCGCTTTTGGCTGGAATCTCCCCGATCTGGAAAACAAGGAACTGTTCTTTCTTGATGCCAAGCCAAGACCTGACGTTGTTTGCGCCGGCAAGTTCGATCTCTCCAGCCTGCTTGCTTCACTCAAGGTCAAGGTTGATCAGATGGGCGCCAAGCGTATTGTTTTTGATTCCATTGACGTGCTGCTGTCGCTGCTGGATGATCCTCTGGCCGAGCGCCGCGAGTTGTTCCGACTGAATGACTGGCTGGTGTCGACTGGGCTGACCGGTATTATTACCTGCAAAAATAACGACTCCGGCCAATCGAAACTCGACTATCAGGATTTTATGCAGTACATGGTCGATTGTGTCATTTTTCTCCGCCATGAGGTGGATAATCGGGTCGCCCGCCGCACCTTGCGCATCGTTAAATATCGCGGTTCGGGCTTTTATGCCGGAGAAGTGGCTTTATCACTCAGCGACAACGGTGCCGAGGTTGTCTCTTTCCCATTATCATCGCCCTGTGAGAGTGCCAGTACCGAACGTATCTCCTCTGGCGTGGCGCGACTGGACAACATGCTGGGAGGTGGTTATTACCGTGGCGCCGCCATACTGCTGAGCGGCGCCCCCGGCACATCGAAAACTACCTTGTGCGGAAGTTTTATACTCGCCGCCTGCGAGCGCGGCGAGCGATCCCTTTTTATTGGTTTCGATGAACCCGCTCATGAAATTGTACGCAACCTGCGTTCGGTAGGCATTGATCTCGGACCCCATGTCGCCAGCGGCCTGTTGCATATTCAATCGATCCGCAGCAGTCTGACCGGAGCAGAGGAGCATATCGGCACCTTGCGTAATCTGCTTGATGCCCACCAGCCGCGTTGTTTTGTGATTGATCCGCTGTCCGCCATCATAAATTGCGATACTGATGCCAGCCGTCGCCGCATGCCTGAGCAACTGTTGGCATTAACCAAATCAGCTGGTGTTACTCTAGTATGCACCAGCCTGCTGGGCGCTAACGATACATTAAATGAAGGCACCAATATTCAGGTATCCACCGTGGCAGACACTTGGATTCATCTCAATTACACTATACTCTCCGGCGAACGAAACCGGGCGCTGACCATCATCAAATCGCGCGGTACCGAGCATTCCAATCAAGTGCGGGAATTGATCCTGAATTCGGACGGGATTACGCTGGCCGATGTTTATCAGGCTGATGGTGAAGTTCTTATGGGCACCGCCCGCTGGCAAAAAGAGATCGCCGAAAAGGCAGCTGAAGAATTGTTGCAAGCAAGCGTTGAACACAAACGCAAAGAGCTCGAACTTGCCCAGGCCGAGGTCAATGCCCAGATAGAAGTCTTGCAGCGTGAAATGGCCGTCAAGCAAGGAGAACTGGAAATGTTATTGGCGACCGAGGCCAACCGTCTCAAACAATTCGAACGCAACCGTGATGATTTGTGGGGCATGCGTAGCGGCGACCAGAAACTCTCACCAGCCGGCTGATCCGACCACAACGAGCCTGACCTATGTCTACAATATTACCTATGACAGAATCCGCTCAGAAAACCAGTGATGAAATTTTTGAATTCCGCCTTTATGTTGCTGGAGAAGCACCCAACTCAATCCTCGCCATGCACAATCTCAAGACGCTCTGCCAGCGTCTCTACGGTGATAATTACCGAATTGATGTAGTAGACGCCCTGCTTTCACCCGAACGGGCTTGGGCCGAAGGTGTCATGGTTACACCTATGGTCAAAAGGGTTTCTCCCGTACCGCTAATCCAGATTATTGGTAATCTAAGCAACACTGATCAGGTGCTGAGTGCTTTGGGTCTGGTGAATGAAAATTCATGATTAAAAAACAGGCTAACTTAGACGCCACAACTACTGAAGACCTCCTGCAGCAGTTAAGAGTGCTTGTATATGCTAATGCCGACCTAACAATGGAAGGTATCGATGCTGTCCTCACGCGCGAAGGGCCAGTGTTGATGGGCGATGCGCGCTTCGCAGTATCACAGTCCGAGGCTCGCTACCGCCATCTGATCAAACGGATGTCAGCTCTTGTAGTGGAGCTTGCCCCAAACGGTGAGATTATTTACCTCAACGACGTCATAACGCACATCACGGGTTTTTCGGCCGTGGAATTGATCGGCCGTAACTGGTTGGATATGCTGCTGCCGATTCATGAGTCGATGGATATCAGTACACTGCGTCGATCGTTTTTAGAAAGTGGCGAATTGAACGATTTTCGAACAAGCATCCGTAGTTGTGACGGCCGCCGGAAATTTTTTTCATGGAATTCTGTTAATGTTCACGATGCCGATGGCCTTATCGAGCGAGTAATCTATTTCGGTATTAATATTACCAGTCAGGTGTTTGCTGAACAGGAGTTATCCATCGCCGCTATCGCCTTTGAATCACAAGAAGGAATGATAGTCACCGATGCTAATGGGGTAATCCTCCGGGTAAACAGCGCCTTCACTACTATCACCGGTTACACCGCTGAAGAAACCATAGGCAAGAACCCTCGAATACTCAAATCCGGACATCAAAGTGCTGATTTTTATGCTGCGATGTGGACGGATATTAATAATAACGGCGCATGGTCAGGCGAAATCTGGAACCGACGCAAAAATGGTGAATGCTATCCGGAGCGTCTCACGATCACCGCAGTGAAAGGCGCGAACGGTATTATCACAAATTACGTTGGCACGCTTGCCGACATTACCATGAGCATGTCGGCAGCGGAAAAAATCAAACATTTAGCCTTCTATGACCCCCTCACCGATCTACCTAACCGATTATTGCTTCGTGACCGATTAAAACCGGCCTTGGCTTCAAGTAAGCGTAGTGGCCGCTTAGGCGCCTTGCTTTTTATTGACATGGATGATTTCAAAACACTAAACGACTCCCTTGGCCATGATATGGGCGACTTGCTGCTGCAACAGGTTGCACGACGTCTTGAGCTCTGTATGCGTGAAGGCGACACTGTTGCCCGTTTGGGCGGTGATGAATTCGTGGTGATGTTGGAGGATTTGAGTGAGCGGTCTCTTGAAGCCGCAACGCAGACTGAAATTATTGGTCATAAAATTCTGGCTGATCTCAATAGACCATATCAACTTGCCATGCACTATTATCACTGTACTCCCAGTATTGGCGCTATCTTGTTCAACGAACATGAGCAATCCGTTGACGAGTTGTTGAAACAGGCGGATATTGCTATGTATCAAGCCAAAGCATCTGGCCGCAACACCTTGCGCTTTTTCGATCCGCAAATGCAGATCAGTATCGATACTCGCGTGGCACTGGAAGCAGACTTACGTTTGGCACTGGCAGAAAATCAGTTTGAGCTTTATTTTCAACCACAGGTTAATTACAACCGTCAGATCATTGGGGCTGAAGTATTGATCCGCTGGCAACATCCACAGCGCGGATTAATCTCCCCTGCGGATTTCATACCACTGGCTGAAGGAACCGGCTTGATACTAGCCATTGGACAATGGGTGCTGGAGATGGCGTGTGCCCGAATCAAAATGTGGGAATGTAGTGAGCATACCCAGCATTTACTGCTTGCCGTCAACGTCAGTGCGCGTCAATTCCATCAGACTGATTTTATAGAGCAGGTGAATTTGATTCTACGCCATAGTGCCATCAACCCTAACAGACTCAAACTGGAGCTCACAGAAAGTCTGGTGCTTGATAACATCGACGATACCATTCTCAAAATGAATGCACTTCGTGAAAGTGGCATAAGCTTTTCGATGGATGATTTTGGTACCGGCTATTCATCATTATCCAGCCTGAAAAAATTGCCCCTCGACCAACTCAAGATTGATCAAAGTTTTGTACGCGACATTTCAATCGACCCGGATGATGCTGTTATCGTGCAGACTATTATAGATATGGCAAAGAATTTAGGCATGGGAGTTATTGCAGAGGGAGTAGAGACTGAAGCTCAACGCGATTTCCTGGAAAAACAGGGCTGTCCGCTCTTTCAGGGCTATTTGTTTAGTAAGCCAATGCCAATTAAGCAGTTTGAACAATTGCTTGAACTTAGTTGAAAGCTCCCCGATTAATGCGAGAAACCAAGGTTAATTTAAGGGCGGATAAAGGTAATCTTTAAACCGATATTCAAATCGGCCCAGGCCCGGTCGGCGGTCAGCACTGGCAAATTGCCCAGTACCCGCGCAGTGGGGGTCTGATTGTCCATTTTGACCGGGGCAGCCAGTATGCCAGCCAGGGTTACCGGGACTTACTGGCTCGGTACGGCTTGCAAGACAGCATGAGTCGCCGAGGTAATTGTTGGGATAATAACGTGATGGAGCGTTTCTTTCTGAACCTGAAAATGGAACGGGTTTGGCGCCAGGATTATGCCAATCACGAAGAAGCCATGTTCGATGTGACCGACTATATCGTCAATTTTTACAACAGCCGACGATTGCACTCCAAACTGGGCTATCTGCCGCCCAACGACTATGAGCGAAAATGGCAGAAAAACAGCCTATCCCGGTGGCCGAAAAAACTTGACCACTACATTAAACCAATGTTCAAAGCGCGTGGGCACAATACTACACTTTAACTGGCCGATTTTGCCTGCGCCGAAGCCAGGGTTTTACGCAATTCGGTTTCGCATTGCTCGAGTTGCGCGACCGCTTCCTTGCGCATTTTCTTACCTTGGTCGGCGATTTGCAGGCTTTCTTCTATCGTCGCAATCAGTGCTTCATTGGCTTTTTTGACCGTTTCGATGTCGAACACGCCGCGCTCCAGCTGTTTGCGGGTTTCGGCATTGGCTTGCTTCAAACTTTCGGCATTCGCAGCCAGCAGCTCATTGGTCAGGTCGGTCGCGGCCTTGACCGTTTCCGCCGCCTGCGATGAGCGGTAAATAGTCACCGCCGTCGCCAGTTGCTGACGCCACAGCGGGACGGTGTTGACGATGGTCGAATTGATCTTGCTGACCAGGCCTTTATCGTTTTCCTGCACCAGGCGAATACCGGGCAGGCTTTGCATCGACACCTGCCGGGTCAGGCGCAGGTCATACACGCGCCGCTCCAGATCATCGCGTGCGGCGCGCAAATCGCGAAGGTTTTGCGAGGCGATGACTTCGGTGCTCGCTTCGGCTTGCTTGGCCTGCTCAGGAATGATGACTTCATCGAGTTCGCGCAGTTTTTCTTCGCCGGCGGCGATATAATCCTCGAGCGCATGAAAATAGTCCAAGTTGGCCTGGTAAAGACGGTCCAGCGAGGTAATATCGGTCAGCAAATGGGTCTTATGCCGCTCCAGCTTGTCGGTGATCATATCGATCTGTTTGCGCACTTCTTCATATTGCTGTAGAAATTTGACAACCGGTTTGGCCTTGCCCATCAATCGGTCGAAAAAGCCCTGTTTTTTGTTCGGATCCAGATCGTCGACCTCGAACCCGCGTATAGTCGCCACCATTTCGTTCAGATCATCGCCGGCCGGCCCGATTTCCTTGTTTTTAACGCCTTCCAGCATCCGGTCGGAAATCGTGGTCAACTGTTCTTGCGCTTTGCTGCCGAAAAAAATGATTGATTGGGTATTGCTGACATCAATTTCGTTCAGCAATTTCCGAACGAGCTGTTTTCTCTCTGCAGGCGCCTCGGCAAGCGGGATCATTTCGGCTTTGACGCCGGGGACGATCTCCTTGGATGCGGCGCTATCTTTTGTGCTTGTCGCTGTTTGCTGTTCACTCATGTTTAAACCCTCTGTAGTGCGATGGCATCAAAGAATGCCTTCCCGTTTGAGCTGCGTACTTAAAACTTCAATTTTTACATCCAGGTCAAAAACATCTTCTTCCAGTAATTTTTGACGCTGTTCCTGAAATACCGTTTCGATCGTATCCAGCACATTGCGGAAATTCTGTTCCAGTTCTCCGGAATGGCTTTGCTGATGGGTTTTGGCGTAACCTTCAGTTACCTGTAGGACGCCGTCCAGGTAAACGTTAAGAAACTTGCGTGCACGCCGAAAGTCGCGGGGATCGGCTGCAATCTCCCCCAGAATATTGTCGGCAACTTCGCAAATGCGTTCGATACGCTTATTTAACTCGGTATTTCGAATCCGTTCGTTAGCCTGTTCTATATTGCGGATAATACGTGACGAGCCCTCGAGGGCTTGCCGGATTTCATCTCCGGAATAGCCATGTGCAGCGGTTATTTTCTGCTCATTACCCGGATCGAAGCCGTAACTCAAATACATGCCCAGAAAGGCTCCGCCGGCAAACATTAACGCCACCGGCAGTGAATGCCCCACCCCTAACCAGGCGAGCATTCCGGTCGTCAGTGCCGTAATGATGGCGGCGATCGTTTTTAACGGTTGTTTGGGCGGACGGGCAATCCGGCTTCTGCCGTAAATATACTCGGCTTGCAGTCCTTTGCGCAGGAACACCGCGGCCAGCATGTACAATGCAAAACCGGCAGCGTTGACCAAAGTAGCCGGCAAGTGGCCTTTTCCCAATGCGATAAACGTCGCCGGAATCAGCGCTATCGGCAGGAAATAAAGCAGCAAGCCCCGCGGGGAATAGGGTTGCAACACATCCGAGACGGATTGTTTTAATTTCTCGAATTGGTTCATAATTCTGCCTGCGAGCGGTTGGCTAAAAAGGCTTCGGCAGAATAGGCTGGACTTGATGGATCCGCCTTCACCAGCGATTGACAGGTTGCGAGACCAATCGTTGCAATCAATATGATAAAACCAAGTAAGCTGCGTAATATTCCGGGCATTGTTTTAACTCCCATCGGTATTAATTGAGTCTTCATTATCCGCCACAACTTTAGAATCATGTATGGATCGTTCTGCGACCAAGCTAAGTAATCTGATTTCTCCGTTATGCGGATGTCGATTTTAAGTTTTCAGTGTTGATTCCATAATAGTGCATCTCTATTTATGGTGATGGTTGAAAGAAAATAAAGGTCTTTAGGAACGTACACGAAATAACTTGAGCACGTTTTATTTTTAAACCATGAAGAACATGAAGGATTTAAGTCTTCATGTTCTTCATGGTAATTACTTAAGTTAATTTATGCATGTTCCTTAGTCATTCTTATTCAAGTTGAAGACAATGGACTGCCATCATACTTCCCGCTTTGAAACATTGTCAGCTCCCATCGATGCGTTAATTCATCATGCCGTAGTATATAAATATCATTTTCGCTTACACGCACTTTAAAATAACGGTATTCGGGAGCTAACCAACAGTCGATTATTTGTTCAATTTCAATAGATTTATCACCGATAAAAAAACGTCGTGGTGTTTCCTCTCCCCGGTGACCGGCATAACATTCCACACGAATTGTTAACGAATCTGTATTCATAGAGTTTTTAACCTATGTTGATGCACTCTACAAACCTACTACTCAAAAATTCCTACGCAACGTAACAAATTCTTCGGCAGCGGTAGGGTGCACCCCGATAGTGGAATCAAAAACCGATTTGGTAGCACCGGCTCGAATGGCGATTGCCATGCCTTGGATAATCTCGGGAGCGTCAGGCCCGACCATGTGTATGCCGACAACCCGGTCAGTGCTGCGTACCACGATCATCTTGATCAGGGCTTTTTCATCGATACCCGAGAGAGTGTTTCTCATTGGCGTGAAACGGGTTTTATAAACGTCGATATCCGGATATTTTTCGCGCGCCTGTGTTTCGGTCAGACCGACAGTACCAATATTGGGCTGACAAAAAACAGCAGTGGGAATATTGTCATAATCCACTGCTCTCGATTGATCGCCATATAACTTATTCACTAAAGCCATAGCCTCCGCCAAAGCAACCGGCGTCAGGTTGAACCGGTTAGTCACATCGCCCAACGCATAAATTGACGGCACATTGGTTTGATAGTCAGCGTTAACTTTAATAGCACCGTCGCTGTCCAGCTCAACGCCAAGCGCTTTCAGCCCGAATCCGGTTGAATTCGGCATTCTGCCGGTGGCGTACATAATCAAATCCGTTTTTACTTTGCTGCCGTCTATAAACCGTGCCGTGAAACAATCGGCCGTGCTTTCTACGGCCTCAATATCGGTATTAAGCTGGACATTAATACCTTTCCTGGCCATTTCATTGGCTAAAAAGTCACGTATATCTTCATCGAAACCGCGAAGCAGTTTATGTCCTCGATGACAAAGGGTAGTTCGCACACCAAAGCCATGAAGAACGCTGGCAAATTCCACTGCAATATAGCCGCCGCCGACAATAACGATACTTTTAGGTAATTTATCGAGGAAAAACATTTCGTTCGAGGTGACTATATGTTGTTTGCCGGGTATATTCGGAACGGATGGCCAGCCCCCCGTTGCAATAACTATGCGCTCGGCGCTGTATTTCATACCATTAACAACGACAGTATGGGCATCAAGCAAACTTGCCCTGCCGGTGATAACTTCGGCACCCGACTGTTGCAGCTGGTTGCCATATACAGCTTGTAGTCGTTCTATTTCCTGATTTTTGTTCGCTATCAAGCTAAGCCAGTTGAAAGTTGACTTACCCACCGTCCAACCAAAGCCCGCTGCTGCCTGGAAATGATCTTTAAACTGAGCGGCATAGACCAATAGTTTTTTGGGCACACAGCCCACATTGACACAGGTGCCGCCTAAATAACGTTCTTCAGCAATGGCTACTCTTGCACCATAATCCGATGCCATTCGTGCTGTACGCATACCTCCCGAACCAGCACCAATTACAAACAAGTCATAGTTATATTGAGCCATTAAAGCCACTCAGTTATAAAATCAGGTTTATCTATTATGTTGTAAATAATCCAGCATGGTATCGACATCGCTCGTAGTAAATGGATCATCGGGACAATTATCGACTTGGCCGGGCTCGCTGAATATTTTGATAATCTTTTTATCATCGACAAGCATTGAATAGCGCCAGGAACGGGAGCCAAAACCGAAGTTCTCTTTTTTGATCAGCATCCCCATTCCCTGGGTAAAATCGCCATTTCCGTCAGGCAGCATTTTTACATGCTTGATGCCCAGATGCTTGGCCCATTGATACATGACAAAGGCATCATTAACACTCACGCAATAAATTTCATCAACACCTAAATCAATGAGTTGCTGATACTTGGCATCATATCCAGGCAAATGCTGGCTGGAGCAGGTAGGAGTGAAGGCGCCGGGAAGCCCCAAAACAACGACTTTTTTTCCTTTAAAAATATCGTCGGTGCTGACATCCTGCCAGCGAAACGGGTTGTCGCCGCCAATGCTCTCGTCACGAACACGGGTTTTAAAAACTACATCAGGTACTGTCGAAAGCATGTTAGAACTCCTTGGTTTATTAGTTAAAAACCGGAATCAGAATAAGCCACTCTCTCCAATTTGACTCGCTCAAGTTAAATCAATTACTTACTTCAAGTCTATCACTTATATTGCTTGATTTTCGTCAGGCCGCCCGCCGGAATAGCCTCGCCACAATGAGGAACTTCAACTGGCGACCTTTAGCAAAGACGCACAGAAATTTTTGACAATTGGACTCATACCCGGAACCTACATGACTTCTCCTTCCCGTGAAGTTTCCATTTCCAGGTTTATGTATTCATGTTGTTCAAGCCTGCCATCTTTTCCGGCATCTACCTTGTCAAAGACTCGTAGTAAATCAGGAAAGTTTTGCAGTTCATCTTTGGTGACGTAGTGATCGCCATTTACATCAGCTTTACAAAATGAAGGGATACCCCCTGAAGGAAATTCCCCGGTATCTTTTTCAGGTCTCTTTACAGGAGGGATTTTTGATTCCGTGGAAGATTTTTGTTCGAATGGACATTCAGTCTCCGGCTCCTTAGCCGAGGGTAATTGCTGAGCGGTTTGGCCCGGAGCGGCAGCTTGGCCGCCAGGAGCCGGTGCTTGGCCGGCACTTTCCTTGGCTGCCGGCTTAGCACTTTCCGTCTTTTCGCCTGTGCTTGCGGCTTGTTCTCCTTTTTTAGCTTCAGTTTCACTTGCTCCTGGGGGTTGCTTGGGAACTTGTTTACCGGCAGCACTTGCTGGGCCTTCATAAGGGACATATCGGTAATAAGGATGAATATCTTCAATTCCGGCTCTTACAGGCGCGGCAACAAAGCTAAGGATGATACTGATAATAACCAGCCAAATAGGTAAACTGAAAATTTTAAAAAGATATAATTTTGTTTGATCTAGCCGGTCGGCATTTACAGTGGTTCCGGATATTTCGGGAATAGTTTTTCTGGTTTTCATAATAGTTTCCTTTATTCAGAGGTTAAGTAAGATCAGTTTTATCTTGAAAGTAGTTCCAACAGAAATATCGTGTTGATTGCCTATTTTGGATGACTGTTAATACTCGCCCAAAATTTCTGGACACCTATTGATGAAATAATAAACAAACTCTGCAACATAGCCTGCATCTTCGTCTTGAGGCTGCTATTGAGCCTACTTCATTATTCGTCAATAAGATAACAAATGACATTATCGCCCTGCTTCAAAAATCCGGCTCAAGCACGAATCCAAAAATTAATCGATTAAGCCAAATTAATCATAATTTGTATAAATGATTTGAGTCGGTTCGGTGGCGCACAAAGAGTGACTTAATCCATTTCAGATAAAGGATAAAGTACTATATAATCAATATGTTGAATAATTCGATATTCCGGCAAAAGAAGGAAACTTCGGCATGAGATACGTTAGACGGTATAAAACTGAAGTACATGGTTTGCAAAGGTCAAACGATAAGTTTAGAAAAAGATGTCCATACAAATACAAAGAAACTTTATGCACCGGCAGGATAAATCCGTCCAGTTTAAGAAGCGGCATATTTACTTGCTCATTATGCGATTTAAATTAATGCAATAGAACTCAAACGATCTTAATCACGGACAACGAAAAACCCCTCCCATTAGCTAAATTAGCTAAGCTGCGCCTAAACCTCATCATTCCAAGATAAGTCATCCCGGCAATCCTTACCGGGATGACGACTTCCTGCTAATTTAATGGCGGTTATCAAAACCTATTCCGGCGCCGCATTCAAAAGCCAATCCAAAGTACGTATATGAGCTTGTTGAGGAGGCAGTAACTTTGTTTCAATCAAAGAACGGATATCTGAAGACAACTCAGGATCTTCCAGCGCTTCTTCATAATCTTCTATGCCATTTTTTTCTCCTTCCTTCAAAACCTTTAAAGCAACTTTTTTACCTAACATATCGGCGCCTCCTTGAACTATTTGCGCCCAAGTTCCCCAAACTCCTGAATCTTCAGAAGGAATTCCTCCCATTTGAGAAATCCGTGTCTTTAAGCTTGAAACCGCCTTTTTATGATCCTCATAAATCGGCATTAAATACTCCGATTCGCCAAGCCTGGCATCTTTCCGAAGTTCGTCCAAAGCTTGATGATAGGTTTGCGTTGCTGTTAATTCATCTTTCAGAATTTTGTTGAGCGTTTCTATGGTATGCATAATAAGCCCCCATGTAGTTACTTGATTTTACTGACACTTCCATACCCCAACCGGGTTGGAACGCTTTTTCTGTCCACCACATTAATAAGTTCACTCTTTTGACTTTATAACCGATGGACAAAAAAAGCCGCCCCCAACCATTTCGTTACAATGACTTTAAATATTCGATCAAATCGCTCTTTTCTTGCTCGCTCAACCCCAGCTTCAGGAACTCATCGTAATGTTGAATAACATCCCGCAGGCTTGCAAAGCGACCGTCATGGTAAAAGCCACCCTTTTGATGCGTCCACAGACCCGCCAAAGGGGCTGTGCGATACATGTGAGTCGGCGATCTGTCGGCCTGGAAAGCATCGACGCCGATCTCGCTGGGATCGTGCAGGTTGTTGCCCGGCTCGGTAAACAGTGGCGGAACATGACAAGTCGCACATTTTGCCTTATCGGAAAAAATATCCTTTCCACGCACTGCTGCGATTTCGTCGAAACTGTCTTTATCCGGCCTCGGCGCAGGAATAGAGATCTGATAAAGATGCAGCGGAGCAAGTTTCGAGGTAATCCGGTCAGGCGTGTCGCGCGTATTGAAGGAACCGCTCCTTGCAGCGACCGGATATTGGCTCTCGTCGTTTAATCGAGCGTCGAAAAACGTTCCCGATCCATGCATTTCGGTCGCGGCAACGTAGGCATTCCAATAGGGAACCGATCCGAAGCCGGTCCAGGTATGAAGATTTATACCAGCCAGACCAAACGCGGGTGGAATGAGGGTGCCTGCTTGACCGCCATCAGGCCGAAAAGCCTTACCATCTTTGTCGAGCAAGGCGTCAAAGCGTCCTGGTCCCCAACTGGTGAGCACCTTCTTCACCGTCGCCTCATCGACTTCAAGAAGATCGCTGAAAGGCTTAAGATTGGGAGCAAGCGAAACGATCAGGCCGATATTCAAATCTCGGTTCGCCCAGCCGTCTAGCCGCTTGCCGATTCCGGGCGCCAATGAATTATCGACCGTTGAATGGCACAGCGCGCACTGGATACCCATCGATTTCAAATTGCCATTATCGTCAAAGAAGCCCTTTACACCGACGACTGCATCCAGCTTGATTAGAGCGACCGTGGTCGCCGGATTGTCCAAGTCGACTTCGCTGGCCTTGCCGGCCTTGAGTTGATCCTGTAAAGCCGGGGGCAGCGCATCCGCATCGACCTTCAGTCCGGCTGACAGCGCCGTCTTCGGACTCACCCCGTCGCCCACACCGCCGTTCTTCTCACCGGCGATTGCTTTGTGAAGCTGGAGCGCATCACCCCAGAATGCTTCGCTGCCGAAGGTATCGAAACGAAAAATACGCCGGCCTTCGATTATCATACGTTGCGCATTGGTCTCGATCTTGAGATCGTTCTCGGAACTCTTTTCGTCGTTCTCGGAAATCTTTTCTTTAACCGTCTTCTCGCTGACATTCTGTTGCTCGGAAGCGTCGACGCTAATACCGGCAAGAAACCAAGCCCAAGCCAGAGCCGCAATCAAAGATGAAACTCTCATATAGGTGCTCATTCTATTCTCCAGTTTAACGATTTTCTTCTTCATGATTTTGTCTCCTGTTTGCTTTATTCGATAGACAGGTTTGTAACTCACTCACTTTAGAACCAGCGGCTTTTGATGCTGAAAATCTTGAAACGGAGCTATTCCGTATCTTGCCGCAGACATCAGCCTTGTGAGCACTCAACAAACTGTTTAGAAGGAAACCAACTTATGGACTTATGCTGTAATGAAAGATGGTCAAAGCTTATTGGAGAAAATTTTTTGAGTCGGTACGATGCCGCACACATAGAAGAAATAGAAGAGCTGTTTTATCCGGGCCGGATTCAAATTTTGCAATTATTTAGTGCTTTCCAAGGCTACGGCCTAATATAGTCGAGGTAGTGTAATGACTATTGATGCGGGATCGCCAAAAGAACATGCTGAAACCAATCAAACAACAAGATGGTGACTTTGTGTTTAGCCTGAATCCGATGATTATTTACTTTGCGTCATGGGGGATAATTAAACGCGATTGCCCAGATATATCGCCAACCTTATTAGTAAAATATGCGCTTCAAGTTAAGAAGCTTCTAATCGGCTACTTAACAATTGCCGCGCTCTATTATCCGCGCCCGATGGGAGCTTGTTGGGACTGGCGCTAATCCAGGCAGCAATATCTTTCCATGCGGTGGGCGCCTGCAAATCGCGTAACAGCATGTGGTAGCCCTGCGGATAAATCGCTATGGTTTTTTTGGCCGCATCCGTTTGGAGAAGTTGCTGCAAAAAAGCATAAGTGGGCTTTTTGGGGACAATTTCGTCTTTCTCGCCGTAAAGCATCAAGGTATTTCCAGGCAACGATGTGGCGCTGTCAAATGCCGCGTCCATTAAATCAGTCAAGCCGTACACCGTCTCCACGCGGGTCGCCTTGATGACCCAAGGGTCGCGCCCCAGGGCTCGAAGCATTTCGATGTTATCCGATGCCACAACATGTACAACGCCCTCCCCTGTCAGGGTCAGCCAAGGCAAGCTGTGCGCCAGCGCCCAAAGCAGTCCGGTTTGGTACCAGGGCATAGTTGATCTGGCCCATAACGCTGGGGCGGCAAGAATGATGCCTTCGACTTCAGGCATATCGACCTGTTTCATAGCGGTGATGACTATTGCGCCACCCATGCTTTCGCCGAGCAGATAAACCGGATGTTTCGGGTAGCGTTGTTTGATCAACCGCACCAAAGCTTGCAAATCCTTAGTATAGGCGTCGCCTCCTGCCCATAACCCGCGTTGCGGCGCCATGCCGAAACCGCGCTGATCATAAGCGAAACAGGCAATACCCTGGTTGCTGAAATACTCTCCCGGCTTATCGAAAAAACGGCTGTAATCGTTAAACCCATGCAGCGCAATAATAACCGCGCGCGGTTCGGTTTTCGGCAACCAATGGCGCAATGGCAAACTTGCACCGTCTTCGGTCAGAAAAGTGTGCTCGCCAAGTTGCGCCGTATTGTTTTTTGCGCCGGGCGGATAAATCATCGGCATACAGCCGCTTTGCGTGAGGAGTAATAAAACAGCAATGAATGTGTATCGGAGTGTCTTCATGGGCTTGGATCGGCATTTATCCGGAGATTTTTATTATATACTTAATATATATCGAAATTCGGCAATAGTGGAGAATCTTCAACTAAATGCTTACTTTGAGCCATCTCGGCACCGGTTTGAAGCTATTCAAGTCTATCCAAAGGCTTTATCATATATAAAACAAAACAAAAAACAGCGCAGAGTTCCAATCTGCCCTACTCTTAATTATTAAAATAATCTTTGTATCTTGGCAAGACGATCCCATTATTCCGGCAGCAAATACCGCTCATTATCCATTAAGAAAATACTGCGCAAAACTGCGCTTTATCTGCTGTTCACCTTCTTGGCTTCATCGATTGGTTTATGTGTATTGTTTCGCTGGATACCTGTACCCACGTCGGCGTTTATGGTCTATCGGCATTTTGAAGACTTAAGAGATGATGGCTCGTTCAAAGCCATTAAATACTCTTGGGTCGGCGGAAAAAAAATCTCGGCCCATGCTTCTTCGGCGGTTATTGCCGCCGAAGACCAGCGTTTTTTCCAACACTCAGGGTTTGATTTGCATGCCATACAATCATCTATTGATGTGTATATGGACGGCGGACGGCTTAGGGGTGCAAGTACCATTTCTCAGCAAGTAGCCAAAAATTTATTTTTAACGCCGTCAAAAAGTTTTGTCCGCAAGGGGCTGGAGGTTTGGTTTACGCTGTTAATTGAGTTGCTGTGGAGTAAGGAACGTATATTGACGGTTTATCTAAATATCGCTGAATTCGGAGATCACCTATTCGGCATAGAGGCCGCTAGTCAGCACTATTTTAGAATCCCCGCCAGCCATATCAGTCGGCCTCAAGCGGCACTATTAGCGGCAACCCTGCCTAACCCTATCTTGCTGCGAGCGTCGCATCCAACAAGTTATTTATTTAAAAGGCAACAGTGGATACTTCACCAAATGCAAAATCAATGAGGCTTTTTAAGACTTGTGTCTGATATAATCGGCTAAAAAAAATAATAACTGTTGCGGCAGACTTCCAATTAACTAAGTAAATAGAGATAAACCATGAGTATGCAAAAATCCATTATTAACACTCGTTTATTAATGAGTAGCCTGGTTATATCGAGTGTGCTTGCTGGTTGTGCGAGCACTTCGAAGGTTAATGAAAATGACCCATGGGAAGGCTGGAACCGCGGCACTCAAGAATTTAATGACGATCTCGACAAGGCCATCATAAAGCCTGTGGCGAAAGGTTATATGTGGATAACCCCGAAATTTGTCGATGACGGTATAACCAATTTCTTCAGCAATCTTAACGACATCGGCGTAACCATCAATGATTTCATGCAGCTTAAATTGGCACAAGGCGGCATGGATGCCAGCCGTTTTCTGGTTAATACCACGGCTGGCGTTGTCGGCTTTGTCGATGTCGCAACGATGATCGATCTGCCCAAGCATCATGAAGATTTCGGGCAAACCTTAGGCTTCTGGGGTGTTCCAACGGGTAACTATCTGGTAATGCCGTTTATAGGCGCAAGTTCGCCTAGAGAAGTCGTTGGGGTTATTGGCGATGCTTTAATGAATCCACTCACCTATACTTTTGTATTTGCCGGTGGCGGCGCTGCTGTTAGCGCAGTCAATGCGGGCGCCAAATCGGTTGATGTCACTGATACTCGCGCCGATTTAATTCCGACTGAAAAGATTGTTGATGAAGCGTCTGCCGGTGATCGCTATTCCTTTATCAAGAACGCTTACCAGCAACGCCGGGAATTTTTGGTTCATGACGGAAATGTTCCAGAAGAAGAGGAACTCCAGCTGGAAGGTGACGCTGCTACAGAAGGCACAGGCACAATAAAAACCAACAGCGCAGCACCAGCAACTTCTGGCAGTAACGGCTCCGGCCCAGCCCCCGTTATAGATAATTCCAAACACTTTCTGGACATATCGGCCCCTGTTAAAAAATAACACGGGCAACAAGGGCGAACGGCCTCAGCCGCTTGCCCTACTGCTTTCAAAATGAGACTCTTCGTATTTATCTTGTTGTTGGGTGTTTTTTCGGAATGCTCCTCAGCCGCAAATAGCTGGGCAACGATCAAACAAACAACGCAAATCGGCGATAATGCCCAAAGCATCGGTTCTTATACAGCCGGTTGTTTGAGCGGGGCGGTATCGCTACCTCCGAACGGCACTGGTTATCAATTGATGCGCCCTACACGAGGCCGATCTTACGGTCATCCGGACTTGATACGGTTTATTGAGAGCATAGCTAAGACAGCAAGTTTACAGCACTGGGGGGTCCTGCTGATCGGCGATCTGGGACAACCTCGCGGCGGCCCGACTCCAAGCGGGCATCGCAGCCATCAAACAGGACTTGATGTCGATATCTGGTATTTGCTTTCACAGCAGGCGGCAATCCGAAATCTGGAGTTTAATGAACGCGAAACATGGAGTTCTCCGTCAGTTCTTGCCGCCAATTCGGATATCATCGATGACAGCCAGTGGTCGCCGGCACACGAGAAGATTCTTGAGACTGCGGCACGCAGACCTGAAGTAGACCGCATATTTGTCAATCCCAGCGTCAAACGTCTGCTATGCACCCGAAAGTCGGCTCATGACTGGCTAAGAAAAGTTCGGCCATGGTGGGGGCATGATGATCACTTTCATGTGCGCCTCAAGTGCCCGACAAATAACAAAAACTGTACTGGACAGGAACCGCTTCCAGAAAGCGATGGTTGCGATGCTTCGTTAGCATGGTGGTTTTCAGAAGAAGCCAAAACGCAGGCTCTCGCCGCAAAAAAACCTGAACCGCCAGTATTGCCTGCACTATGCGACGTTGTTTTAAAGAAATAGCGCTTGGATAGCCGAATTAAATCAATCCCTTTTCATCTCGGACCGGAACGATAAATCCAAGCCCGTCATCCGTTGCAATAAATTCGGACAGCTCCAGTCTTAATTTGTCCAGCGCCTCATCAAGCGTTTCTTGCCTTACCTGATGAAACGAAGGCAGCATGGTCGATGCGTTATGGTATTTCAAAATATCCAATAATATTCTAGCTTGCTCAATGGTGTATCGATGTTTCACAACTTCTCCGCAGGTACTATTTTGTTTTATTTTTCGTATAAGCTTAGGCAGTTTTAGCTGCTTTGTGGATTATTCTGCCGTTCTCAACAAGAATATTATAGCGTGAGATACTCAGACTAAAAATCGCTTTTATTGATCGACTCAATAGGTTTTCATCAACCCATCCAGTGTCAATCCGCAACTGGGCGCAAACGCCTTCATGAAAAAAATAACTTCCGGTTGCTCTGATGCACCGATGATTGAGACTAATTGCTCGGCAGCCGTTTCAAACTCTGAATTACCGGCCTTTAACTCGGCTTGACATTTGAGATAGGCCGATATTTTATCTGCTGCCTTAATGATCTGCACATGCTCCGGCGGCATCTTATCGTGATGAATCAGCACCTGAAAGTCAGCCTGTAACTCTATCGGTAAAAGAGCCAGTAGTTCTGTCTCCGCCTGTCTTTCAATCTGCTTGTAAGCCGTGCTGATTTCTTCGGAATGATATTTGATAGGTGTCGGCAAATCGCCGGTAATGACTTCCGTAATATCATGATATAAAGCCGCTGTCGCAATAGCGTTGGCATCGACATTTCCGCCGTAATAACGATTTTTAATCAAGGCCAGCGTGTGGGCAATCACCGATACTTCCCAGCTATGCTCCATCACATTTTCATCATGCGCATTGCGCTTTAGTCCCCAGCGTTTAATCCATCTTAGCCGCGATAAGTAAGCGTAAAAACTACTTGTTATTTCTTTCATGCTTCAATCTGTTTCTTCAATAAACGTGTTGACTATCGGTACCTGCACATAATGCTTTTTATTGTCCCAGAAGTAGTAATAGCCTTTCTCACTGGAAGTGACCTTGCCGTTACTAATCATCCAGGTTTTTATTGTTGAACCATTGGCATAAGTGACCAGATAATTTCCGTCCAGAAACTCGACCGCCTTTCGCGATAGCTGATTTTGTTGATCCTGCGTACAACCGCCCAGCAAAACCAGCATCCCTACTATATTAATTATTTTCATTGGCCAAGCCTTATACGTATTTATAGCTGTTGATTATAGGGTTATGATGCTTAAATAGTCCATTTTGGTTACAGCTAAACATCATGCTTATTCAGTGGTATCCCGGCCATATGCACAAGGCCAGCAAAGAAGTCAAAGAAATCCTGCCCCAGGTTGACCTGATCATCGAAATTCTGGACGCGCGCATTCCGTTCAGCAGCCAAAATCCGATGCTGGCGGCCCTACGCGGCGATAAGCCTTGCATCAAGGTACTCAGCAAAAGCGACCTTGCCGATCCTGAGATTACACTGCAATGGCAAAATTACCTGGAGCGGGAACAAGGTGTAAAAACCCTGGCGCTGACCACCGAACAGCCCGAGAAAATGCGTCAACTGACGGAGCTGTGTCACAAAATGCTGCCGCTTAAAGCCGGTAGCGACAAACCCATCCACACATTAATCATGGGCATACCCAACGTCGGAAAATCCACGCTGATCAATATCCTGGCCGGAAGAATAATAGCCAAGACCGGTAACGAACCGGCCATTACCAAGACTCAGCAACGCATTGACATAGGCAACGGCATTATTCTTTTAGATACGCCCGGAATGCTCTGGCCCAATGTCGAAAATAAAAACAGCGGCTACCGGCTGGCGACCACCGGCGCGATTAAAGATACCGCCATCAGTCATGACCAGGTTGCCTTTTTCGCAGCCGAATACCTGTTACAACACTACCCAGACTTACTGCTAACCCGCTTTCAGCTGGAGAAGCTCCCGGAAAGCGAGCAACAGCTTATGGAAACCATCGGCAAAAAACGCGGCTGTCTACGCTCGGGCGGTCGCATCGAAATGGATAAAGTAGCTAAAATCCTGTTATCGGAACTGCGCGCCGGAAGCATCGGCAGAATCAGCCTGGAAACCCCCGCTATGATGGAAAATGAACTGGCTGAGCTAGTTGTTATTCGTGAGCAGAAAGAAGCCAAGAAAAAAGCCCGTAAAGCGAAATGGAAAGGCTCAAGCTAATCTTTGAAGCACCTATGCTTCTGCTGGATGAGTTATCCGGTACTTCAGTTTTTATTGCCATTGCCCACAGTCATCAGCGTTATCATCAATAAAATAATAACCAGCACCGGCCAAAAATAAGGCGCCATGATAAAAATTCCTATTAACGCAACGAATAGGACAAACATAAACATAAACACACCGACGCCTAAAAACAGCAGCACCATCAGTACGCCGGTGATAATCATGATCAACAAAAATGTCGGAACGGCGGCAAAGCGAACCAGCGGCTCTGCGACGGGCTCACCGTTCAGCATAACGCTAAGCTGCCCAACGCCGGGATGAAACAAATAGCTCAAAATGGCGATGATTGCACCGGCTATCAGCACCTTCACAATTAGTTTTTTATTATGTTTTTGCTGCATCGACAGTCACTTCTCAAAGGCTTATTGTTCTTTATGGTGGAGGCTTATTTTAACTAGCGTCCATCCCATAAAAACCATATTAATACCAAAAAACAAGCCCAGCAGCCAGTGCACAGATTCAGACCAACTAATCCATACGATTAACGCAAAAGCCAAAGCCGTAATACCGCTGAACAGCATAAACCCCCAGTTGGGTAAAGGGCGCATCATGAATGCCAGAGAAATCTTGGCAGCGCCTTCCAAAGCAAAAAATACCGTTATAAGCATCGTTAATGTCAGCGCCCCCGCAACCGGTCTGGTAATAAACAAATAGCCGACGATAACCTGCAGAATGCCAATGAATAACCACCAGCCAAAGCCGGGCATATTTGCAACCATAAGGGCTCGACTAACATGAACTATTCCTCCGAACAACAAAAGCCAGCCTAGAAACACGACTACCGCCACCGTAAAAAGCTGCGGTATTACTATGGCGCAAAGTCCGAGAAAAATGAACAAGATACCTTCCGCCAGAAATAGCCGCCAATGCATTTTTAAATAATTCTGCATTTGCTGCTGCATATGCTGTATTTCAATATTAATGTCGTCTATTTTATTCATGACTTTTCTCCTGACATGTGTGAAAAGATGCCGATGCTTTGGCAGTAGGCTTTCTTTAAATACCTGACGATGAGTAATGAATCAAAAAATTATGATCTGGAACATGGTTTACCTGTCAACAATCCAAAGCAGTATCATGCGCCGATACTGATTGGAACAACAGCTATTTTCTTGGCTATCTCCTAATCGAAATTTATTTTCTACTGACTGTCGGATTGAACAGGGCTGCGCCGCATTATCAACCCGACTTGTGTATATTAACTGTAGAACCGGCTACTTTATTGAGCCCGCATTTAGAAATGGGGGCAGCAAGACTAAGCCGCACCTGCCCTGCTAGGCAAATTCGCGCTGTTGTTCCATTGCAGTTGGCGCAGTGAAGAACTTTTTAAACTGCGGCATGAAACTAGCTGTGATCGGTATCGAATAAAAACAGTACATTGCAGCCGCTTCGCCGGTTGACACTCCAAATACCCACTGAGGCATAAACAGTGTCATGATCGCCATGCCGAAATGATAACTAGCGATGCGCCAGTTATCTTTCCAGACAAAACCGCTGACCGCCAGACCAAACAACGAACCCCACGTAACCAGCAAGCCGAACGCGCTAGAGATGTTATAACCGATATGGTATTTGCCCATAAACAAGCATGAAATCATATTGCCGATAAAATTCGGCGCAATTTCGAATAGTTGCCATTCTTTGGGCATGAAGCTGAAAACCAGAAATGACGAACTGAGAATGACGCCGGTCATAGTAGCTTTTTTCAGTGCGGTTTTGTCGGATGAATAAGTCGCCAAAGCAGGCATAATCGCCAGTGCCTGCAAGCTGATATGGTAGACAGATAGCTCACTCAAAAACAGATTCGTACCGTAACCGCACTGATCCGCAACCGGATAGGCAAAATACTGAATAAATTCCATTAGGGAAAAATGGAAAATGGCGTAAAACCGTGCAACTCGAACCCACAGCGGCTCACTTTTATCAAGAAAAGTAACAGTAGATGCGGCCAGTCCAACCAGACCTAGGCCAAGAGACATATTAGCGCTAAAACACATAATTATTCCGTAATTCGTTATTGTTAATAAAATTGTGCCAAAAATTACCTTTTTTTCGCAACTGTTTTATTTTACAGAATTGACGAAACCATAACCACTTTGACTGGTTTAAGAATAAACGATTGTTAATCGTTTATTCTTAAACGCCGTATCCAAAAGCTCGCGCCGGTGTATATTTATTTTTGATGCGTGTGATTTTCGAACGGATCAATCGGCCGGAAATGCGTAAGCTGATTTACCGTACGAAAAATATTTTCTTTGCATGAAAATTGCTCATATCCCTATTCGAGCTAAAATCGGAAGCCATTAAAAATTATCGGCTTTTTCCCGTGCTTCCTTTGCTCCCGCGAAGTCCTGCTGTACTTCTCTGGCATGAGCTATCAATAACCAGCAGTTCTTCTTCAAGGCATTATCCGTGGACGCCAGTAACGCGGATTTTTTTGCCAGATCTTCCGCCAAACGGGGCTTTGACTGCTTTAACCTTAGTAATGCCAACTTATAAAACAAATTCGCGTTTCTTGGTTCAATTCTGATGGCTCGTTCAATAGAAGCCGCCGCCGAATCCAGATCGCCGGCTTTACTATTTTGATTGGCTGCTGAAACTAAAGCGCTTACAGCCGGCGATAATGGAGCTGTAGCCTCCATTGGCTCAAACGGCGTTAATTCCGAAGCAGGAGGAGGTGCTGGTAATGATGGTTCCAGTGCTTCTAAAGTAACCGGCCCTGAAGGCGGCGGCTCTAAAGGTACTGTTGAAGACGACAATGGTTCGGACTTTATTTCAGAGAAGTCTTTAAGCGGCTGGACTTTAACAGTTTCTTTAGCCGCATTGCTACGCAATTTGGATTTCTTTTGCGTAATGACTGGAGGGGGCTTTTGACTCTGCGGTTGACCGTCATACACCGGAGCAGGAGGCTGGGAACCGTAAAATTCAGCACAACCTGCAAGAAAAGATGGCAGTGCGCAAATTATAACTAATCGTTTAAGTGACATCGTTTATTAAAAAAGCTCTATATTGTCGGACTGATCTTCTTCTTGATGCGCATTTTTTATCGCCAGCGCTTCATGTACAGACTTACCTTGTACAATGGCGTCAAACATCAATTTTTCGGACTCCATCGTATATCGGGAACGGATTTCATGCTGGAATTGCCGCCATTCAGCCGGGTTATAAAGGCGATTTGGATCTTCCACCAGTTCGGATAAGCCCTTTAAATTTGAAGTAACATGTTGTAAACATTGCTGCATCCGATCATAAAACTGGAAAGCGATAATCGATGACTGAATTTTACCGGTTGTTTCTGAACAGCAGGTTAATGCCTCATCCCTTATTTCACAAGAATCAAGAGCGAGCAAATGATCGTTAATAGCCTGCATATGTTCAACAATGGAGGTAAATGATTCTGTCAGCGTATTGACCGATACGTCCGCTTCATTCAGCATGTCTTCTACTTGGATAGCCGATAAAATAAGCATTTTGGACGTTTCCCTTACTTGGGTCCAATCAAGATCGGGATTGTACGAGTTCGAATTAGACATGCATTAATACCAAGTAAAGATTTGTACAAATAAAGGCTGAAAAAGATTGATAACTTGTATCGCTAAGAGGAATTCACTCTATTAAGATATTAAGATTAATAGAATTATAGCAAGTATAATGCCTGACAGTGTCATTTAAAATAACGCCGCGTGTCTATCTCATTATTAAACATGCCGGTATCTCGTTGTATTCTGCCCGATTCACCATCGCTTTTTGCATGAAAACCGCCTTTGCACCATTTGAAAATGCGCCTAGGTTTTAACTTGGCAGACCTTTACAATAGCAACACTTAGTAAAAATTTTCTATTGTTATATGTTCAAAAGATATTTTCTCCTTTTAACGATATTGCTTATCCTTGCATTGGTCGCCGTTGCCGTTTATTTTACGCCGACCTTTTTACAAAAAGCCGATATTACGCCTCCTGCAACTGTTGCTAATCGTTCAGCAGAAACCGCCTCAGTAGAAAAGCCCTGCTCTAATGAACATCCCGAATGGCGACAGGCACAAGTCATCGATGGCGTAAAAATCGCTGAAGCCCCTTCATGCGAACCGGATAATCCTTACGATATTGCCGTTGCCGTCAAAGGCACCAACAATGTGTCGATGCAGACCTTGATGCAGACGCATCTGGCTCAAGATGCCTTGACGATGACCGATGACCTGGATGGCGATGGCGATCCCGACATCATCCGCATCAAGCTGGAAGTCGTGGAGCTAAACGGCGCAAGTCCCGATGGCGATTTTTTGATTAACACTTACGATATTGCTCCAGGTATCCAACCGGGGCTTTGGGTATTCGCGCCTAAATCCAGCGGCATGGCGCTTAAAAATTTCAATTCGCTAGTCGCCAATCCGCTGCTGCGTGCGCCATCGCCGGTGATTCGTGTTGAACAAGGCGATAAGGTCTATATCACGCTGGAAAACACCCATTATTTGCCGCACACCATCCATCTTCATGGTGTGGATCATCCTTGGGTAACCGCTGCCGGTGACGATAATGACGGTATGGAAGAACACCCGGTGTTCCCCGGCAAAAATCATACCTATGAAATCCAGCCTCGGCATACCGGAACCATGTTTTATCATTGCCACGTGCAAACCGCCCAGCATTATATGATGGGCTTGAACGGCATGTTTATCGTCGAGGAAAACCAGCCGAATAACTGGGTGCAAACCTTTAATATCGGCGCAGGCCAAGTGCGCCATCCTTCGGTTGCGGTGCAAAAATCCTACAGCCAGGAATACGATTTATATTACCAGTCCGTCGATAAAAAACTGGCGCAAATCATCCAGAACGCAAATGACCCAAGACTGATCGCGCATAGAATGAGCCGCGAATATAACATGACCGAATCGTTTGAAAATTACTTCATGCTGAACGGCCATTCCTTCCCTTTCACGTTAAGGGACGCGGTAATTGCCGCCAATGAAAATGAAAACATAAAACTGCACGTCGCCAACGCCCAACGTTCCTTGGTAGCGCTTCATATCCACGGCCATAAGGCCACGATTACGGCTTATGACGGCGTTGAGCAACCGGCAGGGTTGCAGGTAACGCGGGATGTATTCGAC
Organism: Methylobacter sp.; assembly: GCF_004322395.1. GTDB lineage: Bacteria > Pseudomonadota > Gammaproteobacteria > Methylococcales > Methylomonadaceae > Methylobacter_A. The sequence continues at coordinate 26,779 of NZ_SCTW01000115.1, forward strand.
ATTGCTCCGGCCCAGCGGCTTGATTTGAGTTTGCGCACTCAAAACAACGGTTTGGACAGTTACGGCCCCGGCCTATGGATGTTTCATGATCATGTACCGACCGGCACCACCACCGATGGCATGGAGCCGGGTGGAAACATGGCTATCCTTG
>NZ_SCTW01000116.1 GCF_004322395.1 Methylobacter sp.
TGGATACTTAGTGATGTTGCCAAAGCCGTAACCGGCATCAGTAAAACCATAGTGCTTATTTTTATTATTTGCCGCATATCGTCCTCTTTTTATAGTAGTTTCAACCTAATCTGGATATTTACTGATTTATTCAGTTATTAGAAGCGCTTATTTCGGTCAAGTTTTGCCTATAAATTTTTCTTTCCAGATAGTTTTTACCATCATGTAATGTGTTATCGATACTCGACCACAGCACATCTTATCCTGATGGGTACGCTCATTATTGTAATAGTCGAGTCATTCGTCCAGACCTTTTTGCCAATCGGTTTAACCATATTGGCTAATTTATTCTGCCCCCCCTTCATATGATGCTTAATATTCTTCCAGCAGCTTGTGAAAAGCTTCCAGCTCGGGATTGCCGCGCACCAGACATTGGCTCTCGATAGCGCGGCGTAAACCGCGTAGCAAAAAAGGGTTGTTTTTATCGGATCGTTGCTCGTTCTCCGGCCAATTAGTGGAATCTATGCCGCGTACGTGGGCTGCTTCTTTGTCGACTATCTGAAATTGCTCCAGAGTACTACGCACCAACTCACCACCGCAAAAATGGCCGCTGAATCTATAAATACCGCCGTTCGAAACTTTAACCGGCGTACTGCTGCCGCCACAAACGGAATCACATAAATACATCAAGCGATTCCAGAATAAATCCGCATCGTAAGAGCGCCTCAAAACTCGCTCTAGCTGCCCACGACCACTCGGCAAAGTCCGGGTATGAATATCTCCCTTCTTAAACGCCGACTCCATACTGTGCGCCATACCTTCCAGAAACCATGGATTCTTGAAAAACGTGTATTCGTACTGGTAAGCATGAAAAACTTCATGATTGGGCGTTAAATTGGGCGGATGCCACTGATTGGACAAGGTGATGGTCAGCGCAGGTGAGGCTTCGGTAAAATGCCTATAATGATAGACAATGGAAGCGTCACCTGTAGACCCCATTTTGCCTTCTTTAAGTTTGATAATGTGGACATCAATTGAACGCGTATCCCGATAACGCGCACTGCCCAAAGGTGATATCAGCCCCAGTTGATCACGGTAAAAATGATTGGCCTGATCAATCTGGGAAACAAGTTTATTTAGCTGCTCTGCCGCTTGTTGCGCCTGTTGCAGTGGTGAAACATCAACAGGAAATGCATTCTCTCCGCTCAGAGTATAATAAATGCGGAATTCATCCTGCACTAGACGCCGGTCTAGCGCTTCCCGCGGCATTTTCCAATCCGCCTCTGAATAAAAAGATATTAGACCGAGGGCAAACATCGCAATGCAACGCCATTTAATAAACAGCCTCATTTTAGATATTTATGTTCGGAAGCCATCAGCAAATAATTTAATGCTTTCATAAGCATAAGCTTTTCACTTCAGAGCGCTCTTTGAGATATTTTACGGTTTTACTTAATCCGGTTCCGCCTGAACTTTTTATCAAAATCAGATCGCCATCTTTTATATGCTTCAAAATCATAGCATTTAGATCATCAGAATTTTCACACCTTAGTGTATCAATTCGTTTCCTTAAGACTAAAAATAATGATTTCATCTCGTTACCGCATAATATGACTAAATCAGGCTCGGCACTCACTATAGGTAATAATAAACCTTCATGCAATTTACCGCTGTCCAGACCAAGCTCCAGCATATCGCCTAAAACAAAAACTTTTCGTCCATTGGGTTTAGGCGGCTGAATTTCTCCCGCAAGATGAATGGCTGCCTGCATTGAAGCAGGATTGGCATTATAAGATTCGTCGAGAACTCTTAGCGTTTTACCGGCAATATGCAGATCATGAACAACGCCTCTTCCGGAAACCGGAGCGAATAACTCAAATTGAGCAAGAGCAGGCTTTAAAGGCAGGTTTAACGCTAAAATACCGGCGATACAGGCCAAACTGTTCATTGCCATATGAATCCCTGGCGCGCCAATCTCATAATGAATTTCCTCATCATAAACCTTTGCGTAAACCGTTCGTTTATCCGGATCGTAATTC
>NZ_SCTW01000117.1 GCF_004322395.1 Methylobacter sp.
TTTGTCAGTGATTCGGATGTCGATAAAAACCTGCGCCAAGGGTGTTTAAGCCCTTGGTCGGTCATTTTTTACTTAGAGGACGCCGAGAAATGATCATGGAAAAATCAGTTCATCCACGAAAAACACGAAAGCCACAAAATAAATCAACCTATTGCGTAGGGCGTGCCGCGCGCGCCTTCTACCAGGCTTTAAATCAACCTACTTCGTGTTTAGCCCCTTTGGCGCGCACGGCGCGCCCTACGGCAGTTCCACCTAAAAATGAAAACCCTGTTTTATATCTCTTAAACTATTTTCGTGCTTTTTGTGCTTTTCGTGGACGAACCGCTGTTTTCAGGTTGATAAAAACAACCACTGTTCCACAAGCCAGTGTGGTTTATGCCTAATCCCGCAAATCAGCAGGAAGACGCGACCATTCCCGTTGCGACGTATCGTCTGCAATTTAGCAGCCAATTTACTTTTGCCGAGGCTACCCGGATTGCTCCCTATCTTCGTCAGCTCGGCATTAGCCATTGTTATGCCTCCCCTTATCTGAAAGCCTGTCCCGGCAGTGATCACGGTTACGATATCGTTGATCATAACGAAATCAATCCGGAAATCGGCAGTCATGAAGATTTTGAGCGTTTTATCGACGAGTTGCAGCGCAACGGAATGGGCTTGATCGCCGATATTGTCCCGAATCACATGGCAATTATGGGCAGTAACAATGTCTGGTGGCTGGACGTACTGGAGAACGGACAGGCTTCCAGCTATGCCTCCTTTTTTGATATTGAGTGGTATCCGGTTAAGAAAGCGCTACAAAATAAAATACTGCTTCCAGTGCTGAGCAGCCATTACGGCAATACCTTGGAACAACAGGAACTGAAACTGACTTTCGATGCAGAGCTTGGCGAATTTAGCGTTTATTATTACGAAAACCGATGCCCTATTGATCCGCAAACTTACCCTCTTATTCTGAGTTCGCAGCACGAACAGTTACGGAACTATTTCGCAGCTGACGACCCGGTGTTTTTGGAATATCAGACCATTAATAACAGTTTCAGTAAACTGCCTTTCCGCACCGAAACAGCAGAGGAAATAATAGAAGAGCGCAACCGGGATAAAGAAGTCTTTAAAAAACAGCTTGCCAAACTCTGCGCGGATAACTTGCCTCTGACCCGGTTTATTAACTTTCGTGTAGAAGAAATTAACCGGACAGCGGGTGAAGACGGCGAATTACATGCGTTGCTGGAGCAGCAGGTCTATCGGTTGGCTTATTGGCGCGTTGCCGGAGATGAAATCAATTACCGCCGGTTTTTCGATATTAACGAGCTGGCCGGGCTGAGAATTGAAGACGAAAAAGTATTCGATGCAACCCATCAACTTACCCTGTCGCTTATCGAACAGCGCAAAATTCAAGGGCTGCGTATCGATCATGCGGATGGTTTGCATGATCCGGTGGGCTATTATCAACGCCTTAATAACAAAATTGCGGCTATTTTAAATGTCGAGGTTAAACACGATACGCCGCCCATTTATATCGTGGCCGAGAAAATTGTCGCCAATTATGAATATTTGTCGAGTAATTGGCCGATTCACGGCACCACCGGTTACGAGTTTGCCAATATCGTCAACGGCGTTTTTATCGACGGTGCCGCAGAAAAACAGTTAACGCATTGCTATGTGCGTTTTATAGGGCATCGACAGGATTTCGAGGAACTCGTCTATCTGGCTAAAAAATATGTAATGACTACCGCATTGGCCAGTGAATTGAACGTGCTCGCGAATCAGTTGAGCAAAATCGCCGATGCCAGCTCAAAAACCCGTGACTATACGCTTTATGGATTGCGCAATGCCTTATCGGAAGTTGTCGCCTGTTTTCCCGTTTATCGAACTTATATCAACAGTCAAACCGTAAGCAAGGAGGACAGTCAGTATATTAATTGGGCGATTGAGCAAGCCAAACAACGGAGCCGGGCAGCTGATAAAACCGTGTTTGAATTCGTTCGACACATTCTGCTTCAGCAACACAATACCGGTGTTGCCGCTAGAGACTTGCTGAAGTTTGTGATGAAGTTTCAGCAATACACGCCGCCGGTTATGGCTAAAGGTCATGAAGATACCGGCCTTTATCTCTATAACCGTCTCATTTCTTTAAACGAAGTGGGCGGCGACCCGCGGAACTTCGGCAATTCGGTCAATGCCTTCCATTATTTTAATCAGGGACGGATTAAAAAATGGCCGCACACGATGCTGTGTTTATCCACCCACGACACCAAACACAGCGCTGATATGCGCGCAAGAATCAATGTGCTGAGTGAAATACCTCGGCAATGGCAAGAGGCGGTATTCCGCTGGCGGCGCTTGAATAAATCCAAAAAAACCAAGATGAGTAAAGCTGTTATCGCGCGCAACGATGAATACCTGTTTTATCAGGTGTTGATCGGAACTTGGCCGTTAACAAGTTTGACGGATGCAGAACTGGCCGAGTATCAGGAACGCATCCAGACTTACATGATTAAAGCAGTCCGTGAAGCGAAACAATACACCTCATGGCTAAATCCCAATGAAGATTATGAACAAGCCGTCAGTCAATTTATTGGTCGATGCCTGAACAATAATTCGTCCTTTTTAAGCCATTTTGCAGCGTTTGAAAGACAGATAAGGAAACCCGGTTTGTATAATGCCCTTGCGCAAGCTGTGTTGCACATAACTGCCCCGGGCGTACCTGATATTTATCAGGGTAATGAGCTATGGCAATTCTCGCTGGTCGATCCCGATAATCGCCGAGCGGTTGATTTTAGTAAAATTGGAGAGTTGTTGACTGAGATGGAAGACATGTTGACAAAACCGGGCTTAGACCGGCCGCAATACTTAAACTCATTATTGGAAAATATCGAAGACGGGCGCATCAAACTTTTTGTGGTCACGCAAACCTTACATTTTCGGCATCAACATGCTGCGTTATTTCGGGACGGCGAATATCTGAAAATCGATGTCCATGGGACAGGAGCCAATCAACTGCTGGCTTTTGCCAGAAAAGATCAAAATAATTTTGCCATTATCGTAGTACCCCGTTTAATGGCGCGTCTGCTTGATCCTACGTTTAACCCATCATTAGACGATGTCTGGGCCGACACTTGGCTCGAATTACCGGAAAATGCGCCAAGGCACTACCAGGAACTGTTTAGCCAGTGCCGGATTACCGCCGAACTGGTTGAAAACTATCTTCAGCTTTGTGTTCGTAACCCGTTAAAATTATTTCCTGTCGCGATTTTAGCCGGCATTGTTGAATAAATTGTCGAACGCGTCACGTTCAAGCCCTTGAGCATTAGCAAAGATTATCGCATCCCTCATAATGGAACTGATAAAATGGTTTTGTTATCAACTGCCATCGCAGGCATCTAAAATTACTTATTGATCTATTTTTAATGACGATAACCGCATTAGCAGTTGTTCAGCTTAAATTTATCAATCCGCTTTATAGTGGCTTCCAGCCCCCTAAATCCAAGAACGTTTAAATCGGCTTTATCAAAAGTCTTATCTACAAAATTTAAGGTTACTCCCATGACAAAAAAATTATTGATAGCAGGTATAAGTTCAGTCCTTTTAACCGCTTGCGTCACTGATCCTTACACCGGACAATCCAGTCTCAGCAAAGCGGCCATGGGCGGCGGCTTGGGTGCCGCAGCCGGCGCAGGCGCTGGAACACTGTTTGGCGGCAACGATCTTAAGAATGCCGGATGGGGCGCCTTAGCCGGTGGCGTCCTTGGAGCGGCTGTGGGCGCTTATATGGATCACCAACAAGAAGAAATGCAACAATCGTTGCAAGGTACCGGCATCGAGGTACAAAGAACGGCGGAAAATACTCTTAATCTGACCATGCCGAGCAATGTTACTTTCGCGTTCGATTCGGCAAACTTAACCCCGCAAGCACAAGGCGCTTTGGATTCGGTAGCAAAGGTATTAAATCAATATCCGGATTCTACGATCAATGTAACAGGGCATACCGATGACGTCGGTTCAGACAGTTATAATCAGGTGTTATCCGAACGACGCGCAGCCAGCGTTTCCGGTTATTTGTCCCAACATGGTGTAAATTTTTCCCGTCTGACCCAGCAGGGTATGGGCGAGAAAATGCCGAAAGTGCCTAATGTGAATGAGGCAAATCGCGGACAAAATCGTCGAGTGGAGCTGGCTATCGTCGCTAATAAAAATGCGGGCGGACAACAAGGGTCTTCTCAGCAACAGGGCTATCCGCAGCAACAAGGCTACCCTCAACAGCAAGGTTACCCGCAACAACAGGGCTATCCGCAGCAACAAGGTTATCCTCAACAGCAAGGTTACCCACAGCAACAGGGCTATCCTCAGCAACAGGGCTATCCTCAACAGCAAGGTTATCCGCAACAACAGGGCTATCCACAACAGCAAGGTTATCCGCAGCAACAAGGTTATCCGCAGCAACAAGGCTACCCTCAGCAACAATATAATTATTATCAATAACTATTATGAGCTTGAGCCGCCCCGTTGTGCTTTGTTTTTCCGGTCATGACCCCAGCGGAGGCGCTGGGGTGCAGGCGGATATTGAGACTTTGGTCAGCCATCGTTGTCATGCCGCCAGCGTTATCACTGCCTTAACCGAACAGGACACCCGGAATGTAAAAAAACTCATTCCGCAAAGTCCGGAAGCCATTATCAGTCAAGCCAACACCTTATTGGACGACTTGCCGGTCAAGGCTTTTAAAATCGGTTTAATCGGCCATCATGAAACCGCAGCCGCTATTCATGCGATATTAAAACAGCATCCGCATATTCCGGTTGTGTTGGATCCGGTACTGGCAGCAGGCGGTGGTGCCGAACTATCCAATGACCGGCTCATAGCTACTATTATCGACTTGCTACTGCCCTGCACGACCGTGTTAACGCCGAACAGTGAAGAAGCCCGAAAGCTCGCGGGATTGACCGATCTTAGCGACTGCGGCCTGGCATTGTTGGAAAAAGGCTGCGACTATGTGCTGATTACCGGCAGCCATGAACACACGCCCTCGGTCAGCAACCGGCTATTCCATGACCGGCGCAGTTGGGAAACTTACACGTGGGACAGATTGCCGTTCAGCTATCACGGCTCCGGCTGCACACTGGCCTCCAGTATTGCAGCGTTGATAGCCCACGGCCTGGAACCTTTACAAGCCGTCATGGAAGCCCAGGAATATACCTGGAATTCATTAAATGCCGCTTACCAGCCGGGCAAAGGCCAGCACATTCCCAACCGGTTTTTCTGGATGGATGAAGAGTGATTAAATTCCCTGCAAGCGGACTGTACGCAATCACCCAAACCGCAAATAAATCCGGCGATACCGTTATTAACGAAGTTGCAGCAGCCATCAGAGGCGGTGCGGTCGTCGTGCAATATCGGGACAAGAATCCGCCGCTGGACGCGCCATTTCTTGCCCGTGAACTGGTTAAAATCTGCCACCGGCATAACGTCCCGTTACTGATCAATGACGACATCGAACTGGCGGCGTTGGTAGGCGCTGACGGCGTCCATCTCGGCAAAGAAGACGGCGCTGTCACCCAGGCAAGAAAGCGGTTAGGTAGCGAGGCGATTATCGGCGTTTCCTGTTATAACTTTGTCGAACAAGCCATGGAAGCCCAGGCGCAAGGCGCAACTTATGCGGCTTTTGGGCGTTTTTTTCCGTCCTCGTCAAAACCCCTGGCAGCACCCGCCCGGATTGAAACGCTGCGGCAAGCAAAACGTGCGCTGACCATCCCCATAGTTGCCATCGGCGGTATTCTGCCGGACAATGGCGCACAGTTGCTTGCAGCAGGAGCCGATTTGCTGGCGGTCATCGGCGGAATATTCGACGATCAGCCGGAACAATCAGCTCGGGCTTATCAAGCCTTATTCAGTGATTAAGGAATAAATAACTTTCGTAGGGGAAAGAGCTGGCGACAATGCTATTGACTTAAGCCGTGCAAAGCCCTCTCCAGAGGGAGAGGGTTGGGTGAGGGGAAAAAAAACTTATTTGTATCCCCTCATCCCAACCTTCTCCCTGAGGGAGAAGGGGGCATATATCCTTAAATTGATAGCATTCTGGCTAGTCACCCCTTACTCAAAGGTATAGTTATTTAAATTCCGCTGCTAAACGCTTTAAACCAAGCCGGGAAAACATAAGCATGACCGACAATCGTAGAGCTTTCATCAAAAAATCCGTCGCCTTAAGCGGTTATTCGATTCTTGCGACCGGAGGGCTGCTAGCCTCGCCCGAGGCAAACGCAGAATGGCTTGACGAGACCACATCGACTCAGATACTGCAACAGACCTTAAAACGTTTATTCAAAGACCAGAAAATCATCGAGTCCGATCAAATCGATATCCAGATTCCCAAAACAGCGGAAAACGGCGCAACCGTCCCGATTACGGTAACCAGCAGCCACAGGAATGTAGAAAGCATTGCGATACTAATCGAAAAAAATCCCATACCGTTAGTCGCTAAATTTGAACTATCTCCAGACCTGGATCCTTTTGTCTCGGCCCGCTTAAAAATAGCCGAATCTTCCGCTGTGGCAGTCATCGTAGAAACAAACGAAGGTTTTTTCACCGCCAGCAAGAAAGTCATCGTCACCCCTGGCGGCTGCGAGATTTAGCATGTCGAGTATCAAAATCCGCACTAAACGTATGGAGGACGGCAAGACCCAAATCAGAATGCTGATAGCCCACCCGATGGAACACGGCCGTAATCGCGACCCCAAAACCAACGCATTAATCCCTGCGCATTTTATTCAGGAATTAACGATAGAACATAATAAAAACATCATCATTTCTGGCAACACAGGCGCCAATATTTCCAAAGACCCTTATTTTGCTTTTATGCTGAAAGGCGGCAATGCGGGCGATAAAATAGTTATTAGCTGGGTCGATAATCTGGGCAATGAAGATATTCAGGAGCATGTTATTAAATGATGTTTGCAGATTAAGATGCGCGAAAAAGCCGGATAAAGGCGCTAAGCTTGAGCTAAACAAAGCAATTTGATACTGTGGTGCTATTACTCACATAACTTACGGAATTTTATTATGATTGGCACCATTATCGCTGTACTCATCATTTACTGGTTTTATAAAAGCGCCGAAGCAGCTGGAAAGGACCCGTTATCCTCGGCCGTGCAAGGTTTCCTATCTTATTTAATTCCTTGCGTGGTCTGGACCTTTACCATAACCCCTGGCCTACGCGATGCGCTTGCACATAATCCCGGCACCCTATTCGGATTGTTTGTCAACTACGCCTATATCTTGGTGGGTGCCGCCTGCGCGATCGGCGTGAAGTTCATGTATTTCAAGAAACCTGAACCGTAGAATACTGTTTAACTGTCGTTCCAGCGTGAGAAGGTTGTACTTGGCCCAGTATTCTCATGCATTGCCGCCTATCCTTTAAGATCACGATGAATAGCGTTTACAAAGCAGCGATAGCGAGTAGTTTTTTCATCAGCGCTCCCTGATTGTGCACGTCAAGCTTCTGCATGATGCTTTTGATGTGGTTCCTGACTGTTTCCGTAGATCGGTTAGAATCAGTGGCGATATCCGAAATCGACGGTTTAGCGATAAATTGCAGTGCACATAAAGCCTCAAACTTGGTCAATTTGTAGAGTGCTATTAATCTTACCAGCGTAGGATTATTTTCTTGGCAGCGGGTAAAAGTCAGCACCGCACCTTTTTTATAGAATTCCCATGCATATAAATTATCCAAAGCGCGCGCCGGAATGACCGTAATGGCGTACGAAGCATGCTGGTTCTGAGTCATCACGGTATCGCAATCGACCCCTGCCATCAACGCCAAAACACGCTGTTCAGTGGCCTTGTTTAAAAAGGCCAAACGTTCATCCCGAATTTCAACGCAATCCATATCCGCAATGATACGGTTGAATACCGGATCGGAAAATAACACGTTTAGCGAGCGATCGACAATGAGGTACGCGGCAACATGCTTGCCGGTCAACAGCGTAATCTGGCTGTAAAGACTGAGCCACTGCTCTTTCCACAAGGCATTTTGCAACAACGGCACTAATGCTTGCAGCCTATGCCTACAAGCTTGCAACTCCGGCTCCGCTGAGGGACGGCTGCCATTCAGATTCATGCAATAGGCGTAACGTCTATTTAAAGGAATCGACACACCGAAACGGCAAAACTCACTCACCACGCCGCCACCGGAGCGAAGAGTTCCGCCCAACGTATTAGAGCAGAAAACCTGGTAGGGATGTTTCGCGACGTTTGCGTGGAAGCTGCCTGCTTTGTAAACATTGCGTTCGAAACAGCGCAGCTGCTTAGGCGCAACATTGCAACAATGCAAGTGATGAACCCCACCGTCGCGGCCAAGGTCGACAATCGACAGCAAGCCGCTGTCGCACTGTATAGCTCCCGCCAGCTCGGTCAAAAATAAATGCCACAACACCGGATTGCCAGGCGCTTTCGACAAAGTCTCCATAATCGTAAGCGGTACTTGGAGGATATGCATGGCGTCTCGATACTGTTGGGTTATTTTGACCCATTTGGGTTATGACTCTTCCTCTATAAGGCCAGTATATTACAAGCCATGCTATTACAAGAGCTTAAGCAGGTTAAATTGAGCTCAAAATTTACTCAAAAAAGTACAACTTAATCAAATAACTACACCACCACTGACATTTTATGCTGGTGTACTTTCGCCTACAACTTACCCTAAGACCTGCTCTTACATTTTTGAAACTGTAGGAAAACCATATGATTGTTAAGCCGTTTTTCCATCCACATGCAAATAAAGGGAGCTTGGGCTCAGGCTCCATTGCTTTCT
>NZ_SCTW01000118.1 GCF_004322395.1 Methylobacter sp.
CGGTTCGCGCATTAGGAAGACAACTGTGTCGCGTAATATTCAAAATGCTGCGAGATGAAAAAACCTACGAAAATAAATAATTTTATTTTTCGGTTGAAAATATAAGCGGGATGTTCAGGTCTTGCAAAGACACATTGGTGCGTGAAAAGGGGTCAGGTTCTGAGGTATCCCCACAAAAAACAATCAATAATCAAAAACTTATATGAGATTCAGAATAATACCTGTTCCCTGGATGTGTGATTCAATTCGATTTCTTATAACCTACTGATTATAAATGATGATTATTAAAAATTCGTGGGGATACCTCAGAATCTGACCCGCTCTTCAGCTGAACGCCCCAAGGCTATGCTTTTTCATGAGCTGCAGTACGAATTGTATCTTATGAGTTGTTAAAGCAAATGCCTCAATGTGAGGAATGTGGCTTTGATGAGTCTTTCATATCGTTTCTACGCAGAATATAACGATCTGCAAGTTTTCCAGTGATACGGTTACCATTGTCATCGAGCTGGATGAGCCTATTTTCTTCGACAGAATAATGCCGTGTAGTTGAGTTATCGCGCGGTGTTATTGAAATTGTGCTGCTTTTATCGTCCCAAGTAAATTTTCCTTTTTCCACAAACTCTCTTTCTGACTTGCCGACATATTTGGTAAGCAACATATAACTGTTATTTTTGTTCAAAGCGAGTGTAGTCTTGACTCCCTTGCAATCATCACAGGGAGTAAAACCGTTATATACACCCGGCCATTCAATGCCATTTTGTGCATGATGAGTATCCTCATCCATTGTTTCAGCTGTTTCAGCAAAGACAGGGTTGCAACCCAAGAAAATTGCGATGAAAAGAAAAAAGGTTAGAAGTTGTCTAGATGTCGGCATGTTTGCTCCTTAATAAAACAACGGCCATGGTAAAGTAGAAAGGTTGCATTGTAAAACAGTGCCCCACCAGTCCTATCAGATATCGGCTTTGTAGATCGCTCGTTTTTTATGCCTGACATTCCCCAAGCTCATACATTGCAACGGTTTTTATGTTTAGCTATGATCGTTGTTCGTCTAATTTCAATACTAATTTGATGTGGGGATAACTTTACGGAACGTTAAGTTGACTCGTTCCTCCGTAACGCTTTGGTCGATTGGAACGCTATGTAGCCAATAATGTTGAAAAGCCGGTTGCATAAGCAGCAAGGTGCCTCTACGTAATAATATCCGGCCGTTTTCCGAAGACTTTTTATGCCGGAATTCAAACTGGCGTTCCGCGCCGAATGTTAAGGATGCGATAAACGGTTGTTCGCCCAGTTCCTGTTCATTATCCGAGTGCCAACCGACATAATCGTTTCCGTTTCGATACAAATTGACCAGTACTGAATTAAAGGGAAAATTTAAGTAAGTTTCGATTCGGTCTCTAATCTCGGATAGCAACGGCGTCCATGATTGGGTTTGCAATAGGTTGTTACTATAGCTGTAACGTATTCCCGGATCGGCATGCCAAGTCTGTAATCTGGGCAGGGTAAATTGCCGCCCGGCGACAGCATATCGGTTATCGGGCCACAGATGTTCATGCAGAAAATGCCGGTAGATGCATTCGCATTCGGCGGCATCGTAAAAGTCTTCGATGATCTCAAGTTCGGGGCAGGACGCCATCAATCTTAAGCTTTAGGTTGTGTTTTAATATGTGCAGTCCAGGTTGGGCAACGAAAAGCTGTTGCCAAACCGACTCGGCTCGGCTGGAAAATTTCAATGTTTTTTAACATTTGAATGTACGTCATGCTAAGTTACTTCCTCGCTCACCGGTGCTGATATGCCCGCCTTCGTCAACATTGATAACATAGACCTTACCTGCGCCATGCTGATGAGTATTGGCAACGGTCATGATGGCATTGAAAATAGTGCTCACCAATTCATCTCTGGCGAAAATCTCGATACGCTTTTTCGGCATGAACGGGGTGTAATCTTGTCCCTCGATAATTTTTTCACTGCCAAAGCCTTCGCAATCGGATACGCTCATGCCGGGAAAGTGGGGTATTTCGAGCAAAGTCTGAGTTAATTTAGATAACATAAAGGGCTGAATATAAGCTCGAATTTCTTTCATGGCATGCCTCAAGTTTCATGTTGTTCTTCAAAATGGCGGTAGAGCGCCGGTAACATGGTCAACGTCAATAATGTCGCGGTAATAAGTCCGCCGATAATAACCACCGCGAAAGGTTTTGCGGTTTCCGAACCGACACCGGTTGACAGCGCCGCCGGCAACAGCCCCAGTATCGCCATCAGCGCAGTCATCACTACTGGACGCAAACGGCTGACAGAACCTTGCAAGATAGCGTCTTGTAACGGAATGCCTTCACGCCTAAGATGATTAATCTGGGTTAGCAGGATAACACCGTTTTGTACCGCAATGCCGAACAACGCAATAAAACCGACTGCCGCCGACACGCTCAAGTGAATACCGGTCAGCAGTAAGGCAACTAATCCGCCAATCAGTGAAAAAGGCACGTTCATCACAATCAGCGATGCATTCTTGAGCGACTGAAAGGTCCAGAACAACAAAATAAAAATAAGCACCAAACTGACCGGAACAATGAATGAAAGACGCTTCATCGCGCGCTGCTGATTCTCGAACTGGCCGCTCCAAATAACTCTATACCCTGGCTCCAATACAACCCGTTCAGCGACTTTTTGCTGCGCCTCGGCGACAAAACTGCCTTGATCGCGCCCGACCAGATTACATTTGATAGCGATGCGACGCATGCTGTCCTCACGACTGATACGCGAAGCGCCCTGGTTGATCTTGATGTCGGCCAATTCAGCCAAAGGAATGCGGCTGCCATCCGGAGACAGCACGGTAATATCCTCAATTGCCCCGACCGAATCGCGTGCCGGTCCGGCCAGCCGCACCGTCACATCAAAACGGCGCTCACCTTCCAGCATCTGGGTAGCGGCTTTGCCGCCTATTGCCATGGCAATAACACTTTCCACATCGTTCATGGTGATGCCGTAACGGGCAATTTTGGCCCGGTCGATGGAAATAGCCATTTGGGCAAGCCCCGATTGCTGCTCGGCAGCCACATCGGTAGCACCTTCTATAGAACGAAGAATGCGAGTGATTTGATTAGCTTTTTCCTGAAGAATCTTAAGATCATCGCCAAAAATCTTGATCGCAATTTCGCCTTTGACACCGGAAATAGCTTCTTCCACGTTGTCCTGAATGACCTGGGAGAAATTGAACTGTAAGCCGGGAAACACTGCCAAGCGTTTCTGCATAGTTCCAACCAGTTCTTCCTTGTCTTTATAACGCCAAGTGTCCTTGGGCTTAAGATCGATAAGAACTTCCAAGTTATTGAAACCCTTGGGATCGGTACCATCCTCCGGGCGGCCTAACTGGGTCAGTATCGACTTGGCTTCGCTGAACTCGCGCAAATGTCCTCGTATATCCTGTTCCAGCACTTTCGCTTTCGCTAATGAGACAGACGTCGGCAGCGTGATGGTCAACCAGATATTACCTTCATCCAGCTTGGGCATAAACTCGGTTCCGATCAACGGCGTTGAGGCCAGCGATAAAGCCAAGGTCAATCCTGCGCCAATGAATAATTCGCGGGGGTGACGTAATACGGCTTCCAATGCCGACCGATAGCGCCGCTCCATACTTTCCACCAGCGGATTGTGCGATTCGGTAAGCCGGGGGCCAATCAGGTAACTCAACAGCACAGGCACCAGCGTTAAACTGATGATCAATGAGCCCAACAGCGCAAAGCTGAGCGTGAACGCCATCGGCGAAAATATTTTCGCCTCGACCCGTTGAAAGGTGAAGATAGGCAAAAAGGCAATGATAATAATGGCCTTGGAAAACAGGATGGGTCGGGCCAACTCCACCGCCGTGATCAGCATGGATTGACGCATATGTGCGACACTGGCCTTTTGGCTCATCTCTAAAGTCACTTTGACCATAATCGCCTCGACCAGCACCACAGCGCTGTCCACGATAATGCCAAAGTCAATCGCCCCGAGCGAAATCAGGTTCGCGGAAACATGCTCGGCATCGATCAAGATGAATGCGAACAACAGGGATAACGGGATAACGGTAATAACGACGGCCGAAGCCAGCGCTCGACGCAGGAAAATAACCAGGATAGCTAAAATCAGCGTAGCGCCTTCCAGCATATTATGCTCGACGGTATGTACCGTATGTTGCACCAGATCTGTACGATCATAGATAGGAATTATCTTAATGCCGGGCGGCAAAATATGATCGTTAAGACTCTCGATTTTTTCCTTCACTCCCTGCAACACCTCAATCGCATCCTTACCTTTGATCAGCAAGACCACGCCTTCAACGACATCGTCGCGCCCGTTGTAACCAACGATGCCGTTGCGCGGTTGCGGGCCTATCATCACATTAGCGATATGTTTAACTAACACCGGCACACCGCCTCGACTGGCAATGACGATGTCGCCGATCTCATCAGCGGACTTTAATAGACCCGCGCCACGCACTACCAGCGCCTCGTAGCCGTGCTCGATATAACCGCCGCCGGTATTGGCATTATTGGCAGCGACAGCTTGGTAAACTTCGGGAAGCGTTAATTTGTAATCTCTTAGCTTGTTGGGATCAACCTCTATCTGGTATTGTTTAACGCCGCCGCCAAAAGCCACTACATCGGCTACGCCTTGTACGGTACGCAAGGTACGCTCAATCACCCAATCCTGCAGAGCGCGCTGTTCAATCAACGGATAGTTAGGCGCTTCAATACGATAACGATAAATTTCACCGACACCGGTGGTCAACGGTCCCAGCACGGGGCTGACCTCGTCCGGCAAGCTGGCGGTTCCTAACCGCTCTAGAACTTGCTGCCGAGAGAAATAATCCTCCGCCTCATCATCGAAAGTCAGCGTTACCACAGACAAGCCAAAAATGGATACCGAACGCATATTGATCAAATGCGGTAAACCATTCATTTCTTTCTCAATCGGCAAACTAATCAGCTTTTCGACTTCCTCCGGGGCTTGACCGGGATATTGGGTGACCACTTGCACGAAAACATTCTGTACATCGGGAAAAGCCTGCACCGGCAGACGTTCGAACGATATAACGCCGACGACGGCCAGCAGCACTGACGCACCGATAATCAACAGGCGTTGCTGTAGGCAGAACGCAATTATTTTATGAATCATGGCTTGCTTTCTCCGCCTTTCTGTTCAGCATCCTGCTCGGCATCTTCCTCGGTGCGCAGCAGCAGGGCGCCATCGGCCACTAGTCGCTCTCCAGGATTCAAGCCTTCAAGAATCACAGCCTTATCCTTAAGGCGCAGACCTGCTTTGACCGGACGTTTTTGATAATGCCCGTCACCGACCGCCACGAATAACCAATCGGATTGATCTTCGGTAAATAGCGCCGTTAACGGCACAACAACGGCTTTATCATTCGGGGCGCTTTGCACCTCGATAGCTGTGTACATCGCAGGCAACAGGCGGAACTCGGGATTAGGCAAAGTGCAACGCACTTTTACCGTGCGCGTTGCTTCTTCGACCACCTGCCCGATATAACTGACCGTTGCGGTAAAAATCTCGCCGGGATAAGCCGGTACTCGCACCAGCACCTGCGCTCCGGCATGAATCAAGCCAATGTCTTTTTCGAAAATATCCATCTGCACCCATAATCTGCCCAGATCGGAAATGACAAACAGCGGCGCACTCAGATCGGGCCTGACTTCCATACCGGGGTTGATGTTACGTTCGGTGACCGTTCCGGCAATCGGCGCATGCAGAACAAAGCGGTTATCCGTGCGCCCAGTACGCACACCCAGATTTTCCAATCTGAGTCGCGCCCGCTCCGCTTCGCTACGAGCACGCGTCAGATTATCTTGCGCCTGCTCCTGATCCTTGCGCGGAGCGATGCCGTTCGCATAAAGCTCCTGCATGCGCTGAAAAGCCCTGTGAGCTAAATTTAAGTCTGCCAGTGCTTCGGCATAATCAGATTGCGCCTGCCCCAATTCAGGACTATCCAGTTCCGCCAAGGCATCGCCCGCCTGAACATGGGCGCCTAATGCAGCGATAGTGCCGACCACTCGTCCGGCAATAGGCGAGGAAACCCGGGCGGTGCGGGTTTCGTCATAAGTAATCTTACCCGTTACCGGGTCCATTAAAGGACGTCGCACCAATTCAACAATAGCTTCCTTGATATACGCACGCTTGGGCGAATCGGGGCTGAGTATGACTTCATTCTTGGGGAGTGCCGTAATTTGACGTTTGGGCTCATTATTGTGCGGCTGACAAGCCAGTAGAGACAGACCTAGCAGTCCGATGATCAACAGGATCGGATCGAAAAACTTTATATTCATAATTCGGCTTCTTCCCCATAAGCCATCAATAAGTCAGCCCAAGCGTTGCTACGGTTCTTCAAAGCGGCGTAATAATCCAGCATCATTGCTTTGTAATTGCGCTCTGCGTCAATCAAGTCCAGCAGCCCTACTGCGCCTTTCTGATAAGCAATCTCCTGCGCTTTACGCAACATTTCAATGCGCTTCACCACGGCTGTTTCAAAGCGTTGTGCAATAGCGTCCGCACTCTGCCATGCCGCCAAGGCTTTCATAACCTCGGCTTGCACACCCTGCTCAGTCTGTTTAAGGGCCAACTCGGCAGAATTTAAACCGACACGTGCTCTTGATATTTCACCTTCCTGGCGATAGAACAACGGCAGCGGCACACTGATGCCGACACCACCGCTATCCGTAAAGAAGTTACCGGGATCACGCTGGTAAAAAGCACTGACGGTCACATCGGGAATAGCCAGCCGATTTGCCAATGTCAGCATTTTTCCTGCCTGTTCAATACGCACTCGAGCAGCTTGCAGGTCCGGCCGCCGTTCCAGCGCCTGTTTGACCAATTGATCTTGCCCTACTTTTGCGACACTAGGGGCTGCTTCAGGCCAAGCCTCGACAGCAGAGATTTCCAGACTGTTTTCAGGCCAGCCCAGCAATAGCAGCAGATCGGCGCGAGCCTGATTTAACGCAGCCTTAGCCTGATCTTGATCGCCTTGCGCCTTAAGGCTTTCAACCTCAATCCGGGTAAAATCCGTCGCAGAAATATCCCCCACTTTAAGTCTGGTGGCATTGACCCGCAGAATTTCACGATAGCGCTCGAAATTGTCGGTTGCCACCGTGGCAACTTTTTGCGCCAGCAGCAGACTGTAATAACTGCGCCGTACGGCATTGGTGAGCACCCGCGCAGTGTCTTTCAAATCAAGGCTTACCGCTTCGGTCGCCAGCTCGCTGCTTTCTATCCGTAACCTTCGTTTTCCGGCCGTCTCGATCAATTGTTGAATCTGTGGCGATACCGCAGGCAACGGCGCGTCGCTGTATTGCTGATGAGACATCTGTGGAGTTAGCGACGAAATGGTGAAACTGAACACCGGATTCGGAATCGCGGCCGCAATAATCTCTTGCGCCTGAGCATCATTAATATTGAAGTTTGCTGCGATCAAACTGAGGTTTCGTTGATAGAACAGTGCGATGGCTTGCTGTTCAGTAATGGCTAGTCCGGACCTTATCACCCCTGTTTCCGCCTGTAATGCCATCGTCCATAAAGTAAAAATCAGGCAAACTAAAGCTTTAACATTTTCTCGATTTATTGCTAAGAACGTAAGCCGCAAAGGCTTATTCTTCATTGAGTAAAATAGCATTTCAGGAGATTAATTTATTTACCTTAGTATTATTCTTAATTTTGGTGTTGATAGAACTATTAGGGTATCTGTCATATGCCTGTGCAACGGCCTGAAATAGTGAATTCATGATTTATCTCCGGTTGCAGAAAGAATCAATCCGCAAGTTGTGTGCTGAAAAATAGCGTGAGCACGCTACCTAATCCGCTACGCTCAAACACTCAATTGACAACTGCAAAGAGCGTACTTGGGGTTGCCGCGACCATCGAATGCACCATGGAGTTCAACCTGGAAAGGTGGTGACAAGGTTGAAACTGAATCGCATGTGTCCACTGTTGCGGCTGACAATATTCAATTCAGCGCACATTATTCAAGCACCGCTTTTTATTTTCACAATGTCGCCTCCGCAACAAGGCTGTTCATGTCGCCGGTATTGATACGCTTAGTTGACTGGCATCCGGTTTGTTTATTGCGTAACTACAGAATTTTCCTGATTGATTGCATGAGTTCATAATTTATGTATCGTAGAAATATTAAATGGCGATTCACTGATATTGGTGCGGACATCCTTCAGTAATAGCATTCCTTTTTAATCTGTGAACGGTTTCTATCCCATCTATGGCTACCTCTTATTTTGCATTTTAGCCCTTCCACGTCGAGCAACATCTCAGCCATTTTTCGATTAACGGCAATGACTTTTTCATATAGATTTATCGCTTCTTGGTTCTGCGATTTAAGGTCTCCCGCATTTTTACCGTAAACATAGCTCTCTGACTCAAATTGGCTGAGAAGCTTTTTGTGTTCATCAACCTTAATCTGTATTTCGTTTGCCTCATCTTCAAAGTGTTGTGATAGCGCTACATGATGCGCGATTAAGTCGGCATTTAATGAGTGCGAATTCATATGGCAGCATGCGGAGAGCAAACAAACCAGAACTGGTAGTATCAATAATTTTGTTTTCAAGAGATTTATCCAATAAATCAATTATTGATCGATATGTTCATCTTTGTATTATGCAAGCCAATAAAGAATTGGCAGCACCAGCAAAGTGAACATTGTTGAAGACAGGATGCCCTGGTTCCTGATAGCACAGTCGAAACCACAAAGGCTGTCATCAATCAACGTTCAATGTTTTCCAGTTAACAATATTGGCTTTACCAGCTTAATGTGTTCTAAGATATTGATTTTATAAGTAGCGTTCTTGGTATCTGGAAAATTTTAAATGTTGATTTTCCCGATTTCCTGGTAAGTTTTGCATGTTGATTAATAATTAAAAATACAATATTTCAAACTAACTGCACAATACGTACACATGCATATACACACTATGGCACCTCGAAAAACCATCCTCCATGAGATAATAGCCTCATCTCATTCCATCGGATTCTAGAGCCCATGATCAAAGAAAGCCTGTTTGCTGTTGAAGAACGAGAAACTAAGCTGAACAAGTTAGGTGATGTTCTTTAAATTCTGGACACACATGTCGATTTTACCGCTTCAGCGGCTGCGATTGATTTAGCGGCGCCAAGGCTCTGTCGAGAACGCGGAGGCCGTCCGCCGTTCCCAACCGGAATCATGGTAAGGACTATTGCAGCGACTTAAATTTCAACTGCTGGATCGCTTGAATTTTCAACGGCTCGCGGGTCTGGCATGGGAGCCAAATCCTTGATTGCACTCTTTTCCAGGCGTTCCATAAGCGTCTTATGGCCGCCACCAGTGAAACGCTATTTGAAGCCGAAAAGCAAATAAAGGGTCAGAATAAAGAGGGCAGGTTACTTTTCGTCACACCAAGAAAAAAAGATGGGTCTTGAGTTGTGAATGGCCGAGTTTTTGTTTTAGAGGGGCGCAATGTTTATGGCTCATAAGAGGCTGTCGGGCAATGCTGCGTCATTTGTTTTGGTTTATTCCTGTTGTTTTGCTGTTTCCCGTAATTCTTGCCGAGTTTGCTCCAATAGCGCGCTTAAGCCTGCGCAGGGGGCTGGGATATCCAGCGCTTTGAGTAAAGCTGCTGCCAGGCCAAAATTTGGGTCATTATTTATAGACTTATTGAAGCTGCGCCTTGCAATGCCTGCAGCTATTGCGCCATCCGAACAAGCCAGTTCGATCAATTTCGGGTGCAGCACATTGGTACGGTAAACATCCAGTTGTAACAGATTACGGTATTCGCATTCCAGTAAGGTTGGATTATCGCTGTAGCAGCCTAACCGACTGATTGGTTTTCCCGACGGTATATCCGTACTGGCAGAACTCATACGCGCTTGAAACGCAGTGAAATTTTCACTATCTAGTATCGGCTTGAGTGTCGATTCCAGCTTGCGCTGTTGCTGCTCGTTCCAATTCGACGTCGAGCTTTTAGTAATAAATGCGCCATCGAGATTAGCTTGCGGCCAGTCAACTCCCTGCAATTCGGCTTCGCGTAGTTCCGCACCTTGTAGTTCCGCCAGGGTTAAATCCGAGCCCTGAAGTTTTGTATAAACCAAATCCGCACCTTGAAAATTTGCTTCACGCAAGTTGGCACCCTGTAAATTTGCCCCGCGTAGATCTGCACCTTGGAGTTTCGCCTTACTAAGATCCGCACCCTGCAAATTCGCTCCGCGTAGATCGGCGCTCTGCAGTTTTGCCCAACCCAGGGCAGCGCCCTGCAGATTAGCTCCTCGCAAATCCGCGCCTTGAAGATCGGCCTCGATCAGCCCCGCACTTTGTAGTTGAGTTCCGCCCAAAATCGCGCCCTGCAATTGCGTTTTGTCCCAACCGACTACGCCTTGCAGCTTCGCTTTTAACAGGATCGCGCCTTGCAACTGTACGTGACGAAGATCGGCTTTGGGCAACACGGCCCCGAAAAAATTGGCGAAGCGCAGATCGCGATGTTGTAAATTGAGCCCGTCAAATTCTTTAAACGCAGCGTCGCGCACCTGTTTATCGGGATCTATTGCTCGGGTCAATAGCGATAAAGACACCCCTTTGGGCACCAGCCTGGCTTCTCTGAGATTCAGGTTGCGCGAAAATAAATCCAAATTGAACCATGAACAGGGACCGAGCATTACCTGGAGAATGGATGCTTCGGACTTTTCAGCCAGCGCTAGCGAGGTGCAAGAAACAACATCGTATTTATGGGCAGCGACACTCAGCCATGATTCAGGTACTTTACGGATCAACCAATCTTCGAAGTAACTGGGAGTATCCTCAGATTTGCCTTTATCCGGGGCGTAATAAGTTTGTACGGTAATACTGCCGGGTATCACTGCGATAATACTGATCAGAATAATCACGGGCACAGAGACTAATAAAAAAATCATGCCCTTAGGTTCAGTTTCAGGCTGTAACATAGGGCGGTGAATAATTTCACGCGCGGCCAGGTTCGGCCAGCGGCGTTGAATTGATCGCGTTAGCCGGTTCCATCCGAGGGTGCTTAAATACCGGAGCCAAGCAGGCCAATAACCCAGCAAGCGAACGCCAAAGTTTCTCCACCATTCCCTGGCCCGGTCTTGAGGTGAGGCGATTAACGGCCACAAGGTAATCAGCATAGCTGCATCAATCCAAACTGCGAAGCGCTGCGACCAAGTGATAACTTCGTCGTGAAACGGCAGGAAACGAATTTGTGCGGCTAGCAACATTAATAAAGGTAAAGCAATAACAGTAATACCCACCACCAAGGATAGCAGCCAGCGGATCAGCCAGACTTCAGAACGCCCTGCGATCAGGTGAGTGAAAGGAAAGATGAACAAGCGGTCGCGCACTTGTTGTCCGGCCGGCGTATCGGGAAGGTCGCGGTCTAGATGCCAAAGTTTGCAAGAGAGCAGTTCCAATTGCATCAGCAGGTTGAAATGCAGTAGGACTACCATCCACGGCACAAAGGAATAAAAAGCAGTAAGCGGCAGATCCACATCCAGAATCGGGAGTTTGACCGGACTGATGCGCAGCAGGTCCTCATGCGTTGTGCCCCAGACGATAACGCCAAGATAGGTGACGAATGCCAAAAATGCGACATGTAGCGTCGCCACAGTTTGAGATGCAGAGTTGGCAGCTTCCAGAAGTTTCTCGATATGCGATGAGAGTTCGTCGTTGATTTGCGGTACCGGATCGGACATGGCGGTTGGGCTGGTTATTGTTGATGTTTAAGTTTTGTGGAGTATAGGTCAAATAAGGACATGCATTATGGATAAAGCTTCAAAGCCTAATATAGTGCGTAAAGATTACCGCCTATTTTGATAGATTAACAACACTCATCAACGGATGAGCTGTACAAAAACATCTGTAGCCGGTTAAAAAGTCCGGCGTTAGCAGCAATGCACGTTTTTAGCTAGAAGATAATCGGGCGATAGACCATGGGTTATCTTAAGCGGCTAAATTTATACGGTTAGATTCACTTAAGGAAGAGCTGAACAAATTGATTCCATTCATGGTTCGACAAGGCTCTCCTGAGTACAGTCGAAGCCTGTCATGAGCTTGTCGAATGGGACTCACCACGAACGGAATCGACAACTTACCGTTCATCCTGAGCCTATCGAAGGATTTAATCAGCGCTTCCTTAATACTGCCTTTTCGCATCATTAAAAAACGGAGTGCCGGGCAACGAAAAACGGTTGCCCGTCTATGAGGCTATGTTAAAAGATCAACGCCAACATTGAGTAACGTAAGTACCAAGCTTCCCACCAATGCGGGCCAAAAGCCTTGAACGCGAATGCCCGGAACCAGCGCCGCTACCAGCCAAAGCATCAGTGCGTTGATTACTAATAGAAAAAGCCCAAAGCTGAGAATGGTGAGGGGTAATGTGAGCACAATCATGATCGGTTTTACGATTGCGTTCACTAAACCGAGAACAATTGCGCCGATCAACGCGGATCTCCAACCTTCTATTTGAACGCCTCGGACGAAGTAGGCCATAAGCAGCAATAAGCCTGCCGTCAAAATTAAATGCGCGAAAAACGAGACCATAAATACCTCCAATCAGTTTTTAAAGCTGTAAGGCGTAGCGGGATCACCGCTACGGTTGCATGGATAGATATTTGTTCCCTGGCAAGTCAGCCCAGTATGACAGGCTGTTGCCAATCGGATAAGCCGGGCATGTTTTCTATGTCCGACACTTGAAGATGAGTTCCATGAAAACCAATGGAGCCAAATGGATCTGAAATCAATGGAAAAATCGAAATAAACCAATAGAGTCAGATTCCGGGTATCGCAATAATGCCAATGAAGATCAAAACCACATTAACTTGGCCGCCATCACAAACAGCAGCAGCGAAAAATAGCGTTTTAGCTTTTCCGCAGGCAGCTTATGAGCCAGCTTTGCGCCTATCGGGGCGGTATAGGTGCTGGTTAATACGATGCCTAGAAAAGAGGGGATATAAATATAGCCCAAACTCCAGTCAGGCAACTGCACCATATCTCTACCCAATAGTGCATAGCCTATGGTTCCGACGATGGCTATCGGCAAGCCGCAAGCGCTGGCTATGGCTACTGCATTGCGCATCGGCGTTTGAAAATGGACTAAAAAAGGCACAATAAGCGTACCGCCGCCTATTCCCAGCAGTGATGCCAAAAGCCCGATTAGGCCTGATATGCCCAAATCCAATTTTTTGGACGGTTGCTGCTGTCCTGGCTTTGGCTGCAATTGCAAAGCCATTTGCACGCCCACGCCTAATAAATAGATGGTAAACATAAAGCGCAATACGCCACCGGCTATATGATCTGCGATTACGGATCCGACCGCCGCGCCGACCATAATCCCCGGCCCCAAGGCCAATACTCTATCCCATAATACGGAGCCCAATCGATGGTGCGCAAGCACCGAAAAGGATGAGGTAAAAACAATGGTCGCCAGCGAGGTTGCCACCGACATGATCATAACCAGTTCTGCTGGGAATCCTTTTGCCGCAAACAACATCGCTAAAACCGGCACAATAATCAGGCCGCCGCCTATCCCGAAAAGTCCTGCCATCAATCCCGCGACTGCGCCCAGTAAAATACTGGCTAAAAAAATTGCTATCACTTTATTCCCCTGATTATCTGTTGGACTACTGTACCGGCATTATGCCTTTTTTTGAATAAGGCTGTGCTATTCTAGGCGCATTATTTAAACGGTTTGAGAAAAATCAGTGGAAATATATCTTGTAGGCGGGGCGGTGCGCGATAAATTACTTGGACTTCCGGTCAAGGAGCGGGACTGGGTGGTAATCGGCGAGACTCCCGAATCCATGGTGAAGCAGGGTTTCCGGCCGGTAGGCAAGGATTTTCCGGTATTTTTGCATCCGCAAAGCAATGAAGAATATGCGTTGGCCAGAACCGAAAGAAAAACCGCGCCCGGCTATAAAGGCTTCACGGTACATGCATTGCCCGATGTCAGTTTGGAGCAGGACCTGATCCGCCGTGACTTGACGATCAATGCAATGGCGATGACGCCGCAGGGCGAGCTCATTGATCCTTACGGCGGACAACCTGATCTTGAACAACGTATTTTTCGGCATATTTCACCGGCATTTGCCGAAGACCCGGTGCGGATATTGCGCGTCGCCCGTTTTGCCGCCCGCTACGGCCGTTTGGGTTTTACGCTGGCAGAGGAAACCCGTGTTTTGATGCAATCCATGGTAACGGCGGGGGAGGTCGATCATCTGGTTCCTGAACGGGTATGGGCCGAATTGTTTAAGGCGCTTAATGAAAAATCACCAAGTGCTTTTTTTTATACTTTAAAAGATTGCATGGCGCTGGATAAAATTTTCCCGGAAATAAGCTGCTTATTCGGCGTACCGCAGCCGGAAAAATATCACCCTGAAATCGATACCGGCATTCATACCATGCTCAGTTTGGAGCAAGCGGTCCATTTGTCATCTAACCCCGAAGTCAGGTTTGCGGCGTTAGTCCACGATTTGGGCAAGGGCGTATCGCCCAAAGCCAACTTGCCGCATCATCATAGGCATGAAACTCATGGCCTGCCTCTATTGGAACAGATGTGCACCCGGTTACGAGTGCCTAACTCGTTTAAATCATTGGCCATGCAAGTCATGGAATACCATACTCATTGCCACCGGGCTTTTGAATTACGCGCCTCAACATTAGCAGACATGCTGGCAGCTCTGGGGGCCTTTAAGCCGGCCAATAAATTGCCTGAGTTTTTGTTGGCCTGCGAGGCGGATGCCAGAGGCAGAACCGGATTTGAAAATTCTCCCTATCCTCAAGCCAAACTGTTAAGCGGTGCGGCCAAGGCGGCTGCTTCAGTTGACACATCGGCTATTCTGAACGGAGAACTTAAAGGTTCGCAGATCGGTGAGGCGATTCGCCGTTTGCGCATTGAAGCTGTCGCCGAGTTTATTAAATCGTGCGGGAAAACATCACGCACGGATTGATCAGATTGGGCAGGCGAGTCCTTATATGCTCTTTCAGTCTATGCATAATTGTTTCCGCCGGTTCCCTTTTGCTATGAAAAGCATCAGAAGCAATGAATTTTCCGGAATTCTGGCCTCCCATATGAGTAGCCTATTTTTTCGATTGATTCACGCATGTCCGGCAATCTTCAGCAATCATTACTGTATCCCTGAGGTATCCCCATGAATTGTCGTACAGTCAATAAATTAACTGGGGCAGGCTGGAAAAAATCAGGTCATTTTCTAAGTTGACGTTTTTTAATAAAAAATTGTTTGCAACAGAACTCCGATAGTTCTTGGTGTGGAAGGATAATGATCCATTAGTCTTTTACTTAAAAAACTATATTATATTGATCATAATAATATTTTGTGAGGATGCCCTAGGTTCAGGGTAGAATTAAAACTGAAATTTATTTTTTACTCCTCCCCCTAATTATTCTGTATCTTAATTTATGCGGCTCATCATGCCACGCTATACAGGTAATTGGTCAGCGATCAGGGATATAAGGTCTTGAAAGATCCAATTAAAGAAATAGTTGCCGACTCGAAGTTTGCGGAAGGAGTCGCCTGGGTACGCCGTCATTTTCTGGCTAACGAGGTTATTGTTAAAGAGGGTGAGTTGGGTAATTCTTTGTTCTTCATTGAAGAAGGAAAGTTGAGGGTCTCAGTTCATGTAGAATTGGAGGAACGTCGAAGAGTCCAGCCGGGAATTAGTGACTTAGAGCAAGGTGAAATATTCGGCGAGACTTGCCTATATGAATCGCGTGCACGGACGGCTTCTGTTATAGCAGTAACCGATGGCTGCTTGCTGGAAATCGATGGGGAAAAGCTTAATGCTTATTTGAATGAACATCCAGTTCAGGGATATTTATTTTTTAGAAGATTATTCGAGATTCTTTTTGAGCGAATGGGTCGCAGTAATCATACTATCGAACATCTGTTGGCATGGGGACTTAAAGCTCATGGAATAGATGTTTATTTGCAAACCGATCAGATAAAACAATCTTGAATTCATTGCGATAAGCGGACTTTTGATTATTTCTTCTCGCTCACACGCTGACGTTTTACGGAGCTTTTCTGCATAAGACAGGCTAAGTCAGTTCATTAGCGGTTTAATTGTTGAGTTAGTTTGATTCTGCGCGGAATGGTGTTGAATAATGCATGAAAGATCATTATAGTTAAATCCCTTTTGCCACCCTGTGTTGTAAATCATAATCATGCCTTCTTTTGACATCATTTCAGAATTCGACAAACACGAGCTTACTAACGCCGTTGACCAGGCCAATAAGGAAGTCAGCACGCGCTTTGATTTTAAAGGTACCGACTCAAGCTTTGAATTGAATGACGATAAAGTGATCATGATCTCCCAATCGACGTTTCAGTTACAGCAATTGTTCAGTGTTATCTGCTCCAAACTCACGCGACGCGGCATTGATATAGCTTGTATGGAGACGGGCGACCCAAAGCCTAGCGGTAAGGGGATGCGTCAGGAAATCATTATGAAGCAAGGTCTGGATAAGGAGCTGGCCAAAAAAATCGTCAAATTGATCAAGGATAAAAAACTGAAAGTCCAGGCGGCCATTCAAGGCGACCAGGTTAGGGTGACCGGAAAAAACCGGGACGATCTGCAAAGCGTCATTAAAATGCTTAGAGAAGAAAAGCTGGAAATGCCGTTGCAGTTTGAAAATTTCAGAGATTAAAGTAAAACCTTATGAAGCTTCACCCACGGTTTTTTATAAATAAAATAGCCGATAATCGCAAGGCTAAGCCATCCGGTGACTAAAGGCCCGATGACTCCGTCATAACTACTGACCAGATAAATATAGTCAGAGCTAAAATCGGTATTAAACACGCTCTTGCTCATTTTGATTTGCCACACCCAGCAGGTGTGGCAGCCGATACATAATCCCAAGCTTTCTTTTACCTGTGCCCTGAGGATTCCAAGAAAAATACCTACCATCAACAACGCTAAAAATGCCGATAGAATTTCCGGGTTCAGCAAATTGGCGAATGCTTCGCCAAGCAATGTAAAACCGCTTAATACTTGAACCTGTTGAGCAGGTATTTCGGTTTGGCTGTCCAGAAAATGCAACGCGGCATAATAAGCTGAGCTGAATAAAATTGCCGCGGTGACGGGCAACTTCTTTTTTAAGCCGGCAAATAAAATGCCTCGAAAAATAGGTTCCTCAATCATTGAAACCAACAGTCCTACCGATAACGCAATAAGCATTTTTTTAGCCACCAAGCCAGCCGTCCATGTATGGGCTTCGTCTATTACATTGATTCCAAGGGCATACTGGACGATAAACACCGGCATCAAGGTAATTAATCCTAAGCCAAACCCTAGCAATAGTTGCTTTAAAAATAAAGGTCTTGCAGCAAACCCTAAATCCGCCTTGTTAAATTTCAGATAGGCCATGGCTGGAAAAATACTCAGCACTAAAAATAACTGTGTTGATTTGGTAATTATTTTCGATAAAGAAAAGTCAGTCTCTACATTCTGCAGAACAAGATAGCCTACGATGCAAGCTAATGAGGCAGTCGCCAGTAATACCAGAAGAGGCACTATTGAATAAACGATATATCTCAGCATCTGTCGCTATTCCCGCCAAAATCGCCCCACAGCAACTGTACCGCGGCTAAGGCGGCAAGCGAAGCGGTTTCTGTTCTTAAAATACGAGCGCCTAGACGAACCGGAATAAAGCCGGAAGCTTTTGCGGCGTCCCGTTCCTGATCTGAAAAGCCGCCTTCCGGGCCGGTAAGCAAGGTTACTTTCATCGTTTCGGGTTTGAGTTCTGTTAATGCGGTTTCCGCATAAGGGTCGAGAAACACTTTTAGGCCCTGTTGGCTGTCTACCCAGATCGGTAACGTCTCGATTTCCGATAATGCGGGTAACTGGGTTCTGCCGCTTTGCTCGGCGGCATGTTGAACTATTTTTTGCCAGTGCAATAGGCGTTGCGGTTTCTTTTCGCCTTTAAATTGCACTACGCAACGTTCGGTTAATAATGGCGTGATTCGGTTAACGCCCAGTTCCACGGCTTTTTGTACCGTCAAATCCATTCTGTCGCCCCGTGAAATGCCCAGGCCCAAGGTTACCTGCAACGGCGATTCTACAGTGCGATCATCCCATTGCCCGACGTTAATCAGCACGGTTTTCCGGCTGGCTTCGGCAACAGTACACTGATATTCTCCGCCTTGGCCGTTAAATAAGATTAGTTGATTATCTTTTTTTAGTCGTAACACAGTTCTGACATAATGCCCGTTGTCGTCGTCGAGTTCGATAAGCTTGCCTGTGGCTAGCGGCATTGGTGTATATAACCTGGAGATTCGCATAATCAATCCTTAACCGCCAGTTGTATGCCTTGCCATGCTACTTCGGCGATTAACAAAAGCTCCTCCTCGGTAACAATATAGGGCGGCATAAAATAAATGACATTGCCTAAAGGACGCAATAATACACCTTTGGATAGCGCATATTGATAGACTTTAAGTCCGCGACGCTCCTGCCAGGGATAGGCTTCGCGTGTGTGCTTGTTTTTAACCAGTTCAATCGCCAGGATCATGCCGGTTTGCCGGACTTCAGCGACATGCGGATGCTCGCTAAAACGCGCCGCCGCTTTCGTCATACTGTCGGCTAAACACCGGTTTTCTTCGATGATGTTACGGTATTGGAAAATATCCAAGGTGGCGAGCCCTGCCCTGCATGCCAACGCGTTCCCGGTATAGCTGTGCGAATGCAGGAAGGCATTCAACGACTGGTAATCGGCATAGAACGCCCGATACACCTGATCGGTCGTTAATACTGCCGACAGCGGCAAATAACCGCCTGTTAAGCCTTTGGACAAGCACATAAAATCAGGACTGATTGCCGCCTGTTCACAGGCAAATAGCGTTCCGGTGCGCCCGAAACCAACTGCGATTTCATCGGCGATCAGATGGACATTGTGTTTATCGCAGGCTACACGTAATAATTTTAAATAAACCGGGTCATACATGCGCATATTGCCGGCGCATTGAACCAAAGGCTCGATAATGACTGCGCAAACCGTGTTGGCGTGTTGTTGCAGGATTTGCTCCATCAGCATGAAGCGGCGGGTGGAATAATCCGTCCATGACTCGCCGGGTTCGCGGTGATAACAGTCCGGTCCGGGTACGGTGATCACGTCCATTAATAACGGCGCGTAGGTTTCTTTATAGAGCGGCACATTGCCGACGGCTAGCGCGCCTAAGGTTTCGCCGTGGTAACTGTTTTCCAGCGTGATGAATTTGGTTTTTTGAGTTTGGCCGAGGTTCCGCCAATAGTGAAAGCTCATTTTGAGCGCGACTTCCACCGCAGAAGAGCCATTGTCGGCATAAAAACAACGGTTCAGTCCTTGAGGCGTTACTTCAACCAATTTTTCCGCCAGTTTGACGGCGGGTTCATGGGTGAATCCGGCAAAGATTACATGCTCAAGCGTATCGAGTTGGTCTTTTAATGCCGCATTGATTTCAGGATTGCCGTGTCCGAATAAGTTCACCCACCATGAGCTGATCGCATCGATATAGCGATTGCCGTCAAAATCCTCCAGCCAAATACCTTGCCCTTTTTTGATCGGAATAACCGGGAAAGTCTCATGATCTTTCATTTGTGTGCAGGGATGCCACAAAACGGAAATATCCCGATTGGAAATAGATTGATTGGACGACATAAGCTAAGGGCTCAAGTTGATATATTCGTTGCCAATAATTGGGA
Source organism: Methylobacter sp. (assembly GCF_004322395.1). Lineage (GTDB taxonomy): Bacteria > Pseudomonadota > Gammaproteobacteria > Methylococcales > Methylomonadaceae > Methylobacter_A. The sequence continues at coordinate 19,737 of NZ_SCTW01000118.1, forward strand.
ACGAGTGTAATTCTTACTGAAAATGCGAGTTGGAGAGCGGCCCTGTCTGATGAATGTCTTTAACTTTGGGGTTTGATTTGCAGGTTTTCCAAAATCGCAAGGGTAGGGGCAGACTGATTCATCGTATAAAAATGCAGCCCTGGCGCACCGCCTTCCAGTAAGCGTTGGCAAAGGTTGCTGACTACGTCCAGGCCGAATGCTTGTACCGCTTCCCTGTCATCGCCAAAACTTTCCAGGCGTTTTCTCATCCAGCGAGGAATGTCCGCGCCGCACATTTCCGAGAAGCGGAACAGTTGCGCGTATTGGGTAATCGGCATGATGCCGGGCACGATGGGAATTGTTATTCCGCTTTTTTCGCAGGCATCGACAAAATGAAAATAGGCCTCGGCATTGTAAAAATATTGAGTAATGACCGAATTAGCGCCTGCTGCGACTTTACGCTTGAAGTTTTTAAAATCTTCCGACCCACTGGCGGCTTGCGGATGCACTTCAGGGTAGGCGGCAACATGAATCTGAAAATGATCGCCGGTTTCCTGGCGTATAAATTCGACCAGCTCATTGGCGTAGCGGAATTCACCGGCTGACATCATGCCGGAAGGCAAATCCCCTCTTAATGCGACAATTTTAGTAATGCCGTGATCTTGGTAATCTTTCAGAATCGCGCGGATATTATCTTTGGTCGATGCAACGCAGGACAAATGCGGCGCAGCGGCAATACCTTTGGATTGAATATCGACGACCGTAGTGAAAGTTTTGTCGCGGGTAGAGCCCCCAGCGCCGAAGGTAACGGAAAAAAAGTCGGGATTGAGTTTTGCCAGTTTGCTATGAACAACTTGCAAGCTTGCGGCGCCTTCTTCTGTTTTTGGCGGGTAAAATTCGAAACTGAACAGTTGAGGGTGCTTTTTTTGTGATTGCATTTTATGGTCTCACTGATGGGAATCTAACGACTGTATGGGCGGATATTTGCGTTCCCAAGGTTAGAGTCATTGCCACTCGTGTCGTAGTAACGACACGAGTGGCATTCCCACGGGAACCGTGAGAGAGATGATTAATCAATAACGATAATGATCGGCTTTAAATGGCCCTTCAACCGGAACATTGATGTACTTGGCTTGTGCTTCAGTCAATACGGTCAAGTTCACTCCCAGTTGTTTAAGATGCGATCTTGCAACTTTTTCGTCCAGTTTCTTAGGCAGGATATAAACTTTGTTTTCGTATTGTGCGGCATTTTTCCAAAGTTCTATTTGCGCCAGAACTTGGTTACAGAAAGAGTTAGACATCACAAAACTTGGATGTCCTGTAGCGCAACCCAGATTAACCAAACGGCCTTCTGCCAGAATGATCAGGCGTTTGCCATTAGGGAAAATCACATGATCAACTTGAGGCTTGATATTTTCCCAAGTGTATTGACGTAATGAGGAAATTTCAATTTCTGCATCGAAATGGCCGATGTTGCAAACAATCGCCTGGTCTTTCATCGCAAGCATGTGCTGATGAGTAATGATATTGAAGTTGCCGGTCGCGGTAACGAAAATATTAGCTAGAGGTGCGGCTTCTTCCATCGTGACGACGCGATAGCCTTCCATAGCGGCCTGCAATGCGCAAATCGGATCGATTTCGGTAATCCATACTGTTGCGCCGAGGCCGCGTAAGGATTGCGCGCAGCCTTTGCCGACATCGCCGTAACCGCAGACTACGGCGATTTTACCGGCAATCATTACGTCGGTAGCGCGTTTGATGCCGTCAACCAGCGATTCGCGGCAGCCGTACAGGTTATCGAATTTTGATTTTGTGACCGAGTCATTAACGTTAAAAGCGGGGACTTTTAAAGTGCCTTTGGCAACCATTTCATACAGACGCAATACGCCGGTAGTGGTTTCTTCGGACAAGCCCTTAATGTCGGCCATTAATTCGGGATATTTTTCATGCATCATGACGGTTAAGTCGCCGCCATCGTCCAGAATCATATTCGGACGCCAGCCGTCAAGGCCATCAATGGTTTGAGCAATACACCATTCAGCTTCTTCTTCGGTTTCGCCTTTCCAGGCAAAAACAGGAATGCCGGCCGCAGCTATTGCCGCAGCGGCATGATCTTGGGTAGAAAAAATATTGCAGGAAGACCAACGAACCTCGGCACCCAATGCTGTCAGGGTTTCAATTAATACTGCTGTTTGAATAGTCATGTGCAAACAGCCAGCGATACGTGCACCTTTTAATGGTTGTTCTGCACCGAATTCTTCACGCAGAGCCATTAAGCCCGGCATTTCAGTTTCGGCGATATTAATTTCCTTGCGGCCCCATGCTGCCAGAGTAATATCGGCGATTTTATAATCTTGTTGGCTCATCACGTTTCCTGTGTTTAGTATTTAATTAAAGACCGGCCGCATCTTTTAATGCGTCAACTTTGTCGGTTTTTTCCCAGCTAAAGGAGTCTTCGGTACGACCGAAGTGACCATACGCCGCTGTTGGTTGGTAGATAGGTTTCAATAAGCCCAGCATTGCAATCAAGCCTTTGGGTCTTAAATCAAAAATATCTCTGATAATTTGTACCAGTCTGTCTTCGCTGATTTTACCTGTGCCAAATGTTTCGACTGTGATAGAGGTAGGTTCTGCAACACCGATCGCGTAAGAGACCTGAATTTCGCAACGCTCGGCTAATCCGGCTGCAACAATGTTTTTTGCTACGTAACGCGCCATATATGCTGCAGAGCGGTCTACTTTTGAAGGATCTTTGCCTGAAAATGCGCCGCCGCCGTGTCTTGCCATACCGCCGTAAGAATCGACAATAATTTTACGTCCGGTTAAGCCGCAGTCGCCGACAGGGCCGCCGATAACGAATTGACCGGTTGGGTTGATGAAATATTTGGTGTCTTTATGCAACCATTCTTTCGGCAGAACAGGCAGGATAATTTCATCCATCACTGCTTCGTGCAATGCTTTTGTAGCAATTTCCGGTGAATGCTGAGTAGACAAAACGACGGCATCAATCGCTACAGGTTTGTTATTTTCATAGCGGAAAGTAACCTGGCTTTTGGCGTCAGGGCGCAGCCAAGGCAAAGTTTTATTTTTACGTACTTCTGCTTGACGTTTGACCAGCAAGTGAGAATAGGTAATCGGCGCAGGCATCAATACATCGGTTTCATTGCTGGCATAACCAAACATTAAACCTTGGTCGCCCGCACCTTGTTCGTGGTTTTCAGCCTCATCGACACCCATTGCAATATCGGCCGATTGTTTACCGATCGCATTTAAAACCGCACAACTTTGTCCATCGAAACCGATATCACCGTGGTCGTAGCCGATTTCGCAAACGACTTTCCGCACCAGGGCTTCAAGGTCAACCCATGCGTCGGTGGTTACTTCGCCGGCCAAAATGACCATGCCGGTTTTTACTAAAGTCTCGCAAGCAACTCGTGAACGAGGGTCTTGTGCCAATAAGGCGTCAAGTACCGCATCTGAAATTTGATCGGCAACCTTATCCGGATGCCCTTCTGAAACTGATTCTGATGTAAAAGTATAATTATTGCTCACGATCCCACCTTGCTAAAATGTAAAAACCCAGATGTACAAAAGGCTGCCTATGCAGCCTTCTTGTGTATGGTGGGCCCTGTAGGACTTGAACCTACGACCTGCCGATTATGAGTCGGACGCTCTAACCAACTGAGCTAAGGGCCCTTTGTATTATTTACTCGCCATCCAAAAAGCACCTTAATTGCTCTGATCTTGAAGGATGTCTAAGTTTTCTCAATGCTTTGGCTTCAATTTGACGTATTCTTTCACGCGTCACATCAAATTGTTTGCCCACTTCTTCCAATGTATGGTCGGTATTCATATTAATACCAAAGCGCATGCGCAAAACTTTTGCTTCTCTTGCGGTTAATCCGGCCAATACATTTTGTGTCGATTCCCGTAAGCCGGCAATCGTTGCAGCCTCGACTGGGGACAATACTTTAGCATCTTCTATGAAATCTCCCAAATGAGAATCTTCATCGTCACCGATAGGTGTTTCCATTGAAATAGGTTCTTTGGCAATTTTCAATACCTTGCGAACTTTATCTTCCGGCATTTCCATGCGTTCCGCCAGTTCTTCCGGTGTTGCTTCGCGGCCCAATTCCTGAAGAATCTGTCTGGAAATTCGATTCAATTTGTTAATTGTTTCGATCATATGCACAGGTATACGAATAGTCCTGGCCTGATCCGCTATGGATCGAGTGATAGCCTGTCTGATCCACCAAGTCGCATAAGTTGAAAACTTGTAGCCGCGGCGATATTCAAATTTATCGACAGCTTTCATTAAGCCGATATTGCCTTCCTGGATCAAATCGAGGAATTGTAACCCGCGATTGGTATATTTTTTTGCTATTGAAATGACCAGTCTTAAATTAGCCTCAATCATTTCTTTTTTCGCGCGTCTTGCTTTGGCTTCGCCAATAGACATGCGGCGGTTAATATCCTTAAGTCCGTTAATAGTCAAGCCATACTCTGCTTCTATATCGGCCAGTATTTTTTGGGCTTTTCTTACATCTTTTTCACGTTCTTTCAGTGCTGCCGAGTATTTGCTTTCGGTATTCAAATGTTGGTCGAACCATTCTGAGCTGGATTCATGATCGGTAAAAGACGCAATAAATTCCTTGCGAGGCATTTTTGCATGAACGACAAAAATATCCATGATTAGCTTTTCCTGTTCGCGTACAGCAGCGACGCCATTAGGAATAATAGCCGTCAATTTCTTCAAATATTGCGGTGTCCATTTAAATTCCATGAACAAGTCAGCTAAAACTTCAAATTCTTTTTCTGTTTTGTCGCTCAAATAGCCGTGTTTTTTGATTGCTGAAGCAGCCGTTTTTAGTTGCTTCCTAAGGGTCTCAACTTTCTCTTTGACCTCTTCGTAATTCAGTCCTTTCGGCTCTTCTTCGGTGGGTGTTTCTTCGACATCCTCGCTCACAGGCAGAGCGTTGACGAAATCTTCGGGCTCGCTTAAATCTACAAAGCCGGAAACTAAGTCTGTCAGGCGAATTCCGCCTTCTTCACTGGAAATGCCGTCAAATGATTGTAAGAAATCTTCAACAACGATGCAGGAACGAGCAATGGCCTTAACCAGCTGCTGTTGGCCTTCTTCAATGCGCTTGGCAATTTTTAACTCGTCTGAACGAGTCAACAATTCTACCGAACCCATTTCCCGCATATACATGCGCACTGGATCCGTAGTTCTGCCAAACTCACTATCAACAGAAGCTAAGGCCGCGACTTCTTCAGCATCTTCATCGTCTGTAGTAACGGCTGCTGAGTCAGTAATAAGGGAATCTTCATCCGGCGCAACTTCGTAAACCTGAATTCCCATATCATTGATCATGCCAATAATATCTTCAATTTGTTCCGGATCAACAATATCGCTAGGCAAGTGATCATTGACCTCGGCATAAGTCAGGTAACCCTGTACCTTGCCTTTGGCTATCAATTGTTTAAGTTGGGACTGCTGTTGTTCTTGATTCATCATTTACTCACGGAAGACGCTGTTCGGCCTGACTTCGCCGAACCGACGATTATACTACAAATTCCTATTATTTTGCACCAAACTTTTAACTGTTAGCATTTTACGCAACAGTTCTTTTTCCTGTGCATCCAGTCCTTCGGTCTTGCTTTTGTCGAGTAGCCGAGCCAGAATAGCCTCTCTGGATTGAGTTAACAGCCTATCCAGTGAGTCACCAAATACTGTATCTATTTTGTCGTCTGGAACTTGTGAATCCAATAAAGCTAATGCTTTTATGGATCTTTCTTCGGCAGTATCTCGGTAACACTCCGTCAACACAGCTACATTTGCCGGGTTTTTATCCACAATCGTTTGCAGAATGTTTTTAAATAAATCTGCGCCTGAAAATTCAAGTTCGTTCCAGTCAATCTCTCGCTGCTCAAGTATCTCGGCCAGTCTGGGATTTTGGACCAGCAAGGCGATTGCCATGCGTGCCGATGATAATCTGCCTTTATCTTGATGTTGTTTTTTATCCGGCCTTGGATATCGCCTTGGATTTTGTTTAGAGGCAAGTGTAGCTGCATTCTCCAAAACATCCAGACTGGCCCAGCCAGATAGTTCTTTTAAGCGGGCAAGCATCATTTCTTTAAAAATACTTTCCGGCAGTTTCTCCAGGTACGGCTTGGCTTTGCTTGCTAATTGAGCCCGTCCTTCCAGTTCGGACAGATTCAGCTCTTTCGAGAAATGTCCGAAAAAATACTCCGACAGGGTTTCGGCCGTTTGCACTCGGCTAATAAATCCATCGATTCCTTCTTCTCTTACCAGCGAATCAGGGTCATGATTTTGCGGTAATAGCATGATGCGAATTTGTCTCCCATCTTTTAAGCTGGAAAAAGCCGGTTCCATTGCTCTCCATGCAGCTTCTTTTCCCGCCTTGTCGCCATCGAAGCAAAATACCAGTTCCGAGGAAAACCGGAATAATAAATCAAGATGCGCCTGCGATGTCGCCGTTCCCAAGGCGGCAACCGCATAGTGGATGCCGAACTGAGCTAAAGCGATAACATCCATATAGCCCTCAACAATCAAAATCCTCTGAGGTTTGGTATTCTTTTCCAGAAGCTCATATAAGCCGTAAACTTCTTTGCCTTTATGAAATAGGGATGTTTCTGGAGAATTCAAGTATTTGGGTAAAGAATCGTCGAGTACTCGTCCGCCAAAGCCTATAATGCGGGCGCGCTTGTCCCTGATCGGAAACATGATTCGTCCGCGAAAGCGGTCATAGGGCTGTCCTCCTTCCTTGTCGACTAATAATCCGGCTTTGAGTAATAATTCTGGATTAAAACGAAGTGCTAGAGTTTTCCATTCATCAGGCGCGTAGCCCAGCATGAAATCACTGGCGCAATCGCCGCTAACTCCTCTTTTTTTTAAGTACTCAACTGCTTTTTTTCCTCCGTCGCTGCTCCGTAACTGCTCTACATAAAAGGCGGCTATCTGCTCCATTAGTGTATAAAGACTGGTTAGGTCTTCTTTTTTTTGTTCCGGTAGGTAAGTAATTGATTCTCTCGGAACTTCAAGTCCGGCAAATCCTGCCAAGTCCTCAACAGCTTCGACAAAATCAAGATGGCTAAAGTCCATCAGAAAGCTTATGGCGTTGCCGCTGGCGCCGCAGCCAAAGCAGTGAAAGAATTGTTTCTTTCTATTTACGGAAAAGCTGGGGGTTTTTTCGGCATGAAAAGGACAGCGGGCGACATAGTTGCTACCCGTTTTTTTTAAAGGGACGTGCGAATCGATTAGGTCGACAATATCAACCCGCACTAAAAGCTCATCAATAAACTCGCGAGGGATTCTACCGGACACAACTGCTCTCCGAAAATTGATGCGGGAGGTAGGTCGCTAAAACAAGGTGCTTTGAGCGATATTGGGAGCTGTTTCCGGGAAAAACCAGTAAAAGCTATCCCGTTAGTGCGGTCTTGATTTTGTTGCTCACAACCGACATATCGGCGCGACCTTGCATTTTTGCTTTAAGCAAAGCCATGACTTTGCCCATATCCTTAACCGACTCCGCGCCGGACTCTGTAATAGCGTCTTTAACCATTAAATCAATTTCGGTTTCGGTTAACGGTTGCGGCAAAAAATCCTGAATTACCGGGATTTCAGCCTCTTCAATAGCTACCAGATCATCCCGGCCGGCTTCGGCATATTGACGGATAGATTCACGGCGCTGCTTGAGCATCTTGTCAAGAACCAGGATAACGCGTTCATTATCCAAGACAATGCGTTCGTCGACTTCAACCTGCTTAATAGCGGCTAAAATCAAACGAATTACGCCTAGTCTTGCTTTATCTCCGCCTTTCATGGCGGCTTTCATATCTTCCTTGATACGATCAGTTAACAAATCCATCGTAATTTACCTTGATCTTACAGCGCAGGGCGTCCGCGACGTAAGTTTTTCAGCGCATAACGCTCACGCGCTAGCTTTTTCAAATGGCGTTTAACCGCAGCTGCGCCTTTGCGCTTACGCTCTGCAGTTGGTTTTTCATAAAATTCGCGGCGACGCACTTCAGCCAATACACCCGCTTTTTCACAAGCGCGTTTAAAGCGGCGAATCGCAATATCAAATGGTTCGTTTTCTTTGATTTTTACTGACGGCATTATTATTCCCGAATATGTTAATATTTAAAAAGTTAGGATATTTTAATCCACTGAACAAACAGAACCCTTAATTATACCTTTACTTTTATAAATTTCAAAAATTCAATGTACGTTTTAGGCATAGAGACTTCTTGCGACGAAACCGGTGTCGCAATTTATCACTCCGAAAAAGGCCTATGCAGCCATCTTTTATATAGTCAGGTTGAAATGCATAGTGAATATGGCGGCGTTGTTCCTGAACTTGCGTCGCGTGACCATATTCGGAAATTAGTACCGTTGATCAAGCAATGCTTACAAGAAAGTCATCTGACCGGGAGCGATATTAATGGTATTGCTTACACCGCAGGGCCCGGACTGATGGGGGCGTTGCTGGTTGGTGCAGCAACGGCCAGAAGTTTGGCTTGGGCATGGCAAATACCCGCTATTGCAATTCATCACATGGAAGGGCACCTGCTGGCGCCTATGCTGGAAGAAAATCCACCGGAATTTCCTTTTGTTGCGTTGCTGATTTCCGGAGGGCACACGCTGCTTGTGCAGGTTGAGGGTATCGGCCGCTATCAACTATTAGGTGAGTCTCTTGATGATGCTGCCGGTGAAGCGTTTGACAAGACTGCAAAAATGCTGGGTTTGGGTTATCCAGGCGGACCAAAGCTGTCTGCGCTTGCAGAGCAGGGTACAGCCCAGATTAAATTTCCCCGCCCGATGACCGACCGCCCCGGATTGGATTTTAGTTTCAGTGGCTTAAAAACATTCGCGTTAAATACCGTTAGCACCTCTGGAAAGACAGAACAGGACAAAGCCGATGTCGCTGCCGCATTTCAAATTGCGGTTGCCGAAACACTCAGTATCAAATGCAAGAGAGCTTTGCAGCAAACCGGTTTGAAAAGATTGGTCGTTGCGGGAGGTGTCAGCGCCAATAAACAAATTCGAGCGTGTTTAACGGATATGGTTGTCAAGGAAAATGCCCAGCTCTATTTTCCGAGGCTTCAATTTTGTACTGATAACGGCGCGATGATTGCCTATGCCGGTTGCCAGCGTTTAATAGCGGGCCAGCAGCAAGGACTGGAAATTTATGCTCGCCCTCGCTGGCCGATTGGTGAGTTAAGTTAAATCAGTTGCAAGATAAAGAGTAGAGAGTTGATGTCAGCCTGTTGCAGTTGAGGCGAATTCATCTTGTGGGCTCATGGTAAAACACAAGCCCCCCTGATATAGGAGGGTTTATGCCACATAGGTTAGTGCCCTCTTATACGGTTAGTTGCTACTGATCCATCTTTAAAATATTCATGTACCGTAACGGATATTTCCTTACTAGCACCAGATAAACCTCTTTCTGCTAAGAACGGTTGAATTGTAGAAATTCCAGATTCCGGAGGGATTTCGAACCCTCTAATAAATTCAGATGTTAAGTAGATTTTTTTTCGTATGCTAGTGACTTGTGTTCTACCAAATGTAAGGTAACCTCCAAATGAAGAATGTTTTCTTTGCGCATGCACACAAAATATAACGTCTTGCTCTTTTGATGTCTCAGGGAATATCACATTTAACGCGAAAACAGAACTTTGATCGTTTTGTATTGTAAAGCTGGATTCAGAGAATATACGAAATGGATATGTTTTATTAAGGCTGGTTTCAACACAAAAAAAGCCGCGTTTATCCGGGTCTAATACTTGTAATGGTGCAGCGAATTCCATTTCTATACGAACAACTTCTACAGGTTTTTTTGATCGGGTTCCGACTACAAACATAAATAATCCTGCGTTATTTCCCTGATCCGCAATATATAGTGTTGCTTTGGCCGGGTCGATTATCTCTGTACCGGAAACATTAATACTTGTTTTATCAAGAAGGAGCTTACAAACTGACTTTATAATCGTGAATGCTGGGCTAATCAGCTTTGAAACAATTATTTCCATTATAATTACCTGAAGTAACTTATGCCTAACAAGTTATTATTTAGTCCTGTAGGGTACGCACAGCGTGCCCTGCGAGATGGGATATTGACTAAACATTGGCTGTTGGCATGATTTTAGCCTTTAGCCTTGCTCGATTCCTCCCCAGCCAGCAATCGCTGAATATTGCTCTTATGCCGCCATAACAAGAAAACCATCATGACCACGGAAGCAGCAACGATAGCCTTGTCGCCAACTATGAACCAAGCAAAAATCGGCGACAGGGTTGAAGCGACTAATGCGGACAAGGATGAAATCTTGCCCAGTTTATAAACCAGGTACCAGGTTGCCATGAACGCAAGACCGAGCGCCCAGAAAAAACCGAGCAACACGCCGACCGATGTCGCAACACCCTTGCCGCCTTTAAAACCGAAAAATACCGGGTAAAGGTGGCCGATAAAGGCCGCCAGTCCGGTCGCTGCAACTAATTCGGCGGACAGTCCCAACGCAGTCGCGGCATAGACGGGAATTAAGCCTTTCAACGAATCGCCCAGCAGAGTGATCGCTGCCGCTTTCTTTCCGCCAATTCGCATCACATTGGTTGCGCCGGGATTACCCGAGCCCTGTTCGCGGGGATCGGGTAATCCCATTAAGCGGCAAATAATAATGGCACTTGAAATAGAGCCTATCAGATAGGCAGCCGGAACGAACAACCATTCAATCATTGAATAACCCTTTCATTTTTGAGCTTGTAAGCACGGGATGTTTCCCTGATACTTACCGGTTTAAAAAAACACGCATCATAACCGGAAATCACTATGGACATCATATTTTTAGGCGGCTTGGAAATTGAAACTATTATCGGTATCTATGACTGGGAAAGAGTAACCAAGCAAACCGTCATCCTTGATATTGAGATGGCTTTTGATATTCAAAAAGCCGCAGAAACCGACGATATTCAATACACGCTTGATTACAAAACGGTTTCTCATCGCATTGTTTCTTTTGTCGAGGCCAGCCAGTTTTTTCTGGTTGAAAAATTAATTTCAGAAATAGCCGACCTTATACGCAATGAGTTTAATGTGCCTTGGGTGAAAATAACCCTGAATAAAAAAGGTGCTATCCGGGGGGCCAGCGATGTCGGTATTATAATCGAGCGTGGAGCACGGAAATCGTGACCAGAGGCTACATTAGCATCGGTAGCAATATAAATAAGGATGAACATGTTCCTGCCAGTTTGCAGGCACTTGAGCAAACCTTTGGCGAACTGACGATTTCGAGTGTTTACGAATCCGAACCTGTCGGCTTTACTGGGGATGTTTTTTATAATCTCGTGGTTGGTTTTGACTCCAATTTGGAAGTAAAGGCGGTCGCCAAACAACTTAGGCAAATTGAGCTGGATAATGGCCGCACTCGCGACAGCCGAAAATTTGCTGCACGCACCCTTGACCTGGACCTGATCCTATACGGCGATCTTATCGTCAACGATGGACGCTTGCAGATACCTCGGGACGAAATCGAACATTACGCTTTTGTACTTGAACCTTTGGCGGAAATTGCTCCGGATTTGAAACATCCGATCATCCACATCAGCTATGCCGAACTTTGGGAACAATTCGACAAGAATGATCTTAAGCAAAAGCGCATTACCCCGTCCTGGTCCTCAGTAAAATAAGGTGCGTCCGCCATCGACGGTCAGTATTTGGCCAGTCATGTAATTGGCGTCCTTAACCAAAAAAAGTACTGTCTTGGCAATATCAGCAGGCTCTCCGCTACGCTTTAAAGCCACCCGTTGCAGGATTTCCAGATTGGCCGACTCGGATGAATTCTCAGGCCAGAGTATCGCCCCCGGAGCCACTCCGTTCACTCTGACCGCTGGCCCCAGCTCCTTGGCTAAAACCTTGGTCATCGCAGCTAATCCGGCTTTTGCAATGCTGTATACGGGGTAACCTCTGAGCCCGCGTTCGGCATGGATATCGACAATATTGACGATGCAGCCTTTGTTGTCAGTTAATGTTTTGGTTAAGGCTTGCGCCAGAAAAAACGGTGCTTTTAAATTGCTGCCCAATAACTCGTCCCACTGCCGTTCGGTCACGCTGGGTACGGCCGTAGGATAGAAAGATGAGGCATTATTCACCAGCACATCTATGCCGCCCCAAGCCATACAGGCTTCCTTGGCAACAGCTTCAAGCTCAGCCATGTTCAGTAAATCGGCCTGCATGATTTTGGCTGAGTCGGGACGCTGTTGGTTCAGCTCATCGCAAAGCTGTTGCGCCTCTGCCGCTGAAGACCGGTAATGCAAAAAAATATTACAGCCTTCGCTATGCAGCAGCCGCGCACAAGCCGCGCCTATGCGTTTGGCGGCGCCGGTAATCAATACATTTTTTAAATGATCGTTCATTGATGGCTTCAATCTGCTTTGTAGATCAAGCTTTTACTTGCCACTTCGTACACATCTTTGGAAATCGCTTCGGTCGTTATAATGCGTTCCAGCTGTGCTTTTATCAGCGCCTGCCTGCCTTCGTCGAATCTGCGCCATGAGGTTAACGCGCCGACCATCCGTGAAGCAACTTGCGGATTCAACGTGTTCAGTGCGATAACTTGGTCGGCGAGAAATTGATAGCCTTGCCCATTGGCTACATGAAAATGCAGCGGATTGGACTGGCTGAACGCGCCAATTAATGACCTGACGCGGTTTGGATTTCTTAAATCGAATGCAGGATGCTGCATTAGCGCCTGTACGGTCGCAAAGGTATCGGGCATGCTGCTGGTGGCTTGCAGCGCAAACCATTTATCTATAACCAGTGCTTCCGTTTTCCATTGATAATAAAAGCTGTCCAGGCACTTTTGTTTGGCTGGATGCGGGTTGTTGATAATAACCGTTAACGCCGCCATTTGATCGGTCATGTTTTTTGCGTGGTTAAATTGCTGCTCCGACAATTGGCGAATGTAAGTGTTTTCCAGTTTACTTAAATAACTTAAACAAGTGTTCTTGATGCGTCTGCGGCCTATTGCGCCGGAGTCGAACTTCCCGGATTCATCCCGGTGATTAGTTTGATATAAAGCCTGAAACTGTGTTTGTAATTGTTCGGCTAAAGTCAGAATGACAAACTCGCGGGCAGCATGGATAGCTTCTACGTCTACAACTTCCATTTGTTCGGCCAGATAAGTTTCCGAGGGCAGGCTTAATAGCAATGAAAAATACGACAAGTCATCCCACGGTTGCTCCAACACCTGCTTAAAGGCATTAACCATGATGGGATTGACGTGCATGCCCTTGCCATTTTGTATATCGGCAATCAGTCCGTTAATGATTTTTCCTGCCAATTGTTGTCCGGCTTCCCAGCGATTAAACGTGTCGCTGTCGTGGCTTAATAGAAACGCAAGCTCATCCAAGCTACGCTCCATCACCAGCTTAACCGGCGCCGAAAAACCTCTCAAGATAGAAGTCGCCGGCTGTTCGGCTAAATTCTCGAAGATAAAAGTCTGTTCAGGTTCAGTGAGTTGCAGAATAACTTCACCGCGTGCTTGATCGCGGTCATGTAGCTTGCAAGGCGCGACGGATCCGTCTTTATTGAGCAAACCCACAGTTACCGGAATATGTAGCGGTTCTTTAACTTCTTGTCCAGGCGTCGGAGGGCAGCTTTGGCTTATGTTTAACGTCAGGGTTTGCGCGGATGGGTCATAGTGCTGTTGAACGGTTAATACCGGTGTTCCGGCCTGGGCATACCAACGGCGAAATTGAGTCAGATCGATATTGTTGGCAGCTTCCATCGCGCTGACAAAATCATCGCACGTCACTGCTTGCCCGTCGTGACGTTCGAAATATAAATCGCTGCCTTTGCGAAAGCCTTCCGCGCCAACCAAGGTGTGAATCATGCGCACTACTTCGGCGCCTTTTTCATACACGGTCATAGTGTAAAAATTGTTGATTTCTATATAAGCGTCAGGGCGTATCGGATGCGCAAGAGGGCCTGCATCTTCGGGAAACTGGCGGGTACGTAGCGCATTGACATCTTCGATGCGTTTTACGGCCTTGGAGGTGCGGTCGCCGGTAAATTCCTGATCGCGAAATACTGTAAAACCTTCTTTCAGGCTGAGCTGGAACCAGTCCCGGCAAGTGATGCGGTTGCCGGTCCAGTTATGGAAGTACTCATGGCCGATCACGGCTTCGATCGATTCATAATCCGAGTCGGTTGCGGTATCGGGCCGCGCCAGCACGAATTTGGTATTAAATACGTTAAGCCCTTTGTTTTCCATTGCGCCCATATTGAAATGGCCCACCGCAACGATCATATATAAATCCAGATCGTATTCGCGGCCGTACACCTGTTCATCCCAAAGCATGGCGTTTTTCAGCGACTGCATCGCATGGCTGCATTTATCCATATCGTGCCTTTCGACAAAGATTTGCAGATCAATGTCACGGCCGGATTGCGTAGTAAAGCGATCCGCTATACATTCGAGTTGTCCTGCAACCAGCGCGAACAGATAGCACGGCTTGTTGAACGGGTCTTCCCAAGTCACCCAATGGCGATTGTCAGGCAACTCCCCTTCAGCGATTTTGTTGCCGTTGGATAATAAAATCGGATAGCGGTCTTTATCGCCGACCAATGTCGTGGTGAACAGGGTCATCACGTCGGGGCGGTCCAGAAAATAGGTGATTTTCCTGAAGCCTTCCGCCTCGCATTGGGTGCACAGCATGCCGTTGGAAAGATATAGTCCTTCTAAAGCGGTGTTGGCTTTCGGGTTGATCGTGTTTTCGATGGTCAGCACAAAACGTTGCTGCTGCGGAACTTGATTAATGATTAATGCATCCTGGGTTTGCAGGTATTGATCTTTAGTTAAGTCATTGCCGTTATCCAAGTTAACACGGATAAGTTTCAGGTTTTCACCCGATAAAATCAGTGACGTATCGCGAGACTGGCTGGCAGGGTTGCGGCTCAGGGTGAGTCGGGAACTAACCAAGGTGTTTTCATCGTCCAGCGTAAAATTTAAAGTAACGCTGTGAATCAGGTATTCCGGGGCGGTGTAGTCTTTTAGATAGGTGGTTTGTGGATTAGAGTCGCGCATTATTTATACCTGCTATTGTGATCGGAAGATCTGATGTTTGGGGTGGCGAACAGTACGATTAATAACCAGGCTGTTAAAAAACAAACGCCGCCGAAGGGAGTGATCATGCCTAGCCAGGTATGATTGAGTAATGCCAGGGCATACAAGCTGCCGGAAAACAGTAAGATGCCCGCGAACATCAACCACCCTGCCCAATGCACTAATTTGGAATTAGGCGCTTGCTGCCGGATCAGGGCAATGCCTATCAGTCCCAGTGCATGCCACATTTGATAAGTCACGCCGGTTTGGTAGATCGTTAACATTTCCGGGCTGATGATCGTCTTTAAGCCGTGAGCGCCAAATGCGCCCATGCCGACACCGATCAATGCGCTTAACGCGCCGAGCAATAAAAAAATCGAGTTCATCATTTCTCCATTAGTCTGGGCATGAGTTGCACCAGATTACAGGGTCGGGTGCGATGATCGAGCTGCTCCTTGATCAGTGTGTCCCATGCGGTACGGCAGGCTCCCGATGAGCCGGGCAGGCAAAATATATAGGTCGCATTGGCGACCCCGGCAATTGCTCTGGACTGGATGGTTGAGGTTTTAATGTCCTGATAGGAAAGCATTCTGAAGACCTCGCCAAAACCGTCCAGCATCTTGTCCAGCAACGGAGCAACCGCTTCAGGCGTACCATCCCTGCCGGTTATGCCGGTGCCGCCGGTGGTAATGATGGCATTAACATTGTCTGCGGCAATCCAGTTTGAAACAGCGGCCCTGATTTGGTAAATATTGTCAGGCACTATTTTTTTTTCGATAACCTGATGCCCTGCATCGGTTACGCGTTCAACCAGCGTTTTGCCAGATATATCATCGGCATCGGTGCGGCTGTCGGAAACAACTAGTATCGCTATATTTAAGGGGATGAAATTTCTATCTGTAGTCATGTTTTTAATAAAGGCGAAAGGCAAAAGGCGAAAGGCGAAGGTGCAAGATTCGAAAGCATGCGTCTTTCGCCTTTTGCCTTTCGCCTTTCATCTGATCACTTTAACACAACAAAGAAGCCTTCCTGTCCTCGCTGAATGTTAATGAGTAGAGGGCCATTCGGATCAACCACCTGCTTTAATTCCTCAAGATTGTGAACGCGATAGCGATTTGCGGACACGATAACGTCGCCAGGCCGCAAGCCTGCGCGCCATACCCCGGACGCCGTGTCGATCTTTTCAAATAAGACGCCTTCAACCTGGCCTTTTAGCGTCGTGCTTAATTGCGCGCCTTGTAACGAGCGATGTAGCTGATTCCCTGCCAGTCTCGGTAACTCCTGTTTGCCGATTGTGGCGGTAACCTGTTTTTTCTCGCTGCCGCGGAAATATTCCAGATCAACTTTGTCACCAATTTGCATCATGCCGATGATATTGCGTATGTCATGGCTGTTTTTAATGGGACGTCCATTGGCTGAAACAATAATGTCACCCGGTTCCAACCCGGCTTTTGCTGCGGGTGAGTTGCTTTCAATCCTACTGATCGCAGCGCCTTGGATATTTTTTAAATTAAAGGCCTTAACCAACTCAGGTGTCAGATCCTGCGTGGTTACGCCCAATAAGCCGCGCCGAACCTCTCCGTGCTTGACCAGCGATTCCTTGATGGTCATGACCATATTGGAGGGTATAGCAAAACCGATGCCGACGTTACCACCGGTGGGAGCAAGAATTGCGGTATTCATGCCGACAAGCTCGCCGCGCAGGTTGACCAGCGCGCCCCCTGAATTGCCGGGATTGATCGATGCATCGGTCTGGATAAAATCTTCGTAGCCTTCTATGCCGAGGCCGGAACGGCCCAAGGCGCTGACTATGCCTGATGTCACGGTTTGCCCCAAGCCGAACGGATTGCCGATCGCGACAACAAAATCGCCGACTTTCAGTTGGCTGGAATCTGCAATCGGAATCATAGTCAAGTTATCGACAGGGATCTGAATAATGGCAACATCGGCTTCAGGATCGGTACCGACTAATTTAGCGGCAAGCTGGCGGCCATCATTTAAGGTTACTGTGATGGTGTCCGCTTTATCGATAACATGGTTGTTGGTTAGCACCAGACCCTGTTTGCTGTCGATAATAACGCCGGAGCCCAAACTATTTCTTTGTTGCCGCCGCAGTTGCTGGTCGGGTATGTTAAAAAACTGGCGAAAAACCGGATCCTGCATTAGTGGATTTTCACTAACCGTGATATTGGTCGAGGTTGATATGTTGACCACCGCAGGCATGCTGCGCTCAAGCATCGGAGCTAAAGACGGTAGCGCTTGTCCCTCTACGTAAGGCGGTAAACCTGCTTGTACAGGCAAGACTATACAAAAATAAACGGGTAAAAAAGTTAAAAATAACAGCCGTTTTATTGGTTTAATGTTCATCATCATTTTCCCGTGTTTGTGAAACATGTCTAATCCGCGATATATGTATAAAAATGTTTAATACAAGGTGTGCTAAAGTAGATTTTTTTTGACAATCAATGCTGTCATTTAGCTGTTATCTTGCTTAGAATATTTAAATGGCCGTAGATGTCAATTCTGAAGATGGACTGATTATTCGCAAGCTGATCCCGCTCGCAACGTTGCCGAGCGCTCGATTCAATGCTTTATGCGCTGAAATGGCTGTTGAAGAAATACAAGATGGTTTTTTGTTTGAAAAAGGCGACGTAAACCCCCAGCTTGTTTATCTGATAAGCGGAGAGGTTACTCTTCAGGCGGCTGGGCTGGTTGTTGAAGTTATTACTGCAGGCAGCGATTCGGCCAAGTTTGCGCTGGCGCACCAGATTCCCAGAAAGATTGATGCGGTCGCGAACGGAAAAGTGCGTTTTTTGCGGCTAAATGCTGATATTGTTAAAAATTCCCCACCTTTTATTGATAAAGAAGAGGACAACAGTTACATGGTCATTGACGAGACTGAAAGCGATCCAGATGACTGGATGACAGCATTATTGAGGTCGCCTGTTTTTCAACGTCTCCCTCCCGCCAATTTGCAAAAAATCTTAATGGGTTTGGAGGTCGTTCATTTCAATAAGGGCGAAACCATACTCGAACAGGGCAGTGCAGGTGATTATTATTATCTGATTAAAAACGGTCAATGCCTATTAACGCGTAAGCCATCGCCCAATGCAAAAGAAATTAAATTAGCCCAGCTGACCAATGGAGATACCTTTGGCGAAGATGCATTGCTTTCCGGTGCGCCCAGAAACGTAACCATTACAGCACTGACGGATATCTCTTTATTACGTTTAGACAAAAAACAATTTGTATCTTTAATAAAAGAGCCTTCTTTAAAGTTTGTTGATTATGAGGGAATGCAGGAGGCGGCAAGAAAAGGGGCGGTTTTGCTGGATGTTCGTTCGCAAGATGACTATGAAAGCCAGCATCTTGAGGGGAGTATCAATGCACCATTTTTCTCTTTAAGAATGCAACTTAAGACATTTAGCTCTGAAAAGCCTGTCATTGTTGTTTGTCAGGATGGTAAAACCAGCGAAGCAGCCGCATTTTTGTTGCTCAAGAATAAAATTGAGGCGATGATTTTAAGAGGCGGGATGGCAAGTCTTGCGCCTGCTGCGGAGCAGGAAATTGACGCTCCTCTTTCAGCTGATGATCGTCCGGAAAGTTTTCCTCAGGATGGCGATCTGAAACAGCCTGCCGATAATTCGTCAAATGCCTCTAACATCATTTTGGAAGATCAAATTAGAGTTCTTAAATTGGAAAATGAAGCGCTCAAGAATGCCAACCAACAGCTCAGTGAACAATGCAAAAACCTGGAGTTTGACAAGGAAAATGCTGAGAAGCAATGCCGAATACTGCATAAGCAGATGGAGAAGCTAACTCAGGTTTTGGATAAGCTAAAAGGAGGGTGAAACAGGATAGGCGGTTTGCCCTCTAAATATATTTTAAAGAGAGCGGCAGCGTAACCCGGAACAGTCAAAGATGAAGATGCCGGGTTAGGATGCGTTCGGTTTTTACTGATGGAGCTTTTGCCGAAAAGAAATTTTTGAACTCAAATAATTATTTGATTTTTGCTTCTTTGTAAATAACGTGTTTACGAACAACAGGATCAAATTTTTTGATCTCCATTTTTTCGGGCATAGTCCGTTTATTTTTGGTTGTTGTATAAAAATGTCCGGTTCCTTCGGTCGAAATCAATTTAATTTTATCGCGCATTTTTTTATCCTCTTAAGAGTTATCGCCGGATTTACGTAAATCGGCAAGAACGGCATCGATGCCTCTCTTGTCAATGATACGCATGCCTTTAGTGGAAATTCTGAGGCGAACCCAACGGTTTTCGCTTTCTACCCAGAATCTGTGGTGTTGCAAATTTGGACAAAAGCGTCTTTTAGTTTTGTTGTTGGCGTGTGAAACGTTGTTACCTGTAACCGGGCGCTTGCCTGTTACTTGACATACTCTGGACATGATTAACCCCTAATGCGTGTCTAAATTCAAAAGTTAGCCGAGCTTTATACCAAAAAATCTTTTCAAGGTAAATAACAATCTATAAAATAAGGCGAAAGGTGAAGGACGAAAGGCAAAAGGCGCAATGGGTTTTTACCCTTTCGCCCTTTGTCTTTCGCCTTTCGTCTAACATATTTATCAGGAAAAAATAATGCCCATTAAGCTCGGCATGGTCATGGACTCCATTGATCATATCAACATAAAAAAAGACACCAGTTTTGCAATGTTACTTGAAGCTCAGGCCAGAGGCTGGGAATTGCATTATATGGAACTTAACGATTTATTCCTGAGAAACGGCAGGGCTTATGCCAGAACGCGGACGATTCAAGTTCAGCGGAATGAAAAAAGCTGGTACGAGTTTACCGCTGAGCAGGATATTTCGTTGGACGAGCTGGATGTGATCATGATGCGTAAGGATCCTCCTTTCGACCAGGAATATATTTATGCAACCTATTTGCTGGAACGCGCCGAGAGCATGGGGGTTTATGTCATCAACAAACCGCAGTCATTGCGGGATGCCAATGAAAAGCTTTTTACCGCGTGGTTTCCGCAATGCTGCGCAGAAACTTTGGTCGCCAGAGAGCCAGCCAGAATCAGGGACTTCTTGCTGGAGCAGGGCGAGATCATTTTAAAACCACTGGATGGCATGGGCGGCACCTCTATTTTTCATTTGCGTCAGGGCGATCCGAACCTTAGCGTGATCCTGGAAACCATGACTCAGTACAACAGCCGCTATGTGATGGCGCAAAAATACCTTCCGCAAATTGTCGACGGCGATAAACGCATATTGCTGGTTAACGGCGAGGTCATACCGTTCGCTCTGGCGCGCATCCCTGCCCAAGGTGAAACCCGTGGCAATTTGGCGGCGGGCGGACGGGCGGAAGGTCGGCCCTTAACCGAGCGGGATCGCTGGATTGCTAATCAAGTTGGGCCGACATTACGGGACAAAGGTCTGATTTTTGTCGGGATCGATGTGATTGGCGATACACTGACCGAGATTAATGTTACCAGCCCTACTTGCGTACAGGAATTGGATCGTCAGTTTGGCTTGAATATTTGCGGTCAGCTCATGGATCATATCGAAACGACCCTGAGCCGCACCTGCTCCAGGCAGGTGCGCGGCACACACACCATCCATGGCGATAATGAAAACACATCAGGTAATGTTTGATCCGCCTGCACCGCTGTCTAATAATGACTCATTATTAGTTGCCTTATTTTTAGCGGCGGTCATTCATGTTGTCATTGGTCTGGGAGTCAATTTCACAATGCCGCAGCCGGAGGAAGTCAGCCGGTCAATTGATATTACCTTGGTCAATATGCCGGCCCCAAAAGCGCCTGAAAAGGCGCAGTTTTTAGCTCAGGAAAACCAGCTTGGCGCCGGCGAACAAAGCAAAAAACCGGAACCGCCGCCGCAACAACTGCCCAGCCAAAGCAATAGTGAAGTCAAGCCGGTAATCAAGCCGGTAAAAAAGAGTGCGCCGGAACAGGATAAGCCTAAAGCAGCGAAAAAACTGATTACCCAGAAAAAGGCGGAAAAAAAGATCGTTACCGCGAGTAAGCCGGATACCGGGCAGCATACTGAAAAACGTCCGCAATTGTCGGCGGAGATGCTGCAACAGCAAATTGCTCAATTGGGCACCGAAATCAGGCTCAGCCAGCAAAGCGCCGAGCAAACTAAAATAAAATTCGTCGATTCGGTGAGTGCTCATAAGTATCTCGCAGCCCAATATATGAAAGATTGGGAAGATAAAGTGGAGCGTACCGGCAATCTTAATTACCCGGAAGTTGCGGCCAAGAAAAACTTTTCCGGCACCTTAACTATGGATGTCGGGATTAAGGCAGACGGCAGCATCTACAGCATACGCATCAATCAGTCTTCGGGAAACCCGGCATTGGATGAGGCGGCTAAAAGAATTGTCCGTATGAGTGCGCCGTTTGCACCGTTGCCCATAGATTTGCGGAAAGAACTGGATGTTCTGGTGATTACCCGCGTTTGGAAGTTTTCTGACGAGTCAGGCATGACCTCGCCAAACAGTAGGCCGGAATAAGCCAATTTGAGCGAAAGCGAAAACAGGCGTTTCCGGCAAATACCGCCCGGACTCGCTGGAAAACGCCGCCTCGCACTACGCCCTTCGACAAGGCTCTCCTGAGCAAACTCGAAGGACTCAGGACAGGCTTGGGTGGTATTATTCCGGGCTACAGAGATGGTGATTACCAAGGGTTGGGGATTTTCAGGTGAATCAGGCAGGACCATGCGATAAACCAGTTGCTTAAGTCGACATAAACTTTGATACTAAGATCTATGAACCAAGCCACCTATTTAAATAACCAATTTATTATCGCCATGCCCAATTTGGCGGATCCCAATTTTTTTCATGCGGTTGCCTATTTGTGCCAGCATAATGAAGACGGTGCATTAGGCATTGTGATTAACAGATCGACCGACATGGAGCTGGGCGAAATTTTTAGACAGATGGATATAAAAGTCACTGCGCCCGTCGCAGCTAAAGCTCCCGTTTTTGCAGGCGGTCCAGTGCAGCAGGAACGGGGCTTCGTGGTGCATACTTCCGGTGGAGACTGGCATGCGACCATGGCGGTTTCGGAGACCATTTCGTTGACCACATCCCGAGACGTGCTTGAAGCCATTGCGGCAGGCGAAGGCCCGCAACAGTATCTGGTGGCGTTAGGTTATGCCGGTTGGGGTGCAGGACAACTGGAAAAAGAAATTATGGATAATTCATGGCTTAATACGCCTTGCGGGGAACAGGTTTTGTTCGATACGCCGGTTAACTTGCGTTGGAGTGCAGCAGCGGGCCAGATTGGCGTTGACATTAATCAGTTGACCGCTCCGGCAGGACATGGCTAAGCAAGATCCATTACTCGCCAAAGCCAATGCCGACACCTATCTGGGCTTTGATTTCGGTACTAAAAAGATAGGCGCGGCTGTCGGTCAAACAACCACAGCTACCGCGAGTCCTCTGCAAACCATTCGCTCGATCAATCAAAGCCCCAACTGGGAAATAATCGGCAAGCTGATACAGGAGTGGCGCCCCGCCGGTTTAGTGGTCGGCATATCAAAGCAGGCCGACGGCTCGGATAACCTCGTAACACCCCGCATGTTAAAATTTTGCAGACAGCTGGAAGGGCGCTATCAACTGCCTGTCTTTCAGCAGGATGAAACCTTGTCGACATTTGAAGCCAAACAACTGTTGTTTGACGAAGTCAGCCTCAGTGCAAGCAAACTTTGGGAAGTGCAAGATCAACTCGCCGCCCAGCTTATCCTGCAAACTTGGCTGAATGAGCATGCCAATATAGGGTAATTAGAAAGATAAAAAATAGGAAAAAAATAGAACGCTGATGACGCAGATAATTATGATCAAATAAGATTTTCTTGTTTGAAAAAGCTTTGTGCTTAAACGCTGGCTTCAGTAATTTCTGAATATTTACAATTATCTGTGTTCATCATATTCATCTGCGTCATCAGCGTTCCATTTGATTTGGTGGCGCTGAGTAGTTACAAAAAAGGACCATTAAGTGTTAAAGATTCCCGAATTATTAAATAACCTGGAAGCCGGGTTAAAACGCATCATCGACGATAGAAAGCTGGTTAATCCGATCATGATAGGTATCCGTACCGGCGGCGTGTGGATTGCCGAGCAAATGCACCGGCGATTAAATATCAGTGAACCTCTGGGGCTGCTGGATATTTCATTTTATCGGGACGATTTCTCGCAAATCGGCGTCAATCCCAATGTAAAACCCAGCCAGTTGCCGACCTACATTGAAGGCCGCGACATTATTTTGGTCGACGATGTTTTTTATACCGGCAGGACAATACGCGCCGCAATGAATGAGATTTTCGATTACGGCAGGCCGAACCAAATTATTCTGGGCGTATTGATAGAACGCGACGGCAGGCAAATTCCGCTTAAGCCCGATTGCGCCGCTGCAAGTATTACCTTGAGCGCAGGCCAGTGGGTTCAATTGACCGGGCCCGAGCCTTTGGACATTCATATAAAAACCAATGAGGCGATGGCATAAGCAATGACTGATAACCTGCAATTAAATGCGGAAGGCAAGCTTAAACACTTTCTGACTATTGAGGGCCTTAGCAAGGCCTTATTGACGGAAATTCTCGATACCGCCGAGTCGTTCGCCGGTATGTCCGAGCACCAAGTTAAAAAAGTGCCTTTGTTGCGCGGAAAGACTATCGTAAACCTGTTCTTTGAAAACAGCACACGTACCCGCACGACCTTCGAACTGGCTGCCACGCGCCTGTCCGCCGATGTGATCAATATGAATATCGCCACCTCGGCCACATCAAAAGGCGAAAGCCTGCTCGACACCATACGCAACCTGGAAGCCATGTTTGTAGACATGTTTGTGGTGCGTCACGCGCTCAGCGGCGCCGCACATTTCATCGCTCAACAGACCGCGCCGCATATCAGCGTCATCAATGCCGGTGACGGACAACATGCCCACCCGACTCAGGCCATGCTGGACATGTTTACCATACGCCAGATCAAGCGGGATTTCTCCAGTCTCAGAGTGGCTATCATCGGCGATATATTGCACTCCAGAGTGGCGCGCTCGGAGATTCAGGCCTTAAATACCTTGGGTGCGGCCGAAGTCCGGGTGATTGCGCCCAAAACCTTGTTGCCTGCGCATGTGGAAAGCTTGGGCGTGAATGTGTCGCATAATCTGACCGAAGGGCTTAAAGACATCGATGTGGTTATGATGCTGCGCTTGCAGAAAGAACGCATGAGCTCGGCGCTGCTGCCCAGCGAGAGTGAATATTTCAAATGTTTCGGGCTGACCGAAGAGAAACTGAAAATCGCCAAACCCGACGCGATAGTTATGCATCCAGGTCCGATCAACCGGGGCGTAGAAATTGATTCCAAAGTTGCAGACGGGCCGCAGTCGGTGATACTTAAACAAGTCAGCAACGGCATCGCCGTGCGCATGGCAGTCATGGCGATGGCAATGCAAACCGCACCTGCTCCCGGCAGGTTTAGCGGTATACACACCATCCCTGGCGATCGCCACGCCGGTTCCCTACCGGCTGGTGGCATACACACCATCCCTGGCGATCGCCATGCCGGTTCCCTACCGGCTAATGGCATACACACCATCCCTGGTGATAAATCGGGGGTGGCGTAATGAAAATTCGCATAGACCACGGAAGAATCATTGATCCGGCCAACGACATAGACCGCGTCGGTTCCGTTTATATCAAACACGGCAAGATTGTTTCGGTGACTGACGAACCGGACAGTTTCAAGCCGGATATTGTTATTAATGCCGAAAATCAAATCGTTTGCCCCGGCTTTATCGATTTAAGCACCCGTTTGCGGGATATGGGGCACAGCCGCAAAGCGACATTTAAAAGCGAAGTAACCGCCGCAGCCGCAGCCGGTATCACCACCTTGTGCCTGCAACCGGATACCGTGCCGGTCATCGATACGCCGGCTGTTGTCGAACTGATCAAAGAACTGGCGGAAAAAGCCGGCTATCCGCAAATCTATGCGGTCGGCGCACTCACCCAGAAACTGGAAGGTGCGGAGCTCAGCTCCATGCTGTCGCTGAAACAGGCAGGCTGCATTGCAGTCGGCAACGCCAATCAGCCGGTCAAAAACCTGCTGATATTAAGACGGGCCATGGAATATGCAGCCAGCCATGACTTATTATTGATGTTTCGATCCAATGACTTTTGGCTTGGCAATAACGGTTGCGCACATGAAGGCGCGGTCGCGACCCGCTACGGCTTGCCCAGCATTCCTGAAGCCGCAGAAACCATAGCGCTGGCGCAATGCCTGGAACTGGCCGAACTGACCGGCTGCCGAGTACATTTTGGCCAGTTAAGCTGCAAACGTTCGGTGATTAAAATACATCAGGCCAAAAAGTATGGTTTGAAAGTCAGTGCCGATGTCGCGATTCATCAGCTGCATCTGACTGAAAATGACATGAGGCCGTTTGACAGCGCTTACCATGTATTGCCGCCATTGCGTACCGAAGACGACAAACACTATTTAAGGCAAGGCTTGGCCGGCAGCACGATTAACAGCATTTGTTCCGATCACCAGCCGCATGACTTGGATGCCAAGTTGGGCGCGTTCCCGGAAACGGAGCCGGGGATGTCATCTCTGGAAACCTTATTGCCGTTGATGCTCAAGCTGGTCGCCCAGCACGCGATAACGCTGGAACAAGGCATCGCCTGCTTAAGCGCAAATCCGGCGCGGGTGCTGCGTTTAAACAGCGGCGCGTTAACGCCGGGTTTTTCAGCCGATGTGTGTATTTTCGACCCGGAACTTGAGTGGCAAGTTAATTCGGAAAACTGGAAAAGCCAGGGTGTTAACACGCCGTTCTGGGGACAAACTCTGAAAGGGCGGGTAACCCATACCTTGCAAGCGGGAAAAATTATTCACCGATTGTAGAGAGAATATATTTGTCCACGAAAATCACGAAAGGCACGAAAATATTGCATAGGTTCTACTACGGCCAGCGTTACAGCGAGTAAGTAAATTTTGTTCCGTTCGCCCTGAGCTTGTCGAAGGGCTCACCACGAACCCGGAGCGTGAGGGCAATAACGATGATTTACAGCACATCTCTTTTAGACATTTTCGTGGACATACATAAAATCAATTAATAACGGAAATACACAAACATGATGCAAAAAAGAACAGCTCACCAGATCGCCGATGTGCTGATTGAGGCTCTGCCCTATATCCAGCGTTTTAAAGGCAAAACCATCGTGGTTAAATTCGGCGGCAACGCCATGGTCGATGAAGAGCTCAAGCACAGCTTCGCACGGGACATCGTGTTGATGAAACTGGTCGGTTTAAACCCGATTGTGGTTCATGGCGGCGGGCCGCAAATCGGCCAGCTGCTGGAAAAACTGGGTAAAACTACAGGCTTTATCGACGGCATGCGCATCACCGACAGCGAAACCATGGACGTGGTTGAGATGGTGTTGGGCGGACTGGTCAACAAGGAGATTGTCAATTTAATCAATATGCACGGCGGCAAAGCGGTTGGCTTGACCGGCAAAGACGGCAATTTTATCCGGGCCAAAAAACTGCATCTTACCCCGCGTGACAGCCTGCCACCGGAGATTATCGATCTGGGCCATGTCGGTGAAGTGAGCAGCATAGACCCCGCGGTTCTCGATATGCTCGGAGGCAGCGATTTTATTCCGGTTATTGCACCGATCGGGGTCGGCGATGACGGGCATTCTTATAATATCAATGCCGATCTGGTTGCCGGAAAAATCGCCGAGCAGTTGAAAGCCGAGAAATTGATTTTACTGACCAACATACCGGGCATTTTGGATAAGCAAGGAGCGTTGCTGACCGGCTTGTCGATCAAAAAGACCGAAGAACTTATCGCTGACGGCACCATTTCCGGCGGCATGATCCCCAAAACCCGTTGCGCGACCGATGCGATAAAAGGCGGAGTCACTAGCGTGCATATTATTGATGGCCGCGTCGATCATGCGGTGCTGCTGGAATTGTTTACCGATCAGGGTGTTGGTACTTTGCTGCTGAATGGCTAATTGAGGTTTAGGAATGTAGGATGGGTTTCGGCAGCCGAAACCTATCCTGTATACTGTGCGTGATATTTGAACTTCAATTGCTTAATTTTTTGATGATTGATTTTGCTAGAAAATCATTGATTTCATTATGTCTTGGAACTGGTTGCGATATTTTTGTTTCCTCGTTTGTGTACCAGTCATGGTTTCCGCCACGTCGTGATAGTTTGCAACCTAGCTCTTCAAGTAATCTTATTAAGTCCCTTCTTTTCATTAAGCTACCAAAAGCTTTTCAGTTTTTCTGGTATAAGGTATTGATTCGTTTTCCAAGTCTTTAAATAAATCTTTCAAGTTTTCTTGTAATTCCTCTTTTGTCGTTCCTTGTGTTAAATAATCGGGATATTCGTTTAAGTAGCCCAGGAAAAAATTATCGTCTTTCCAAAATGTATAATTAATTTCTTTCATATTTTCACCTTTGACTTTGTTCAATATTCCAGTCAATTAGGGTTCGTAACCTCGGTTATTTACCCACCGCAGCCTCAATAAACGGCCTAAACGTCGACCTAATTTCACGCACTTTCTGACTAGCGCAAAGCTCGGCACCCAGCGACGATTCCCGGCAGTGAATATCCAGGAAAAGCTGCTGTTTTTTGTTTTCATCCTCTATTTTTGAAACCGACAAGCTAAGATCGCTGTCGTTTGCAGGCGCGCGGCCCATAATCAATTTGTCGGTATCGGTATCAATCGGTGTCGTGGCATTCGCTTTGATAAAGTCATGTGCGCTTACCCAAGCTTTGGCGCAAAGCGCATCGGTTTCGCAGGCATACAGACCAATTTCATCGGCAATATTCGTTTGTGCTGTTTTATCAGCCGCTTTTGATGGATCGGTATTCTCCTGGGTTAAAAATTTAAAGCGCTCAATGTTAGCCTCAAACTCGGCCTTGCTTCGATTCTTTTTTTCGATCTGTTTATTGATTTCAGCATAAGCGATTTGTATTTGCTCCTCGGTTTGCTTAATTTCGTCCAACAGATTTTTGGGAACTTTTTTGCCGTTACGTTCGAGTTCTGCAGCTTTCTTTTGTTGTGATTCCAGTTGGTTTTCTACGCGTTTTAGATTGCCCTGAGCCACATTGCGTTGGGCATCCAACGACTGCATGGTGGCATAAAGGCTGGCCTGCATATCTTCTACGTTACGGAAAGTGCTGAGCAGAACCTTATCGTTAGCGGCTTGCTGGGCGATAATTTTTTCTTGGGCTTTTTTCAGGGCATTCAATCGATTAGCGATAGCCTGCTCTTCCTTGGTTTTTTCCTGTTCGGTAACTTCAACAACCCGGCCCTTCTCGTTTAGCGATTCCCGGCGGTATTGGGAATGTTCCGGCGGTACCTGGTCGGAGAAAATAGTTTCACCATGCTCATTTACCCATTTGTACATCTTTTTGGCATACGCAGACTGGCTGCAGCATAGGAAAAGGGAACAAGCTAAAAAAATACTGACTGAAAAAGATCGTGTTTGCATGGCTGACTAAATGATTTTTCAAGAAAAATAAATTATATTGTAAAGATGGCGGATAGGAAATTTTATTACTTCGTCTATCAACACAGCTAGAAGGAAATATCAAATTGCAGGGGATGCGGCAGGGATGGCAGTTTTTTGGGCGAATGAATGGCAATGCGTTTTTCCCGCCCGGATTCGCCCGAAATGAGTTTACAGGCTGATTTAGGGATTCCAAACTGATCGGCTATAAATGCAATCAGATGCTGATTGGCTTTGCCGTCAATCGGCGCGGCTTTGATTCTCAGCTTCAGCCGGTCGCCATGCAGTCCTGCCCATTCATCTTTGCTGGCCTTGGGTTGAACATGGATATTCAGCGTCAAAATTCCATGTTCCCAATGATACCAATTCAACCGATCAAACTGGCTAATTGATGCAACGGCGGCAGTATGACCATTTTCGCCAGTTGCAAAAACATTAACGCGGCCAAAGGCGACAAGTCTATGCCGCCTAGATCAGGAATGAATTTGCGGCACAGGTTAAGCAAGGGCTCGGTCAGACTGTACAAGATAGACGATGCGGCACTAAACGTGCCGGGATTTATCCAGCTGAGTATAGCCCTGGCAAATACGGCATAGATGAATATATTAATCAGCAACGAAACCAGCTGGGTCAACGATAAAATGGTTAATGCGCCGATACTGATAGCGACGCTTTTCAGCAGCAATATGGAAAAATCGGCCAGCATTTGCAGAGAAAGCACCAGCACCAGAGAGGACGTATCGATCTTTCCGACAGACGGTACGAAGCGGCGCAACAGTCTTAACGGCGGGTGCGTCGCTTTGACCAGAAACTGGGAGATAGGATTGTAAAAATCAGCGCCGCACCATTGCAATAAAAAGCGCAGCAGCACCGCCAGAATATAAAGTGAAAACAGCGAATCGATTATAAAAATCGCCGGGTCGGTCATATAGCTCGAATCCATTATGAATTCTCCATTTGTTTAGACATTTCGATAGAGCGGTCTCGTGCCGCATGTAATGCTTTTGAAACCAGTCCGGTAAAGCCGTCTTGCTCAAAAGTTTCTATAGCCCGCTGTGTTGTACCTCCGGGCGAGGTGACACGCTTACGGAGTTGCTCTGGAGATTCGGCCGATTCCAGTGCTATTTTGGCCGCGCCTAGTGCTGTCTGCTGTACCAATAAACGTGCGGTTTCTTGATTCAGGCCCAGTTCCAACGCGGCTTTTTCCATAGCCTCCATCAACAGAAAATAATAGGCGGGGCCGCTGCCGGAAACGGCGGTTACCGCATCCAGCTCGGCTTCATCTTCGACCCAGAGCGCAATGCCGACCGAACGTAAAATGTTTTCCGCCAAGTCGCATTGCTCATCCGTTACTTTGCCGTTGGCATGCAATGCGGTAGCGCCGGTCAACACCAGTGCCGGTGTGTTGGGCATGCAGCGTACGATGGCGGCATCAGCACCCAACCAGCGGCTTAAACTGTTTTGGTTAATGCCGGCGGCGATCGATACCACCAGCGGTTTTTTTTGCTGAATCAGCGCGGCGATACTTTGCGCCACAGCACTCATTGTTTGCGGCTTGACTGCCAGAACCACGACATCAACCGCATTAATGACGTCGTCATTGTTTGCCGACGTGTTCACGTTTAGCTGTCTTTTAAGGTTTGTCAGTGTGTCCGGGTTAATATCCGATACCCAAATCTGTTCAGGAGCATGGCCGCTGGCAATCAATCCGCTGATCAGGCTGGACGCCATATTTCCTCCGCCGATAAAGCCTATCTTGTTTGTTTTCATGATTGTTAATATGTTTGTTGAGTTGAGAGTATTTTACCCTATATAAGGTCAGTGTGATAAATCACAAGGCTTTTGATCTGACAAGCTGTGCTACAGTACGCGCATCAAACGATAAACCCAACTATTAGAATAGAACGCAGATGACGCTGATAACTATGATAAGCGCAGATAATTCAAGAAAAATCTTACTTAATCATAGTTATCAGCGTCATCTGCGTTCCATTGTGCCTATATGATCGAAACCATTTACATCGAAGAAGCCGTCCGGCAACACCCGCGAGTTCTTGATATTGTCGCGCGGTTTCCGCAAGCCAAGAAAATAACCTGCGGCCGTTACGGCGAAGTATTTAACCCTAAAGCGCAAAATTTCCGCTTGCAAAAGCAACAACCGGCCTTGATTCTGGCAGAAAAATATAAGAGCTTTGCGTTACCAGCACCTTTGGGATACGGCATCGGATCAGTAAGAAACTACTACTTTTCGCACATGCTCAACTGTCTGTACGATTGCCGTTATTGTTTTTTGCAGGGCATGTACCAGTCGGCCAACTATGTTCTGTTCGTCAATTACGAGGATTTCCAGCAAGACATCCGGCAACTGTGCGCTGAGTCGCCGAATGAAAACCTGCATTTTTTTTCCGGCTACGATTGCGATAGTTTGGCTTTGGAGCCGGTAACCGGCTTTGCCGAACAGTTTTTGCCGTTTTTTGCAACGCTGCCTAATGCCTGGCTGGAATTAAGAACCAAAAGCACCCAAGTCAGAGGCCTGTTAAATCGAGAGCCGTTGCCCCGCTGTATTGTGGCGTTCAGCCTGTCGCCGGATGAGATAGCCGAAAAAGTCGAAGCTAAAGCGCCATCGGTGCAGCGCCGTCTGGATGCGTTGTGCAAGTTGCAGGAACAGGGCTGGCAGATCGGGTTGCGTTTCGATCCGCTGATTTATCAATCCGGCTATCAACAGCAGTACCGGCAGCTATTCGAGCAGGTCTTTTCCCGAATCGACTTAAACCGGCTGCATTCGGTCAGCCTTGGCGTATTCAGGCTACCGGAGAACTTTTTTAAAAAAGTGCATAAACTTTATCCTGAAGAAAAACTCTTTGCAGGTCCGCTGGACACACAGCAAGGCATGGTTTCCTACAAGCAGGAACTGGAGCGGGAGATGATGAACTATTGCACCGAGCAGCTTTTAAACTACATTCCAGCCGACAGATTTTTCCCATGCACACTGTAAAACGCACGGTCCTGGTGACAGGAGCCAGTTCCGGCATAGGCCGGGCCATCGCCAGGAATTTATTGCAGCAAGGGCACCATGTGATTGGCGTGTCCCGTGATCGCAGCAAGTTTGACCGGCAGATGGATAGCTTCAGTGTCGTACAACTGGACTTAAGCCGGTTAAACGAACTGCCGCAAAAAATCCGCGAACTGGAGCAAGCCTTCCCCGAAATCGATGCGGTAATTTTTTGCGCCGGACGAGGGCAGTTCGGTTCGGTGGAAGAATTTTCCTATGCGCAAATCGAGGACCTTATGGCCTTAAATTTTACCAGTCAGGCCTTTTTGGTTAGAGCATTACTGCCTGCTTTAAAGCGCAAAGATCATGGCGATTTGATTTTTATCGGTTCGGAGGCGGCGTTAAAAGGTAGCCGCAAAGGCGCAATGTACTGTGCCGCCAAGTTTGCGGTGCGCGGCTTTACCCAAGCCTTGCGCGAAGAGTGCGGGAAAAGCAATGTGCGGGTCTGCCTGATCAATCCCGGCATGGTTAAAACCGCATTTTTTGAACAATTGTCTTTTGAGCCGGGCGATCATCAAAGCAACTTTATTGAGCCGGAAGATGTCGCCGAAGCCGTGTCCTACGTGCTTAATTCGCGGGCGCAGATAGTGATCGATGAAATCAATCTGAGTCCTTTGAATAAGGTCGTGAAATTTAAAAAATTTCCTGAGTAGAGAAGCGTCAGCCAAACAAGTACTGTGCTATCTCGCGTAGGGCTTGCCGATATGAGGGTTATTAAGCTTCCTGGATCAAGGCCTTGAAGCACATTAAGCCCCTTACAACGAGAATTTCTGTCAGGCATAATTCCGCTCACCAAACAACGCTGTGCCTATTCGGACGATGGTCGAACCTTCAACTATCGCAGCTTTTAAATCCCCGGTCATGCCGAACGAGAAGGTATCCAGCTCGGGTCGATGCAATTCTACAACGGCCTGATGCAGGATTTTATAGGGTTGGCGTTGCTGCTCGAAATCCTGTTGCGGAGCTGGAATGGCCATTACGCCGCGCAAGTTCAGATTAGGCAGCTTGGCGACTTGTTCACACAATTGCGGCAATTCGGCCAGAGTAATGCCGGACTTGCTCGGTTCATCGCTGATATTGACTTGCAAACAAATATTTAATGGCGGCAAATGAGCTGGGCGCTGAGCGCTCAGGCGCTCGGCTATTTTTAAACTATCGACACTGTGCACCCAATCGAAATGCATCGCTAACGGCTTGGTTTTATTGGATTGGATGGGGCCGATAAAGTGCCAGGTAATATCGTAAGCGCCCAGCTCCAGTTGTTTTCTTAATGCTTCCTGCAAATAATTTTCGCCGAAATGACGTTGCCCGGCTTGATAGGCGGCGGCAATATCTTCGGCCGGTTTGGTTTTGCTGACGGCTAATAACAGTACCGAGCCGGGTTGGCGGTTGCAGGCAAGTTCTGCATCGTTGATTTGCGAACGTATTTGTTTGAGTCTTTGAGCTATGGTGGTCATTGGTTATCGATTATTAAGTAACACAATCGGCAAAAACTAACACAACACCATACATTCAAAAAACAAAAAGATGAACTATGCTATAAAGATAATTTTATTTTTGTCTTCATGAGGATGTTATGGATATTGCCGAATTACTGGCTTTTTCAGCTAAAAACAAAGCGTCGGATTTACATTTATCGGCGGGGCTACCGCCTATGATTAGGGTTGATGGCGATATTCGGCGAATCAATATTCCCGCTTTGGATCATAAGGAAGTGCATGCGCTGATTTATGACATCATGAATGACAAGCAACGTAAAGATTATGAAGAATTTTTGGAAACCGATTTTTCATTTGAGTTACCCGGCATCGCCCGGTTTCGTGTTAATGCTTTTAACCAGAATCGTGGCGCAGGCGCTGTATTCAGAACGATTCCATCAACCATATTAAGCTTGGAAGACTTGAAAGCACCCAAATTCTTTGAAGAGTTATGCCAAAAACCGCGCGGCCTAATTCTGGTTACCGGCCCGACCGGCTCCGGCAAGTCGACTACTTTGGCGGCGATGATTAATCATATTAATACCAATGATTATGCGCACATACTTACTGTTGAGGACCCTATCGAATTTGTTCATGAAAGCCAGAAATCCCTGATTAACCAGCGGGAAGTTCATCGCGATACCCATGGTTTTAATGAAGCGTTGCGCTCGGCATTGCGGGAAGATCCCGATATTATTCTGGTCGGTGAAATGCGCGATCTGGAAACCATACGATTGGCCATGACTGCCGCTGAAACAGGCCACCTTGTTTTCGGCACATTGCATACGACCTCCGCTGCTAAAACGATAGACCGTATTATTGACGTATTTCCTGCTGCCGAAAAAGACATGATTCGGGCCATGTTGTCTGAATCGTTGCAGGCGGTTATTTCACAAACTTTGCTGAAGAAAATCGGCGGCGGCCGTGTCGCCGCACATGAAATTATGGTCGGTACGGCCGCTATCAGGAACTTGATTCGCGAAGCCAAAGTGGCGCAAATGTATTCTGCGATTCAAACCGGACGCAAGGACGGCATGCAGACGCTGGATCAAAATATGAAAGAATTAGTTGATAAAGGTCTCATCACTGCAAAAATGGCAATGGAAAAGGCCGTTAATAAGGATATGTTCCGCTAGGATATTCATTCTAAAAAAATTGCACTGGAGCGGTTTTCACATTATTCAACTGCGGTTTTTAGAATTATATGGGCTCCAGAAACGGATAATTGGTAAAATCGCCCAATTTAACACCCCCAGCGAGAACTTATGACCGCTCCAGAAGCTCTATACCAATCAACATTGTCGTCTTTAAAGCTCCGCGCTCGCGGCAAAGTACGGGATATTTACGACATTGACGACAAGCACATGCTGATTGTGACCACTGATCGGCTGTCTGCATTCGATGTTATTTTGCCCGATCCGATTCCCGGCAAAGGCCGTGTTTTAACCAACGTGTCCAATTTTTGGTTTGAAAAAATGAAACACGTAATGCCTAATCACCTGTCCGATGTTCCGCTGGAACAGGTCGTGCCCGATGCTACCGAGCGTGCGCAGATTGAAGGCCGCGCTATCGTCGTCAAATTGTTAAAACCGCTGCCTGTTGAAGCGATTGTGCGTGGTTACCTGATCGGCTCCGGCTGGAAAGATTACCAAAAGTCCGGCGCTGTCTGCGGCATTAAATTGCCCGAAGGATTGCAACAAGCGCAGCAATTACTGGAACCGATCTATACGCCGTCTACAAAAGCCGAGGTGGATCAGCATGACGAGAATGTTTCTTTTGAAAAAACCGTCGAATTGATGGGGCAGGACTTGGCCGAAAAAGTGCGCGACGCCAGCCTGAAACTGTACAAGGAAGCCGCTGCCTACGCTAAAGAACGGGGCATTATTATTGCCGACACCAAATTTGAATTCGGTATCGACGATAACGGCGTTTTATATTTGATTGATGAGGCGTTGACTCCCGATTCATCGCGCTTTTGGCCTGCGGATCAATATCAGGTAGGCATCAGTCCGCCCAGTTTCGACAAGCAATATATCCGTGATTACCTGGAGACACTAGACTGGAATAAAACCGCGCCGGGCCCGCATCTTCCGGCTGAAGTAGCTGAGTATTGCGCGGCGAAATACCGTGAAGCGGAAATCAGGTTAACCCAAGGTTGATTTTTAAGCTTAGATAAATCGGCTAGTCCACGAAAACCGCAAAGAACACGAAAATATTCAAACGCTATAGGCTGAAACGATCCACCCAAGCTTTGTCCTGGGCTTGCCGAAGGAGCAAGAGAACCTCTTCCAGTGAATCCATTAAAACACGACATGTACGGGGACTGTTGTGTGCAGCCTAAAGCCACTTGGCTTAACGAGAGAGACCACGATTAAAGCAACCAACCGTTGCATGGACCGTTAAAATTCGGCATCATGATAAACATTCTGCACGTCGTCCAGATCGTTCAACAGGTCTAAAAATCTTTCAAATACTGCCAGATCATCACCGCTAATAGCCGTGACAGATCTTGGCACAAACTGTATTTCGTCCACGTCAAAATCGATCTCGCCTAACGCATCCGCTAAGGCTTGCTTTGCCTTGAAATAGTCGGCCTGGGGTGTGAAAACAGTCACTTTTCCATCATCGCTTTCAATATCGGTAACGTCCACATCGGCCGTAAGCAATGCTTCAAGAACAGCGTCCTCGTCATCATTTTTAAATGCCAAGATAGCGGCATGGTCAAACATGTGGCTGACCGTGCCTTGAGTGCCAATTTTACATTTTGTTTTGGTAAAACATTGGCGCACATCGCCAAAAGTACGGTTAGGGTTATCGGTCAGGCAGTCGACAATGACCATGCAGCCGCCGGGGCCAAAGCCTTCATAGCGTGCAGGTGCGAAATCTTCGCCGCCTCCGCCCTTAGCTTTGTCGATTGCTTTTTCAATAACGTGAGTAGGCACCTGGTCTTTCTTGGCGCGCTCAATCAACCCCCGCAGTGCTAGATTTCCAGCAGGGTCAACACCTCCCGATTTAGCACTTACATATATTTCGCGGCCATATTTGCTATAGACCTTTGCCTTAGCATCAGACGTTTTGGCCATGGACACTTTACGGTTTTGATAGGCTCTACCCATTTGGTTGTTGCTCCATTACATAGATAAATATTTAAATTCTACAGATAAGTATTTGTATAGGGAACCCATTTCATACCAGTTGCCGTGTGACGGAAAGTACTTGTCGAATAATTCAGCTATTTTGATCTTTTCTACCGGCGCTAACAGAGCAGTGGAATATTACCTATCCGTTCGGTTCTTATTATGTTAAGCGCTATCACTCCGGCAAACGATAGTAACAGTGGTAATTAAAAATCTTAGATAAAGTTAAAGCCTGATGAACAATGTACGTCAACGTACAGATATTTCGGCCGGTTAATCGTATCATTTTTTCAAATGGATGAATTGTCGTCTCTTGTCACTGCTTCGGATATAACTCGAGCGGATTTTGTTTTAGCAATGTTCAGCCCCTTCATTACGAAAGATTAAATATGAGGAAAACTTATGATTCCGACTAAAGCTAAATCCATATCCTTCCGGAGTGAAAATGACCCCTTCACTTTGCTCACTGGCAACCACGAAAAGTGAAAACTTATTTACCGTATACGCCAAAATTTCTGAAAACGATGACAATAGCGATGTGAAAAAGATGTTGGTACAGCAAAATACGCCAAGAGCTGATTATTCACACGCAAAAGGAAAAAGACAAGATTTTCGTTAAGGAAAAAAATGGCTGGCATGGATACAACCGTATTGGGCAAAAGGATAAGCGAGTGTAAGGATGATCATACTGCGGTGATGAAAATGGATAAGGAGATGGACACAGTGGTAAGCGATGAAGCGGAAAATGGCTGAATAGCTTTTCCAATTTATATCTAAATATCAGCTTTTTAAATTAATTGGAGGCAGTGATGAATATACGTACATTCACCCTATCTATTGGTATTATTTATTTACTTGTTGGCATATTAGGTTTCATTCCGGCCTTAATGACGGCTCCACCCCAAAATGCTCCGGTCATGTCATCGCCATATAGTTTGCTGTTCGGTATGTTTCCGATAAACACCCTGCACAATATCGTGCATTTGGGTATTGGTGCATGGGGTATCTTGGCTTATAAAGATATTGACGACGCCCGTGTTTATGCTCGCTGCCTCGCCGTTCTGTATGGCGCACTTGCCGTGTTTGGGCTTATCCCCGGTTTGAGTACACTCTTCGGGTTGGTTCCGCTTTTCGGCCATGACGTCTGGCTGCATTTGCTGACAGCATTAGCAGCGGCTTATTTCGGTTTCGTGTCGCCTGTAACGGTGGAAATGGGGCATTCAAGACAGCCGGATAAATCGGGCCGAGTCTCTTGATACCTTGTTGTTGATTCAACCAGCTTGATCTTGAAGCGTTTCAGGACACTTTATTTATTTTAAGCAGTGCGTGCGAATCGTATTTGGCAGAGAGACTGTATTTTATGTCTGTTAATTAGTTCATGTTCAAGGTGGCCGGCATGTTTGCTCGTATATCTGATCTTCCACAGATGATTTTCGGCCAAGAAACACCAAGTTTGAGAGTCAGCTGTGGATAGGATGGCAACAGCCAATTAACTGCAATGGCACCCCGGGATGTCTACAAAGAGCCCCGGGGCGCCAAGGGATGGTAAAATTCAACATCGCAAAAAGACAACCGCGTCAAAAACGATCAGAATAGTCTCAAAGACCGCCCCGGCTTTTCCCGAGGATCTACGCTTTTGCATGAGAAGTATAAAAATCCTGTTCCATGCTGCTTATTAGGAACCATCCATAATGTCAGGTTAAGGTTGATCATGCCTGCGAGCGGCCAAATGCTTTAGCCTTAACCCCGTTAACAGCAATGTTACCGTGTAAATTGCCAAACCTATTCCTATCCATTTCACCAAATTGATCACGCGGGTCAAGGAATTCCAGTGGTTCCACCAGTCAGCATCGACAAAATAATACAACCCGGCCGACATTGCTCCGGCAGCCAGCGATACTCTGACACAAAACAGCCGCCAGCCGTCTGCCGGTCGGTACACATTGTCTCTTTGCAATTTTATCAGTAATAAAGCGGCGTTAAAAAAAGCGCCCAAAGATGTCGCTAAAGCCAACCCCGCATGCGCCAGCGGGAAAACCAGCGCCAGATTCAGTCCTAAGCTGACTATCATTGCATAAACCCCGTACCGAACCGGCGTTTTCATATCGCCGCGCGAGGTAAAGCCCGGTACCAGCACTTTAATCAGGATAAAACCCAGCAAACCAAACGAATACGCCTTTAAACTCCGCCCTGCAAAATGAACATCACTGGCGCCGAATTCATTATATTGAAACAGCGTTGATAGCATCGGTTCAGCCAACAACAGCAACCCGATAGTAGCAGGAAGCCCTACCAAAACAACCAGTCGCAAACCCCAATCCAGTGCATTTGAAAAAGCGGCGGCGTCTTCCGCAGCATGGCTTTCGGATAAACTCGGTAAGATGACCGTTGCCAACGCAAGGCCTAAAATACCTAACGGAAACTCCACCAGACGGTCGGAATAATACAACCAGGACACACTACCAACGGTTAAGAACGAAGCAAATAATGTATCCAGCAACAAATTAATCTGTGTCACCGAAACGCTAAAAATTGCCGGCAGCATCAGGCTTATAATCCGTTTAACGCCCGAGTCATCAAAGCCCAGTCTTAGTCTTGGCATCAGCCCCAATCGCATCAACGACGGAAACTGAAACAACAGCTGCACGATACCTGCAGCAAAAACACCCCAGGCTAATGCAATAATAGGTTCTTCCATCAATGGCGAAAGCCAGACTGCGGTGACGATCATACAGATATTCAGAAAAACCGGGGTTAGCGCGGGAATTGCAAATCTTCCATGCGCATTTAAAATGCCTCCGGCAAAAGCCACCAACGCAATAAAAAACAGGTAAGGGAAGGTAATTTGCAGCAGCTGCACGGACAGCTGATATTGGTTTCCTTGCCACATAAAACCGGGAGCCAGCAGCATGATAAGCACAGGGGCTGCAATTATGCCGATCAAGGTAATCAGCGCTAAAAACACCGATAGAGTTCCGGCTGTTTTATCGATAAACTGCTTTAACTCGGCTTTGTTGTCACGCTCTTTATATTCGGACAACACCGGAACGAAGGCGTGTGCAAAAGCGCCTTCGGCAAATAATCGACGCAGAAAATTGGGGATCTTGAACGCGACAAAAAATGCATCTGTTGCCGAATCTACGCCGAAAATATGTGCAATCAACATATCTCGGATAA
This sequence comes from Methylobacter sp., assembly GCF_004322395.1. Taxonomy (GTDB): domain Bacteria; phylum Pseudomonadota; class Gammaproteobacteria; order Methylococcales; family Methylomonadaceae; genus Methylobacter_A. The sequence goes on from NZ_SCTW01000118.1 coordinate 59,191, forward strand.
ATCCAAGGATCCGTGAAATCAGGGTCATGCTGCCGACGACTACAGTTGATTTAAAAAGCTGCCTGCTCAATGCCGCTCCTGTTGTGTTACTTTAAAAATTTGACAATAATATCATTTATACAGATAATGCACGGCTTAATTAACTTACCACAAAGAATCGAGAAACTATGGCTAATACAGCACAAGCTAAGAAGCGTGCGCGACAAGCGGAAAAAAGCCGTATTCGCAACGCAGGACAACGTAGCAACTTACGCACTTTCATCAAAAAAATCATTGCCGCAGTTAAGCTTGGCGACAAAGAAAAAGCGCAAGCAGCCTACAACACTGCCGTTCCGATTATCGATTCCGCAGTTACCAAAGGTATTATTCACAAGAATAAAGCCGCACGCGGTAAAAGCAGACTGAACGCAAAAGTAAAAGCTATCGCTTAATCGCTTTATCTTTATATAATAAAAAAAGGCCGGACTCTTTGAGCTTCGGCCTTTTTTTATTGCTTTTGAGTCATCTAAATTATTACCAGATTATCCCGGTGTATCAGCTCCGAATCGTCGAAATAACCTAAAATACTTTCAAATTCCGAGCTGCTTTTGCCGGCTATTAATTGGGCATCGGCATTGCCGTAATTAGTCAATCCGCGCGCAATTTCCAAGCCGGCTTCATCCATACAAGAAACCAACTCGCCACGTTCAAACCGACCCGATACCGATTTAACGCCAACAGCCAGAAGGCTTTTGCCCTCATTTTTCAGCATCCTGACCGCGCCCGCATCCAGAGTCACTTGCCCTTTAACTTGTAATTGTCCGGCGAGCCAGCGCTTTCTTGCGACTAATGGCTCGATGTCAGGTAATAGATGAGTCCCTAAATCGGCCCCGGCAATTACCTCAGCAATAACATTATTGACTGCACCGGCAGCAATGACTGTTGCCGCGCCGGATCTTGACGCCAGTCGCGCCGCCCGCACTTTGGTGCACATGCCGCCTCGACCCAAACCGCTACGGCTATCGCCGGCCATAATATCCAGCCGATCGTCGTTAACGCTGATTTTGGAAATTAATTTTGCATCGGGATTCAAACCGGGATCGGCCGTAAACAAGCCCTGCTGATCGGTCAAAATAATTAGTAAATCGGCTTCGACCAGATTGGCAACCAGCGCAGCCAGCGTATCATTGTCGCCAAAGCGGATCTCTTCGGTCGCTACTGCATCATTTTCATTAATAACCGGCACCACACCAAGCTTGAGCAAAGTCAGCAATGTGCTTCTGGCATTTAAATAGCGCTGCCTGTCCGACAAATCGTCATGCGTCAATAACACTTGCGCCGCATGCAACCGATGCTGCTGAAAATTATCGTCAAAAACGCGCACCAAACCCATTTGACCGACAGATGCCGCCGCCTGCAATTCATGCAATGTCTTGGGCCGCACCTTCATACCTAATCGGCACATGCCTTCTGCGACAGACCCGGAAGAAACTAGTATCACATCGATAGATTGCTGTCTCAAACCGGCCATCTGCTCAACCCAAGCAGCGATGGAGGTTTTATCAAGCCCCTGCCCACCCTTAGTCAATAAAGAACTGCCTATTTTGACGACGATCCGCTTAACCTTGGCAAAATCACTCCTGCTCACTTTTTTCCTGCCGTTGCTGTTCCAAAAAGTTCATGATGGCGAACATCAGTTCTCTCGTGCCATCTCCATTAATCGCTGCAATTTTAAAGACCGGCCCCGTCCACTCCAGCTCATCGATAATCGCTTGGCAGCGCTGATCGACTTCTTCTTCAGGCAACCGGTCTATTTTATTCAACACCAGCCAGCGCGGCTTGGCGGCTAGCTCATCGCTCCATTTTTCGACTTCGTGGATGATTTTTTTAGCCGCCTGCACTGGCGATTCCGTACTTTCGTAAGGCTCGACATCAATCACATGCAATAGCAGCCCGGTGCGCAACAAATGCTTCAGGAATTGCAAGCCAAGACCCGCGCCTTCTGCCGCACCCTCAATAACGCCGGGAATATCGGCAATGACAAAACTACGCAAATCATCAACGCTAACTACACCCAGATTGGGATGCAGGGTCGTAAACGGGTAGTCGGCAACTTTGGGCGTTGCTGCCGACACCGAACGAATCAGGCTGGATTTTCCGGCATTGGGCATGCCAAGCAAGCCGACATCGGCAATCAGCGTTAACTCCAGATTAAGCCTGCGATGTTCGCCTTCGCTGCCTTTGCTGGCCTTTTGTGGCGCACGGTTAACGCTGCTTTTAAAGCGCGTATTGCCTAGACCATGAAAACCGCCTTGAGCAACCAGCAGGGTCTGCCCAACTTCAGTCAAATCACCTATGACCTCGCTGGTTTCCGCATCGGAAACCAGCGTTCCAAGCGGCACCGGCACATAGCAATCGTCGCCTTTTTTGCCGGTGCAATTACGGCTCATGCCGTTCTGTCCGCGTTGCGCCCGATGTACGGCATGGTATCGAAAATCGACTAACGTATTTACATTCTCTGCTGCAATCAGATAAACGCTGCCGCCATCGCCGCCATCGCCGCCATCCGGACCGCCCATCGGAATATATTTCTCGCGCCGGAAGCCAATGGCGCCATTGCCGCCATCGCCAGCTTCTACACGAACTTCCGCCTCGTCAACAAATCTCATAAATCACATGCCGCCAAACTTCAAACTCAACCGATAAAAACAAAAAAAGCCCCGCCATAAACGGCGGAGCTTTTTTAAAGTTGCCGGATTACTTAAAAACCCGACTTAACTGTCCCGCCATATTAATAGCGCGATAGTTGTGTGCCTTATGCAGCAACAATACTGACAAATTTACGGCTATCAGGGCCTTTAACCTGAAAAACCACTTTGCCGTCAGCTGTCGCAAACAAAGTATGATCTTTTCCGCAACCTACATTATCACCCGCGTGAAACTGGGTTCCACGTTGACGAACGATAATATTGCCTGCCGTTACAGTCTCGCCACCGTAACGTTTAACACCTAATCTTTTCGCATTAGAGTCGCGTCCGTTACGGGTACTACCGCCAGCTTTCTTATGAGCCATTTGTAACTCCTGATATCTTAAGCAGAAATGCCAGTAATCTGGACTTCTGTATAGTACTGACGATGCCCCATTTGTTTCATATGGTGCTTACGTCTTCTGAATTTAATAATTTTAACTTTGTCGTGCCTACCTTGAGACAAGACTGTCGCTGTAACTTTGCCGCCTTCGATAAAAGGCATGCCGACCTTAACAGCATCGTCTGACTGAACCATCAGAACTTTATCGAACTCAATGCTGTCGCCTTCGCCTAGCTCCAGTTTTTCTATTTTTAAGTAAGTACCTTCTTCTACGCGGTACTGTTTACCACCTGTTTGAATTACCGCATACATCGGCGCAAGCTCCATCAAGCATTAATCTGTTTAAAGTAAACAAAAAATTATATTTTTAAAACAAAGTCGAGTCAATCTAAATTGAACTAAAACTCTAAATAACTTATCAAAAGAGTATAAACTAAGCTATTGCAATCAATCTAACTCATCAATAGCATGGGCCATTAACGTTTTATTAAGTTATAATAGTTTAACAGACTTTGATTTTCATGGCTATCGCCCTGAAAAGTAACCCAAACATACACACGCAACACTACATAATGGCATCGCATTTACAATCCCCCGCTCCCGCCCCCATTGATTTTGATTCAATCAAGGAATTAACTACTGCTGAGGCTAAAGCTGTCGACCAACTCATCATTAATGAGTTAAGTTCCGATGTTATCCTGATCAACCAGATGGGGCGCTATATAGTGGGTAGCGGCGGCAAACGGTTGCGTCCGATGCTGCTTTTATTGGCGGCCAAGGCATTGGGGGGAGCCAGCGACAACCACCTGCTGTTGGCTGCGGTCATTGAATTTATCCACACCGCCACGCTGCTGCATGACGACGTTGTCGACGATTCCGATCTCAGACGCGGCAAAGAATCCGCCAATGCTGTCTGGGGTAACGCGGCCAGCGTATTAGTCGGCGATTATCTTTACTCCAGCGCGTTTGAAATGATGGTGCGCACCGGTAATATGCGGGTCATGGAAATACTCTCAAAAACCACCACCGCTATTGCGGAAGGCGAAGTGCTGCAACTTTTAAATTGTAATAACCCGGAAACTACCGAAGAAAAATATCTCGAAGTTATTGCCAGAAAAACAGCTATTTTATTTAGCGCTGCAACCAAATTAGCTGCGGTTATTGCCGGAGCATCAACTGAAATTGAGCAAGGCTTAGCGTTATACGGACAACATCTGGGCGTTGCTTTTCAATTGATTGATGACGCACTCGATTACAAAGCCAGCATAGACGAACTGGGCAAAAATCTCGGCGATGACCTTGCCGAAGGCAAACCCACCTTGCCATTGATTTACGCGATACAAAACAGCAACGAAAGCGAGGCCAAAATTATTATTGATGCGATAAAAAACGGCGATCGCAACGCATTCAACGAAGTATTTGCCATTGTGCAACGCACTAAAGCCATTGGCTACACAGAACAACGCGCCGATGAAGAAGCCCAAAAAGCAATAAGTGCATTAAGCGTATTGCCTGATTCAGAATACAAACAAGCTCTGACTTTATTGGCAAAGTTTTCCGTTCAACGCAATTATTAATGACTTTGCCGGCTAGTCTTTAAGTAGCGCATTATACGCATGCGCTTTTTCAAGCAGCAGATTATATTTATGCTCAACCTTGTCCATTATTTCGGTTAAAAACTGCGTGACCTCGGCATTTTCAACACTTCCGGCCACCGATAGCATATAAGCCTCCAGCTCACTAACCGCATCCGTATCGACAAGCTCATCAAGCAGCGCAGCTGCCTCGGAATCGCTCATAGCCTTAACCAGCTTATTTGCCGCTAAACCTTGTTGCAATACCTGTTGCAGCATATCAACCGCTTGAGCCATTTCCTGAACTTTTTCATTGACGGTTTGGAGTAGCGTTAAATTTTCGGTGAACTCAAGAAATTCGTTTACTGCTTTTTTTAGCTCATGCAAGCGAAGCTCGTGTTTTGCTTTTATTGTTTGCCGCATAGTTATTCCAATCTTTCTCCAAATACGCCAATTATAATTCAGATTTAATATTTATCATGTCGCGTAGGCCACCAACTGAATGACATTTACCAACAAAGTTGGATAAATGCCGAACCAAATCAACAACATCGTTAAAAAAACGAGTACTGCAGTGGAAATGGAATATTGAGCAGGTTCAATTGCAGTGGTTTCGGCATTCGTTGACATAACAACGATGATCCTCAAATAGTAGTAAAGCCCTAAACCGCTCCCAACGATAATAGCAAACAGCAATCCCCATAATCGGCTATCGGCTGCGCCGGCAAAAATATAGAATTTGCCGATGAAACCGGCAGTCAGCGGAATACCTGCCAGCGACAGCAGCATCAGGGTAAAAGCCGACGCCAGCCACGGTCTTTGCCAAAACAGCCCACGATAAAAAGAAATATCCTCGGCTTCCGTTTGCGGCGTTGAAAGTATAGAAACAACCCCGAACGCGCCGATCGTGGTAATAAAATAAGCGAACAGATAAAAGGTAACCGACTCTATTAGCAACACGGAAGAAATACTGCCGCCCGCAATGAATGCGACCAGCAAATATCCCATGTGAGCGATGGATGAGTAGGCCAGCAAACGCTTAACATTATTTTGCAGCAACGCCAGTAGATTACCTCCCAGTATCGATAGACCGGCAATAACACTGAAGATATTTAGTAATGGCTTATATGCGTAACTATCGGTGCTGATGAAATATCTCAAAAGTAAAACAAAAACAGCGCCTTTTGAAACGGTGGCGATAAATGCAGTGATCGGCGCGGGTGCGCCCTGATAAACATCCGGCGTCCATAGATGAAACGGTATCAGGGAAAGCTTAAAACCCAGCCCGGCCACGATCAGGATAATCCCACCTAGAACCATGATATTCATATCGTCCCGGCTCGCGATATAGCCTCCGATGCCACTGAAATAAAGCTCGCCGCATTGCGCATAAATCAACGCCATGCCCATCAGCAGGAAAGCCGAAGACACCCCCGACAATATCAGGTATTTGATTGCTCCCTCCAACGGCCGCGATTGCTTGAGCGGATAGCCTATCAGCACAAACAACGAGATACTGAGTATTTCAAGACCCATAAAAAAAGCTGCAAAATGAGTGCTGCCGACCAGCACAGAGCCGCCCAGAAGGGCAGTCAGCAGCAGCAGCGGGAGCTCTTCATTTTGTCCTTCACGATCTTTAAAATAATCGTAACAAAATCCCAACACCGCAAGACCTGACGACAGCAACAGCGCCATATAAAAAAGCATATAAGCATCGACCTGGATCAATAAACCGGTCTGAATCGGGATTTCCCGCCATGCGCTGCCCAACGACCAAAGCGACAGGATGAGGCCAACGGCGGCAACGCTGCAAGCCAAAACAAAATTCCGCCTGACAGCAATACCTAACATTACCGCTATCGCAGTTCCGGCAATAGTCATAATAGGCGCAAGAGCGATAAGCTGGTTAATGTTCATTAGCCTTCCTTCACAACGGAGCTTTGCATTTCCTGCTTCAGAGCAGGAGCCGAGACGTTCAATACCGTCTGAGGACTTAGGCCAAGCCAGACCGTAGTAAGCGCCAGCAAGCCTAGCGACAGCCATTCGCGGCGGCTGAAATCGGACAAAGGAGCATGCTGATAAAGTGGACCGTAAAAGGTTTTTTGTATCATGATCAGCGCATAAACCGGAGCTAGAATTAAGACTAACGTTGCCGCAACGGTTAATGCTGTATTGACGTTAAACGCTCCCTGCAACACCAGGAATTCGCCTACGAAATTCCCCAATCCGGGAAGGCCTAACGACGCTATCGCAAAGAACAATGTCAACGCCGACAAAATGGGCAGCGCGGGCCATAGCCCTCCCATATTTCCCATTTCGCGTGTATGCAGCCGTTCCTGCAAAGCTCCTGCGATCATAAACAACGCCGCAGCGCTGATGCCGTGAGCCAGCATCGTGACGACCGAGCCCTGCAAGGAAAGAGGATTCCAGGAAAATATCCCAAGCAAAATAAAACCCATGTGGCTGACACTGGTATAAGCAATTAACCGTTTCAGATCGGATTGAGCGAAAGCCATGACCGCCGCATAAAGCACGCCGATTGCGCCCATCGCCATCGCCACCGGGGCAAACTGCTGCGCCGCTTCCGGAAACAACGGCATGACGAAACGCAGCAAGCCATAGGCGCCGGTCTTAAGCATGACTCCGGCCAGAATCACACTGCCTCCGGTAGGCGCTTGAGTATGAGCGTCCGGCAGCCAAGTATGAAAAGGCACCACAGGCAGCTTGACGGTAAACGCGATAAAAAAGCCCAGCATCAGCCAAAGTTCGGCATCAGGCCCAAGTGCAGTATTGAGCAATTCGAAATAATCGAAACTATAAGTACCGCTTTTGTTATAACGTATCAGCATCAACGCTATGATCGCTATCAGCATCAGCAGACTGCTGACTTGCGTAAAAATAAAAAATTTGATTGCCGCATAAGTCCGGTTTTCATGACCCCAGATGCTGATCAGAAAATACATCGGAACAATCATCAATTCCCAGAAGAAAAAAAACAAAAATAAATCAACCGCCAGAAACACGCCTATCGTGCCGGCCAGACACATCAACAAATTGAAGAAAAAGAAACCCTGCCGGTTCTTGATTTCGGTCCACGAACTGCTGATTGCCATAAATCCGAGCAACACCGTCAGCATTATCAAAAGCAGGCTGAGACCATCCATAGCCAGATGAAGACCAATGCCGAAACGCGGTATCCACGGGCCGGAAAACTCGGCAAACCAAGCTGATGACAAACCGTCAGTTTCACTAGCAATCGAGTAGGGCAATATTAGCAACAGAACCTCAACCGTAAGGGTAACGATCGCTACCCAACGCGGAGCCGCCGGATTCCTGCGCTCTGAAAACCAGGCAGCGAACCCTCCCAACAGCAAAACGCAGATAAGCACAAGCAATATCACGACAACCATCCTATAGCGAGAATAGCCACAGTGCCGAGCGTCATCAATGAGACATACCAACGAATATGCCCGGTCTGGGACGCACTGATCAGAAAATGACTTCCCCGGCTTAGCAACACTAGCGTAGTGTATATGCCATCCACGGCATCGTTTTTATTGAGTTTGGCGATGGTTTTAAAGGGCCGCATCACCAATGTGTCATAAAGCGCATCGATGCCCCAGCCATTAAAAAATAACCCTTGAATTTCCTTCACAAGGTTGAAGCCTGCAAGACGCTGAACGGAAAAAGTACCGGTAAGATAGAACAGCCCCGCGATCAATAAACCGATAAAAGATGTCGTAGCGGTAATGAACGAGACAAGATTGAAGCCATGGTCAATATTAAACAAATCCGGCAATACAGAATCCAAAGGGATTCGCAACATGCCGCCAAATAGCGCCAACGCACCAAGCAAAATCATCGGCAAGCTCATTCTCCAGCCGAGCTTGCTTTCAATGGCAGGGCGTTCCCTGCCAAAAAAAACCACGAACACAAGACGGAAGCTGTAGATGCCGGTAATCAATGCGCCGAGGCAGCCCAACACCCACAAAAGCGGAGAGACTTCGAAAACCGCCATCAGAATCTCGTGTTTGCTGTAAAAACCTGAGGTAAAAGGCAGGGCCGATAAAGCCGCGCTGCCGATCATAAAACTCCAGAAAGCCAAAGGCATGGTTTTACGCAGCCCGCCCATCTTGAAAATGTTGTGCTCGTGATGAAAACAGAAAATCACCGCGCCCGCGGCAAGGAACAATAGCGCTTTGAAGAACGCATGAGTCAGTAAGTGAAAAATCGCCGTCGACCAAGCTCCAACGCCCAAAGCGAGAAACATATAACCAATCTGGCTGATAGTTGAATAAGCGAGAATACGCTTGATGTCGGTCTGAACCAGCGCTGAGCAGCCGGACATTAATAAGGTGATCGTTCCAAGCACCGCAACGGCGAATTGAACCGGCGGCGCCATCATAAACAAGGCATTAGTCCTTGCAATTAGGTAGACGCCTGCAGTGACCATCGTGGCAGCATGAATCAGCGCGCTAACCGGCGTAGGGCCTGCCATCGCGTCGGGTAACCAAGATTGCAGCGGCAATTGCGCGGATTTACCCAATGCTCCGCCCAGCAGCAATGTTGCTGCCGCAACAGGCAGCACGGCGCCCGGAGTCCACTGGCTGGTCGCCCGGAGCATTAGGAGCTGAATATCGAACGTATGCAATTGGGTAAACAGCAGAAACAGGCCCAATAACATAGCCGTGTCTCCGACCCTGGTCATTACAAATGCCTTGCGTGCGGCATAGCCGTTGTTCGGGTCTTCATACCAGAATCCGATCAGCAGATAACTGCCGAGCCCGACACCTTCCCAGCCTAGGTAAAGCAGAGCCAGATTATCTGCCAGCACCAGCACCAGCATCGCGGACACAAACAGGTTCATATAGGCGAAAAATCGCGCATAGCCGAAGTCGGATTCCATAAATCCGGCAGCATATAAATGGATTAGAAAGCCGATACCGGTAACGACAAAAAGCATCGTGACCGACAAAGCATCGAGATAGAAGCCGAAGGGTATCGACAGATCGTCAACTTCCATCCAGTGTCCCAATACCAGTTGGTAAGGCCGCATCGTTCCATTCAGGAATTCAGCTCCGATCAGAGCGGTTAATAATGCCGAAGAAGCCACGCTTCCGACGCCAACCCAGGCAATTAGCGATTTGGTGAGCCATTTACCCGCCAGTACCAGAATTAAAAACCCAAGGAATGGAAATAATGGCACCCACTTTAGTAGTTCGATTATTCCCATTACCGTTGTCCTCGATCCCACGCGCCGCGTGGGAATGCAGTCGAGGCGCGCTGCGCCTTGTGACACCCAGCAGTGCGAGCGGTTGAAACTAAGCGGGTACCCAAGCTCCAGCTTGGGTACCCCAGTCCAGAAAGCTCTAGCTTTCTGTGCCCCGGGAAGCTGGAGCTTCCCGCACTGAGTTCCCAAACTGGAGCTTGGGAACTAGCAAAAACTCCCTGCCGGAGTGATGGACCATTGTGCTCTGGCAGTTCTATCATTTTCATCGTCTATCCTTTCATCCCACTCAACGAATCCGCATCCAGCGTATGGAACCGGCGGAAAATTTGCAGCACCAGCCCAAGTCCGACCCCCACTTCAGCCGCAGCCAGAGTTAATATCAGTAAAAACATGATTTGCCCGTCCGCTTGTCCCCAACGAGACCCCGCCACAATAAAAGCCAAACCAGTAGCATTGAACATAATTTCCAGAGACATCAACATCATAATCAGGTTACGCCGCACCAACACCCCGATTAGCCCCAACACAAACAGCACGGCAGATAGCAACAGGCCATATTCCATCGGAATCCCATTCATGATTCCCCTCCGGCTTTTCTCATTTTCAGCATCGGCTTTCCCAAGTGATAAGCGCCGACCAAACCGGCCAGCAGCAGCATCGACGCCAGTTCCACCGCCAGCAAATAAGGCCCGTATAATGCTATTCCGACTTGCTTGGCGTTCACTATGTGGCCGGTGTCCGCGTTGCCGCCAAGCACAATAACGGCCAGCATTTCGATAAACAGAATCAATGCCAGCAGCGACGGTCCGATCCAGGTATCCGGCTGTAGCCAAGCGCGTTCCTGGTCAATGGTCTGTTGCCCTTGATTGAGCATCATGATCACGAAAACAAACAGAACCATAATCGCCCCGGCGTAAATGATCACTTCCAGCACCGCGGCAAAATGAGCGCCCAACAAAAAAAACAAAACGCCGACGGCCAGCAGAGACAAAATCAGGTACAACAGCCCATGTACTGCATTGAGCCGGGTGATCATCATTACCGTCGCGAAAATGGCAACGGCGGAAGTGATATAAAACAAAGTCAACGTCATAATATTCTCTCCATCAGGGTAACAAGGTTTTTACATTAACCGGCAGCGCTTCGTTTTCGGCTTGTCCCTTGGCTTTACTCCCGACTGTCATCCCGGCTACCCGGTAAAAGTTGTAATCGTGATACTTCCCGGTCCCATCAATTAATAAGTGTTGTTTTTCGTAAACCATGTTCTGCCTGTCGTATTCGCACATTTCAAAATCCGGCGTCAGTTGAATCGCGTTAGTTGGACAGGCTTCTTCGCAAAGTCCGCACATAATGCAACGAGAAAAATTGATGCGAAAAAATTCGGGATACCAGCGGCCGTTCTCGTCCTCGGTTTTTTGCAAGGCGATGCAATCCACCGGGCAAGCTACCGCGCACAGATTGCAGGCAACGCAACGCTCTTCGCCGTCAGGGTCGCGAGTCAGCACGATGCGTCCACGGTAGCGTGGAGACAGCGCCGGTTTCTGTTCCGGGTATTCGACCGTATCCGGTTTGACAAACGTATGCTTCAAAACTTCCCATAATGATCGCAATTGACTTAGCATCGTTTTACCCTCTTCGAATTAAACATCCACAAAAGCATCGTCCACAAAAGACACGAAAAGCACGAAAAATCCTGAAACACAATTCTGCGCACTGCATTTTTACCGAGACTTTTACAAGGCATTCACACTCTCCGACGTGGAAGCCGATTCAACACAATCTTTCGATTGCTTTTTTTCGTGCTTTTCGTGTTTTTCGTGGACCTTGCTTTTTCTATGTCCGACATCGCCCTAATCCCGCAATGACAAAACCACGGCTCCGGTAACCAGCAAATTCAACAACGCCGCCGGTAACAGCACTTTCCAACCAAAGGCCATCAACTGATCGTAACGAGGCCGAGGCAACGATCCTCTCAACAAAATGAAAAACATAATGCCGACAGCGGTTTTCAGACAAAACCACAACAGCGGCGGCAACCAGGGGCCCAGCCAACCGCCGAAAAAAAGCGTCACCATCATCGCCGAGCTAAGCGTAATAGCCAGATACTCGCCGACGAAAAACATACCAAACTTCATGCCGGAATATTCTGTATGAAAGCCTGCCACCAACTCTTGTTCAGCTTCCGGCAAATCAAGCGGAGTCCGGCGGCTTTCAGCTACCACCGCAATCAGGAAAACGATAAAGCCGAAAAACTGCGGAACGATGAACCAACCGCCGCGCTGGGCTTCGACGATCTCCCGTAAATTAAACGTACCGGACAGCATCACCACGCCCATGGCCGAAATGCCCATGAAAACCTCGTAGCTAATCGTCTGCGCCGCTGCACGAAGGCCGCCAAGCAGCGAGTATTTATTGCTGGACGCATAGCCTGCCAGCACGATGCTGTAGACGGACAGCGAGGACAATGCCAGGAAGTAAAGCAATCCGAAATTAAAATCGATGATGCCGATGCCCGGTGCAAAAGGAACGACAGCAAAGCCGGTCAGCATGGTGATAAATACGATAGTAGGGGCCAGCACGAATACCGGCTTGTCAGCGAAAGGAGGAATCCAGTCTTCCTTGAAAAACATTTTGACCATGTCCGCCACCACCTGCATTAAACCGAGCGGTCCGACCCGATTGGGGCCCAGGCGATCCTGCCAAACCGCCAACAGACGGCGCTCCACCCAGATCAGCATCGCTGAAACAAAAATTACCGAAGCTAAAATGCCGACTATATCGGCTGCTTCGCCCAGGCCCGCATTCATAACCGACCCTCCTGATTTACTTTTTTTAACGTTACTTGGGTTATGTTTTGCAAAGATTGGAATGCAGGCAGCCCGGCCGTTATGCCGATCAAACCGCGAGGCAAGGTAAGCTCTGTTTGCACCGGAGCTTTCAGAATAAGGTCTCCTGAAAGATCACAGATTCCGACTTGATCGCCGCTATCGACTTCCAATGTTTCCGAGTCCAGCGGATTCAACAAAACGCAAAAAGCAGGCAGCCGTTCAACTATTGGTGACGAATGCAGACTTAATTCCTCAGTACCGAAAATATGAGGCAACGGCATGATGTGCCATTGATCCTGCTCCGGCTTGAATGCTGAAGGAATGTCGCTGAACCAAGGCATGGTGCCTGACGCTTCAATCAAGCATACTCCGGCATCCCCACCATGCAGATGACCGCCTATTTCTTGCTGGAATTTGTTGATAGCCTGATTGGAGTTCCAGCCTGGAGCCCAGATAACCGGCAATAAAGCCGGCGGGACGTGTGCCGTATCGCCTTCCATCGAAAAAGCGAACGGCGTTTCGATATCGCTCGGCTGAGCTGGTTCGTTGACGTTGATATTGGAGTGCATCGCGGTACGGCCGCTATAGCGGTGGGGTTGTCTTGGGATCTTGCAGCCTTTGACCGTGTAACCTGCTCCCGGCGCGGCCTGGACGATAGCCGCAAGATCGGGAAATGCGTTTGCGCAAGCCGTCGTAAGCGCATCGTGATGCTGCCATTGGGAATCTTCGATGATAGCTGTCAACCATTGCCAACTGCCGCGCACCGGCTCTGTTGCCGGATAGACCGGAAAATAACGCTGAGCCCGCCCTTCGTTATTGACCAAGGTGCCTTCGGATTCGGCGAAAGTCGCCGCAGGCAGCAGCAGCTCGGCATGCTCCGTGGTTTTATTTTCCAGGCTGTCGATAACGACCACATGTGCCGCAGCTTCAAGAAACAAGTCCACATCTTGGGCGGACGCCCGGCGGTAGAGATCGTTCTCAAGAATAATCACGCTACCGGCCGAACCGCTGCCGACTCGCTCGAAAGCCTGTTGCAAATGTCTTCCGCCCATGATCGCCAAGCCGAGGCTGTTACATTCCGGTGCCGTAAACACCAGTTGTTTATTTACTGACGGCAATGCCTTGGCGACGTTGTAGGCCGCCTGAATCACGGCAAGGCTTGCACAACCGGTTCCCGATACGATCAACGGGCGTTTCGCCTGTTTCAGGCTACCGGCAATAGCTAATGCCAAGGATTGTTCCGCATCGCTCAAAGCGGCAGGCGCAGGAGCCGACTGATCAAGACCATGAGCAATCGCAAAGCCCAACCGGGCAATGTCTTCCGGGCTACCGTAATGAGTATTCGTGGCCATATCGTCCAGGCGTGTTGCGCAAATTCCGGCAATAAACACCGGAGTTAAGGCCTGTTTATCCAAATTTCTCACTGCGGCATCTTGCCAAGGCAATACATGCAGGGTGCCAGCCAGCTCGAACGATGCATTGCGCGCGGCCTGCCTTAACGAAAGCGCCAACCTTGGCGCGCTGTGGGTCACATCTTCACCGAGGATCAACACCGCATCGGCTTGTTCGACTTCGCGTAGCGAGGGCGAATGAATGCCGCCATCACGCATCAGTTCGGCGATAATATTAAGTAAACCATGTTCCGTATCCTCCAAACCGAGGAAGAAATTTTCTTCGCCGACCAACGTGCGCAAAGCGAAATTGGCTTCCAGGGAGGCGCGTGGCGAACCGATGCCTATCGTCGGTTCGCCGGTTTGCAGCAGGCTACGAAAATAGCTTTCCGCGGTATCGGTTGTGATGTCAAGGCGTCCGTTGAGCTGCGGTTTTCTGATGCGTTCGGGACTATTGACAAAACCGTATCCAAAGCGCCCTCTATCGCAAAGAAAATAGCCGTTGATTTCGCCGTTATAGCGATTAATAACTCGCCTGAGCTCTCCGTAGCGTTCGCCGGGAGCGATGTTGCAGCCCAAGCCGCAATGGACGCAAATCGACGGCGCGCTTTGTAAATCCCATTTGCGCACATAATGAGCACTGAAGGTTTTGTCGGTGAAGACACCGGTCGGACAGACTTCGACCAGATTGCCGCTGAATTCGTTTTCGAGTGCGCCATCCTCAAACCGGCCGAAATAGACATTGTTATGCATGCCCAAAACTTGCAGATCTTTGCCTCCGGCATACTCGTCATAGAAGCGCACGCATCGGTAACAAGCGATGCAGCGGTTCATCTCGTGATTGATAAACGGGCCGAGATCCTGGTTGTTATGGGTCCGTTTCAGGCCGCGGTAGCGGCGAAAAGTATGGCCGCTCATAACTGTCATGTCCTGCAAATGACATTCGCCACCTTCTTCGCAAACCGGGCAGTCATGGGGATGGTTGGTCATCAGCAGTTCGATATTATCACTGCGAAATTTCCGCGCCTGTTCGGCGTCCAGGGAAATACGCATCGCATCGGCTACCGGCGTCATGCAGGCCATAACCAGCTTGCCCCGCTTGTCTTCCGCATCCTTGTATTGAATGATTGCGCATTGCCGACAAGCGCCCGCCGAACCCATTGCCGGATGCCAGCAAAAATAGGGCAAATCAAGTCCCAGAGACAAACAGGCGGACAGCAGATTGTCGCCGCCCTGAACCTCATAAGATTGGCCGTCGATTTCGATACGAGGCATCACACCGGCTCCATTGCGACGCTTTGATCGACGATGTAATGTTCAAAATCCTCGCGGAAATATTTAAGCGCGCTTTGCAACGGTTCCATGGCTCCGGGAGCTAACGCACAAAAGGTATTTCCGGGGCCCAGCATGCGAGTTAATCCGGACAAAGTATCAAGGTCTTCGATGCGGCCTTGCCCTGCGATAATGTCTTTTAGTAAGGTTACCGTCCAAGGCAAACCGTCCCGGCACGGCGTGCACCAGCCGCAAGATTCCTGGGCGAAAAACTGCTCCAGATTCAGCACCATTTGTACCGGGCAGGTTTGGTCGTCAAGGACGACGATGGTTCCGGTTCCCAGTCGGCTACCGGCTTTGGCTACGGCATCAAAATCCATCGCCACATCCAAATGCTCGGGCAGCAAAAAGTCGGTCGATGCACCGCCGGGCAGGAAGCCGCGCAGCTTGTAACCGCCCTGCATACCGCCGGCATGTTGTTCGATGATTTCACGAATCGGAGTGCCCATCGGCAATTCCCATAAACCGGGACGTTTAACGCGGCCGCTGGCCCCGAATAGTTTTGTTCCTTTATCCGCGCCTCGCGCCAAGCCCTGATACCATTCGACGCCATAATGCAAAATGTGCGGCACGTTGCACAAGGTTTCGACGTTATTGACTACGGTCGGTTTGCCCCAAAGCCCGCTGACCAGCGGGAAAGGCGGTTTAGCCCTGGGCGTGGCTCTCTTCCCCTCCAGCACATTAATCAGCGCGGTTTCCTCTCCACAGATATAACGCCCTGCGCTGGTATGCAAAACTATCTCCAGGCTGAAAGCCGAATTTAATATGTGTTCGCCCAAATAGCCTTTAGACCGGGCTTCTTGCAAAGCATAAGCAAGACGTAGCTTGGCAAGGTGGTATTCATTGCGCAGGAAGATATAGGCGGTATTTGCCTGAATCGCATAGGCCGCAATGATCATGCCTTCGATCAATTGATGCGGGTCTTGCTCTATCAGTATTCTATCTTTGAACGTTCCCGGCTCCATTTCATCGGCGTTGGCAATCAAGTAGCGAGTTTGTGGAGCATTGGCATCCATAGGCACCATACTCCATTTGAGTCCGGCGCTGAATCCCGCTCCGCCGCGGCCACGCAATCCCGCATCTTTAACCCATTGCTGCACGTCTTTCGGCTGCAACTCTGCGATTGTCTTGCGCAGTCCTTGATAACCGCCGGTGCTCTCGTAATCGGCCAGCGTAGCAAAGGCGCGGTCCGGGCGGATATTTTTAGTCAGCGGCTTATCCAAAGTTTCCATAGCAGGTTACCTTCCGAAAATCTCGTTAACGGCATTTTCGCCAAGGTCGAGTCTCAGCTGATCCCCAACCATCGCAACCGGCGCATGGTCGCAAGCGCCCAGGCACACAATCGGCAAAATAGTGTATTCGCCGTCCGTAGATATTTCGCCCAATTCGACGTTCAAATGCCGGCACAAGCGCTCCTTTATTTGATCGCTACCCAACATCCAGCAGGTAACGCTGTCGCAATAATGAATGACGGTTTTGCCGACGGGTTGGCGGTAAATCAGATTGTAGAAAGTTGCTACCGCTTCAAGTTGTGCGGGCGATGTTTCCAATAGCTCGGCGATAGCAACCAGACACTCGTCGGAAATCCAGCGGCGGTGTTTTTGAACGATTTTCAGCGCTTCGATGGAGATCGCGGCTTTATCCGGATAATGACTTATCTCGGCGTTAATTTCCTCGATTTCAGCAAGACTTAAACCCTCAAAAGTTGGCTCGTTCATGTCAGCGGTCCACGTCGGCCATCACAAAATCTATGCTGGCTAATACTGCAACCAGGTCGGGAATCATCATTCCACGGCACATCATCGGTATCATTTGTAAATGCGGAAAAGACGGTGTGCGGATACGGGTACGGTAGGACATCGTGTTGCCATCGCTGGACAAATAGTAAGCATTCAAACCTTTGGTGGCCTCGACGGTTACGCAGGATTCGCCGGCAGGAATCACCGGTCCCCAGCTTACATTCAGAAAATGCTGGATCAGGGTTTCTATATCATGCAGCGTACGTGCTTTGGGCGGCGGCGTGGTCAACGGGTGATAGGCTTTATGCGGCCCTTCCGGCATGTTGTCCATGCATTGCTTGATGATGCGAAGACTCTGGCGCATCTCCTCTACCCGCACAGTGCAACGGTCGTAACAGTCGCCGCGACTGCCGGTGGGGATTTCAAACTCGTAATTTTCATAGCCCGAATAAGGCCGCGCTTTGCGGTAATCCCATGCAAATCCGGTAGCTCGAAGATTCGGGCCGGTCGCGCTCCAGTCGATGGCTTCTTCAGTGTTATACGCGCCGATACCCTGAGTCCGATGCTTCAGTGTGGTGTTTTGCAGCACCAGCTTGTCGTATTGATCCAGCCGGGCAGGCAAGTAATCGATAAACTCGCGTATGCGTTTATGCCAGCCTTTGGGCAAATCCATTGCGACGCCGCCGATTCGGAAGTAACTGGCATGCATCCGCGCACCGCTAATCGATTCCAGAATATCGAACACTTTTTCGCGGTCGATAAACATATAAAAAATCGGCGACATCTGGCCCAAATCCTGGGTATAAGTGCCGTAAAACAGCAGGTGACTGGCAAGACGGTAGAGTTCGCAAATCATCACGCGGATGACTTGAGCGCGCTCCGGAACGTCGATTCCAGCCAATTGCTCCACGGCAAGTACATAAGGCAGGTTATTCATCGATCCGCCCAAATAATCGACCCGGTCCGTATAAGGGATGTAGGTGTGCCAGGACTGCCGTTCGCCCATTTTTTCCGCGCCGCGATGGTGATAGCCGATGTCGGGCAGCGCATCGACAATCTCCTCGCCATCCAGTTGCAACGCGATACGGAATACGCCATGAACGCTAGGATGATTGGGGCCCATATTCAGGAACATGAAATCGCTGTCTTCGCTGTGCCGACGCATGCCCCAATCTTCCGGCACGAAGCGCAAAGCGTCTTGTTCGATGTCCTGCTGCCGGTCGGAAAGACTATAGGGTTCCATTTCGGTTGCGCGGGCGTAATGATCCTTGCGTAGCGGATGGCCCTGCCAAGTTGGCGGCATCAGGATGCGCCGAAGATGCGGATGGCCTTCAAAGACGATGCCGAACATATCCCAGACTTCGCGCTCGTACCAATTGGCCGAGGGCCAAATATTGCTGATAGTCGGCACGGACAAGTCGGCTTCGGTCAGCGCAACTTTGAGCCGGATATCTTCATTGCGTTCAAACGAGAGCAAATGATAGACGACGGTAAATTCGCTGTCCGGAAGGTCTTGCCGATGGCTGCGCTGCCGCTCGTCGATAGCTGTCAGGTCGAACAATAAACCAAAGGGCGGAACTGCCTGTAATTTTAGATAGAGGAGAATGGTGCGCAGGTTCTGCCGGGAAACCCAAAGCGTGATTATGCCGTCGCGGGTCGGCTGGATGGCAAAGCCATCCGCGCCTATTCGCTCGGTCAGTTCGCGAACGATCCGCGGTGCTTCAGTAGGAATATCGATGCTGTCAGCGGTACTGTCCAATGTATTCCCCTTCGTATTCATAACAGGTAAATCGGTTATAAAATATTCACCACGAAGGCACGAAGAAATAAAACTTCGTGTGGTGAATTAAGGCCTAATGTTACGCTTAGACGGTACTCCCGTTTGCCGCGCCGAGCACCGGAGCTTTCGGCGGGAGTAGCCCGAAAGGGGCGCTGCATGGATGCAGCGCGTTGCCAGAGGGCCAAGGATGGCCCTTCTGGCAACCCTCGTCGAAAGTGACAAATTTGCCAGGAGCAAATTTGAACAGCCATCGGCTGGCCCGCAGGGCGAAAACCAGGGATGGTTTTCGTAGCAGCGCAGGAAGCAAGCGGCAACCGGGTCGCCTTTTCTTTGGTTACTTTCTTTTGGCGAAGCAAAAGAAAGTAACTCGCCCTCGGGTGCGAGAACCCGATTCAAATAAACGTCGCGGTAGCGACACTAAATGGCGCGCACAGCACGCCCTACGTATACGCGAAAAAATTTACCAGCCAGGCTATATCTCGTCCGGACTTCTCAACTGCCGGGCATGCATCCTTTCTTCGGTTAGCAAATCGCGGTAACTGGGCTTGGATGATTTAGCTACCGTTTGATCGCCTGCTACCCAGCTTAACGGACGTCTTTCTTTGCCTATCGCATCCTGCAACAGCATCAATCCTTGCAATAAGGCCTCGGGCCGGGGCGGACAGCCCGGCACATAAACATCCACCGGTAAAAATTTGTCCACTCCCTGTACGACGCTGTAAATATCGTACATGCCGCCGGAGTTGGCGCAGGAACCCATGGATATGACCCAGCGCGGCTCCAGCAGTTGGTCGTAGAGCCGCTTGACCACCGGCGCCATTTTTATAAAAACAGTGCCCGAAATAACGATCAGGTCCGCCTGACGAGGCGACCCCCTGATCACTTCGGAGCCGAAACGGGCAATGTCATGGCGGCTGGTGAATGCGGTCGCCATCTCTACATAGCAGCAAGACAGGCCGAAGTTAAAAGGCCAAACGGAATGAGATTGTCCCCATGCGACCATATCCTCGAGCTTGGCAAACAGGCAATTACGGCGCAACGCCTCATCATAAGTCTGCTGCCCATGCTGTGAGTTGGAATCGGTCTCCGCTTTGGTTAAAGTCCAATGCTGCATAGTTTCTCCTATGATCCGACGCTACGCTGCCGGCGAGTACGCCAATCAAGAGCGCCGATAGCCCACAGGTAAATCAATGCAGCGATTAATACGCCGATAAAAATCAGTGCTTCGATAAAACCGAACCAGCCGGACTCTTGCAATGCCACCGACCAGGCAAACAGGAATACGCTTTCCATATCGAAAATAACAAAAAAGATCGCAAGTAAATAAAACTGAACGGAAAATCGGATATGAACATCGCCCGCAGCAACAATCCCCGATTCGAAAGGCTCGTCGGCAGCTTTGGCGTGATGCCTCTGGCCCAACAGGTGCGCGCCACCTAGCATAATACCGGTGATCGCAATTACGGCTCCGAAATAAATGATTAGTTGGAGCAGGTCGGCAGTAAGAATAACTTCGGAGTTCTGCATATCAACGAGCCTCATTTTATCCATAAAAGATTTAAAGATATGAACTCAACAGCGGAGAGTTTTTTAGTCTACTTAGCCTTTAAATTACCTCTTTCAACCGAAAAATTTGCCGGCGCGCCGATGCTTTAAAACTTTACTTTTAAAGACCGCAAACCATTCTATCCATGAAGGCAAAAAAAAATATTAGTACAAATGCCTATCTGATCAGGAAGTTGTTTCAGCCAATTGAAAAAGGTTTTTGCGTACAAGCTTTCCGGGAAGTTGCCATATGACCATGGATCAAGCGGCTGCGCTGAACCGGAAAAACACCCTATGAGTAAATGGCCTTGGGTTCCAACCAAATAAATACCTATCATGCGCCCCCGCTATTTTCTATACGTAGTTTGCACAACTTGACGTGTTTACGGCATTAAAAGCATCATGCCTATATGTTGAGCAGTTGTATGAAATCGACGCAATAGTTGAATTATCGGCAATTGATGACTTGGCTACTGTTTTGAGAGGAGTAAATAATGAAAGCACGTACAATGCTGACAGCGCTACTATTGGTAGCTTGCGGTTTGTATAGTGAGGCCGATTGGGCTCATAGCCGTTTCGGTTTTTATTTTGGCGTACCACTTTATTCTTATCCTTATTATCCGTATCCGTCCTATTATCCTTACCAATCCCCTTACTATTATCCACCGACGATAATCACCGTTCCCGTTACACCGCCCACTTATATACAGCAGTCCCCGCAGAATACCCAACAATATCCGTCCGGTTACTGGTATTACTGCAATAATCCCAAAGGTTATTACCCTTATGTCAAGCAATGCTCAGAAAGCTGGCAAGAAGTTGAACCGGTACCGCCCACACCGCGTTAAGGAGTCTTAATATGTCGCGTTTAACTCTAATGTTTTCGGCCATGGCCATACTGACGACAGTCACCGGCTGCGTCAGTATGCCAAGTGGGCCCAGTGTTATGGTGCTGCCGGGTACCGGTCTATCTTTCGAACAGTTTAGTAACGATAATGTTATCTGTCAGCAATATGCTTCGTTCCAGGTCGGCGGCACTACAGCTAACCAAGCGGCGGTAAAAAGCGGAGTCACTAGCGCCGCAGTCGGCACGGCGCTAGGCGCGGCAGCCGGCGCTGCAATCGGTGGGGGAGAGGGTGCGGCCATCGGAGCCGGTAGCGGTTTGGTGGGCGGCAGCTTGGTCGGTACCGGCGCCGCCAGTACCTCGATGTACGAAGCGCAAGAGCGCTACGATGCGGCTTTTATTCAATGCATGTATGCCAAAGGCCATCAGGTTCCTGTGTCTGGGCAGTTCTCGTATCAATCATCCCGTCGCTCTACGCCGCCAGCCTCGCAGATTCCGCCGCCTCCGCCCGGATCGCCGCCACCGGCTCCTACACGTTAACAGCAGAATCAAAAATTCATTACTCGGCGACATAGCCGGTAGCCCGAAGTCATCAAACGTGCGAGGATAATCGAGATCCAACATTTTCTCAGGAATGCTTATGAACCCTAACCACTTTTTAACGTCCGCTTATGGCGTACGGATACCCCGGATTATTTACGGTACGGCCTGGAAGAAAGATCGCACGGCGGCGCTGGTAGAACAGGCTATCGGACTGGGGTTCCGCGGCATCGATACCGCCTGCCAGCCCAAGCATTACAACGAAGCGGGGGTCGGCGACGGTGTGGCCGCCTGTCTGAAACGCGGGATAGATCGTTCTGAGCTTTACCTGCAAAGCAAGTTCACTTCGCTCAGCGGCCAAGATCCGATGCGAGTGCCTTATGATCCCAACGCGGATCTCAGCGAGCAAGTAATGCAATCATTCCAGACTTCACTGAAAAATCTGCAAACCACTTATTTGGATTGTCTGGTACTGCATTCGCCGTTCGCAAACTTACAGCACACCCTGGAAGTATGGCAGGCGATGGAGCAAATCTTTCACAGCGGCGGGGTCAAGCAACTGGGGATCAGCAATTGCTATGATCCCCATCAGCTTGAACTATTGTATCGAAATGCGGCGATCAAGCCGGCTGTTATCCAGAACCGTTTTTATGCGGAAACTCAGTACGATCGGGTCATCCGCGCTTTCTGCCGGGAACATCGGATAATTTACCAAAGCTTCTGGACACTGACCGCCAATCCCAATGTTTTGTCTCATGCCACGCTGCAAACGCTGGCGGAGAAATACCGGCGTAGCGCCGCCCAGATATTTTTCCGCTACTTAAGCCAAACCGGCATTATTCCGTTAACCGGCGCCACATCGGAAAACCACATGCGTGAAGACCTTGCGATCTTCGATTTTGAATTGACTGCCGGCGAGTGCGATGCTGTGGAAATGTTGCTTTCATCATGACGTTGACTTTATCGATATCCAAGGCTGAAAAACAGGATGCCGGGCAGATCGCCGCTTTGATTAATTCAGCTTATCGCGGCGAATCCAGTCAACAAGGCTGGACCACGGAAGCTGATTTACTGGCCGGGCTCAGAACCGACACGGAAGAAATCCTGCAATTGATTTCAAGTGACGATTCGATGATTTTGCTGTGCAAGGCCGAAGCGGAACTGGTTGGGTCGATACATTTGCAGAAACAGGCCGGACAAGTTTGCCTCGGTATGCTGGCAGTAAGTCCGCCATTACAGGTCAGAGGCATAGGCAAGCAGTTGCTGGAAGCAGCAGAGCAAGCCGCAAAGCAAACCTGGGCCGTCGATAAATCGGTTATGAGCGTCATTTCATGCAGGAACGAACTGATCGCATTTTACGAACGGCGCGGTTACCGGCGCACCGGGGTAAGCAAAGTGTTTCCGGTGAACCCGGAGCTATGGATGCCTAAAGTTGCAGGTTTGCGGTTGGAGATATTGGAAAAGGTGCTGTAGGTTTGGAACTTAGCGCATCATCATTTTTATGAGTAAGGGGCGATGTGGTCTACATCAGGCCGCCCACACTTAGGCTGTTTTGCAAATGAAATAGTTAAAAGGCCGCCAGATTAGTATGAACGTAATCTGACGCATAACGGCAATAAATTTCTGGTTCCCTTAGCGAGGGAACCAGGGAACCTTCCGCTTGCCTTCAAGTCACCACATCAGGCTTGGTTCTACCCGTACGCTTTTTTACTTCACAAAATTGTTCGGCAAGGTTAATTAACTCTGCCAATGCTACTAGTTGGGCATCTTGACTATGCTTGGATAGATTAGGTTCAAAACGTTCCAACAGGATCAAAACGGATGCAATACGAGCATTTTATTCCGCCCAAGGCGGTTAGTATGAGAGCGGACGAGGCTCGCTGTTGCCGACCTGTGACCTGATTTCGTCGAGGGTCTGGTTGAGATGCCGGACTTCGTCTTGAAGGTAATGGATTTCTTGAGTCATTTTTTCTCGGTCATTCTCAAGGGTTTTGATTTGGCGTTGTTGCTGTTCACAGAGTTTTGCTGAACCGATTTCTTCTGACGCATTCACAGGACTGGCGGCTTGAGCAAAAAATGGCTGGAGTGAAAAAATAAAAATAACGGTCAGGAATAATTTTTTAGTCATGGTGGGTATTCATTTATTTAGTGGGTAGTTGTTGCTGAGCTGCTCTGAAAGCAGTTAGTACGTGTCTGTGTTGAATAGACGGGGTGGCAACAAGTGCCAGCTCATTTTTTCTCTTGCTGCGCATGTGACTGTGCTGATACGACTTCCACTCGATTTCGATAGTCTTCACCCTCTTTTTTAAATGCAGGGTAGCCGTGGTACGCAAATGCAAGACTGATTGCTAGCATTACGCCGCCTGCAACGCGGGACTTCTTGGAGCTAAAAAATGCCGGGGCTATGGCAAGAGCGGCAGCAACTATGTAGGATAGAAATTGAGCTCCGGGTGACATAACACTGAGACCAAGGAAAGTTACAAATACTGAAGCCCAGACTAGAGCAGAGGCGGATTTAGGATTCATATTCTTGCTCATTTCCGATAAAGCAGCGGTGCGGCATATGTCCATG
Organism: Methylobacter sp.; assembly: GCF_004322395.1. Lineage (GTDB taxonomy): Bacteria > Pseudomonadota > Gammaproteobacteria > Methylococcales > Methylomonadaceae > Methylobacter_A. Next base: position 83,635 of record NZ_SCTW01000118.1, read on the forward strand.
AGTCCACTGCCTTTGCTTGTTAAGGCTAGTCAAGGTATATCCATTCTTTGCGATCAAAGACATAAGTTGGCCTCCCAAAGAGTGGTATAGCGTGATAAAAAAGCGAAATATTTCCTTCATAATTAATGTACTTAAAGCTATTAAAGCCTAAAGTGTACTTTGCCTTCGGTACCTTTGGAAGGTACGAAGGCACTAAGTCATTTAAAGATTTAGGATAGTCACCGGTAACTTGATGGAAGTTCTCAATGACCAGGACGAGGTCATTCGCTCGATTTTGGGCAATCTTGTTATTAATGCTATTTGACGTAAAAACCGCGATTACGGTAAAACCGTAAATCAAAACCTTGGTCAGCTCATATTTCGGACTTTGTTTTGTATATTTTTTAAAGGCAGACTTTGGCAGCCACCATAAAATAATTATAAGAATTAGAAATAATGAGATGACTCCTTGATTTATGACAAGTGCATCTAGAACAAAAAATATTGCACCTGTAAGGATGGACTTTTTCACTGTATTGTTTGATGTGTCATATCGTGCCTAACGCTCATAAAAGACCAGATTTAGTCCGTCAGGCACCATGAATGCCTTGCTTGTAGGCGGGCAGTGGTAGAGTAGTGTTAAGCGCAGGCTGATTTTACAAGTCATGATTGGCTCGGGGCTTAAGCTCCATGATTAAATTCAGCGTTTCGTAATTTCATATTGCGATGCGTATCGCTAAGCGGACAAACTGAAGTAACCATTACATGGTCTAGAGTTGGCCGCTTTACTGGAATAGGGCTTGCCTATTTAAATAAAATATCTTTCCTGGAAGACTGTCGGATTTAGACGTTGAAATAAACCAACATATTTATTCCTAGCCGGTTTTCATTAGAAAAATTATCTATTTTTTATTTCAATGGCTTATGGTTTTTAGTGGGCTATAATCCGATAGCCTCCAAGGCGTATTGATGCGATATTTTTACTACTTTGCGTCCTGCTCGATTGGGCCGCCAGGGGCCTGCCCAGCAGGTGTAGTGTTCTCAAGGCTTGGCGAATGAACCACATCTGATTGTTTGTCGGAGAGATCAACCGTACTCGTGTCTTTATTTTCCTCTGAAGCGGGTGTACTTGGGGTGTCTCTAAGATCGACTACAGGTGCATCATCTGCGGCGAAAGATGCGGAGCTAGTCATAACAATCAGTAAACCTATCAATAAAATTTTCATCGCTTTTTCCTTATTTAATTAATATTATCTCAGTAACGAATCTTGCATATAAATGAAGGATACCAGTATCGTTCATTCAATAGGATTATCATCTTATAGCTTTGGATATTGAATCATTAATCGGTGTCAAATTGGCTATGTGAATATTGATGCCGTTCAGTCTGGGGCGCCGCCAGCAAGCGACACCCCGAAAACATCTGGTTTTGCAGAACCGGGCAAAACAACACTTCAATTTAAGCGTTAAAAGATTTTAAGTTTCAAAAAGCCAAATTGTTATTTGATATTGGTGCCCACGGGGAGTCGCTATTTTTGCGAGAGCTTTTATGGACATTTCTACCCAACAACGGGTAAAAACTTAAGTGAGCAATGACTCGACCCAATGTCGGCAAGCCTGCATCTTCACTACGCAAAAAGTACTTCGTGAGAACATATACGCTATTGCTGCGGACTGCTCGACTCCTGGCTCGTAGCGCTGGAGTCGTGAGGTGTGTCAAAAGTCTGCCCCGCTTCATCTTTGGCCTGTTCGGGGGTTGGGGCGGCAACAGCTTCCTGGCCGTCTTGGTTGGCATTTTGTAAATCCTGCATAGCCGAACTTTCTTCAGCAATAGCAGACAAACTAAAGAATGAAACTACAAGTAACAGGGTCGTAAAGATAATTTTTTTCACGTGAACAATCCTCATTATTATATTTGAATATCGTTTCGCACATTGACTCAAAGTGCCAGTCCCTCATAAAAACCTTCATGATAATAATACTAGCTATATTAAAAGGCTATGATTTATTTTGGCTACGCCATTGTTAATTGCTGGAATATTTTTGTTTTTTTGCAAAAGCCTTATTTCAGATTATTTTAGAGTGTGTCCATATATGGACTCCTCCCGTTTTGCAAGCACTTTACTACGTCAGGATTAGGGACGACTGCACACGTATATCCGGCCTGTTATTTGAGCACAAGCTCTGGCCATAATGGGCTATTCGCGCGTT
>NZ_SCTW01000119.1 GCF_004322395.1 Methylobacter sp.
TGTGATGAAAACTCCGGCGAGCTGCCTTTGGCCTCGGTGCGGCGATATTCTTTAGATGCTCAAATGAACCTGATTGCCGATTCCGGCATAACCTTCGCCAACGGCTTGAGAAACTCAATGGCATTAACCGTTCATCCAAGCGGCTTGGTTGCGCAAGGCGAAAATGCCATCGATCTGCCCGATAGCGAACTGCCTTCTGAAGAAATCAATATTTTACAATTATCGCCGGACAATAAGGCTCAACATTACGGCTGGCCCTATTGCTATAACGATGGCGATAAAGTCGTATCGTTTGCAGAGTTTAAAACCAGAAAAGAGGAATGCGAGAACTCAAGTTTTATCCCGGCCTATCGACCTCTGCCCGGACACAGCGCCCCGCTGGGCATGATTTATCCCTCATCAAAAAAACTGCCTATGCTGGCAAATACGCTATTAATCGCTCTGCATGGCTATGCGGCATACGGTCATAGATTAGTGGCCCTGCCCGTGGATGCAAACGGCAAGCCCGATAAGAACGCGCCGCTGATCGAGGTGATTTCAAATTGGAGCAGCGCCAATAACCTCAATCCACTGGGTGCGCCTACCGGATTACTGGAATGGAGCGATGGCTCGATTATTATTATTGACGACAAAAATGGAGCCATTCTTCGCTTAAGCCTCGGAGAGCGGGTAAATAAAATCGACTTGATTGCCGCCAATGCCGACACCTTCAAAATTACCGAAACCATGATGCAAAAGTTCGCGCCAATAAGTCAGCTGTTAAAAACCAAGTGCGGCGCGTGTCACGCCGAAATGGCGGACGACCAGCCCCAAGTCAATTTAAAGGCCTTGATTGATTCCGGCAAACTCAATCTTTCAGGGCTTGAAGAAAGCAGCTTGCTGACAAAAGTCCGCTACCGGCAAATGCCGCCGAAAACCTCTGATCCCAAACAGTTTCCGCCACTCACGGCAGAAGAACGGAAACTTATTTTGAGCGAGATTGTTAAGGTGTTTAAAAATTAGCCTAGCTCCAATGTTTTACTGTTTGACAACAAAACCTGTTCTAGTTAGATTGATCAAAATAATTAAATTAATTGATATTGAGGTTGTCATGGAAATATGTAACGCGAGCGATGCCAAAAGAGAATTTGGGGAAATTCTACTGAAAGCCCAAAAAGAGCCTATTGGTATTAATAAAAACGGCAAACCTGTGGCGGTTATGGTTTCGGCAAGCGAATATGAAGAATTACAATTCTTAAAAGAACAATGGCTAAAATCGGAACTGCAAAAAGGTTTTGATGATTTACACGCGGGGCGTATTAAAGAGGGTCAAGAGGTGATGGATCGCCAAAGAAAACGCATAACGAATGCCGCACTATAAGTTTACCGAACAAGCCGAACGTGATCTTGATGCAATTGTTGAGCATACTTTAAAAAACTGGGGACAATCTCAAGCCTTAAAATATGTAGACGGACTTGAAGTGTTACTTGGAAAACTTGCACTTGAGCCTTCGCTTGGTATGAACCAAGACAGAATCTTTAAAGATTTATTGAGCTTTCCTTATGTAAGCCATATTGTTTACTATGTGAAAAACATGGATGGTGTGACGGTTATGCGGCTTCTGCATAAACGCATGGACACAAAACGACATTTTTCGGCAACGCAAAAGATAGAGTAAAGGGGCGAGCTTCGCTCATGTTTTTTTAAATTAAGAAAAAATGGGCAGCCAAAATGTCGGGCAACGAAAAGATGTTGTCCGACCTACCCGGCTTTGGCAACTACCCCATGAAATCGAGCAGAACCAGTTAATTCTTGTTCTGCCTCAAGCCAGTCATCAAGTTCGCGACCCGGTTCAAAACCTCTACTTTCAGCTTTGTAATAAGCAAGTTCAGCAATCTTGGCATCATGATCTGTGAAATTTATTGCATCGCCAGATTCTTTAATATCTGAACTTACGTCATCTTGAACGTTTTTAACGGTCGCGGTCATTTTACACCCCATTATTACTAAAAAATTTGGTTGGCTTTAAGCCTTTTGAATCGCATATGACAAAAATCAATTACAAAAATTTGAACACAATAAAACAAGCTAAATAATTAGTACAAATGCCTAGGAGTGTGAAGCAGCATCGAATATTTGCCAGTCAGTAACGTCAAAACTGGCTGACAATAATTTCTATCACATTGTCTTAATTGACAATTCGTTTGTAACCGGCCATACCGGTCAATTAGTAATTCCAGGTTAACGGCAAGTCAAAGTCCGATAACAGTCATCCAACGTTCAAAGTAGCCAGCCGGAATAGTTATATTAGTCCGATTGGCAGTGGTTATTCCTAATTTTTATAGGGTAGAAGAGCTTGCCCCGTTTCTCGAACACCACGAAGTTTCCAAACGCCCAAAATCTTATGGAAAGTTGCGGTGTAAAGAAGCCAATCTCTACCCGCAATATATTCACAATCAATTAAAGCCTTATCTTTCTTCTTGTTATAACGGGGCTTTGAATTTTTTTGCCATTTGCCAATATTTAATATTCTAGCAATTTTTTTTCCAGCATTTAGCAGGTTTTTGTCAGCAATAGGTTCAGGTTTTGAATCAATATACTCGATTGCTCGTTGAAGCTCCTCAACACGACTTTTATTAATTAATGCAACTTCATTTAAAATCCGTTTACTATTTGGTGAGGCGATTAGTTTTAAGGTTTGAATGGCTCCGTATTCAACCCATTTGTCTTCATATTTGTTTATTGCGGAATCCCTCAGAAACAACCATTCTTTATCTGAAGAAGGTTCAAGTAAGGCTGTGACAACTTGATAAGCCCAACGACTACCAAACGCTTCATCCTTTGGCTGTGGCGCATGATCTACAATGAGTTGCAAGTCCTCTGGAACACCTATAAGCGAAAGCAACCCTGTTGCCGCCATGCCAACATGAGGATCAGGTAATAACGATCTTAGTGCAGGTCTGAGTTTTTCTTCTTCGATAAACACTTGCTCTTCAAGTGGCAACTTTGAATTTGTGTATTCGCCTGCTAGAAACTCGCGTAGTTGTTCAATTTGCTTATCACCAGAAGATTTAATAATCCTTTTTAGATCAATTAGTTTATATTCTCGTTTAACAATGTACTCAGGTTTATAGTTTGATGATGTATATTCCCGATAACCTCTCTTAGAAACACCGTAGGAAATAGTTTCGTCATGAGGAACAGAGGTTTCGTCATAGTTTCCTTTAACCAGTCCATTTTGATCTGATTTTAACTTTACTAAGGTTATTTCTCGGACATCATCCTCGGTTACTGCCTTAAGCCAATGGATGTTAACCTTAACATTACTGACTGGTCGACCAAGTCCATCAACAACTTTAGTAGTTATTTCTTTAGCGTTAAGTGTAGATGTTCCAGAAATTAATAGCATCAAAACGACTAAATGTTTAAATTCAAATTCCATCATCTCTCCTGTTTTTAGCAATGTATTATTCAGAAATAAAGTTTCTTTTTTATCTTACAACTGTCAGCTGTTTGGCAAGTATCAGACGACTAAGAAAGTTCTTTGAACGGCAACAACGGGTCGTTATCGATCGGTAAGTGTGTAGGATGTACTATTACATTTATCAAAAAGACAACTCACTCAACAGATAAATACTGCCAAGCTGCTGAGTTTTAGCAAAATGCCGTTTATCGGCTGTCACCAACACGCCTTCATTACATAAAGCCATCGCATGAAAAAGAGCGTCATAAATTGAAGGATAACCGCTTTTGGCGTGACCTTGAGCAATAATCTGTAAGGCCATTTTTCGCTCAGCATCGGAAACCGCCCGCATTTGCAGCAAATATTTCTGCGCCTCAAGCAACTCAACCACGCCCTCAAGCGGAATACCGCAACGTTGGGCTGTATTAATAACATCCAAGTAAAGCAAGTCAGGCGCAATCAGTATTACCTGATCTGCCGCCGCCTGAATAAAAAGTTGTTGTGCTTTGTCTCTATCAACTTCATCAAGAAACAGCTTCACAAAAACCGAACTGTCAATTATACCAATCCCAATAAGTTATTATTAAAATCCCCTCAACCTAGCCTTCTCCCACTGGAGAAGGGATGGTATGTGAACTTATTGGGATTGGTATTACATAACGTTGCATAGTTAACTTCGCGCTGCATCAATAACTTGTTGCGCACGAGCTTCCCTGACTTCACGCAAAACATCAACCGAATCCTGATCGATTTTATTAAGGCTTGAAGATTAAAATTTTTTCCAAGGCTTTTTGTTTATGCCAGTCATCTACCGTAAATAACTTGAGTAAGTTTTGTTTATAAACTTATTTTTAAACCATGAAGAGCATGAAGGACATGAAGAATTTAACTCTTCATGTCCTTCATGCTCTTCATGGTAACTGCTTATTAATTTCTAAGCCATTAACTTTGACAGCAAGCCCGCTACACCACACACTGCAGGGTCAATACAAAACTCACCCCGTCATTTTGATTTTCGACCCGAATTGTCCCTCCCATTTTTGCCATATAAGTTCGCGCAACAAACAGTCCTTGTCCTCGTCGCTCGTTGCTATTAAAGACCTCCATATCTGAGATACCGTACTCAAATATTTTGTCCAATAACGCGGAGCTGATCGGGGGGCCTTGGTTGTGAATGCCGATGTGCGCGGTGTTGTCGATGACGCTAAGGTTGATGTGAATGACAGTGCCTGGAATGCGATGGCGATCGGCGTTACGCAGAATGTGCGTGATGACATCTTCGAGAGAAAATTCGTCCGCATGTACTTGTGTGTTCGGCAGTGAGTCCGTTTGAAACTGTACGTTTAACACGCCTGCAAAATGGGCATTATCGGCGACATTTTGTAAAAATTGATTGATGTCCAGTGTATCGATCTGCAAGGTTACGGCTTCCAAGGCTTCGCTGGGCGAAGCGCTGCCGTATAACACGCGCACGGCTTGTTGCATGCGTTGTACATAGCGATGACTAGCATCGTCGGATGAGCCATGCAATACCATCAACGATTGCAGGGGCGACATAATTTCGTGTCCGACGGCATGCCACATTTCGCGTTCTTGTTGAGTACGGATGTGTTCGCGCTGTATGTCGTTTTTAACGCGCTGTAATAAATCCGCTAAGCTGCCTGCCAAAATCCCTAATTCATCATGTCCGCGTAAGTCAGCAAAATCCAGTTGCTTAAACTGTTGTTCAAACTGTCCTTCTTGCATGGTGTGCGACACCGTTGCAGCGCGTTTGGTGAGAACCGCCACACGGCGCACAAAGCTGAATTCAATCACCAGCCACGCCAAAACAATCGCCGCCAGCATTGCCGCAACAAACCAGGAGGTTCGTGTTGCGGCAATGCTTAAACCGCGATCAAGGCTGCGCAGTTGGCCGGTTAATCGCATTTCGTAACGGCCTGCGGCGGTGGTAATGATGTCATGCAGTTCAAGCTTTTCGGGAACCGCTTGAATCGGTAAACGATGAATTAAGCGAGTGAGCCAAGGTGACGATGTTTCATCCTCTTGCTTACCCTTGATGGTTAACAGCGCTTGGGACGTTTGCCCCAGTTTGCGCACCGATAAAGTCTCACCGGGCTGCAAGATGGTTTGCAAGTCGTTTAATGAAAAAGGCGGCAATGCGTTTTGGGTATTGCTATCAAACAAGGGCTGGGTATTTTGGGGAGCCAGCACTTGCATACTGAGATGAATATTTTCCAAATCAGCGGGAGGCCAAACCGGGCGGCGGCCTTGAAAAAGTGCGTCGCGCAAGGGTTCAACGGGCAAGCGTATGGAAAAGTAGGCGAGCCTTGGGCAGTTTGGGGTATCGCTGACGGCACCCGTACAGTGCGGGCTCTGCCATAACCAGCCGCGAAAATCGCGCACCGGCTTGGCATCGCTTCTGAGTAACTCGCCTGTTTCGACAAAGCCGGTCAGCCGTCCTTGTTGGCTGGCCGCTTCCGGTGCATTTTGCGCTTCAAAAGGCGCAATCCACAGCCACTGTTTGCCACGCATCTGCAAATTGACCCGCGCACGGTGGACGGCATCCAGTTGCAACAGGCCGGGTTTTCTACTGACCAGTTCGGTGCTCGGAAAACTGCCCACCAAATAAATGAAGCCACCGGCATAGGGATTATTGCCAATGGCGACGCAAATCGAGCTGCCATTAGGGTACACCACGCTACAGCCGGACATTTCAACCGCTTGTTGCGCTTTATATTGATCGTCGAAATCCAATGAGCCGTAAGGCAACATCAGCGGATGCAGCGGCGTGGAAAAATTGCCGGCGCTGGGATTTAACAGGGCTAATTGGCCGGCTGGGTGGCGCAGTTTCGCCATGATTTCCGCTTGAGTTTTGCTAAAGCTGCTTTGGTAGTTTTGATAACTGCGCTGTTTTTCTTCATGGAGCAACACGATAGCCAGCGCGAGCGTTGCCAGCATCAGCAACATAAAGGTGGCGCGTAACACCAAACGATTGTGGAATGCGGCTAAGCCTAAACGGGGCACCGCGAGTTCGACTAGCGCCGGCAACACGACTTTCATACTAAAAACCGCAGTTTATCCACAAAAAGGACGAAAGACACGAAATAAATCAATGTGTTGTATTGACTTAGCGTCTCCCCCTTTAGGTGACGATCTATGGTTTGATAGCTCTTTGAAACCTTTCGTGCTTTTCGTGTTTTTCGTGGACGAAATAATTTTTCCAGGTTCATCGCGACACCCAACGAAAGCCGCGCATCGGCACGTTTTCGATGCAATCGAAATCAGGGTCAAGTTCACGAAACGCTTCGCGTATGGTGCTGACGTGTTTACGCACATTGTCGCGATTACGCCCGCTTTTCACTACCTCAAACAAGTCGTTATAGGACACCACTTCACCGCGATGTTGATAAAGTGTGGCGAGAATACGTTGGGCGGTGAGGGGTAAGTTGATGCGTTCACCGCGCCATAATGGGCTGAGTTGCCAAAGCGGATCAAGGGTTAATTCCTGTGCGGGTACCGGTTCCGGTTTTGCCACTTGAGCCTGTCGGCTTTTAGCCACGCGTAACATGTCCAGGAAAGTTTCGATGAAGTCGCTTTCTTCAAAGGTGGTTTTTTGCAAATAATCCCAAGCGTCGAGTGCCTTCATAATGCTGCGATAAATTGCGGCGGGCATGGCGGAGACGACCAGAACGGGCGTGCCTTGCTGTCGCTTATTGATCTCGTTAATGATGGCTACGCCTGCGTGACGCTCCCGCCCCAACTCAATATCCAATACCACAATATCGTAAGCTTCACGGGCAATGGCCGCTTGCGCATCATCACGGGTAAACCATTGATCGATCTGCACATCATTCATATCCGCTATCGCAGCTTTAATCCAACCGGCAAACTGGTTGCTGGTGGGGCGATCATCTTCGATTACCGCTATTTTGGTCATTGTTTCTCCAGGTTAATTCTCAAACCGGTAGGGTCACCTTTCTCCGTTCGTCCTGAGCTTGTCGAAGCCTGTCATGAGCTTGTCGAAAGAGATGAATGGAGGAAGGTGACGCGCTATATTGGTCATATTACACTCAACCGTAAATCCGCCCATCCTTCGACAAGCTCAGGACGAACGGATTTACTCTAAGCAATAGACGTTTAATCCGCTTTGATTCGCATAGAGCCATAAAATATCCCTACAGTTTTGTGCATGCAGGCAATTATCAACCCTTCCGCTAAAAAACGCTGTGAGTTTTTCTTCCGCGCTCGGAATAGTCCTTCATTGCTGTGAAATAACTGGGTGAGCGGCTGCATTGAACCTTCCTGGCTAAACACGAAGAATGTCTTCCAGCGCACGGTATCATGCAGGCGCAAATTAACCTTCAGTTAAGGAGAATCATCATGTTGAACCGCGTTAAAAACATCGTCCACGGCATTCGTAACCTGTTTGCTTTATCTGCCCGTAAAGTCTTTGTTGTCCCAACAATATCCATCGCACCGCGACAATGCGCGTTTATCGGCAAAACTTTAATTACGGTGGTTTTGTTAGGCGCGCTGGGCTATGGGATTTATCAACATCCGCCTTTTCAAAGTGTTCCTCAAGGCGCAGTGGGAGTACGGATTAATCAGTTCACCGGCAGCGTGAGCGAATGGCGGAACGGTAATGTGTGGGTCATTCCGGGGCTGTATCAGATGCAGGTGTATTCATTGCGCGATCAGGTTTATCGCCCGCGTGAAATTCAGAGTGCAACCGGCAGTGCGCCGCTGCAATCCATCGAAGGCTTGTCGTTTGGGGTCGATTTGTCGGTTCGTTATGCTTTAGATCCGCTTAAAATCACTGCGCTGGCTAAAATTAGCCCTGACGACATCAGCAAAGGACTGGTTGAATCCGCGGTACAAGGGGTCATTTATAAAGTTTTTGCCAACTATACGATGCGCGAAATTTTCTCGGTCAAACGTGTTGAAATCCAACAGCTTATTGAAAAAGAAGTGAGCGCGAGTCTAGCCAGAGACGGCATTGTGTTGCGCCATGTACAAATCGGCAACATTGATTTACCCGCCGAATATCGGCGGGGGATGGAAAGTTTGTTAGCCGAAGAGTTAGCGACCCAAAAGATGCGTTACACCTTGGAGCTCAAAGAAAAACAGGTCAAACAATCCGCCTTGGAAGCCGAAGCCGAAAAAGCCCGCCGCGAAACCGAAGCGCAAGCGGCGGCGAGTGAACAAGTTATTGCCGCCAAAGCCCAAGAAGAAGCCATGAAGCATGTGTTGCCTTTCAAAGAAAAGCAAATTCAACAGCGCCAATTAGAAGCGGAAGCGGACAAAGTTGCCCGTATTCGCGGTGCGGAAGGCAGCGCGCAAGCACGCCGCATCGAGGCGGAAGGTGAAGCCGATGCACGGCAAAAACTGGCCGATGCCGAAGTGTATCGTGCAGAACACATGGGCAAAACTAACGCGGAACAAATGGAACGTGAAGGTGCACTGGTGACCAAACATCCATTGCTGATCCAGAAAACATTGGCGGATAAACTCTCCGATAAAGTGCAAGTGATTATCGCCTCGCCTCCTGCCGGCGGCGGTTTTATCGGTGCAAATTTATTGGGCGCTTCAGCTGCGAGTGCAGCTCGTTCCAACGAAACAGTAGGAGCGGAATAATCATGAACGCGAAGCCTGTTTTTATATCTTGTCACGCATTTCGTGGACAAACTTTACCTGGCGCAGATCGACATTCGGTTACTTTATTCCCTCCCCTGTTGGACGACTGCACGGATGCAGGAGGTACGACTCCAAGGATGGAGGAGGTAGAATTGCGTCGGGAACAGCAATCGAGAGTAACGCAGGAGCAGATTACCGAGAGGATTAGGGTGAGGAGATTAAAAAACCGAATTTTAAAATGCCAACACTCTGTTTTATTCAACATCATTCGCTTATTGGTTGCTATGTGTTTAAACAGCGCGGCATTCGCCAACCCGACAGAAATGGCGATGATTGTTCAAGACTCAACGGCATTACGCGCAGCACCTCGTGATTCCGCTCAGCAACAAGCGGTATTGTGGCAAGGCGAATTAGTGGAAATACGCGGGCAACGAATGGATTATTTACAAGTGTACGACTACCACCGCGAACGCGGCGGCTTTGTGCGCGCCAATCAAATTCGCCGTACCGCCTTGGCCTCTAACGAAGCCGCAGATTTATTATCCGTGTTACGTTTTGTAAGCGACACCCCCGGCGCTGAGGCATTGGGATTTGGTTACGCCGCAGCTTATTTAAAAGCCGCGCCTGCTGAAGAATTACGCGGCGCATCAGGTAGTGAAGTATTTGACGCATTAGGCAGCATGGCGGATCGTCTTGCCCAACGAGCTTCGGCCGAAACAGGCGTTAGCAAAAATGCGGCTCTTGCCTTATCGTCACACCTGGAAGTCGCGGCGCGTTACGGCATCAAGTTCATCAGTTATGAACGCGATGGGCGGATGCTGATGTGTTATGACGGCGAAGCGTATCGTTATGTACTGGCGGGCGTTGCCACCCCAATCCAACGCGCACAAGCCGCATTAGCCCTAACTCGCGCCGAATGTGTCGATCCGGATTTAGGTCCGCGTGACCGTTACCAGCTAAATGAACAATACGCCGCTATCCTTGATAAAGTGGAACACCGGGACTTGCCCGACTACCTGAAAAATCGCATTTTCATGCGCCGTGCCAGCGTGTGGAGCCGTTTGGCTTACCAGCAAACCCGTAACGGCGAAAACGCCAGCACGACCATGAATCGCGCACTGACCGAACTGGCCAGTGTAAACGTCCAAGAACTGCCCGATGGTGATTTAAGCGTATACAACAATACCCTCATGCTGGTAAGTGCTAACAGCTGGGCAGCATTACCCGCAACGAGTAATTCAAGTAAAAGTTTAAACATCGTAACCACGAGCGGGCAACCTGGTGAAACCTGTGTGGCACTGGTTGATGGAAAACAAGAACTGTTAAGACGTTGTACCTACAGCATCGTGTGGAACAACTCCATCAGCATTAATCGCGAACAAAATGCGCTGGCATTGGCCGTGCAACCGATGGAAGCTTGGCGGGAAATATGGTTGTTCCACAAAACAGCACAAGGCTGGGTGTTGCATGTTTTACCGCCGAATGCGAGCAACCCGGAACTCGGTTATATCGAATTCGCCGGCTGGATTCCCGGTGGCAAACAAATGTTAATCGCCCGTGAAGCACGCAGCGAAGGTAAATATAAACGTAGTTTTGAAGTGCTGGACCTGGATACTGCGACGATGCAACAACAAAGCAGCAAACCGGAACTACTGGGTGCATTGCAACGTTGGCAAGCTGCTGGGTGGAAGGAACATACTTTGATCATACGCTAAAAAATTGGGGAGAACCTTAAACAAGAAAGCGTTATGCAGTGAAACGAGTGCGCTTAAGGGCTTGTTTTATCCGTCTGAGAACAGAGCCACGGTATCAGCCCCCCGGATACAAATATATGCTTGTCAGTGAGTGTTGTAACACTGGCACGCTTTGCAATTGAATCAGGTCGTAGAGAGCTAACCTTTCATTATCATCCGCAACAACCTGACTGCTTGCCGTGTATCTGAATCGGAGGACAAGGGACGCTGCCATAAGAGCAAAATACGCAACAATCGCCGGATTTTGGTTTTAGCAGACTATGACAGCCCTCGCATTCGTAGAACCATTGACAGGCATCGGTGGGCATTTGTTCGGTTTTGCTGTGACCACAGATTGGACAAACCAGCGTGGACTCCAAAATAACGCTATTCATTGGCTAAGCTCTTTGACTGTGGAAGGATAACCCGCATCGCCAGTGGCGCGAAGTAATGCTTCGACATCGGCTTTTGCATCATCGAAAGTCACCACGGCCTGACGCTGCTCAAAGTTCACCGCCGCAGCAGTGACACCCGCTACCCGGTTAAGCGCTATTTTTAACGTGATAGGACAGGCGGCACAGGTCATGCCGGGTATTGCCAACGTAACGGTCCGAGGTGCCGCCCACACCGGCTGGTTAACAGCGATAGTCATCATTAGCATAGCAAAATATCGTTTCATAAAAGCCGCCTAGTAGAACAAAGGAAGAAGATAAGGAAAAAACAGTGCCAGCAAAACCAGCACCAACACGCCATAGAAAATCATGGCATGCCACCGACGAACCGGTGGTAAAGCGCATGGTTCGCCGGGCTGACAGTTTGGTATCGGTCGAAAAATGCGTTGCCAGGCAAAAATCAGCGCGGCCAGCGAAATGATGATAAAAACAGGCCGATAGGGTTCCAGAGCGGCCAAGTTGGCTAACCAAGCGCCGCTAAAACCCAGCAACAGCAGTAAGAGGGGCCCCAAGCAACAGAGAGAAGCAAAAACGGCGCCCAATCCGCCTATGAGCAGAAAGCGGCCACTGTGTTGTGAGTTGGACATGAATTTTCTCCAGCAAGTAAAACTGCTGTAAGCTTACTTCCGTATTTAAGTACGGAGTCAATAGATGAAAAAAATCGTTAGCAACTTGACCATTGGCGGCTTGGCAAAAGCTGCTGATGTCAGCGTCGAAACAATCCGCTTTTATCAACGCCGCTATTTATTGTCAGAACCTGATCGGCCTTTGGGCAGTATCCGTCGATATAACACGGATGATGTTGAGCGGATTATTTTTATCAAATCCGCGCAACGGCTGGGGTTCAGCCTTAACGAAGTGGCAGAATTGCTAAAATTGACCGACGATGACCAGTGTAACGAGGCACGTATTCTCGCCGAACATAAACTCACCGATGTTCAAAGCCGGATTGCCGATTTATGCCGTATCGAGTTGGCCTTGCAGGATCTGATTTCCAATTGTCAGATCAGCCGGAGAGAAACGAGATGCCCATTAATTTCGGCATTGCAGAAAAAAACAGATATTTAAGATTAAATACCGGCAGCAACGGCACATTGCAGCTGAGCATGATGTGACGCAAGGTAGCGTCAGCAGTCAAGAAAAAACAAAATATGAATGATTAGCCCCTTAGTTTCAAATTCAAGCTAAAATGAGTCATAGGATTATTGGATCGGAAGCTCAGTTTTGTGTTGACCAATATAATAATAATCATGCAATAATTGCTAACACCAGTAGTTATTCCATTTCATTTAGTTATTTCAATATAAAAACCACAAAAGAGAATACATGTTAGTTATTGCTGGATATTTGGTCCTCATTATATCAATTATGGGCGGATTTATGGGGGGTGGTGGACACCCCGGCGTTCTTTTTCAACCCTTTGAATTTGTCATCATCATTGGTGCTGCTTTAGGAGCTTTCATCTGCGGAAACTCAATGCCTGTTATAAAAGCAGCCATCAGTCAAGGCACTGCCACCTTAAAAGGTACTACTCATAATAAAGACTATTACCTTGAGTTGCTGCTTTGTTTCTATGCAATTACCACTAAGACACGCAAAGAAGGCTTATTATCGCTGGAAAGCATTGTCGACGATCCGAAAAGCAGCCCGGTCTTTACACCAAGAATTCTCGGCGATCACCATTTATTGGAATTCATCTGCGACAACTTGCGTTTAATCGTTACCGGTGTTGAAGTTTATGCATTGGAAGAATTGATGGACCAAGAACTTGAAACCCATCACGAAGAATCCCATGCGCCCGTCAAAGCCGTTCAAAATATCGCTGACGGCTTGCCGGCCTTTGGGATTGTTGCGGCAGTAATGGGCGTCGTGCATACAATGGAATCAGTCGGTATTCCTCCATCGGAGCTGGGCAAGCTGATTGCTGCAGCGTTAGTGGGAACATTTCTTGGTATTTTATTAGCCTATGGCTTTATCGGTCCCGTCGCAGCCGTTATGGCGGAACGTTCTGAAGCATCAGGCAATGTTTTTAAATGCGCCCAGAAAGGATTATTGTGCTGCGCCAAAGGCGTCTCGCCAGCCATGACTGCGGAATATATGCGCACCATGATTGTTTCCACCATGCGTCCCAGCTTTCTGGAACTGGAAGAAAAATTGAGAGCTAATAAGGGTTAATTTAAAAATGTCCGACCAACAACCAATTATTGTAAAAAAGGTAAAAAAAGGCCGCCACGCTCATCATGGAGGCGCTTGGAAACTGGCTTACGCCGATTTCGTTACCGCTATGATGGCCTTTTTTTTACTTATGTGGCTGTTGGGGACAACCAGTGAACCGGAGCGCAAAGGCATTGCCGAGTATTTTCAAGATCCTTTTAAAGCATCCACGGAAGAAAAAGGATTGGATGTCGGAGATCGAACCAGCATTATTGAAGCGGGCGGCTCGGACCTGACTACAGAAGCACAAGGTCAGGTCGATAAAGGCCTGATACCTGAAACTAAGGATATTTCGCCTGAAGAAATTGAGCTGAAAGCTGAAGAAATCGAAAAGGAAAAACTCGAAAATTTGAAACAGAAAATCCAGGAGAAAATAGATTCAACACCGGAATTAACCGAGTTCAAGGATCAAATTAAATTGGAAATTACATCCGAAGGCTTGCGAGTCCTGATCGTCGATGACCAGAACAGACCCATGTATAAACTGGCCAGTGCGGAACCCGAGCCGCAAATTAAATTAATTTTAAGAGCATTGGCGCCGGTTATTAACGAATTACCTAATAAGGTCAGTCTTAATGGTCACACTGACGCACGGCCTTTCCCGCCAAATCAAAAAAAATATACCAATTGGGAACTTTCCAGTGATCGAGCTAATGCCGCGCGATATGAGCTGACTCAATCCGGGCTTGCCGAAGAAAAAATTTTAAGAGTTATCGGATTATCGTCCAGCATTCCTTACAATGCCGACACCGAACCGCTGGATCCGATTAACAGACGAATTTCCATTATCGTTATGAATAAAAAAACCGAGCAAGAGGTTTTGCAGAGTGGAGGAGAAGAAACAAGTACAAAAACCGTACCTCCTCAAAAATAAGATTTTTTTTGCTTTAGGTTGGGATGTATTTTATTCCTCGGACTTTGCCGATTTCTCCGCTTTAAAAATGGTGTCGTATAAATCATTAGACATATTCTTGCTTAGTCTAATTTCGGTATACATTCCGTTTTTTGTTAAAAAATCATATGCTTCAGTTTTGCAGCTAATGAAGTTATCCCCTACTATTCAGGACTGATTGTCTTCCTGTCCATCGTTGCCGCTTTTATCCCTATACAAACGGCTTGTATTGCAAGTTGTCACCGATTATGACGAAGCGTCACTCGTTACTAAGTACACATGTAAAAAGTTTGCCGGAATTTGTATCCAATCAAGTCCATATCAAAGCGTCAGGCTAAAAATATTTTTTGTATTACTACTTACTTTAACCTTGGCTAAATAATTCCCTTCTCAAGCTCCATTAGAGGTTCACTCATCAATAACGCTATCCAACGGCTTCTCGCAGCAATTGTGTTAAAATTACAGCTATTAACCCGCTCGTTATGTTCTACAGCCCAATACCATTAACGGATAACTTAACTATGATCAAAGAACCTTTTTTTCGTCTCAATCAAGAACCCGACGCGCTTAGCGGTTTTTCCCGCACCGTCGCGGAAATCCAGTGGTTACTGCTGGTCTTGATGATGTTCTACTTAGTGGTAGGGCAAGTCGAAGAAAGCGTTAAAATCTTTTTGTTAGGCGGGCTCTGCGCTTTTGCCGGCTTCGTCATGATATTCCATTACTTCAACTTTTTTGCCAAAGCCAACGTTTGGAAACTGGCTTTAGAAACTTGGGTCATGATCTTGTTAGTCACTTGGTTCGTTTGGCACACCGGACGCCAGGACAGTCTGTTGCTTAATTTGTACTTTCTACCCATCATCACCAGCGCCTTGGCCTTGGGCAGGCTAACTACATTATTGGAAGTGGCATTAATCGGCGCTTGTTATCTGTATTTGGGCAAAAGCGGCCTACCTGGCGATGAAATATTCTCTTTAAACCAAAGCAGCATTCTACTGGCTTGGCTGTTTCCTATGTTGCTGGTTGGTTATGTCACTACCATGTTGTCCAACGACATCTACCACGCTTTTAGCCGTATCAAAACCGCTGCGCAAACCGATGAATTAACCAATCTCTACAACCGCCGGGCGTTCATGGATCTATTGGAAAAACAATTACAACAAGCCCGGCGTGGAGGAAATGTTTTCACCCTATTACTAGGCGATTGCGATAATTTAAAAATAGTGAATGACAAATACGGTCACGAAGCAGGCAACCTGTTGTTACAATCTATCGCCGACAACTTTCGTCACTGCTTAAGAGGCTGCGATACCGCCGCCCGCTACGGGGGCGACGAATTTACAGTATTACTGCCAAATACCACTTTAGAAACAGCAGAACCGGTGGCGAAGCGCATCAAAGAAACATTGACTGAAAGCAGTTTTAACTACCGTGGTAACGCAATCACTACCAATATCAGTGTCGGCATTGCCACCTACCCACAACACGGCGACACTGCAGAGGCATTATTACGACATGCCGATGAAGCTATGTATGCCAACAAGCGAGAAAGTAAAAATCTAGCTACGCAGAACACCAACACCAAACCCGATTGAATTTTGGTTCATCAAAGCACAGACCTAAATCAACCAAATCAAGCGTTCTCACATAATGACCGCATTAAATATAGATTGCTAAATGATGTTGAGTTTTTTATTATCAAATCAGAACTTAGCTTAGTCAGTAAATATTCTTAGTGGCAATTCAGTTGGATGAACTATGAATTTATTTAAACTTGCCAGATTAGGCCCTGCAATCATGCATGAACCCGAAAAGTCCATCGGACTTTTTCATTGAAAAACATGCATCCGCTCGCAATCCATATCATTATCATTGAGTTGGTTCGTTCAGACGACGCAGTGCCGCGTATTAAACAGCTTACTCCTTCTGCCGCTACGTTTTTAGGCTATACCGAGAAAGAACTCATCGGCAAGCCTGTTGACCTTATCTACACTGCCGGAAATGACAAAGCGTTATGGCAGTCGGCCTTTGCCGATATAACTAAAAAAAACACCGGCCAAAGCCCTTCGACTTCGCCCAGGACTAGCTTTGCCGGTGAAATAGTCACTAAGACAAATAGTAAAATCCAGGTATTAATATCGCTTTCTGCTCTATCCGATCTGAGATCTGATAAGCTCGACATAGCCTTACTGATTCAGGAGCGATCTGAACAAGACCTTAACGCTGAGCTGGCGTTAACTGAAAGTGAAGATCGCTTTCGACAAATGGCGGAAATGGCTGGCGAATGGTTGTGGGAGCAAGATCCTGATGGTTATTACAGCTATAGCAGTGCGGCTGTTACTCAAATACTGGGCTACAGTCCGGATGAAGTACTCGGCAAACACTATACCGAATTTTTTACTCCTCAGGATAAAAGAAACCAGCAAAGATACGCGAACAGCCACCAGCCTTTTTACGCGCTGCTGGCTCACTATCGGCATAAAGACGGTCACCAGATACTGACCGAATCGACCGGATTACCCATTATCAACGCCCAGGGGAAACTGCTTAAATGGCGCGGGGTTGATCGGGATATTACCGCGCGGATGCATTTCCAGGATGCGCTTATCGAAAGTGAAAAACGCATCCGCCTGATTATTGAAAGCTCTTTGAGCGCCATTGTGATTATGGATTCTTATGGCATCATTACCGACTGGAATCACCCGGCAGAAAAAATGTTTGGCTGGACTAAGGAAGAAGCCATAGGTCAACGTCTTGATGAATTAATTATTCCTTCCGCGCAACGCGCTGCTCACCGCCAAGGATTGGAGCGCTTCCTGCGCACAGGGGTTGGCCCATTATTAAACCGGTTAATTGAGCAAACCGCTATTCGCCGCGACGGCACTGAATTTCCTGTTGAACTGAGTATCTCACCGTTAAAACTGGGTAACTCCTACATGTTTAGTGGCTTTATCCACGATATTACCGAGCGTAAGCAACTGGAACACAGATTTCGGCAAGCGGTAGAATCCGCACCCAATGCGATTGTTATGGTAAACAAATCAGGAACGATTGAGATGGTCAATTCGCAAACGGAGAAATCTTTCGGTTACTCGCGGACTGAGCTAATTGGACAACCGATTGAGATATTAGTACCGGAGCGCTTTCGCAATGCTCATATTGCTTATCGAGAAGCATACCTTGCCGCCCCTGTGTCCAGGCCGATGGGCGTGGGCCGAGATCTCTACGGACTACGTAAAGACGGGACTGAGTTTCCGGTTGAAATAGGTCTCAGCCTGATCGATAGTGAAGAAGAAACTCTGGTACTGAGCACCATTATTGAAATCACTGCCAGAAAAGCAGCCGAACAGCAAATTCGCCAAGCACAGATCAATCTGGCCATTGCTCAAAGTGAAATCAAGATTGCCCAACGCATCCAGGCATCTCTTTCGCCTTCGGCGCCGATCACATCTACTCATTTTGACGTTACCGGTTATTGCTTGCCGGCCGATCAGGTTGGCGGCGACTATTTCGACTATTTTTACCGAAATGAAGATCATTTGGATATGATTATTGCCGACGTTTCCGGCCATTCCATCGGCCCTGCGCTGTTTATGGTAGAAACCCGTAGCGCCATCCGAACTCAGGCAAGCGGCTCAGCTACGCCCGCAGAAACCCTAAAGGTTCTCAATAGTTTTCTTTTTGAAGATTTGGACAGGTCCGACTACTTTATCACGCTGTTTTATTTGCAATACGACATTACCTATCAGCAATTAAGTTTTGCCAATGCCGGGCACCCGCCCGCACTGTTACTCAGATCATCTCAAAGCGAATGCAAGCAATTGGACGCTGAGGGACTAATACTGGGCGTAAACAAAAATGTTGTCTTTGAAGAAAGAAACGTCACGCTATCCCAAGGCGATTTGGTTCTACTGTATACCGACGGATTAACCGAAGCAGAAAACGCCCAAGGCGAGTTTTTTGGCCTCAAGCGGGTCAATGATATTCTCGTTGAATATGCGCAACACCCCCCTCAAGCCATCATTGAGGTATTGCTGGAACGGCTAAAACAATTTTGTCGCAGTGAATCATTTAATGATGATATTACTTTAATGGTTTTTAAACATAATTAAGGCAATTCATGATATGCGTTAGTCTGAAAATCGAATAACGCCATTCCGCCCATACACATCATTGTGCAAAAACAGTCGCCGTACCAACAAGGCTTTCCATTCTATGATTTTCTGATTGTAAGGGATTCCTTACCATTCGATGTGTTAGATTCTAATCTCAGAACAACGAAAGTTGCTGAGACATTCTCAGCTTAGAGCAATTCTCGGTTATTTAAGATCACTCCCATTGTTAAATTCTATCTATTGAGCAGTAGGAACTTGTAGCGGCACGGATTGGGTCCCGTTTGCCGCGCCGAGCACCGGAGCTTTCGGCGGGAAACTGCCCGCAGGGGCGCTGCATGGATGCAGCGCGTTGCCAGAGGGCTAAGGACGGCCCTTCTGGCAACCCCCGGTGAAAGTGAGGAGCGCAGGATTTGAGCGGCAACGGGCCGCCTTTTCTTTGGATACTTTCTTTTGGCGGCGCAAAAGAAAGTATCTCGCCTTCGGGGGCG